>JBIKSH010000009.1:0-49595 GCA_044348705.1 Rhodoluna sp. | reverse complement strand
GTCTGCCACGCCCAAGTAGTCGACGCCAGCCGACTCCAGAGTTTTGGCGATCTCGATCATGCCGTGACCATAGGCGTTGGCCTTCACCACGCCCATTACCATCGCTCCACCGGCTCGCGAACGCATCACTTCGAGGTTGTGCACAACTGCATCGAGGTCAATGACTAACTCGCGCATCACGCACCTCCTTCGGCAACGACCATGGCGATGGCTTTTCCGCCATCGTGACTAATCGACAGGTGCAGGCTTTGAATTCCTGCACCCTTTATAAAGTCTGCCGTAGTGCCACTTGTCACGATAGAAGGTTTGCCAAGGGCATCCTTGACGATTTCAACTTCGTGCCAGCGCAAACCTCGCGGGTCGCCAACGGCCTTCACCAGCGCTTCTTTGGCGGCAAACCGACCGGCCAGGGTGCGGCTGCTGGCCTCGCGCTCTGACTCAGCGAACAAACGCTCGATTAGCGCGGGTGTGCCCGAGATTGCCTTTTCGAACCTCTCGAGGTCTACCAGGTCAACGCCGACGCCAATAATCATGGATGCGCCTACTCGACGGTCACCGACTTGGCGAGGTTGCGCGGCTGGTCGACATCGAGACCCTTTGCGGTCGAAAGTGCGAGCGCGAACGCCTGAAGTGGAATCACCGAAAGCACCGCCGAGAAAATCGGTTCGGTTTCTGGAACGAAAATCACCGATTCGGCGTAATCGCCAACCGTGGCGTCGCCCTCTTCGGCAATGGCAATAACCTTTGCTCCGCGAGCGCGAATCTCTTGAATGTTGCTGATCACCTTTGGGTGCAGGCTGTCGGCATCGCGTGGGCTCGGCACAATCACAATCACCGGCTGGCCCTCTTCGATAAGCGCAATAGGGCCGTGCTTCAGTTCGCCGGCCGCAAAACCTTCGGCGTGAATGTAGGCGAGCTCTTTCAGCTTTAGCGCACCCTCCATTGCCACCGGAAAACCAACGTTGCGACCCAGGAACAGAACCGAGCTAGCGTCGGCGTGGGCGGTGCCAAGTGCCATGGCCTGCGGAAGGTTCTCGATTACGTCGGTTACCTTGGCCGGCAACTTGAGCAACTCTTTACCAAGGCGGGCAAGTTCGGCTGGGGCGCTCGCGCCACGGGCTTCGGCGAGCATCAGAGCAAGTAGGTAGGTGGCGGTGATCTGCGAGGTTAGCGCTTTGGTTGAGGCAACCGCAACTTCTGGGCCTGCGTGGGTGTAGAGCGTCGCATCCGATTCACGTGCCAAAGTTGCGCCCTGAGTGTTGCAAATCGAAATCACCTTTGCACCAAGTTCGCGGGCATAGCGAGTGGCCATCAGGGTGTCCATGGTTTCACCCGACTGCGAAATGGCAACCACAAGAGTGTTCGGCGTGATGATCGGGTTGCGGTAACGGAACTCGTGTGACAGTTCGACAGAAACGGGGATGCGCGCCCACTTCTCGATGGAGTACTTGCCAACGTCACCGGCATACGATGCGGTGCCACAGGCAACGATTACGAGGCGGTCGATGTTTTTGATGTATTCGGGCGATAGCGCGGCCAAGTCACCCAACGACACATGGCCGTCATGCGACAATCGGCCCATCAGGGTGTCGGCGATCGACTGCGGCTGGTCGGCTATTTCTTTGGCCATGAACGACGGCCATCCGCCCTTAGACGCCGCCGAGGCATCCCAGTCGACTTCGAATTCTTCAGTTGCGGCAGGCTTGCCGTCGAAGCCGATAACCTCGACCGACTCGGCGCGCAAAATGACGATCTGGTCTTGACCAACCGCGATGGCACGCTTGGTGTGCTCGACGAATGCGGCCACATCTGAGCCCAAGAAGTTTTCGTGCTCGCCCAGACCGATTACCAAAGGTGCGTTGCGGCGGGCTGCCAGAACCACGTCTGGCTGGTCTTGGTCAATCACCAAAATCGTAAAAGCTCCGTGCAGACGGTTGACCACTTCGGTGAAAGCGGAAACCAGTTCGCCGGTGCGCTCGAATGCCTTAGCAATAAGGTGCGCGGCAACCTCAGAGTCAGTTTCGCTGGCAAACTTGGTGCCGCCAGCAAGCAGCTCAGCCTTGAGTTCGGCGAAGTTTTCGATGATGCCGTTGTGAATCAAAGACAGCCTGGATGTCGCGCCGCCAAGGTGCGGGTGTGCATTGCCGTCGGTGGGTGCGCCGTGGGTTGCCCAGCGTGTGTGGCCAATGCCGATGTGGGCGGTAGGCAGTGGGTGTGCCTCAATCTCGGCCACCAAATTATTGAGCTTTCCAGCCTTTTTGCGGGTCTCTATCTGACCGTTGGCGATGATCGAAACACCGGCTGAATCATAGCCACGGTATTCGAGTCGACGAAGCCCGCCGATCAAAACCTCGAGGGTTGACTTCGGGCCTACATAGCCGACGATTCCACACATAGGTTCTAATTTAGGGCAGAATGGCTCTTTGTGAGCGTTCCTAAAGACCCCCAGGCTGCTGTGTTGCCAGAACCAACGCCGTTCGTCGAAATTTCTCGAGCCGATTGGGCCGCTCTTGGCACCAACACCGCCACTCCGCTCACCGAAGCTGAACTAAACCAGATTCGCGGTTTGGGTGATTTTCTTGACCTGCAAGAGGTGGCCGACGTCTTTTTGCCGCTGAGTCGGCTGCTGAACCTATACGTTCAACAGACGCAGGCGCTGCACGCAGCATCCTCTCAATTTTTGGGCGAACGAGCCAAAAAGGTGCCATTCGTGATCGGCATTGCCGGTTCGGTAGCGGTTGGCAAGTCCACCGTTTCGCGTCTACTCAAAGAACTGCTCTCGCGCTGGGATGGCACCCCGAAGGTAGCGCTGGTGACCACCGACGGATTTCTGTACCCAAACGCCGAGCTAGAGCGACGCGGCTTGATGACTCGCAAGGGCTTTCCGGAGTCATACGACCGCCTCGCGCTGATCAAGTTTGTGGCCGACATCAAAAGTGGTGAGCCGGCTGTCTCTGCGCCGGTTTATTCGCACCTGGTTTATGACATCGTCGAGGGTGAGTCGATCGAGGTTGAATCTCCCGACGTTTTGATCATCGAGGGGTTGAACGTTTTGCAGCCGCCGAGTGCCGGTCAAGAGGTTTCGCTGAGCGATTACTTTGACTTCAAAATTTACGTGGATGCTGAGACCGAGAACATCACCGAATGGTTTCTCGACCGCTTCAAGAAGTTGCGCGAATCTGCCTTCACCGATCCGCAGTCATACTTTCACCGCTATGCCGAGGTGCCTTTCGAGGCAGCGCTCGAAACAGCCAAGTTGATTTGGTCGACCATCAACCTGCCGAACCTACGCGAGAACATTTTGCCTACTCGCGGTCGCGCCAACCTAGTGCTTCGCAAGGGCGTAAACCACCGCGTTGACTCGGTGTTGTTGCGCAAACTCTAAGGCGCGCAAACCACCAAACTATAGCGCGAGTTCTTGCAGCACTAAGCGAGCGATGCGGTCAGCCCAGCTCTGAGCCGAGCCCTCATCGGCAGCCTCGACCATTACGCGCACCAGTGGCTCTGTGCCGGATGCACGCAGCAGCACTCGGCCGGTGGCAGCCAACTCGGCCTCAGCCTCGGCCACGATTGCGGCAAGCGCAGGGTTCGAGTCAACCTTGGTTTTGTCTACGCCGCGCACGTTCACCAAAACTTGTGGATAAACCTTCATCACCGAAGTGAGCTCGGCAAGAGTCTTCTTGGTGCGAGCCACTTCGGCCATTAGACGCAGCCCAGTCAAGACGCCGTCACCGGTGGTTGCCCACTGGGTGAAAATCACGTGGCCCGACTGCTCGCCACCGAGGGTGTAGCTACCTTCGCGAATAGCCTCGAGCACATAGCGATCGCCAACCGCTGTTTCGATCAGGTTGATGTCGTTCTCTTTCATCGCCAAGCGCAAACCGAGGTTCGACATCACGGTCGCTACGAGGGTGTTGCGAGCCAGTTCACCGGCGGCCTTGGCGGCAACTGCTAGAACGGCCATGATCTGGTCACCGTCGACTATTGCTCCGGTGTGATCAACGGCTAGGCATCGGTCGGCATCGCCGTCGTGAGCGATACCCGCATCGGCACCGTGCTCGAGCACAGCGGCCTGTAGAGCGCTCAGGTGGGTCGAGCCATAGCCGTCGTTGATGTTGATTCCGTCTGGGTCGTTTCCGATCACGATGACTTCTGCGCCAGCATCCCTGAACGCATCAGGAGACACTGCCGAGGCAGCACCGTGGGCGCAGTCGAGCACGACCTTCACGCCATCGAGGCGGTTGGGAATCGCGGTCAGCAGGTGAACCAGGTAGCGGTCTTCGGCATCGGCCATACGCTTGATGTGCCCAACCGCGCCACCGATTGGGGCTAGAGCCTGCGCATCCATGGCAGCTTGAATTTGATCTTCGACCGAGTCGGCCAGTTTGTGGCCGCCGCGAGCAAAAATCTTGATGCCGTTGTCTGGGGCTGGGTTGTGCGATGCCGAAATCATCACGCCAAAGTCGGCGTTGATGTCTGCGGTTAGAAATGCGGCACCTGGAGTTGGCAGCACGCCGGCGTCATAAACGTCGACGCCAGAAGATGCCAAACCAGCTGCCACCGAGGCGGCAAGAAATTCACCAGAAATGCGGGGGTCGCGAGCGAGGACTGCTTTTGGTCGAACACCGATTGAGCGAGATTCTTCACCAAGCACCAGTGCGGCGGCTTGAGCGAGCGAAAGTGCTAGTTCTGCGGTGAGATCGCGATTCGCGAGTCCGCGAACGCCGTCGGTGCCGAAGAGTCGAGCCATGCTTTAGAGGCTAGCCGAAATACAGCTGATTGAACCTGAAGGTTTAGCGCTTCGAGTACTGAGACGCCTTGCGGGCCTTCTTGAGACCAGCCTTCTTGCGCTCAATAACACGTGCGTCGCGGCTTAGGAATCCGGCCTTCTTGAGTGCTGGGCGGTTGTTGTCGCGGTCGATCTCGTTTAGTGCACGAGAGATGCCGAGACGAAGTGCGCCAGCCTGACCAGCAACGCCACCACCGGTGATTCGAGCGATCACGTCGTACTGACCCGAAAGGTCAAGAACGGTGAACGGGTCTTGAATCAACTGCTGGTGAAGCTTGTTTGGAAAGTATTCTGCAAGTTCGCGGCCGTTTACCTTGATAACGCCGGTACCTGGCATGATGCGAACGCGGGCGATTGCCTGCTTGCGACGGCCTAGGCCTGCGCCTGGAACGGTCAGTGGGCCGCGAGCCTTTGGAGCCTTTTCAGCAGCCGCAGCTGCCGGGGTCTCGGTTGAGTACTCGGTTGGGGTCTCTACTGCTTCAGTCTTTGCCACGAATGTGTCCTTGTTGTTTGGGTCGACTACTGAGCGACCTGGTCGATGATGAAAGGCTTTGGCTGCTGTGCAGCGTGTGGGTGCTCTGCGCCGCGGTAAACCTTGAGCTTGCCGATCTGCGAAGCACCGAGCTTGGTCTTTGGAATCATTCCGCGGATGGCCTTCTCAACTGCCTTCTCTGGGTTCTTCTCTAGAAGCTCTGAGTAAGTGGTGGCAGTAAGGCCGCCTGGGTAACCAGAGTGGCTGTAAGCCTTCTTCTGAGCCAGCTTGGCGCCGGTTAGGGCTACCTTCTCGGCGTTGATGATGATCACGAAGTCGCCGTTGTCCATGTGTGGAGCAAAGGTTGCCTTGTGCTTGCCGCGCAGCAGAGCCGCGGCGTGGGTTGCGAGACGGCCGAGAACTACGTCGGTGGCGTCAATGACAAGCCACTCGTTCTTCAGCTCGGAAGCCTTTGGTGAGTAAGTACGCACGCTAAATTGCCTTCTACTTTTGTCTTTTTACGACATGAACCCGTGAGAGAAGAAAGTTACTTCTTGAGGTTCCGGTTTAACGCTGATTGAATACCAGCAACAAGGGTCAAGTGTAGCCCGAATAGGGGCATTCGGTCAAACCCTATTTTGGTTTTTAACGCGGATGCTCGACTCGGCTCAAGCTTCGTCAAGAGTTCTTCGTGCTCGAGACCGTTCGGCTTGAATGCCCAGTCGCGAATCGGCAGGGTAACCAATCTCGATCAGGGTAAGACCCTTGGGCTCGACGGTCTTATAAGTCTCGACTCGTTTGGCGCGCTCGAGGGTGCGCTTGAGGTCAGCCTGGTTGGCCTTGCCGGCACCGACCGCGATCAGCGCGCCAACGATTGAGCGCACCATGTTGTGGCAGAAGGCATCGGCCTTGAGCTCGATTTCGATGATGTTCTGCGCATTGCGGCGCACCTTGATTCGCTTGAGGTCACGAATGGTGGTGGCACCAGCACGGGTTTTGCAGAACGAGGCAAAGTCGTTTAGACCGAGCAGCAGCTGAGCCGCCTCGTTCATGGCGACCGGGTCGAGCGCATAGGTGAGGTTGAGCACGTAGCGCATCTGCTGCGGGTCTTTTTGCGCGAAATTGTCAGAAATTTGGTAGCGGTAGCGGCGGTAAATGGCCGAGAACCTGGCGTCGAAGCCGGGAGCCGCCGGCTTGAACTCGTGAATGCGAATTGATTCGCTCATCATGTGGTTCAGGCGAGCCACAACGTTCGGGTTGCGACCCAAGCGCTTTAGCTGGGCAGCCGACAGATCGACGTGAGCAACCTGGTTGGCGGCGTGCACGCCGGCGTCGGTGCGACCGGCGATGCGCATCCCGAAATCGTTTTCGGTCGGCCCGAAAATGGTGGTCATTGCGGCAAGCAAATCGCCTTGAACCGTTTTCAAGCCGGGCTGCTTGGCCCAACCGGTGTAATCGGTGCCGTCGTAGGCAAAATCGACCCGAAAACGAGTCAACCCGTCAACCTTGTGGCTGACGGGCTGGCTCATGGTTCTAGAAAAGCTACTTGGCTTCTTCAGCTGGAGCTTCTGGCTCTGCTTCGGCCTCGGCCTCGGCGGCAGGAGCTTCTTCAGCTGCAGGAGCTTCTTCGGCAGCGGCTTCGGCAACAACCTCTTCAGCGGCAGCTGGTGCTGCAACTTCTTCGGCTACTACTTCTTCAACTGCAACTTCTTCAGCTACGGCCTCTTCGGTCTCGATTGCCTCGACGACTGCAGCAGCAGTTGCCTTGACGCTGTTTTCAAGCTTTGGCTTCTTGTTGACGGCCTTTGGTGATACCGGCTCAAGAACTAGCTCGATCACACACATCGGAGCGTTGTCACCCTTGCGGAAGCCAAGCTTGGTGATGCGGGTGTAGCCACCCTGACGGTCTGCAACTAGCGGTGCAACCTCAGCGAATAGCTTGTGAACGGCCGACTTGTCGGTGATCTGCATCATGACGCGACGACGAGATGCTAGGTCGCCGCGCTTTGCGAAGCTAACTAGACGCTCGGCTACCGGACGAAGACGCTTGGCCTTGGTCTCGGTGGTCTCGATGCGACCGTGGTTGATTAGTGAGGTAGCCAGGTTGCGAAGCATTAGACGCTCGTGAGCTGGTCCGCCACCTAGACGTGGTCCCTTTGTTGGGGTAGGCATTTGATTCTCCTTGGATTTCTAAGTAGCGGCTTAGGCCTGGTCTACGTCGTCAAAGTCGGCGGCGAAGTCTTCGCCGGTGCTGAAGTAAGCGGCTTCAAAGCCAGGCATGCTGTCTTTGAACTTTAGGCCCATCGAAGTGAGCTTGTCGCGAACCTCGTCAACCGACTTCGAACCGAAGTTGCGGATGTTCATCAGCTGGTCTTCGGTTAGGCCGATTAGCTCGGATACGGTGTTGATGCCTTCGCGCTTTAGGCAGTTGTAAGAGCGAACGGTTAGGTCTAGCTCTTCAATTGGCATAGCAAGCTCTGGGCTCAGGGTTGCTTCGGTTGGAGCAGGGCCGATCTCGATACCTTCAGCAGCTGCGTTCAGCTCCTTGGCTAGACCGAATAGCTCAACCAAAGTGCTTCCGGCCGATGCGACTGCGTCGCGTGGGCTGATCGAAGGCTTTGACTCAACGTCGACGATTAGCTTGTCGAAGTTGGTGAACTCACCGGCACGAGTTGCCTCAACGCGGTAAGCAACCTTAAGAACTGGCGAGTAAATCGAGTCAACGGCGATTAGGCCAGCCTCTTCGCCGGTGCTGCGGTTCTGTGAGGCCTGAACGTAACCACGGCCACGCTCGATGATGAGTTCAACATCGAACTTTGACTTGGTGTTCAAGGTTGCGATGACTAGCTCTGGGTTGTGAATTTCAACGCCTGCAGGAGCAACGATGTCAGCGGCAGTTGCAGAGCCGGCACCGGTCTTGGTTAGGCGAGCAACAACTGGCTCGTCGTTGTCAGACGAAACAACTAGCTCTTTGAGGTTCAGGATGATCTCGGTGACATCCTCTTTAACACCCTCGATGGTGCTGAACTCGTGAAGAGCGCCAGCAAAACGAACGTGGGTCACAGCTGCGCCAGGAATCGACGAAAGCAGGGTGCGACGTAGCGAGTTACCTAGGGTGTAACCAAAGCCAGGCTCAAGTGGCTCAAGGGTAAAGCGCGAACGGGTGTCAGAGATTTTCTCTTCGTGAAGGGTTGGACGCTGTGCAATTAGCACTGTTGTTCCTTTCGTAGACATCCACTATTTGATGTCTATTTTTTGGGGGTTTTCTCGCAGTGGCCACTGCGAGATTTATTCAGTTGGGTTTTGAAACTTGAAAAGCTAGTGGATGCGCGTTAGATGCGGCGACGCTTTGGTGGGCGACATCCGTTGTGAGCCTGTGGGGTCACGTCGGTGATCGAACCAACCTCGAGGCCTGCAGCTGCAAGCGAACGAATAGCGGTGTCTTTACCTGAGCCTGGACCCTTTACGAACACGTCGACCTTCTTTAGGCCGTGCTCCTGGGCCTTGCGAGCGGCCGACTCGGCTGCTAGCTGGGCTGCGAATGGGGTTGACTTGCGTGAACCCTTGTAACCGACGTCACCAGACGAAGACCACGAGATAACCGCACCGGTTGAGTCGGTGATCGACACAATGGTGTTGTTGAAGGTCGACTTGATGTGAGCCTGACCTACGGTGATGTTCTTCTTCTCTTTACGACGTGGCTTGCGAGCTGCGGTACCGGCTTTTGCCTTAGGTGCTGCCATGAGTGCTGTCTCCTAAATTCTTACTTGGATGATGGACGCTTTAGCCGCGGCTACTAGCGTGCCACCTTCTTCTTGCCGGCTACGGTGCGCTTTGGACCCTTGCGAGTACGAGCGTTGGTCTTGGTGCGCTGACCGCGCACTGGGAGTCCCTTGCGGTGACGGATACCTTCGTATGAACCGATTTCAACCTTGCGGCGAATGTCGGCTGCGACGTCGCGGCGAAGGTCACCCTCAACCTTGAAGTTGCCTTCGATGAAGTCACGAATTGCAACAAGCTGGTCATCGGTCAAGTCTTTGACGCGGATGTTCTTGTCGATCTTGGTTTCGGCCAGAATCTGAACCGAGCGAGTACGGCCAATGCCGTAGACATAAGTTAGGGCGATTTCGACGCGTTTCGCGTCTGGAATATCTGCTCCGGCAACACGTGCCATGGGATTTCTCCTTGTTGTTTAGAAGGTCTGTGGCAGCGCATCCGTGAGATTTGACTCTCTCGGCTCCCGCCTTCTCGGGAGGTTACATCTTTGTTTAGAACTCGGATGTTGCGTTGCCTTGTTTTGCTATTCAGTTGTAAAGCTGTGAAGAGTGCTTAGCCCTGGCGCTGTTTGTGGCGTGGGTTTTCGCAGATCACCATGACGCGACCGTGGCGACGAATGACCTTGCACTTGTCGCAAATCTTCTTGACGCTTGGGTTAACCTTCATGTCTCTTATTTCTTTTGGGGTTCTTGCGAACCGGTTTTCAAGTCTTTACTTGTAGCGGTAGATAATGCGCCCACGGGTCAGGTCATAGGTGCTGAGCTCTACGATTACGCGGTCCTCTGGGAGGATACGAATGTAGTGCTGGCGCATCTTGCCCGAGATGTGCGCAAGGACCTTGTGACCATTGGTCAGCTCTACACGGAACATTGCGTTCGGCAGAGCCTCAACTACTGTGCCCTCGATCTCGATGACACCGTCTTTGTTGGCCATAAACTCACTTATCTACGTTGCTCGGTTGGTGGGCTTAAACGCACGCAAAACACCCAAACCTTGGAATAGGGATTGCGGGCAAACACACCGAAGTTCAATCTTACGGATATCTGCCGTAATTTGCTAATTAAATCTCTAACTACGAGGGTCAACCGGGGTCACACCGAATGCTGCGAGGGCGGATGCTCCGCCATCGACTGCGGTTAACACCCAGATGCCGCGTTCGTGCACCGCTACGCTGTGCTCCCATTGCGAGGAATCTGAGCCATCTTTTGTGCTGATCGTCCACTCATCATCAAGAATCTTGACCTTCGGGCTGCCGATTGTGACCATCGGCTCGATTGCGATGCAGAGACCCGGCACCACTTCTGGCCCCGAAAAACGGGTCTTGTAGTTGAAGACCGGTGGGTCTTCGTGCATCGAGCGACCGATTCCGTGACCGATGTAGTCTTCGAGAATTCCGTAGCGGCCAGACGAGCGAATGAATTTTTCGATGGCTTCGCCGACCTGGTTGAGCTTTTTGGCGGTGGCCAGCGCTGCGATACCCGTCCAGAGTGCGCCTTCGGTGACTTCACTAAGCTTGGCGCGGTCGGCTAGAACCTTTGGGTCGACTCCGGCAGCTTCTCCACCGGGCACAATCACGGTGATTGCGCTATCGCCGTTCCAGCCATCCGAGGTTTCGGCACCGCAGTCGATAGAGATGATGTCGCCGGCCTGAAGCACGCGGTCTCCCGGAATGCCGTGAACAACCTCATCGTTCACGCTCGCGCAAATGGTGTGACGGTAGCCAGGCACCAGCTTGAAGTTTGAGTGGGCACCACGGCGAATGATTTCGGCCTCGGCGATGGCATCGAGTTCGACAGTGGTTACGCCCGGCTTGATGGCCTTGCGCACCTCGGCCAGGGCAGCGGCGGTAATTTCGCCCGCCTCGCACATGCGAATGATTTCGGCGTTGGTTTTGATTGTGTAGGCAGAACGAGACAAGTTTGTCGAACCTAGTTTGCGTAACCGCGAGCGTCAAGCGCTTCAACGATTCGGCCGGTGACCTCATCGATGGCTCCGAGGCCGTCGACCATGATGACCAGCCCGCGCGAGGCGTAGACGCTAGTTAGCGGTGCGGTTTCGGCTTCATAAACTTCGAGGCGTCGACGAATGACATCTTCGGTGTCGTCGGTGCGGCCCTGTTCGATGGCACGGTTTAGCAGACGGCGAACAATCTCTTCGGTGTCTGCGGTGAGCAGGATGACCGCGTCGAGAGAAGTGTCATGCTCGTCAAGAATCGAGTCGAGTTCGCTGACCTGGTCGGCGGTGCGTGGGTAACCGTCTAGCAGAAAGCCGGCGGCCGCATCATCCATGTTCAAACGGTCGCGAACAAGGTCGTTAGTCACGCTATCTGGCACATATTCGCCGCGGTCCATGAACGACTTGGCAAGCTTGCCCAACTCAGTCTCGTTCTTCACATTGAAGCGAAAAATGTCACCGGTTGAAATAGCAGGGATGCCGTAGGACTCGGCTAGGCGAGCAGCCTGGGTTCCCTTGCCGGCACCCGGAGGGCCGATCAAGAGAAAGCGGCTCACTTCAGAAGACCTTCGTAGTTGCGCTGCTCGAGCTGTGCGTTGATCTGCTTGACGGTTTCAAGACCCACACCAACGATGATCAGAATCGAGGTTCCACCGAATGGGAAGTCTTGGCTTGCGTTCAAGAAGGTGAATGCAATCAGCGGAACCAGAGCGATCAAACCTAGGTAGATCGAACCCGGCAAGGTGATGCGCGAGAGCACGTATTCGAGGTATTCGGTGGTCGGGCGACCAGCACGGATGCCCGGAATGAAGCCACCGTACTGCTTCATGTTGTCGGCAACCTCTTCAGGGTTGAAGGTAATCGCGACATAGAAGTAGGTGAAACCGACGATTAGCAAGAAGTACAGCGCCATGTAGAACGGGTGGTCGCCGTTGGTTAGGTAGTCAGACACGAAGGTAACCCAAGGTGCCACGTTGCCTTCGGCGTCAGGGCGGTTGAACTGAGCGATCAGCGCTGGCAAGTAGAGCAGCGACGAGGCGAAGATAACCGGCACAACACCGGCCATGTTGACCTTGATCGGAATGTAGGTTGCCTGGCCGCCGTAGGTACGCTTGCCCACCATGCGCTTGGCATATTGAACTGGGATGCGGCGTTGCGACTGCTCGACCATGATGACGAGTGCAACTACGAAAACACCGACGAAGATAACTGCGGCTAGGGTTTCCCAGCCCTTGCTCGACTGAATGCCTAGCAATGACGATGGGAACTTGGCAGCGATCGAGGTGAAGATCAGAAGCGACATACCGTTTCCGATGCCCTTATCGGTGATGAGCTCGCCCATCCACATGATTAGGCCGGTACCGGCGGTCATGGCCAAGATCATCAGAACGATGGTTGGCCAGTTGGTGTCGATTAGAAGCTGGCTCTGACAGGTGTTACCGAAAAGGGCACCTGGCATACGCGCCACCGAAATCAGGGTGGTTGACTGTAGAACACCTAGAGCGATCGTTAGATAGCGGGTGTACTGAGTCAACTTCGCCTGACCGGAGGCACCCTCTTTGTGGAGGGCTTCGAAGCGTGGAATAACTACACGAAGAAGCTGGGTGATGATCGATGCGGTGATGTAGGGCATGATGCCCAAAGCAAAGATCGATAGCTGTAGCAAAGCGCCACCACTGAACATGTTGACGAGCTCATACAAACCACTGGTGTTTGCATTCGCCGCAATACACTTCTGAACGTTTTCGTAATCTACGTTCGGGGCAGGGATGAACGAGCCCAGACGGAAGATTGCGACGATCGCAAGTGTGAACAGCAGTTTGTTTCGAAGATCCACAGAGCGGAAAATGCGAACGATGGCGCTAAACAACTGTCAGCCTCCTGGTAGCTAAGTTGGTGGTTACTCGGTTACCGAACCACCAGCGGCAACAATCTTCTCGGCTGCAGAGCGCGAGACCTTGTCGACACTGACGTTCAGTTTAACTGAGATGTCACCGTTGCCTAGAACCTTGACCGCTTCGTTCTTGCGAACGGCGCCCTTGGCTACTAGATCGGCTACGGTCACGTTGCCACCCTTAGGGTAAAGCTCTTCGAGCTGAGCAACGTTGACAACCTGGAAATAAACCTTGGCTGGGTTCTTGAAACCGCGAAGCTTAGGGGTGCGCATTACTAGACGAACACCACCACCTTCGAAGCCCGGACGAACCTGGTAGCGAGCCTTAGTACCTTTGGTACCGCGACCCGAGGTCTTACCCTTCGAACCTTCACCACGACCAACGCGAGTGCGCTCTTTCTTCGAGCCGTCAGCCGGACGAAGGTGGTGTAGCTTCAGCAGGTTGCTCTTTGGCTTTACCTCGGCTGGCTTCTTAGCGGCTGGCTTTGCAGCAGCCTTCGGAGCAGCAGTCTTTGGCTCGGCGGCTTCTGCCTTAGGTGCGGCCTTAGCGGCAGCAGCCTTCGGAGCAGCTTTCTCAGCAGCAGGCTTAGCGGCGGCCTTTGGGGCAGCCTTTGCGGCGGCTGGCTTTGCAGCAGCCTTAGGTGCTGCCTTAGCGGCAGCTGGCTTCTTTTCTTCAGCCATTAGTCGATCTCCTCAACCTTTACGAGGTGTGCAACCGTGTTAACCATGCCGCGAACCGAAGGCGAGTCATCTTTGACAATGATGTCGCCGATGCGCTTCAATCCGAGGGTGCGCAAGGTTTCGCGCTGGTTTGGCTTGCCACCGATTTTGCTCTTGACCTGGGTCACCTTTAGACGCTTAGCCATTAGGCACCTGCCTTGTTCTGCTCACGAAGGATGTTCGCTGGAACGACATCTTCGACTGGTAGACCACGACGACCGGCCACTGCTGCTGGCTCTTCTAGACGCTTTAGGGCGTCTACGGTTGCGTGAACGATGTTGATGGTGTTCGAAGATCCGAGCGACTTGCTTAGCACGTCGTGGATTCCGGCACACTCTAGAACGGCGCGAACTGGACCACCGGCGATAACACCGGTACCAGCAGATGCCGGGCGAAGAAGTACAACACCAGCAGCTGCCTCGCCCTGAACAGGGTGAGGAATGGTGTTACCAACGCGAGGAACGCGGAAGAAGCTCTTCTTGGCTTCTTCTACACCCTTAGCGATGGCTGCTGGAACTTCTTTGGCCTTGCCGTAGCCGACTCCGACCATGCCGTTGCCGTCTCCGACCACAACTAGTGCGGTGAACGAGAAACGACGACCACCCTGAACCACCTTTGAAACGCGGTTGATGGTGACAACGCGCTCCAGGAACTGGCTCTTGGTCTCTTCGCGGTCGCGACGCTCGCCACGTGGGCCACGTTCGCGGCTGCCACGGCGTGCTTCACGCTCGCCAGCCTCAACCTGCTGAGCAGGTGCGGCTGCGGTTTCGGTTGCGGTTGCTTCAGTTGACAACTCTTGCTCCTTGATTGGTTCGCTCACAGGCTCAGTCCACCTTCACGTGCACCGTCTGCGATCGCGGCAACGCGACCTGCGTACTTGTTACCACCGCGGTCGAAGATGACCTCGGTGATGCCAGCCTTCTTGGCGCGCTCTGCTACTAGCAGACCGACAGCCTTCGACTTGTCTGACTTGTCGCCGGCGTGCTTGCGCAGATCGGCTTCCATGGTCGAAGCAGAAACCAAGGTGATGCCCTTGGTATCGTCGACAACCTGAACGAATACGTGGCGCGCTGAACGCGTTACCACTAGACGTGGACGCATTGCGTCACCGCTGATCTTCTTGCGAAGACGAAGGTGGCGACGCGCACGGGCGGCAGCTTTGCTCTTACCGCGAGTCCTTGAAGTTAGTCCCATGTTTACTTACCTGACTTTCCGGCCTTGCGACGCACGACCTCGCCAGCGTAGCGAACACCCTTGCCCTTGTAAGGCTCTGGCTTGCGTAGCTTGCGAATGTTGGCGGCGACTTCGCCCACGGCCTGCTTGTCGATGCCGTGAACAGTAATCTTGGTGTTTCCGTCAACCGAGAACGAGATACCAGCTGGTGGCTCGACGGTGATCGGGTGAGAGTATCCGAGTGCGAACTCTAGAGCGTTACCCTTGGCGGCTACACGGTAACCGGTTCCAACGATTTCGAGGCCCTTGGTGAAGCCCTCGGTTACGCCCTGGATGTTGTTGGCAATCAGGGTTCGGGTTAGACCGTGCAGCGAACGAGCTAGACGCTCGTCGTTTGGACGGCTGACAATAACGGTCGATTCCTCGAGCACTACTGCGATAGGTTCAGCGACGACGAGTGACAAGGTGCCCTTAGGGCCCTTAACCTCGACGGACTGCCCGTCAATCTTTACTTCGACTCCGGCTGGAACCGGAATCGGCAACTTACCAATACGCGACATCTGTGATTACCAAACGTAGGCGAGAACTTCTCCGCCTACTCCCTTCTTCGCAGCTTGGCGGTCAGTAAGAAGACCGGATGAAGTGGACAGGATGGCGATGCCTAGGCCGCCGAGAACGCGAGGAAGCTCGGTGCTCTTCGCGTAAACACGAAGGCCTGGCTTTGAAACGCGCTTGATGCCAGCGATTGAACGCTCGCGGTTTGGGCCGAACTTTAGGTCGACGGTGATGGTTTTACCCACTTCAGCGTCGGTGACCTTGTAGTCAGCGATGTAACCCTCAGACTTCAGGATCTGTGCAATGTTGCCCTTTAGCTTGCTGTAAGGCGCACTAACGGTCTCGTGATGAGCCGAGTTGGCATTGCGCAGCCGGGTCAGGAAGTCTGCTACCGGATCTGTCATTGTCATTTGTTTTTTATTTCACTTTCCTCAGCGGTTTCCGAAAGGCTTACAGGCCTTCGGACCTACCTGATTAGTTGGTCTTGAAAGGGAAGCCCAGTGCGGTTAGGAGTGCACGGCCTTCTTCGTCATTGCTTGCGCTGGTGACGACGGTGATGTCCATACCGCGTGGGCGGTCAATGGCATCCTGGTTGATTTCGTGGAACATGGTCTGCTCGTTTAGGCCGAAGGTGTAGTTGCCGTGGCCGTCAAACTGCTTGCTGTTTAGACCGCGGAAGTCGCGGATACGAGGCAGAGCAAGGGTTAGTAGACGGTCTAGGAACTCCCACATACGGTCGCCACGAAGAGTGACGTGTGCGCCAATAGCCTGGCCCTCGCGAAGCTTGAACTGCGCGATTGACTTGCGAGCTAGGTTAACCTGTGGCTTCTGACCGGTGATTGCGGTTAGGTCGCGAACTGCGAAGTCGATGAGCTTGCCATCTTTCGCAGCGTCACCAACACCCATGTTGACAACAATCTTGGTCAGGTTAGGAACCTGGTGAGGGTTGGTAAAACCAAACTCGGTGGTTAGTGCGGCGATGATCTCTGCACGGTACTGCGCCTTTAGGCGTGGCAGTGCGCGACCAGTTGCACCCTTAGCGGCTTTGGCGGCCTTCGGTGCCTTAACTGCTGCGTCGGTCATTAGAGTTCCTTACCTGACTTCTTAGCCACGCGGGTGCGGACGGTCTTTACGACATCCTTGCCTGCGACGGTCTTCTTGACGGTCGACACCTTGACGCCAAGACGGGTTGGCTTCTTGGTGCTTGGGTCAACTAGCTGAACGTTTGAGATGTGGATTGGGGCCTCAACGGTCTCGATGCCACCGGTCTTCGAACCACGCTCGGTCTGTCCGACCTTGATGTGCTTCTTGACGAGGTTGATGCCTTCAACGATTACGCGGTTCGACTTCTTGTCGATCGAAATAACCTTGCCCTGCTTGCCACGGTCGCCACCGCGCTCTTGCGAGCCACCGGTGATGACCTGAACTAGGTCGCCTTTTTTGATGGTTGCCATGAGTTATAGAACCTCCGGAGCTAGCGAAACGATCTTCATGTACTTCTTGTCACGAAGCTCGCGGCCAACTGGACCAAAAATGCGGGTGCCCTGAGGCTCGCCGTCTTTCTTGATGATCACAGCGGCGTTCTCGTCGAACTTGATGTATGAACCGTCTGGACGACGGGTCTCTTTTACGGTGCGAACGATGACTGCCTTCACGACGTCACCCTTCTTTACGCTGCCACCTGGGATGGCGTCTTTGACGGTGGCAACGATAACGTCACCCAATCCTGCGTAACGACGGCCAGAGCCACCGAGCACACGGATAGTCAAAAGCTCTTTAGCGCCGGTGTTGTCTGCGACTTTGAGTCGCGACTCCTGCTGAAGCATTGCTTACTCCTTGTTTGATGAATACCCATTCCGACGGGCATCCTAGGGATTTGTTTACTTAGCCTTTTCGAGAATCTCGACTAGGCGCCAGTTCTTGGTTGCCGAAAGCGGGCGAGTCTCGCTGATTAGCACGAGGTCGCCGATGCCGGCAGTGTTCAGCTCGTCGTGAGCCTTGATCTTCTTGGTGCGGCGCATGACCTTGCCGTAAAGCGGGTGCTTTACAAGGTTCTCTACCTCAACCACGATGGTCTTCTGCATCTTGTCGCTGACGACAAGTCCACGACGGGTCTTGCGGTAACCGCGAGCCTCTGCTGGTGCAGCTGCTTCTGCGGCCTTCGCCTTCTTTGCTTCAGCCATGGTTATGCCTCCTGGGTTGCAGGGGCCTCAGCGGCCTCTGCCTTCTTGGCCTTAGTAGCTGGCTTGGCGACCGGTGCAACTGCTGCTGCACGGATGCCGAGCTCACGCTCACGAATGATGGTGTAGATACGAGCGATGTCACGTTTTACAGCGCGCAGACGTCCGTGGCTCTCGAGCTGGCCGGTAGCCGACTGGAAGCGTAGGTTGAAAAGTTCTTCCTTCGCCTTCTTCAGCTCTTCGATAAGCACCGAGTCCTCGATCTTGTCGAGTTCGATTGGAGCTAGGTTCTTTGAACCGATCGCCATTATGCGTCACCTTCTTCGCGCTTGATGATGCGGGCCTTTAGAGGCAGCTTGTGGATGGCGCGGGTCATTGCTTCACGAGCAATGGTCTCCGAGACACCGCTGAGCTCAAAGAGCACGCGTCCTGGCTTGACGTTTGCGACCCACCACTCCGGTGAACCCTTACCCGAACCCATGCGGGTTTCGGCTGGCTTCTTGGTTAGTGGACGGTCTGGGAAAATGTTGATCCAAACTTTTCCACCACGCTTGATGTGACGGGTCATCGCGATACGAGCTGACTCGATCTGACGGTTGGTCACATAAGCGGGGGTAAGTGCCTGGATGCCGTATTCACCAAAGCTGACCTTGGTGCCACCGGTGGCTGCGCCCGAACGCTTCGGGTGGTGCTGCTTGCGGTGCTTTACGCGACGTGGAATCAGCATGGGTTAGTTCTCCGATCCTGCGGTCTCGGCTGCGGCGGCAGGTGCCTCAGCAGCGGCTGGTGCAGCGGCGACCGCTGCAGGAGCAGCGGCGCCAGCTGGGCGACGAGGGCCACGAGGGCCACTCTTTGCGGCAGCCTGCTGGGTAGCAAGCTCGCGGTTGGTTACATCACCCTTGTAGATCCAAACCTTTACACCGATGCGACCGAAAACGGTCTTGGCCTCGTAGAAGCCGTAGTCGATGTTGGCACGGAGGGTGTGTAGTGGAACACGGCCTTCGCGGTAGAACTCGCGACGTGACATTTCAGCGCCACCAAGACGACCAGAGGTCTGCACACGAATACCCTTGGCACCGTTGCGAATCGCACCCTGCATACCCTTGCGCATTGCGCGGCGGAAAGCCACACGTGCGTTGAGCTGCTCGGCGATACCCTGGGCGACTAGCTGTGCATCCATGTCTGGGTTCTTGACCTCAAGGATGTTCAACTGAATCTGCTTGTTGGTCAGCTTCTCGAGGTCGGCGCGAATTACTTCGGCCTGCTCGCCACGACGACCAATAACCAGACCCGGACGGGCGGTGTGGATGTCGACGCGAACGCGGTCACGAGTGCGCTCAATCTCGATGCGAGAAACACCAGCGCGGTCTAGGCGCTCGGTTAGCATTGCGCGAACCTTGATGTCTTCGGTTACGTAATCGCTGTAACGCTGACCCTTTTTGGTTGAGTCAGTGAACCAGCGCGAACGGTGGTCAGTGGTGATTCCGAGTCGGAAACCGTAAGGGTTGACTTTTTGACCCATTACTTGGTCCTCGCCTTCTGGGCGCCTGCCTTGGCGGCAAGTTCATCTGGAGTTGAAACCACAATGGTGATGTGGCTGGTGCGCTTGAGGATGCGGAATGCACGTCCTTGGGCGCGAGGCATGAAGCGCTTCAAGGTGGTGCCCTCGTCGACAAACGCGGCCGAGACGATTAGGTCGTCTTCGTCGAACATGATGTTCGCTGCGTCTGCCTTGACCTTGGCGTTAGCCATGGCCGAGTGAACCAACTTGTAGATAGGCTCGCTGGCTGCCTGAGGTGCGAACTTTAGGATCGCTAGAGCCTCGGTGGCCTGCTTGCCGCGGATCAGGTTGACAACGCGACGTGCCTTCATTGGGGTGACGCGGATGTGCTTAACTTTCGCTAGAGCTTCCATTACTTGCGACGTCCCTTCTTGTCGTCCTTCACGTGTCCACGGAAGGTGCGGGTAGGTGCGAACTCGCCCAGCTTGTGACCAACCATGGTCTCGCTGACGAATACTGGTACGTGCTTGCGACCGTCGTGAACCGCGATGGTGTGGCCCAGCATGGCTGGAACAATCATCGAGCGGCGCGACCAGGTCTTGATCACGTTCTTGGTGTTGGCCTCGTTTTGCTTCTGTACCTTCTTGAAAAGGTGGTCATCAACGAATGGACCCTTTTTTAGACTTCTTGGCATATTTTCAGGCTCCTACTAACGCTGCTTGCCGGATGGACGACGACGGACGATCATCTTGTCGCTTGGCAGGTTTGGCTTACGAGTGCGACCTTCAGCCTGACCCCAAGGGGTTACAGGGTGACGTCCACCCGAGGTCTTACCCTCACCACCACCGTGTGGGTGGTCGACTGGGTTCATGGCGACACCACGAACGGTTGGGCGGATGCCCTTCCAACGCATGCGGCCGGCCTTGCCCCAGTTGATGTTCGACTGCTCGGCATTGCCGACTTCGCCGATAGTTGCGCGGCAGCGAGCATCCACGTTGCGGATTTCACCCGACGGTAGACGAAGCTGCGCGAAAGCGCCATCCTTGGCAACGAGACGAATCGAAGCACCAGCCGAACGACCGAGCTTTGCTCCACCGCCTGGCTTTAGTTCGATCGCGTGAATCACGGTACCGACTGGGATGTTCTTGAGAGGCAGGTTGTTGCCTGGCTTGATGTCAGCCGATGGGCCCTGCTCGATTGGGTCGCCCTGCTTTAGCTTGTTCGGGGCGATGATGTAACGCTTGGTGCCATCGATGTAGTGCAACAGAGCAATGCGAGCGGTACGGTTCGGGTCGTACTCAATGTGTGCGACGGTGGCTGGTACGCCATCTTTGTCGGCACGCTTGAAGTCGATGACACGGTACTGACGCTTGTGACCTCCACCGATGTGGCGGGTGGTGATGCGACCGGTCGAGTTGCGGCCACCAGTCTTAGGTAGCGGGCGCAGCAACGACTTCTCTGGGGTCGAGCGGGTGATCTCAGCAAAGTCTGAGACCGACGAACCGCGACGACCAGGGGTCGTGGGCTTGTACTTGCGAATAGCCATTTTCTTGCTTTCTCTACTTCCGCTTAGCCGACGTTGGTGAAGATGTCGATTGAACCGGACTTAAGGGTGACGATGGCGCGCTTGGTGTCTTTGCGCTTGCCTAGGCCTACTTTGGTGCGCTTGACCTTGCCAACACGGTTGAGGGTGTTGACCGAAGCAACCTTCACTTTGAAGATTGACTCGATGGCCTGCTTGATTTCGGTCTTGTTCGAGCGTGGGTCGACCTCGAAGGTGTACTTACCTTCGTCGATCAGGCTGTAGCTCTTCTCAGAAACGATTGGCTTGATGATCACATCGTGTGGGTTTTTGTTGATGGCGCTCATCTTTATGCCTCCTGTGCGGCTTCTGCCTCGGTGGCAACAGCTTTAGCCGATGCACCCTTGGCTGGGCCAGAGATGTAAGCGTCGAGTGCCGACTTGGTGAATACCAGGTCGTCGCTCAACAGAATGTCGTAAGCATTTAGCTGGTCAACCGGCAGAACGTGAACGCCCTGTAGGTTGCGCAGGCTCTTGTAGCTGGTCTCATCGCTGCGGTCTAGCACCACGAGGATGTTGCGACCATCGGTGAGCTTGCTGATGATGGCTGCGGCTGCCTTAGTCGAAGGTGAGGTACCGATCGCGAACTCGCTGACGACGTGTAGACGTCCGTTGCGAGCGCGGTCAGATAGCGCGCCCTTGATGGCGGCCGAAATCATCTTCTTTGGGGTGCGCTGGTCGTAGTCACGTGGCTTTGGACCGTGAGTGATGTAACCACCGCGCATTTGTGGAGCACGGAGCGAACCCTGACGGGCACGACCGGTTCCCTTCTGCTTGAAAGGCTTCTTACCGGTACCAGAGACTTCGCCGTGACGCTTGGTCGACTGGGTGCCCTGGCGAGCAGCTGCAAGCTGCGCCACGACTACCTGGTGGATTAGTGGAACGTTGGTCTGGACGTCGAACAGTTCTGCAGGTAGGTCGACTGAGCCGGCCTTCTTGCCCTGGACGTCGAGAACGTCAACCTTGGTGTTTTCAGCCATTTGGTTACGCTCCCTTCACTGCGTTGCGGACGAATACTAGCTGGCCCTTAGGACCAGGCACGGCACCCTTGATTAGCAGCAGACCCTTTTCTAGGTCAACTGCGTGAAGGGTTAGGTTCAGGGTGGTTACGCGGTCGGTACCCATGCGGCCTGCCATCTTCTTACCTTTGAAGACGCGACCCGGGGTCGACGACATACCGATCGAACCAGGCTTGCGGTGGTTGCGGTGAGCACCGTGAGATGCACCTACACCGTGGAAACCGTGGCGCTTCATGTGACCGGCGAAGCCCTTACCCTTTGAGGTACCGACTACGTCGACCTTTGCGCCAACTTCGAGAACCTCAACACCGAGCTCCTGGCCTACTGCGTAGGTGTCGGCGTCAGCGGTGCGAATTTCTGCGATGTAGCGACGTGGGTTGACGCCGGCCTTCTCAAAGTGGCCAGTGACTGGCTTGGTTACTTTGCGTGGGTCGATTGCGCCGTAGGCGACCTGAATGGCGCTGTAGCCATCGGTCTCTGCGTTCTTAATCTGGGTAACTACGTTAGAGCCTGCTTCGACCACGGTTACAGGAATGAGACGGTTGTTCTCGTCCCATACCTGGGTCATGCCGAGCTTCTTGCCCAGTAGTCCCTTGACTGTCTTGTTTGGGGTAGCCATCAGTGTCCTTAGAGCTTGATCTCGATGTTGACGTCGGCCGGTAGGTCGAGACGCATCAAAGAATCCACGGCCTTAGGGGTCGGGTCGATGATGTCGATAACACGCTTGTGGGTGCGCATCTCGAAGTGCTCGCGGCTGTCCTTGTACTTGTGAGGAGAGCGGATCACTGCGATCACGTTCTTCTCGGTAGGCAGAGGCACTGGGCCTACTACGGTTGCGCCTGCGCGGGTGACCGTGTCTACGATCTTGCGCGCCGACGAGTCTATGACCTCGTGGTCGTACGACTTAAGCCGAATGCGGATCTTATTAGCCGCCATGCTGACTCACTCTCATTCACGCCTCTGGCAATTGCCTCGGGCACGTTTAGTAGCACTACTTCTGTTGCACCACTGTTTATCTGTCAAATCCCATTTCTGGGGGTACTACTCGACCGACCCACGCTGTCGGGCGTGTCGCATGTTTTCACACGCAAATCACCCGTAACGAAATGTCGGACAAATTTTTGCTCTAGCTCCGGCCGGACCAGCAAGGCTGTTCACTGCGCCAGGAGTGGTTCGCGCCAGAATGCGCGAGTAACTCAAGAACTTGAATAGTTTACGGGGGTTGCAAGAGTAAAAGCAAATTGTTTTAGACTTTGCATCATGATCGAACAAGTTGTGCCGGTGGTGCCGGTTTCAAAAATCGCCGTGGCCCAAGCTGCCCTCTCAAAAGTCGGTTTCACGCTCGCTTGGCAGCACAACCCGGGTCAAGATCTGATGTATGCCGAGTTCACCCACCCCGACGGCATTTCGGTGCAGGCGAGCGAGTCGCGCGGCGATGGCATCGGCCCGGTTGTGGTGTATTTCAGGGTTTCAAACGTGGATGCACTAGCGGCGCAAGCGGGCGAAACCGCAGCCGATCAAACCTGGCACATGCGAGAGTTTTGGCTGCGCGATGCCGACGGCAACGCATACCGTTTCGGGCAGCCGATCGAGAGCTGAGCATCCACTAGTTTCTGACTCGCGATAAAGCGAAAAACCCCCGAGCCTTGCGGCCCGAGGGTTTTTTCGTTTTTGTAGAAACTACTACTTGGTGATCTTGGTAACGGTACCGGCACCTACGGTGCGGCCACCCTCACGGATCGCGAAGCGCAGACCTTCTTCCATGGCGATTGGCTGAATTAGCTCAACCGACATTTCGGTGGTGTCACCAGGCATAACCATTTCGGTTCCTGCTGGAAGGGTGATTACACCGGTCACGTCAGTGGTACGGAAGTAGAACTGTGGACGGTAGTTTGCGTAGAACGGGTTGTGACGGCCACCCTCATCCTTTGAAAGGATGTAGACGTTGGCGTCAAAACCGGTGTGAGGGGTGATCGAAGCAGGCTTGCAAACAACCTGGCCGCGCTCAACGTCTTCACGCTTGGTTCCACGTAGAAGAAGACCTACGTTCTCACCAGCTTCTGCGTAGTCGAGTAGCTTGCGGAACATTTCGATACCGGTAACGGTGGTCTTCTGCTTGTCGCGGATACCAACGATTTCAACTTCGTCGTTAACCTTGACCTGGCCACGCTCGATCTTGCCGGTGATAACGGTTCCACGACCAGTGATGGTGAAAACGTCTTCAACAGGCATAAGGAATGCCTTGTCAAGGTCGCGAACTGGCTCTGGGATGTTCTCGTCGCAAGCGTCCATGAGGTCAACTACACGCTGGCCCCACTTCTCGTCGCCTTCAAGAGCCTTAAGAGCCGATACCTGGATAACAGGAGCGTCGTCGCCTGGGAACTCGTACTTGCTTAGTAGCTCACGAACTTCCATCTCAACTAGGTCGAGAATTTCAGCGTCGTCAACCATGTCGCTCTTGTTTAGAGCAACAACGATGTAAGGAACGCCAACCTGGCGAGCAAGAAGCACGTGCTCCTTGGTCTGTGGCATAGGACCGTCGGTTGCAGCAACAACAAGGATGGCACCATCCATCTGTGCAGCACCGGTGATCATGTTCTTGATGTAGTCAGCGTGGCCTGGAGCGTCTACGTGAGCGTAGTGGCGCTTCTCAGTCTGGTACTCAACGTGCGAGATGTTGATGGTAATACCGCGCTGCTTCTCTTCTGGAGAGTTGTCAATCTGGTCGAACGCGTAGCTTGCGTTCAGGGTTGGGTACTTGTCGTGAAGTACCTTGGTGATGGCCGCAGTCAGAGTCGTCTTACCGTGGTCAACGTGACCGATGGTTCCGATGTTGACGTGCGGCTTGGTGCGCTCGAATTTCGCCTTAGCCATTAGTGGGTCCTCCTCAGGATCCGTAGTAAATCTCCGGGCAAGATTATGCCCTTTTGATTTGGGGGTTTACAGATTTTCTATGTTACTTGGTAAAGCAGCCTTTTGGCTACTCGCCCTTGTTCTTCTGGACGATCTCGTCGGCGACAGCCTTAGGAACCTCAGCGTAGGTCTCGAAGGTCATCGAGTAGACCGCACGACCCGAAGTCTTCGAGCGCAGGTCACCGACGTAACCGAACATTTCAGACAACGGCACTAGGGCGCGAACGACCTTGACGCCTGAAGCGTCGTCCATTGCTTGAATCTGACCGCGTCGAGAGTTGAGGTCACCGATTACGTCGCCCATGTATTCCTCTGGGGTACGTACTTCGACAGCCATCAACGGCTCGAGCAGAGTTGGTTGAGCTAGACGCGATGCCTCTTTGTAGGCAATCGATCCGGCAATCTTGAACGCCATTTCAGACGAGTCAACGTCGTGGTATGCGCCATCAAGAAGGGTTGCCTTGACGCCAACTACTGGGTAACCGGCAAGGGTTCCAACTAGCATCGCGTCTTGGATACCGGCGTCAACTGAAGGAATGTACTCACGAGGAACGCGACCACCGGTTACGGCGTTTACGAACTCGTATGACTTGTCTTCGGTAACTTCCATTGGCTCCAAAGCAATTTGAACCTTGGCAAACTGACCTGAACCACCGGTCTGCTTCTTGTGGGTGTAGTCGTACTTGTCGACTGGGCGCTTTAGGGTCTCGCGGTAAGCAACCTGTGGCTTACCAACGTTTGCCTCAACCTTGAACTCGCGACGCATACGGTCAACGAGGATGTCGAGGTGAAGCTCACCCATACCCGAGATAACGGTCTGGCCGGTCTCGTGGTCGTGCTCAACGCGGAAGGTCGGGTCTTCTTCGGCTAGCTTCTGAATTGCAAGACCTAGCTTCTCCTGGTCACCCTTGGTCTTCGGCTCAATAGCAACCGAGATGACAGGCTTAGGGAAGGTCATCGACTCGAGGACAACCTGCTTGTCTCCATCACAGAGAGTGTCGCCAGTGGTGGTGTCTTTTAGACCGATGACGGCGTAGATGTGACCCGCGGTTGCAAACTCAACAGGGTTTTCCTTGTTGGCGTGCATCTGGAACATCTTTCCGATGCGCTCTTTCTTGCCCTTGGTCGAGTTAACAACCTGAGCACCAGAGTCTGCCTTACCCGAGTAAACGCGGATGTAGGTTAGACGACCGAAGAACGGGTGGGTCATGACCTTGAAGGCAAGAGCAGCGAACGGGCCATCGGCCTTAGGCTCGCGGGTGATCTTCTCTTCTTCGTTGTCTGGGTTCGCACCGATGATGGCTGGAACGTCAAGTGGCGAAGGAAGGTAGTCGATAACGGCGTCAAGCATTGGCTGAACACCCTTGTTCTTGAAGGCAGAGCCACAAAGAATCGGGTAGATCTCGCTGTTGACGGTTAGCTTACGAATCGCGCCCTTGATTTCGGCAACGGTTAGCTCTTCTCCACCGAAGTACTTCTCCATTAGAGCTTCGTCGGTTTCGGCAACGGTCTCTAGCAGGATGGTGCGGTAGTGGTCGGCCTTCTCTTTGAGGTCGGCTGGAATCTCTTCGATGTCGTACTTAGCGCCCATCTCGACGTCTCCGCGCCAGGTCTTTGCGTGCATCTCAACGATGTCTACAACACCCTCAAAGGTGCTCTCGGCACCGATAGGAATCTGGATAACCAATGGCTTTGCGCCAAGACGGCTGATGATGGTGTCTACGGTGAAGTAGAAGTCAGCACCGAGCTTGTCCATCTTGTTTACGAAACAGATACGAGGCACGTCGTACTTGTCGGCCTGACGCCAAACGGTCTCAGACTGTGGCTCAACACCTTCTTTACCGTCGAATACGGCAACTGCACCGTCAAGAACACGAAGCGAACGCTCTACCTCAACGGTGAAGTCCACGTGGCCCGGGGTGTCAATGATGTTGATCTGGTTCTTGTTCCAGAAACAGGTGGTCGCAGCCGAGGTAATCGTGATACCGCGCTCCTGCTCCTGCTCCATCCAGTCCATGGTGGCTGCACCATCGTGCACCTCACCGATCTTGTGGGTGATACCGGTGTAGAACAAGATTCGCTCGGTAGTGGTGGTCTTGCCGGCGTCAATGTGCGCCATGATTCCAATGTTGCGAACCTTATTCAGGTCGGTGAGCACGTCTTGTGCCACGGTTGCCTCCGAAGTTGTTGGGTTTGGTTTGGGACTAAATAAGACATCCGCCCATTATTCGGGTTTTTACCCCGAGCAACAGGCGGATGTGAATTCTTACCAGCGGTAGTGTGCGAAAGCCTTGTTTGACTCGGCCATCTTGTGGGTGTCTTCGCGACGCTTTACAGCAGCGCCAAGACCGTTCGAAGCGTCGAGGATCTCGTTCATCAGACGCTCGGTCATGGTCTTCTCGCGGCGAGCCTTCGAGTAGCTAACCAACCAGCGCATAGCTAGGGTGTTGGCACGGTGTGCCTTGACCTCAACTGGAACCTGGTAGGTCGAACCACCGACGCGGCGCGAACGCACCTCAACGGTTGGACGAACGTTGTCTAGAGCCTTCTTGAGCAATACGACTGGGTCGGCACCCGACTTGGTCTTTGCACCGTCGAGGGCACCGTAAACGATGGCTTCTGCGATTGACTTTTTGCCGTCAAGAAGAATCTTGTTGACGAGCTGCGAAACAACTGGCGAACCGTATACCGGGTCGGCGACAACTGGACGCTTGGTTACTGGACCTTTGCGAGGCATTACTTACCCTTCTTTGCACCGTATTGGCTACGAGCCTGCTTACGGTTCTTTACTGCCTGGGTGTCTAGAGCACCACGGACGATCTTGTAACGAACACCCGGTAGGTCTTTAACACGACCACCGCGAACTAGCACCATTGAGTGCTCCTGAAGGTTGTGGCCTTCACCCGGGATGTAGGCGGTTACTTCGATTCCGTTGCTGAGCTTGACACGAGCTACCTTGCGAAGAGCTGAGTTTGGCTTCTTCGGGGTGGTGGTGTACACACGGGTGCAAACGCCGCGGCGCTGAGGGCTGGCCTTAAGCGCAGGGGTCTTGGTCTTGGTGACCTTGGCCGTGCGTCCCTTTCGGACCAACTGCGAGATTGTTGGCACTACTTCTCCTTGTTAGGTTCCGAGCAATAAAACTCGGATGTTTCGTTTCTTACTTTTCAGACACACCGATTGGTGTGAAGCTGCAAGTTTTTGGCCCAGCCAGAAGTATTCAAGGCATTTTGGGCGAAGCGCGTGCTTAGCACGCACTCCCCAAGATTACCTGAATACTATCCAGCGGGTCAAATGCTTTTTTGACTACTTGTCTTCGCCGGTGGCGAGGTCTGAGTAATCGTCGAGTCCGGCGAAGGTCAACCCGGTGGCGTCAAAGTCGCCGGTGAAGTCTTCGCTAGCGGCAGGAGCATCCCAGATGCGGTTCGGGTAGCGCTCAGCCTTGGCCTCTTCGGTGGCATCCACCGAGAAGTTGCGGTACTGAGACAAACCGGTTCCTGCTGGAATGAGCTTACCGATGATGACGTTTTCTTTGAGTCCGACCAGTGGGTCAATTCGACGGTCAAGTGCCGCCTGGGTGAGCACACGGGTGGTCTCTTGGAACGAAGCTGCCGATAGCCACGACTGTGCAGCCAGCGAAGCGCGGGTCATACCCATAACTTCTTGACGTGCCGACGCAGGCTTCTTGCCAGCCTTGACTGCTTCACGGTTGATCTTGGTGAAGCGGTTGCGGTCGATAACTTCACCAGGAAGCATTTCGGTGTCGCCACTGTCGATGACGGTGACCTTTCCGAGCATCTGACGAACGATAACCTCGAGGTGCTTCTCGTGAAGAGGTACACCCTGCGAACCGTAGATGGCCTGAACACCCGAGATGATTTCGGCTGCAGCTTCACGCGCACCCTTGACCATCAAAACCTCGTGAGGAATTGGGGTTCCGTTGACTAGGTAGTCTCCGGCCTTTACTTCGTCGCCCTTAGCAACAATCAGGTCATCCTTGCTAGCAACCGAGGTGATCGGTGAGTAAGGAGAGAGCTTCTTGAAGGTCTTCGAAGTGGTACGCGAGAACGAGTACTGAATTGCAAGCTCTTCAGCTTCCTTTTCAGCCTTTTCGCCGTTCGGGCGAACGTAGACGTCGTACTTCTTGGCACCGGTTGCGGTAGCAACTTCGACGATGTCGACGGTTCCAGGCCAGAATGCCATAACAGCAACCTTGCCCTGCTGACGCCAACCGACACGAGCTTCTAGCAAGTCGGTAACACCGTTCAGACCCTGGGTGATGTCATACGAGATCAGACGCTCAACACGAACCTTCTGACCACCGATCGACTTCAGAATCGTCTGCTTCTTAGCTTCGTTTGCAGCACCACCGGTGTGGAAGGTACGCATTGTTAGCTGGGTACCAGGCTCACCGATCGACTGAGCGGCGATGATACCGATGGCTTCACCGAGCTCAACAGGCTCGTTGGTAGCCAACGAGGTGCCGTAGCAAAGTGCACAGACGCCAGTCTCTGCCTCACAGGTAAGCACCGAACGAACGCTGATGGCTTCTAGGCCAGCATCCTTCATTCGAGCAGCCAGTGCGTGAGTGATGTGGGTTCCGGCCTTGATGGTCTCGCTGCCGATCTTTACATCTTCAGCCGAGGTACGGGCCACGATCGATAGGTCGACCTGGTCAGCATCCAAGAGGTCTTTGTCTAGACCCTTGGTGGTGCCACAGTCAGGCTCGCGAATGATGACGTCTTGAGCAACGTCAACTAGACGACGGGTTAGGTAACCGGCAGCCGCAGTCTTCATAGCGGTGTCGGCGTTACCCTTACGGGCACCGGTCGCGTTGATGAAGTACTCGTTAGCGGTTAGACCGATTAGGTAGTTACCCTTGACCGGCATCGGAGCGAAGTCACCAGACGAGGTGGTCACAGGACCACGCATACCGATGATCGAACGAATCTGCAGCCAGTTACCGCGGGCACCAGAGGTGACCATGGTGTTGATTGCGTTGTCGGTCGGGATCAACTCCTTAAGCAGTTTCTCGATTTCGCTGGTCTTCTTGAACCAGAGAGCACCGAGCTCGTCACGACGCTCCAGGTCGCTCTTCAGACCATTGTCGAAGGCTTCCTGAATCTTGGTGTGCTCTTTCTCGGCCTCGATGATCATCTTCGAGCGCTCTTTGTCGAACTTGCCCGAAACATCGAAGTTAGCGTCAGCGATCGACATCGATACACCCGAACGAGTTGCCCAGTAGAAACCGGCATCCTTGATGCGGTCTAGCGACTGTGCAACCTCGGTGCGAGAGGTGGTGTCGACGAGCTCGGCAACAATTTTGCCGATCTCTTTCTTGCCAACCTGGTACTCGACGTAAGGGAACTCGGCAGGTAGCGCTTCGTTGAACAGAGCGCGACCAAGAGTGGTCTCACGGGTCAGACCGTTGGTGCGTAGCTTGATCTTGGCCTGGATGTCGAGTGCGTGCACGTCGAATGCCATCTGAGCCTCGGCGATCGAACCGAACGCCTTGCCTTCGCCAACTCCGCCTTCTTTGACCGTGGTCATGAAGTAGAGACCGATGATCATGTCTTGGGTTGGGGTAGCAACCGGACGACCATCAGATGGCTTGAGGATGTTGTTCGATGCAAGCATCAGCACACGGGCTTCGGCCTGCGCCTCTACCGATAGCGGAAGGTGAACGGCCATCTGGTCACCGTCGAAGTCAGCGTTGAACGCTGCACAAACGAGAGGGTGAAGCTGAATAGCCTTGCCTTCAACTAGCTGAGGCTCGAAAGCCTGGATGCCTAGACGGTGCAGGGTTGGTGCGCGGTTTAGTAGCACCGGACGCTCGCGGATGACCTCTTCGAGGACTCCCCAAACCTGTGGGCGGCTACGCTCAACCATGCGCTTTGCGCTCTTGATGTTCTGGGCTAGGCCTAGGTCAACAAGACGCTTCATCACGTATGGCTTGAACAGTTCGAGCGCCATCAGCTTCGGAAGACCACACTGGTGCAGCTTTAGCTGAGGACCGACAACGATAACCGAACGACCCGAGTAGTCAACGCGCTTACCTAGAAGGTTCTGGCGGAAACGACCCTGCTTACCCTTTAGCAAGTCGCTTAGCGACTTCAAGGCACGGTTACCGGTTCCGGTAACTGCGCGGCCACGACGGCCGTTGTCGAACAGTGCGTCTACTGCTTCTTGAAGCATGCGCTTTTCGTTGTTGAGGATGGTCTTTGGAACCTGGCCTAGCTCAACGAATCGCTTTAGTCGGTTGTTGCGGTTGATCACACGACGGTAAAGGTCGTTGAGGTCAGAGGTAGCAAAGCGGCCACCGTCGAGCTGAACCATTGGGCGAATTTCTGGCGGAAGAACCGGCAGAACGTCTAGAACCATGCTGGTTGGTGGGGTGCTCGACTGGATGAACGAGTTGACGACCTTGAGGCGCTTGATTGCCTGGGTCTGCTTCGAACCCTTGGTGGTTGCGATCTGCTCGCGAAGTTCTGCGGCACAAGCATCCAAGTCGAATGCGGCTAGAACTTCTTGAACAGCTTCTGCACCGATTGAGGTTTCGAAGTAGTCACCGAAGTAGTAGTCGAAGGTGTCGAAGATGGCGTCGTTCTGAAGAAGGTCACCCTTCTTGATGCTTAGGTACAAGCGCCATGCCTGCTGCTCTTTCTGAAGGCTCGAGGTGCGCTCGAACTTGCCGTATTCACGAACAACCTTTTCGGTCTTCTTCTTGAACTCGCTCTTGAGCTTCTCGACGGCCTTCATGGTTGCAGCGTCAAGCTGAACCTGGGCTAGAGCCTCTTCTTTGTCTGCGTCTTCGGCAGCCTTGGTGGCCTTTGCCTCTGCGCGTGAAGGGTTCTTTACCTCGGCTGCGACAAGCTGCTCGATCGACTTAGCGAACTGAGCGTCAACCCAAACTGGAGCTTCCCAGATGTTGGCTGCTGGCTCTAGTGCTAGGCCGTGACCGGTTAGCACGTCGAACTCTTCTTGTGCAAGTTCAAGCATTTCGGCCTGACGAGCGTTCAAGATGGTGCGAACACGAGTGATGTAGTCCTCTTTAATGAGGCCGGCATCTGCGGTCTTGTCTTCTTCGTGAACACCCATGACGCGGTAAGCCGCGAAGTAGATGATCTTCTCGAGGTCTTTTGGAGCCATGTTGAGTAGGTAACCCAAGCGGCTAGGAACACCCTTGAAGTACCAGATGTGGGTGACCGGAGCGGCTAGCTCGATGTGGCCCATGCGCTCACGGCGCACAGACGACTTGGTTACCTCAACACCACAGCGCTCACAAACGATGCCCTTGTAGCGAACACGCTTGTACTTGCCACAGGCACATTCCCAGTCCTTAGTAGGACCAAAGATTTTCTCGCAGAAGAGGCCGTCTTTCTCTGGCTTCAGAGTGCGGTAGTTGATGGTCTCAGGCTTCTTTACTTCACCGTTTGACCATGAGCGGATGTCGTCTGAGGTGGCTAGGCCAACTCGGAGCGCGTCGAAGGATTCAACTTCCATTTGTTTTCTTTCCTCTTACTAACTCTTAGAAACCAGGGTTGTACTCGGAGTCGAGTGACAATGATTCGTTCTTGGACAGGTTGATGCCGAGCTCTTCAGAGGCGCGGTCTGCGTCGGTCCACTCTTCTTCTTTCAGAGTGACCGTCTCGCCCTTGGCGTTGAGAACCTCAACGTTTAGGCCGAGTGACTGCATTTCTTTCGCTAGAACTCGGAACGACTCTGGAATACCAGGAGCCTGGATGTTCTCGCCCTTGACGATGGCTTCATAGGTCTTGATACGACCCTGAATGTCATCGGACTTGATGGTGAGCAACTCTTGAAGAGTGTGCGCTGCACCATAGGCCTGTAGGGCCCAAACTTCCATTTCACCGAAGCGCTGACCACCGAACTGAGCCTTACCACCAAGCGGCTGCTGGGTGATCATGCTGTAAGGACCGGTCGAACGAGCGTGGATCTTGTCGTCAACTAGGTGGTGGAGCTTGAGAACGTACATGTAACCAACCGAGATTGGGGCTGGGAACGGCTCACCTGAACGGCCATCGAATAGACGTGCCTTACCGGTACCGTCAATGCGCTTGCGCTTGTTCTCGGTCTCCCAGCCATTCGGCGTGGTCGACTCTAGAAGGTGAACGATTTCATCCTTGGATGCACCATCGAAGATCGGCGTTGCAACCTTAGTTCCAGCTGCACCTTCACGCATCGAGGTAGCAAGGTTCTCTGCCCACTTAGCGTTGTCGGCAACCTTCCAACCCTGCGATGCGATCCATCCGAGGTGAGTTTCTAGAATTTGACCGAAGTTCATACGGCCAGGAATACCTAGAGGGTTCAAGACGATGTCAACCGGGGTTCCATCTTCGAGGAACGGCATGTCTTCGACAGGCAGAATCTTCGAGATAACACCCTTGTTTCCGTGACGACCGGCAAGCTTGTCACCTTCGGTAATCTTGCGCTTCTGGGCGATGTGCACGACAACACGGGTGTTGACGCCAGCGCCTAGCTCGTCGCCGTCTTCGGCTTCGAACACCTTGACGCCGATGATGGTTCCCTGCTCGCCGTGTGGCACCTTGAGCGAGGTGTCGCGAACTTCGCGGCTCTTCTCGTTGAAGATGGCACGAAGCAAGCGCTCTTCGGCGGTTAGCTCGGTCTCACCTTTAGGGGTGACCTTACCTACGAGGATGTCGCCAGGGCGAACCTCTGCACCGATGCGAATGATGCCGCGCTCGTCGAGCTGAGCAAGTGCTTCGCCCGAGACGTTCGGAAGGTCAGCAGTAATCTCTTCTTTTCCGAGCTTGGTGTCGCGTGCATCCACTTCGTATTCTTCGATGTGAATCGACGAAAGGGTGTCATCTTTAACCAGGTTCTGGCTGATGATGATGGCGTCTTCGAAGTTGTGGCCTTCCCATGGCATGAATGCCACGAGCAGGTTCTTACCCAAAGCAAGCTCACCGTTGTCGGTCGACGGGCCATCGGCTAGAACTTCGCCGGCCTCAAGGCGCTGACCTGCCGAAACAAGTGCGCGCTGGTTGATGGCGGTTCCCTGGTTGCTGCGCTCAAACTTGCGCAGGTTGTAGGTCCTGGTGCCGCCAGCGTCTTGTGCGATGACAATGTGGTCTGCCGAAACTTCTTCGACAACGCCAGAGGTCTCGTTGACCACTACTGCGCCAGAGTCGATTGCGGCAACGCGCTCCATGCCGGTTCCAACTAGTGGGGCATCTGAGCGAAGCAGTGGAACTGCCTGACGCTGCATGTTTGCACCCATAAGTGCACGAGACGAGTCGTCGTGCTCAAGGAACGGAATCAGCGAGGTGCTGACCGATGCCAACTGACGTGGCGAGATGTCGATGTAGTCAACCAGTGCTGCGTCAACTTCAACAACGTCGCCGCGGAAGCGGGCGAATACCTTCTTGTTAGCAAAGGTCTTGTCGGCGTTCAGTGGAACATCTGCACCACCGATAACCTTGCCCGACTCAGCTGCGGCGTCGAGGTACTCGATCTTGCCGGTGACTTTGCCGTTGGTGACCTTGTTGTAAGGGGTTTCGATGAAACCGAAGGTGTTGATTCGGGCGTAGGCGGTTAGCGAACCAATCAGACCGATGTTCGGGCCTTCAGGGGTTTCAACCGGACACATGCGACCGTAGTGAGAAGGGTGTACGTCACGAACCTCCATTTGGGCACGCTCACGAGCGATACCACCAGGACCAAGGGCCGATAGACGGCGCTTGTGAGCCAGACCGGCAAGCGGGTTGTTCTGGTCCATGAACTGTGACAACTGGGATGCTCCGAAGAACTCCTTGATTGCCGACACGACTGGGCGCAGGTTGATCAGGGTCTGCGGAGTGATCGCTTCGATGTCTTGGGTCGACATACGCTCGCGAACAACACGCTCCATACGGCTTAGACCGATGCGAACCTGGTTCTGAATCAATTCGCCAACCGAGCGGATGCGGCGGTTAGAGAAGTCGTCGATGTCGTCAGACGAAACGGTGATCTTGGCGTTCTTGCCGCCCATCTTCACGTTGAACTCAAGCAGCGAGCCAACAGCAACCGAAGCGCTGTTTGCGATGCTCTGGTCGAACAGAAGAAGGTACTTCAAGGTTGCAACGATGTCGTTGACGGTGAGGGTGGTGATGTCGCCAGCCTCGTTTAGACCGAGCTTGCGGTTTAGCTTGTGGCGACCCACCTTGGCCAAGTTGTAACGCTTGGTCTCGAAGTAGGTGCTCTTTAGCCAAGCTTCAGCGGTGTCTGGGCCGGCTGTCTCGCCGCGTACCTTGCGGTAAAGCTCGCGAAGAGCATCCTCTTTGGTGACAATCGCGTTAGCGAAAACCTTTGAGCGGTCGTAGGCGAGGGTGTTCTCGATTAGGTCGAGGTCAAAGGCCCAGTTCGGGGCATCCTTGCCAACAGCGGTTCCTAGATCGGCGAACTCGTCGCGAATCTGCTCTTCGCTAAGGCCGAGAGCCTTCAGGAAGATGGTTGCCGAGACCTTGGTCTTGCGGTCAACCTGAACCTGAACGATTGGCTTGCCGAATCGAGCGATTGGCTTGCGGTCGTCGCGAACCCACTCGGTTAGGAACTCGAGGTAAGAACCGCGGCTCGGAATGATCTGAGCCTTGTTGTTACGAACGTCGAGGTTACCGGTGGTGTTGGTGGTTACCGAGAAGTAGACACCGGGTGAGCGAACCAGCTGCGAAACAACAACACGCTCGGTGCCGTTGATGACGAAGGTTCCCTTTTCGGTCATCACAGGGAAGTCACCCATGAAGACGGTCTGGCTCTTGATTTCACCGGTTAGGTAGTTGGTGAACTCGGCCTTGATGTAAAGAGGCTTGGTGTAGCTCTTGCCCTTGGTCTTGCACTCGTCAGGAGTGTAGAGCGGGTCATAGAGCTCAGGCGCTGCAAACGAGAGGCCCATCTTGGCATCTTGTGTGCTGTTCGCGGCGTCTTCGATTGGTGAGATCTCTTCAAAGATCTCTTCGAGGCCGGTCTTTGCGTCTGGGCCGACTAGCTCGCGCCAGGCAGGGTTACCGACGAGCCAGTCAAAGCTCTCGGTCTGCAGGCTTAGTAGGTCGGGAACCGCAATCGGTTCGGTTACTTTCGCGAATGATGGGCGCTGGGCCGATCGGTCATTCTTGATGGTCTTTGCGTTTTTCGCAGCCAAGAAGATCCCTCCAAGGGCATTACTCGTAGTGTGAGCGGATGTGAGATCGCGACTCAAAACTTTTAATGCCGCCAAGATATGCAGACACTAGAGCACGCCACAATTTGCGCGCAGAGTTTTTGGGTCGAAACAAGTAGTCTATAACGATTCAGTTGCGACTGTAAACCCCAACTGCCAAAAAACTTTTAAGTATTTTTCGGAACGTTTAGCGGTCGGTTAGCACTCGGTTAGCGCCGCATTTATGGCGTCTGCATGCCCCTTGGCGTCTTTCACGCCCACAACGACTCGGCTGTACTTGTGGCCGGTGAGGTTGATTTGCAGAAGCTCGGTGCCGCGCATCCACGAAACAAAGGCCTTGTCGCCGCGCTTAATGTAAGTGCCGGCGACGATCACGCCAGGCAGAGCCGTGCCAGGCACGCGCCAACCGAGGGTGCGCCACCAACCTTTGCCAAGGGCTTGAGCTCCGACGATTTTTTCTGAGGGGATGCTCAGACTGCCGTGCAGCCCCCAAATTCGCTCAGCGGTGCTGAGTTCGACTCGCAGTGTGCGGCCTTCGATGTGAATGGTTGGCATGTTAGCGTCTGCACTTCGAAGTCAGGTCGTTCAGTTTTTTCTGCTGAAACGCAAGGTTTGAGGTGCTTGTCTTCAAGGCGCTAGTAGTTGAGTTGGCGACTTTAGTTGCATTTGCAACATCGGTGGTAGCCCACTTGTATGAGCTCTGCAATGCCCGCAAGTTCTTTGCCTCAGAATCGGCTTGAGATTGGTAGCCGCGAGCGATTGATGGGCTTGTATTTGCGTTCTTAGTGACACCGGCAAGAAGCTCAGTAATTTTTCGTTGCGACGCAATTATCTTGGCGTTCAGAGCGGTGGCGTTGGCATTTGCTTTTTGAAGCACGGCTGCAGCATCTCTGCTTTTTTTAGTGTCGTTGGTAACGGTGCGTTGGTAAGACGTAACTATCGAAGTTTGAGAGTTAATTGCAGCTGTTTGACTTGAGGTGCACTTTTTGGGATTCGCAACAGCTGGGGCTGAGCCAAGCAAAAGAAGGGAGGTTAGGGCAATTGCAAACAACTTTTTCATCTGATCCCCTTGATGCAACATAAGTTTTGCAAAATAAAAAATGGCGGTGACGGTGGGATTTGAACCCACGGTGGGCTTTCACCCACACAACTTTTCGAGAGTTGCACCTTCGGCCGCTCGGACACGTCACCGTGGGATAGATTACTACATCGGAGGGTTACATGAGTAGCGAAGGTTCAACCAAGGCCATTCTGGCGGCGCTAGGCGCAAACGTCGGAATCGCGATCACCAAGTTTTTTGCAGCAGCCGTTTCGGGCTCGGCATCGATGTTTGCCGAAGGCATCCACTCGGTTGCTGACTCAGGTAACCAGGTGCTGCTGATCATCGGTGGCAAGCGCGCCAAGCGCCAAGCAACCGCTGCCCACCCGTTCGGCTATGGCCGCTCGCGATACATCTATGCCTTCATGGTGTCGATCGTGCTGTTCAGCATCGGTGGGCTGTTCTCGATTATCGAGGGCTGGAACAAGCTCAACCACCCACACGAGGTCGAGCAGGCTTGGTTGCCGCTCACCGTGCTTGGCATCGCGATTGTGCTCGAAAGCTTCAGCCTCTACACCGCACTCAAGGCGGCCAAAGAAGAGCGCGGCACCGCGAGCCTCTACCAATTCATTCGTCACGCCAAGTCACCCGAGCTGCCGGTTGTGCTGCTCGAAGACATGGCCGCTCTGCTCGGTTTGGTGCTGGCATTCGGCGGCGTTGGCCTGACGGTGCTTACCGGCGACCCAATCTGGGATGCCATCGGCACACTCGCCATCGGTGCTCTGCTGGTGCTGGTCGCTGTGATTCTGGGCGCTGAAACCTCGAGCCTGCTAGTTGGCGAAGGTGCGACCGCTGACGACACCGAGAAGATCGAATCTGCGCTCGGGGCAACCCGAGGCGTGAACTCGATCATTCACATGAAGACCCTTTACCTAGGCCCAGAAGAGTTGATGGTTGCCGCGAAGATTGCGGTCGATGTTGACATCACCGGCAAAGACATTGCTGCCATCATCGATGACGCCGAGGCGCGCATCCGTGCCGAAGTGCCAACCGCTCGCGTGATTTACCTCGAGCCAGATATTCTTTTGGCTTCAAAGAACTGAGTCATTAGCGCCGAGCATTCGGCCTCGAGCACTCCCCCGATAACTTCGACCGGGCGACCGAGTCTGCCGTCGCGCAATAGGTCATAGAGCGAACCGCCGGCTCCAACGCGGGCATCCCACGCGCCAAAAACCACTCGCGGAATTCGCGCTGCAACGATCGCGCCGGCACACATCACACACGGTTCGAGAGTGACCACGAGGGTGAGTTCTTCGAGGCTCCAGGCTCGCGATTTCTGCTCGGATGCTTCGCCAGAACCAAGCGCTTCGACGGCGTTACGGATCGCGACGATCTCTGCGTGACCGGTTGGGTCGCCGGTAAGTTCGCGGTCGTTCCATCCGACGGCGACAACCTCGGAGTCTGGACCAAGCAAGACGGCGGCAACCGGAACATCGCCGCTGCGAGCGCATTCGGTCTGGGCATCCGAGATGGCAATGCGCATGGCCCATTCAAAATCTGACTTGCTGGGCATCTGACACCTCCTTCTCGGTTAGATTTAGCCTATGCGAGTTCATGTTGCCGACCACCCGTTGATTGCCCAAAAGGTCACCGTTCTGCGCGACGAGCGCACGCCGTCACCTCAGTTTCGCCAGTTGACGGCCGAACTGGTTTCGTTGCTGACCTACGAGGCAACCCGTGGCATTCGCACCGAGAAGATTGCCGTGACCACGCCGGTTGGCCCGGCCGAAGGTGTTGCGCTCAGCCACCCTCGCCCACTAATCGTGCCGATTCTGCGCGCCGGCCTCGGCATGCTTCAGGGCATCACCGATTTGCTACCAACGGCCGAGGTTGGGTTCTTAGGTATCAAGCGCGACGAAGAAACTCTCGAACCGCACACCTACGCCAACCGCCTGCCCGATGACCTAACCGGGCGTCAGGTTTACATCATCGACCCGATGCTGGCTACCGGCGGCACCCTGATCGATTCGATTGCCTATGTGCTTGAGCGCGGAGCATCCGAGGTTATCTGCATCTGCCTGATTGGAGCACCTGAGGGAGTGAAGGCCGTTGAGGCTGCGGTGGGCGACGCGAATGTCACCATCGTGCTCGGCTCGCTCGACTCGCACCTGAACGAAAAGGGCTACATCGTGCCGGGCTTGGGTGACGCGGGCGACCGCCTGTTCGGCACCGCCAACTAGTCGCTTACTTTATTTGAGCGTGATTGCTGCGGCGAGCGCTTCTACTCGAGGCTTGAGCTGTTCGAACGTTTCGCGATAATCGTCGATCGGCATGCCCCACGGGTCGCTCAGGTCTTGGTCGCCGAGCATCAATTGCACCTTGGATGCATCGGCAGCGGCATAACGCAAAACTCTGCGACGAACATCCTCGGTTGCAACTAACACCAGATCGGCCTGCTCGAGCATTTCGTCGGTGAGCTGTCGGGCAACGTGCCCATCGCTAGCGATACCGGCATCGGCCAGAACCTCGCGCACCTCGCGGGTTGCAGGGCTCCCAACCTCGGCGGCAACACCAGCGCCGTGCACCACAATCGGCTGACCGCTTAGCGACTGGCGCCCGGCCACCGCATCGCGCAGCATGAACTCGGCCATCGGCGAGCGGCAGATGTTTCCGAGACAGACATAAAGGATGTTCACGAGGGGCCTTTACTTTCTTTTGGTGCGGTACAGCATCCATGTTAAAGTTTGAGACATGACAAACGGTAAACAACACAACGAGATGGCTTCGGCGAACGCTGCCCCATCGATGTGTGCCGTTATGTGTATGCGAATGTGTCGCTAGTTTTCGACACCAGCTCTGCCCCCACCCACTGTGCAATGAACGCACTCGCAAAGACGCATACCTAAAGTCAAAGGATTCTGATGAACGCCCACCCAAACCACTCGGATGCTGCGGCCAACGCCGCCGCTGTTGCAGCCACCTCAGCAAATAGCCAGCCAGTCGCCCGCGGATTCGCCCTCTACATTGGCGTTGACGCAGACACCGCCGCCGCTAACGGAACCAGCCTCTCGCAAATCGCCGCAGCCCTTCGCAAAACTCTTGACGAGTTGGTGCCGGGTTCGGGTGCTGAGACCCACGCAGCTGTTGCCCTGGCACCTCGAGAAACCGAGGGTCGCAACCTCGACGTGGTTCGCGCCGCCCTGCGCGACCCGCAGCTCGCCAAAGTTGTAAAGACCGAGCCAGAGGGGCAGCGCGGAATTCGCATCGACCTACAGCGTCGACGCCTTCTTGCCGACGGCGAAAACGCCAACCTCACCTATCGCGAGTTCGAACTAATCAACTACCTCGTTGACCGTCAGGGCGAAACCGTCTCGCGTCGCGAACTGATTGACGCGGTTTGGGCCGACGAACCAGATGCCGCACCGAACGATCGCACCATCGACGTTCACGTGCGCCGCCTTCGCGCAAAAATCAACGGATACGAAGACATCATTCGCACCATTCGCGGCGGCGGTTACCGATTCGACCGTCACCCAGACGTGCTCGTCGACAACTACCAGATCTAAACGGTTAGCCTGTTGTGGTGAACCTGCAGCCCGAATACCAAGACACCGATGCGCTAGTCGCCGACCTCAGCGCAGCAGTGCTCGACCTGGTTGACGATGGCGTTGCGACTCCTCTTGTTTTGATCGATGGCCGAGCCGGGTCTGGCAAATCAACCCTGGCTGATGCGCTGCAGCGACGACTATTTAAAGACGGCGAAACCCTGCCCCGTTTGATTCACATGGATGATCTCTACCCAGGCTGGAACGGCCTTGCCGCCGGAGCCGAATATCTACAGCGGTTCATTCTTGGCCCCATTTCGCAGCGCACCACCGCGCACTGGCAACTCTTCGACTGGGTGGCCGGCGAGCGCGTCGAGTGGCGCGAGTTCTCTGGTGGCACCCCCCTGATTGTCGAGGGGTGTGGTGCACTAAACGGCCTCAGCGCTGAACTTGCGCAGTTCAAAGTTTGGGTAGAAACCCCAGAGGATGTTCGCCACGAACGCTGGCTGGCGCGTGAAGGTAACGACGACCACTGGGCCGCCTGGGCTGCGCAAGAACTCGACTTTTATGCGCGCGAAAAGTCGCAGGCCTTGGCCGAAATTAAGTTGCTCGGCTAACTAAGCTGTTTTGCGGTTTTTCAACCACACGCGAATGCCCGCGATCAGCGATGCCACGATGAAGAAGCCGGCGATGGCGTAAGAAGCGTTTTTCACTACGGGAATCGATGCGGCGAAGTATCCGGTTACTGTCAAACCCACACCCCAGGCGATTGCACCCACGATGTTGGCCGAGAAGAACTTGTAGTAGTTCATTTTTGAGATGCCGGCGATGGCCGGAATGAACACGCGGGCCCAAGGCATGAAGCGAGCGATGACGACAGCCCACCATCCCCATGCTTCATAGAATTTTTCAGATTTAGCGATTGCGTTGCGCAGCCACTGTCCTTTGCGACGCTCTAGGTAGGGGCGCCCGTAGTGACGGCCAAGCGTGTAGCCAACCTGGTCACCCAAGAAAGCGGCGATGCCGACACCGATGGCCATGATCCAGATGCTTTCTTCTTCTGGATGCGTGGCGGCAACGAGGCCCGCCGCAAAAACGAGCGAGTCACCGGTGATGAAAGGAACGAAAGCTCCGATAAACAGACCGGTTCCGGCGAAAACTAAAGCCCAAACGATGCCATAAAACAACCAAGGGCCAACCTGGTCATACCAGCCTGAGATTTGGTCAGAGATGCTTGCGGCGTGAACTACGAGGGGCATACCTTCAAGCCTAAGGCTTGCCGTGGAGCACGATTTCGTCGAGCTCGTGGCGAACACGGGCCTGAACTTCGCGCTCGAAAGCAGGGCCTTCGAGGGTGTCGGCTGGTGCCTGCTTGCCGATCGCTACGATGACCAAAACCTCTAGGTCATCGGCGAGGTCAAGAATCTTGTGAACGGCATCCTTGTGTATTCCGGCCATCTGGTGGGTGCGCAGGCCAAGCTCTTCGGCTTGAATGCACAACTGCGCAACCGAAAGACCAGCGTCATAGTGCGCACCAGTCCATGGCTTGCCGTCGGCAGTCTGAGTCTTTACCGACACAACCAAGAGCGCGGATGCACGCGGCGCCCAGCCCTGGTTGAACCCGATGAGACCATCGGCCACGACCTGCTGCCAGAGAGCATCCCCGCGGTTTAGAAGCGAGAAGCGCCAAGGCTGGCCATTGTTTGCCGAAGCTGCCCAGCGGCCGGCCTCGAGAATCGAGAGAGCCTCGTGCTGGCTGAGGGTGTGGGTTTCGTCGAATGCTCGTGGGCTCCAGCGCTCGGCTAGAACAGGGGATATGGGCGCGGCAGTGATGGCAGATTTTTTCATGATGACTCTTTCAACAAAATAGCGGGGTGCTTATTCCGCGCGCTATGCAAGCACTGACTTTACCGCAGCCAACATTCCGTCGACGTCGGCTTCGGTGGTGTCCCACGCACACATCAGGCGAACCTGACCGGTGGCGTAGTTCCACACATAAAAGCGGTAGCTCTCTTGCAACTTCGCGGTCTGCGCTTCGGTGAATATCGGGAAAACCGCGTTGGCCTCGGTCGGGTTAGGAATCTCGACGCACATTGCGCGCAGCCCAGCATCCAAGCGCTTCGCCATCGCGTTAGCGTGCTCACCGTTTCGACGCCACAGGTCGTTCTCGAGCAGCGCGATGATCTGCGCGCTCACGAAACGCATCTTCGAGGCAAGCTGCATCGAGGTTTTGCGAAGGTAAGGCATTGCGTTGACAAGGTCAGGGTTGAGCACCACGACAGACTCGGCGGCCATGGCGCCGATCTTGGTGGCACCGAACGAAACAATGTCTACGCCAACGTCGGTGGTGAACTCGCGAAAGCGCATTCCAAGAGCCGCGGCGGCATTCGAGAGGCGAGCGCCATCGAGGTGAAGCAGCAGGTTGTGCTTGTGGGCATATTCGGCGAGCGCCTTGATTTCGGCGGCGGTATATAGGGTGCCGAGCTCGGTGGTGTTGGTGATCGAAATCACGCCCGGCTGAGCGCGGTGAACGCTGCCGATGTCGAACATCGCGGTCTCAACGATTTCTGGGGTGAGCTTGCCGTCTGGGGTTGGCAGGTTCCAAAGCTTGAGGCCGGCCATCTTCTCTGGCGCGCCACCCTCGTCGGCGTTGATGTGTGCCGACTCGGCGCAAATCACGGCTTCCCAGCGCTCGGTGCAAGCCTGCAGGGCGACGACGTTTGCGCCAGTACCGTTGAACACCGGAAACGCCAGTGCCTGCGGGCCAAACTCGGCTTGAATCATGGCATCGAGTCGAGCGGTGACCGAGTCGTCGCCATAGGCAACCTCGTGACCCTCGTTGACCGCCAACATCGCGGCCATTACATCTGGATGCACGCCGGCATAGTTATCGCTGGCGAACCCGCGCCAGATCTTGCGTTCTTGTGACACGGTTCTCCTCTAGCCGACGATGCCGGCGGTGGCAGCAATTTGTGGGGCGAGCTTCTTGCGCAGCGCTTCATAGAACACGTTTAGCGGAAACTCGTCTGGCATAACAACGTTGACAACTTCTTTGAGCTCGCCGGCTAGCGGCAGTGCGTCGGCACCCTTGGCCCAAACCGAGGCAGGGTGCGGCTCTACCCAACGCGAAACGAAGTCGTAAGCCGACATCCAGTGCGCTAGTCGGCTGCGGTCGATGCCGTTGCGGTAAAGGTCTTCGACCTGTTCGCAAAGATCGAACATCGACTGGTCGAGACGCTCCCAATCGAGAGTGAGGGTGTTGTCTGTCCAGTTGAGCACGCCGTTTTGGTGCAGCCAGGCGAAGATGATCTGCCCACCTAGGCCGTCGTAGTTGCGCACACGGTCGCCGGTGATCGGGAATCGGTAGAGGCGGTCGAATAGCACTGCCAAACGCACGAATCGGGCGAGGTACACGCCATCGGCTTCAAGCGCCACCGTCTCGCGATAGGCGGTGAGGTCGCAGCGCAGTTCTTCGAGCGCATACATCCAGAAGGGCATCCGCTGCTTGATCATGAACGGATCGAACGGCAGGTCGCCGTGGCTGTGCGCGCGGTCGTGCACGAGATCCCACAGCACGAACGTCTCTTGGGTGAGGCGCTGGTCGGCGAGCATCAACTCGAGCTCGGCCGGCATGGCGAGTTTCAATAGCTCGGATGCTGCGCCGGTGATGCTTCTAAAACGAGCCGCTTCACGGTCGCAGAAGATGCCGCCCCAGTGAAACTTTGCAAGCTCGCGGGTTGCTACGGTCTCGGGGAACAGCACCGCCGAGTTGGTGTCGTAGCCGGCCGTGAAGTCGACAAATTCGATCGGCACGAATGCCGGGTTGTCATACTTGTTGGCCTCGAGGTCGGCGACCCAGTTTGGCCACACGGTGCGGGTGATGACGGCCTCGAAGTTGCGGTCGAGGTTTCCGTTTTGCGTGTACATGGCAAAAACCACGAGGTTTTCGAGCCCGTCAACGCGGTGCAGGTCTGGCCTGAACAGCACGAGCGAGTCGAGAAAATCTGGCACACCGAAACCGCCGGCGACCCACTTTTCTAGGTCAACGATGGTGGCTTCGAGGTGGTCGCGCTGGTGTTCGAAACGAGGCATTAGAGCGCGGATGCTCGCCACGATGTTGCCCACCTGCGCAGTTGCCTCGGCCACCGCTTCGGCCGAAGGCTTCTCGGCTCCTTCGGCAATCGCCAACGAACCGTCTTTCGCCTGAAGTGGGCGAATGGCCTCACATGCTGCGGCGAGCGCAAGCCAGTGAGGGTCGGTCTTAGTCCAGCTTTCGGTGCGAGCCGCGCTCGCGCCACCGGTGGCAGCAGCCCAGGTAACTAGGTTGCGCCATAGGCCGCGGTGGCTGTGGTCGCGAATCGAGTCGTCGCCAAAGATGTCTGAGTCGGCTAGCAAAATCACTCGGCCGGCACCGTAGGTTTGGGCAACCAAGACCGGCGCGTTGGCCGGGCTGGCAACTGCTGAGGTGCGAGCCAAAACGTGAGTGCGAGCTGCAGCTTCTGGGCGAACCACGATGGTTCCGGTGCGGTAGAAGCAGGCCTGGCGAGCTCCACCGGTGATGTCGAAACCAACCGGCTTGGCCAAATCGGCCATCACCCAAGCAGCAACCTCGCGGTAGCAGTTCTCTGGGTCTTGAGCGGTGGTGTTTTGTAGTTCTAGTCCGAATCGAGCGGCAATGTCGGCAACCGAGTTGCCATACTTTTTCGCCTCGGTTTCGCCGAAGAGAATGAGGCCACCGCCGGCCTGCACGAAGTCGACGAGTGCGTCGATTTCAGCATCCGAGTATTTAGGGTCGCCGGTCTTGGTGGTCGATTCCCACGCATCGTCTGAGCCGTGCAGCACGACGAAAACGTCGGCATCGCTCAGAGTGGCTGCGGTGATCGCGCCGGTTTCGTGAACGCCAACCGTGAACCCTGAGTCGCTCAGGTCGGTGGCGGCAGTTACATAACCCGCATCGTTTGGATTCGTCGGGTTGATGCTCTTCGCAATTTCGGGTCTTGTGGACCACGCCTGGCGGTGAGCTTCGTCAAAAATGACACGCGCTAGTGGGCGCATTTCGTACCTCCTCGTACCCTCTCAGCCTAACAATCGCGCGGGCTAAACCCCAAGTTTGTTCGGGGGCTAATGACGTAGGCTTGAGCCCATGTCGCGCAAAGGTCTGCTGCTTTTTCTAATCGCTGGAATCGCCTGGGGAATCCCCTACTTTTTCATCAAGGTAGCCGTCACCGACTTCTCACCCGAGTTCATCATTTTGGCCCGAGTCGTGATTGGTGCAGCCGTGCTGGTTCCCCTTGCGATTCGCGCGAAGGCGTTCATCCCCGCTCTCAAAGCCTGGAAGCCGGTGCTCGCGTTCGCCCTTTTTGAAATGGTTGGCCCTTGGTGGCTAATCACGCATGCCGAAGACGGCCACATCGACAGCGGGCTGGTTGGGCTGCTCATCGCGACGGTGCCGTTCATGGCGTTGGCCGTGACCTACTACTACCTCGGTGACCGTTCGGTAGCGCATCCGAAAAACATACTCGGCCTGGTGATCGGGTTCGGTGGCATCATCGCGCTCGTCGGCATCGACGTGCTCACTCAAGACCTCGAGCTGGTTTGGGTTGGCGCCGTGCTGCTCGCCGCGGTTGGTTATGCGGTCGCGCCGGCCATCACCACCAAGCACGCACCCAAGGTCGACACCATGGGCGTCATCGCTGTGTCGATGCTCTTCACCGCCGTGATTTATGCGGTGCCGGCACTTTCGAACCCACTCGCCGAGGGAGTAACGACACCCAAAATCGAATCGTGGATGTCGCTACTCGTGCTCGGCGTAGTGTGCTCGGCCGTTGCGTTCGTGGTGTTCTTTGCGTTGATGCGTGAGATCGCCCTAAGTCGGGCCTCGCTCATCACCTACGTGAACACCGCGGTTGCATTTGCGCTCGGAATCGCCTTTGCCGGCGAGCCGGTCACCTTGGGAATGCTGGTTGGCTTTCCGTTGGTGATCGTCGGCTCATACTTCGCCAGCCGCAATCACTCGCGGGTTAGCGAAAAGCGGCAATCGGAGCAAGCCCCGCGCTAGACCCGGCCTCGAAGGCGAGCTTTAGGGCAGCCGCCGAGGTGTGATCTAGCTCGAGCGAAACTCGCAACACCCAGGCTTCTTCGTCTTCGTCGACAAACACGTCTTCAGATTCGAACAGTGCCGTGATGGCTTGAGTTTCGTTCAGGATGTGGCTAACGAAGTGGTTCACGGTGCCGGCCGAGTAGGCGGCAGCCAGAACATCTTCGCTATCGGTTAGCACCACGATGATGTCGGCGAGCTCGTGGTCTTTGACCAAGTCGATGACTTCGGTGATGCGGTTTTTGTCTGAAATCTTTTCGAGGGCTAGCTCTGTCTGAGAGCTAGGTACGAAAAGCGTTGCTATTACTAGTTGTGATTGAAACATTTCTGCCTCCCAACGGTCTACGGAATTTCCGTGACGCAACACTATTGCGATTTGCAAAATCTCGTTTTTAGCCTGTGGATAACTTTTTTACACCCAGGCGCTGGCGGTTGCAAGAGGCAAGTTGGTGACGCGCAACAGACCGGTTAAATGCAAAACCCGCCCAAGTTGTGAGCGGGTTCTGGCAAAAGTAGTGGTTACTTCTTTTTTCTCTTGACAGCCTTCTTGGTTGCCTTGCGAACGATGGCCTGGCCAACATAAACGGTTGAGCCCTTGACCACCATGGTTGGTGAACCGGCAAGTTCGTAACCGGCGTCTAGGTGATCGCTCACACGCTGGCAGAAGTTCGAGTCATCGATGCCCGAAAGAAACTTGTAGCGCTTGGTGGTGTCGATGACGACCTTGGCTGGCTTGGCGGCCTTAGCGGCTGCTCGGGTAGCCGGCTTTGCGGCGGCTTTAGGCGCAGCCTTGACCGGAGCTTTGGCAGCAGGCTTAGCGGCGGCTCTAACTGCTGGCTTAGCGGCAGCCTTTGGTGCGGCCTTTACTGGAGCCTTTGCAACCGGCTTTGCGGCTGGCTTGGCAACGGGTCTGGCAGCTGGCTTTGCAGCGGCTGCTCGGGTAGCCGGCTTTGCGGCGGTTTTTGGGGCCGACGAGGCGGCTGGTTTGCGTGGTGTAGTCATTCTCTTATTCTGGTGCAGGCGGAGCTTAATTTGCCAGCCGTTCACTGAGAGTTATCTTGGTAAACGAATCATCGGCCGTGAGCGTAAGCCCAGCAGCCACGTGGACTATCGAGCGGCCTGCGCCAAAACTTCGGCGGCAAACGCCTCGCCCACTGCGATCGAACGTTGGCGGTAGGCATCCCAATTAGCAACCGTTAGCGCCTTCTGGTGCTCGACTCCCCCGGCGAGCTTTTCAAACTCACGGGCGTAGGTGGCAAACCACGAGAACATTGCGGCCGGACCGACTTCGATGTGAAACTGCACGGCCCAAGCCTTCGGGCCAACCTTGAACGCCTGCTTGATGTCGCCCGTGGTGCCGAACAACTCGGCTCCCTCTGGCAGGTCGAAAGTGTCGTAGTGAAAGTGAAAAACGTCTGGAGCGCTACCGAGCGCCGCCATGATTGGGTCGCTCGCCGCGTTAGGCAACATCTCGACCTTGGTCCAGCCAACTTCGGGAGTGTGAACTTTATACACTTCGGCACCGGCGGCCGAGGCAAGCAGCTGAGAGCCAAAACAGATGCCGAGCAACGGCAACTCTAGTTCGAGGGCCTGTTCAAACATTTTGCGCTCAACGGGCATCCACGCGTGGTTTGCCTCTTCGAGCACGCCGGCAATCGCACCGAGCGAAATGATGCCGTCGAACGTGTCGATCGGGTCGGTCGGGGCTGGGGCGTTCTCGACATCCCAGGGCACAACGTCGATGCCGGCCTTCATCAGCGGCACGGCCAGTTCGTTGAGGTGGTCGTCGAGGTTGTGTTGAATAACGAGGATGCGCGGCTCACGGTTCATGCTGCCAGCCTAAGTCAGGTCGGCCGTCGTCGGCTAGTTGGCGGCTAGCTAGTTTGAGTTGGTACAGGCGGCCTAGAACAGCCGCGAGTAGTTGGTTTCGAGCCCACGCATTGCGTCGTAGTCGAGCACCAAGCACTCGATACCGCGATCTTCGGCCAGGGTGCGCGCCTGAGGTTTGATTTCTTGGGCGGCGAACACTCCGCGAACGGGGGCGAGGTGAGGGTCGCGGTTGAGCAGGTCGAGGTAGCGGGTGAGCTGCTCGACTCCGTCGATTTCACCACGACGCTTGATCTCGATTGCCACGGTCTGACCGGCAGAGTCTTTGCAAAGAATGTCGACCGGACCGATGGCCGTGAAGTATTCGCGGCGAATCAACGTTGTGCCTTCTTCGAAAACCTGCAGCTGGTCAGCAAGAAGCTCCTGCAGGTGTGCCTCGACTCCGTCTTTTTGCAGCCCAGGCTCTTCGCCCAGGTGGTGATCGAGTTCGTGAATGATTTCGTGAATCGACACATAAAGAATGTCGGCGGTCTTGGTCTGCGAAACTCGCCAAACCTCAATTACGCCGGCTTCGACAGCCTCGGGTTCGGGTTCTTGCACCGTGATGGTGCACGGCGGGTTCATCCAGTTGAGTGGTTTGTAAGAGCCGGTGTCGCTGTGAACCAAGATCGAGCCGTCACCCTTGAGCATGAGCAGGCGATTGGCCAGCGGCAAGTGAGCGGTGAGGCGGCCGGCATAGTCAACGGTGCATTTAGCAATTACGAGGCGCATTGGTTACTTCTTGGCGTCGAGTTTTGTCTCGAGTGCGGCAATCTTGTCGACGAGGTGGCTCAGCGCCTTGTCTTGGTCGGCCAGGTGAGACTGAATCTCTTTGGCTTCGGCAAGCAGTGCGGTTGCGTCGTCGTAGGTGGCAATGGCTCTGACTTCGGTCTTAGCTGCCTGCAGGTTTTGCCCCACGATGATGATCGGCAAAAGCACGAGCTGCAAGAAGGTTTGCGCTACCCAGGCAACAATCACAAGGGTTTCACCAGTTGAGATGGCGGCTGGCAAGCTAATCAAGCTGATCAGAAGAAACGCGTAGGCGGCCCACATGGTTCCGACCGATTTGGTGATGGCCAATCCAAAACGTTGGTTGAGGGTCAGTTTGGTTGCGCCCAAGACGCCAGCGTCAGCATCCGCGTTCATTTTGCTCGGATGCTTCGCCTTACGCTTCTCGACATGCGGGTGCTGCGTGTACTGGTAGCTCGGCTTGGTCATGAGTTGCGGCTTCGCGACTTGTTTTAGAGAGCCTCTTTGAAGCGAATTTCAACCTTGGTTGCCGGTGGGGTTGCGGTAACCGACTTGATGGTGACTTCGTCTACTCCGCGACCGAGCATTGCTTCGACGC
>JBIKSH010000004.1:0-156346 GCA_044348705.1 Rhodoluna sp. | reverse complement strand
GCTTGCTTCAAGATGAGAATTCCATGACTTAGGTCGAGAGGCTCGCAGCTAGACTACTGCGTTGATAGGCCGGATGTGGAAGTGGGGACTAAAGACCCATGGAGCTGACCGGTACTAATAAGCCAACTACTTGATAACATTTTTGCTTGCGTCCACTATGTGGTTCCCGAGGTATGGTCGGGAATCGAAATAAAACATCACACTTAACTGTGTGCTTACGATTCACATAACTCAATAGTGTTTCGGCGGCCATAGCGAAGGGGAAACGCCCGGTTACATTCCGAACCCGGAAGCTAAGACCTTCAGCGCCGATGGTACTGCGAGGGGGACCTCGTGGGAGAGTAGGACACCGCCGGACTTAAATTAGAAAATGGCCACCTGTTTACAGGTGGCCATTTTCGCTTAAACTCACAATTTCGGGAGAAATCATGTCAGATCAGGACAGATCGCGTAATCACCGCGACCGCAAGCCCAAACTTGACGCACCTGAACGCCCATCGTGGCAGCAACGCGTAGACCGGCCAGCTAGCGCTGACAAGCCGAAGAGTCCACTAATTCCTCACGAAATTCAACCCGAGGACCTCGACATGGGGGTCCGGGTACAACTAAAGACACTTTCGGCCGAAAATGCCGAAATGACCGCAAGACACCTGGCCATGGTTGCCTATCTTGCCGAGCAAGACCCAGAACTTGCGCACCGCCACGCTCAAGCTGCCGCATCGCGCGCTGGGCGCATCCCAGTTGTTCGCGAAACGGTAGGAATAACCGCTTATTTCGTCGAAGATTGGGCACTTTCGCTTCGCGAACTGCTTGCTCACCGTCGAATGACCAATTCAAATGACCATGTTCCGATGATGATCGACTGTGAACGCGGCTTGGGCAGACCTCAGCGCGGGCTCGAACTCGGTCGAACCATCGATCGTGCTGCGCTGAGTGCCGATGTGCGTGTCAGTTTGGCAATTGCCATGTCAGGAGCACGCCTAGACCTTGGGCAGAACGACACAGCCCTGGTCGAACTCGAAATCAAAGAACTTAACCCAAACAGCGTGTTCGATTATTCGCCACGTCTGTTTTGGGCCTATGCCGACACCCTCGAGGTGCTTGGTCGTGAAGCGGATGCTGCCAAGTGGGCAGATCTGGCGGTTCGTGCTGACAAGGCAATTGCGCAAAAGAACGCTTCGGAGTTTGAAGAACTTTCTGTTCTAGAAGAGATTGAGATTCCAAAGGCCAGCGATTTTGTGCGCCGTGAGCGTTCTGATGATGACCGCCCGAGACGTTCATTCGGGTCTGACCGCCCGGCACGCGATGGTGATCGTCCACGACGTGACGGCGACCGACCGCGCCCAACCGGCGGCCGTCCAGCGCGTGATTCAGACAGACCACGTCGTGATGGCGACCGCCCTCAGCGTAGCTTCTCGAGCGACAGACCACGTCGTGACTCTGATCGCCCAAACCGCGACTCCGCTCCGAGAAAATACAGCGAGCCTCGCGCCGATTCGACCCCGGTGGCGAGCGATGCGCCGGCAACCTCTGAGGCTCCGAAGAAGCCCCAGCTAGATTTCGGTGACAGCCCGGCAGATAGAAAGCCGAAAGGCGACAAGAAAGACGGCAAGCGTGGCCGCTAGTCTCATTGCCCAATACGACACTCTTCTAGCCGACCTTGATGGGGTTGTTTACGCCGGAAAACAGGCTATTCATGGAGCGGTTGACTCAATCAATCGCACTGTCAAAACGGGCATTTCCGTTGGCTACGTAACCAACAATTCGTCTCGCCGGCCAGAAACCATCGCGGAACAATTGAATAGTTTTGGTCTATCGGTGAAGCCTGACGACGTGATTTCTTCAGGCCAAACCGGTGTTGAACTTCTCGCAACGATGATTCCTGCCGGGGCCAAGGTTTTAGTCGTCGGCGGGGAGGGTTTGCGCAAGCGCGTTATCGACGGCGGCTTCGAGTTGGTTGAATCAGCCGACGAAGAGCCTGCAGCGGTCATCCAAGGATTCGCACCCGATGTTGCCTGGGTTCACCTTGCGGAAGCTGCGTTTGCTATTCAAAAGGGCGCTAAGTGGGTGGCAACTAACCAAGACTGGACCCTACCTCAAGAGCGAGGCTTGGCTCCGGGCAACGGAACCTTGGTTTCGGCTGTGCACACTGCAGTGGGTTTTCTACCCGAGGTCGCCGGCAAGCCTGAACCAGCCATTTTTGGCACCGCTACACGTCATTTTGCAAGTAAGCGTCCACTGTTTGTCGGTGACCGAATCGACACCGACATTGTTGGTGCTAATCGGGCAGGCATCGACAGTGCTCTCGTTCTCACCGGTGTGAGCACAAAGAAAGAACTACTCGGGGTCAAAGCGGATGGCCGGCCAACGTACATCCTAGAAAACTTAAGCGAATTGCACCGCCCATACTCAGAACCCAAGAAGACGAAATTTGGCTTTTCTTGCGATGGAGCGAAGGTTGAATTGTTGGCGGGCAAAGTTCGAATCATTTCGGGTCAACCCGGCTCACTGGCAGTGCTCAAGGCGGCCTGCGCGGTTATCTGGAACGCGCCAACTCCGATTCACACACTCGATGTCGAACCTGCGCTTTACGAATAGTCTTTAGGTCGAAAGGTAAATCATGACGAACGATTTTCAAACTGAAGTTTTGCAAGAGCTCGAGCGAATCGCTGCTCTGCCAGAAAACGAGCAGATTGATGCATACCGAGCCCTGCACGCAAAGCTTGAAGCGATTCTCGCCGAGAGCAACTAGTTGAGAGCCGATCTTGCGCTAGTTGAGGCGGGCCTAGCCAGGTCTCGCTCACACGCGGCCACCCTTATTGACGCGAAACGCGCACTGGTAAATGGTGAAGCCATTCGCAAGCCTGCCCAGCTGATCGTCGAAACGGCATCGCTCACGCTTTTACCGGCAGTCGATTACGTTTCAAGGGCCGGCCACAAACTTGCCGAAGCGCTCGACCAGTTTGGTGAACTCGACCTCGTTGGTAAATATTGCTTGGATGTTGGCGCATCAACCGGGGGATTCACCGAAGTGCTGCTGCGCCGAGGTGCCTCAAGCGTGGTTTCAATCGATGTCGGGCATGACCAGATGGTCGCCGACCTAAGAGGCAACCCAAAAGTTACCTGCATCGAGGGATTCAACGCTCGCGAACTCTCACCCCAAACACTTGCTGAAGCTGGTGTAGCGAAGGCCGATTTTGACGTGGTCGTTGCAGACCTAAGCTTCATTTCGCTCACTCTCGTGCTCGAACAAATGCTCTCGGTAGCTCGCGGTGCCGATCTTGTGCTGCTAATCAAGCCTCAGTTCGAGGTCGGGCGACAGTCACTTAGTGCGAACGGAATCGTAAATGACCACCGTCTGCGTGCAGAGGCCATTCGCCAAGTGGTCGACTATGCCAATTCGCTCGGATGCGGCATCCGTGGGCTCGTTCGTTCGGCTTTACCCGGCACGCATGGGAACATTGAGTACGTGCTGTGGATTAGTTCTAAAGAAGCACAAAATTCGGGACAATGGTCTGAGATTATTGATTCTTTAGCTAAGGAGAGCAAATGAGCACACGCTACGTGTTGATCGTTTCGCACACCGGTCGTGAAGACTCTCTTCTCGCCGGCACCGAAGTGTGCGCTCAACTCTCTGCCGCTGGCATTAAGCCGGTAATGACCAAGACCGAACGCGATGAATATATCAAGTTCTCGATGTCGCAGGTCGCACCTCACGAGGCAATTTCTAACATCGCCGTACTCGATGACGAGGTAGACGGCAAAGAACTAGAAGTTGTCATGGTTCTTGGTGGCGATGGAACGATTTTGAAAGCCGCCGAAGTGGTGCGCGAATGGGCAACCCCGCTACTTGGCATCAATCTCGGTCACGTAGGTTTTCTTGCCGAAAGCGAGCGCGACGGCATGTCAGACGCTGTGGCGCGAGTGGTTGAACACGACTACTTGGTCAAAGAGCGTCTTGCACTCGATGTGCGCGTCATTGTGGGTGGCCACGAAGAGTTTCGCACCTGGGCACTAAACGAAGCGACCATTGAAAAGAGCGCTAGAGAGCGCATGCTCGAGGTCGTCGTAGAAATCGATGAGCGTCCACTATCTTCTTTCGGTTGCGATGGCATCGTCATGGCCACTCCAACCGGCTCGACCGCCTATTCTTTCTCGGCTGGAGGCCCAGTGGTTTGGCCATCGGTCGAAGCGTTACTTTTGGTGCCACTGAGCGCTCACGCCCTGTTTGCGCGCCCACTCGTGATCAACCCGAATTCGAAGCTCGCCGTTGAGGTGATGCAGCGCTCGACCGGCTCTGGAGTGCTTTGGTGCGACGGTCGGCGAACCTGGGATCTGCCACCAGGTGCTCGCGTTGAAGTTCGAAAAAGCGAGCTCCCGGTTCGCTTGGCTCGCTTTAGGCAGGGTCCGTTCACCGACCGATTGGTGAGAAAATTCTCACTTCCGGTTGTCGGGTGGCGAGGTCCGGCTTCTGACGCCAATGGGGCATAACCGTGATTGAAGAAATTCAAATACGCGATCTCGGCGTCATAAATGAGGCACGGCTGGAGTTCCGCTCTGGCCTCAACGTTCTCTCTGGTGAAACCGGTGCCGGAAAAACCATGGTTCTCACCGCTCTCGGCCTTCTGCTCGGCAATCGAGCCGACTCGAGCGCTGTTCGCGCCAATGCCCAAGCTGCTTTCGTTGAGGGTCGCTGGCTACTAAAGACCAACGCCGAACTCACCGACCGCGTTCACGACGCCGGCGGTGTAATCGAAGACGGCGAACTGATTCTCAATCGTTCAATCAGCACGGATGGTCGCTCCCGCGCCAGCGTGGGTGGAAGTTCTGCCCCGGTTGGTGTCTTGGCCGAGCTCGGTGAAAACCTGGTTGTCGTGCATGGCCAAGCCGATCAAATTCGACTCAAATCTGCGGTGGCTCAACGTGAAGCCCTCGATGCTTTCTGCGGCGACATGCTGCAGACACTTCTCACTGAATACGGTCGGGCGTATAACTCCTGGCGCGAGCTCGAGCGACAGCTCACCGCCCTTCGCTCGAACCTTGGCGGCAAGGCACAGGAGCTCGACGATTTACGCATCGCGTTAGCCGACATCCAAGCTGTATCGCCACAGCCAGATGAAGACACGGTTCTCGCCGAGACCGCAGCAAAGTTGACCCACGCCGAAGACATCAGGTTGGCGGTCTCTGCCGCTCACGAGGCGCTTTCGAGCGAGGCCTACGAGGCCAGCGACGCAATCGATGCTCTAGGTTCGGCGCGCAGGTCGCTCGAGCACGTATCGATGCACGATGGCAAGCTGGCCGAACTCGTCGAGGCACTTCGCCTGATTGGTTCGCAGGTAACCGATGTTGCTGCCGAACTATCTGGCTACCTAGCTTCAATCGAAAGCAACACCGCACTTGAGCTTGAGCAGGTTCAAGAACGCCGCTCGGCAATCAACGTTTTGATCAAGCGCTACGGACCAACACTGCACGACGTGTTCGACCTTGAACGCAAGGCGAAGTTTGAACTTGAGAACATCGACATCAGCGATGAGGGTATTCGCAGTCTCGAAGCTAATGTTGTTACCGCTCGAGCCGAAGCGGCTAGTTTGGCCGACCAACTCTCGGCGCTTCGCAGCGAGGGAGCGACGGCACTGGCTTCGGCTGTGACAGAAGAGCTTCACGGGCTTGCGATGGCGGGAGCATCCCTGTTGGTGACTGTTGTCAACACGGGCGAACTCGGCCTTCACGGGCAAGATGAAATTTCGATCAACTTATCGGCGTACCCGGGTGCAGCACCAAGACCACTGGGCAAGGGCGCCAGCGGCGGTGAGCTTTCGCGAATCATGCTCGCGATCGAAGTGGTTTTGGCGAAGGGCAAGACCACCCCGACGTTTGTTTTCGACGAAGTTGATGCCGGTGTTGGTGGCGCAGCCGCAATCGAGGTTGGCAAGCGCTTGGCTCGACTTTCTAAGCAGACACAGGTAATCGTGGTCACGCATCTGGCTCAGGTTGCTGCCTTCGCCGACAATCACCTGAGAGTCGAAAAAGCATCCGACAGCACCTTCACCGCATCGTCGGTGCGACGAGTCGAGGGCGATGAGCGGGTTGCCGAGCTGGCCAGAATGCTCTCGGGGCTAGGCGACTCCGAAAACGCCAGAACTCACGCAGCCGAGCTGGTCGAACTTTCAAAAACGCTCTAGCGGGCAACTTTTTTGGCTCGGATGCCCTGCTTGCGCATCCGCGAAGAAAATTGATTGCGAAACACGCCGAATTAAGGCACGCTTCGGCATGTCGCAGGTTCGTGACAAGTAAACTGATATTCCATGGCAAACGCGATGGATCACGGTAAAAGCAAACACATTTTCGTCACCGGAGGTGTTGCTTCATCCCTTGGAAAAGGGCTTACCGCAGCCTCTCTAGGCAATCTTCTTACCGCACGCGGACTTCGCGTTGTGATGCAGAAGCTAGACCCTTATCTCAACGTTGACCCGGGCACAATGAACCCGTTTCAGCACGGCGAGGTTTATGTAACCGAGGACGGTGCCGAGACCGACCTGGACATCGGTCACTACGAGCGTTTTCTAAACATCAACTTGGCGCAATCTGCCAACGTAACCACCGGCCAGATTTACAGCACCGTGATTCGTCGCGAGCGTGCGGGGGAGTACCTGGGCGACACCGTTCAGGTGATTCCGCACATCACCGATGAAATCAAGCGCCGCATGCGCCTTCAGGCTCACGAAACTCCGGCACCAGACGTAATCATCACCGAAATTGGTGGAACCGTCGGTGACATCGAGTCATTGCCATTTATCGAGGCGGCGCGTCAGCTTCGTCACGAGGTTGGCCGCGACAACGTATTCTTCGTTCACGTCTCGCTCGTGCCCTACATTGGCCCATCTGGTGAGCTAAAGACCAAGCCAACCCAGCACTCGGTTGCCACTCTGCGTTCGATCGGCATTCAGCCAGACGCAATCGTCTGTCGCTCAGACCGCACTCTTCCTGAGGGCATCAAGAACAAGATCGCCCTCATGTGTGACGTTGACTTGAAAGCTGTCATCAACGCCGCCGATGCGAGCAGCATTTATGACATTCCTACCGTGCTTCACGACCAAGAGCTCGACGCCTACATCATCAAGCACCTAGGTCTCGAGGCCAACGCGGTTGACTGGTCACGCTGGCAGAGCGTGCTAGACGCCGTTCACGAACCAAAGCACGAAGTCACCGTCGCGATGGTGGGTAAGTACATCGACCTACCAGACGCCTACCTTTCGGTAACCGAAGCTCTACGCGCCGGCGGTTTTGCCAACAAGGCCAAGGTGAAGATTAAGTGGGTTCCATCTGACACCTGTGAAGACGAAGCCGGTGCCCGCGAGCAGCTTTCAGACGTTGACGCAATCTGCGTGCCTGGAGGCTTCGGCGTTCGTGGCATCGAGGGCAAGCTAGGAGCGCTCAAGTTTGCTCGTGAAAACCGAATTCCTGCTCTCGGCCTGTGCCTCGGGCTTCAGTGCATGGTCATCGAGTATGCGCGCAATGTCGTCGGCCTTGATGGCGCGTCTTCAACCGAGTTTGACCCAGAGGCGAAGCATCCGGTGATTGCCACCATGGCAGAGCAGGTTGAAATCTTGCAGTCTGGTGAAATGGGTGGCACCATGCGTCTCGGTCGCTTCACCGCCAAGCTTCAGCCGGGTTCGATTGTTGAAGAACTTTACGGTGCACCGACCTCAGAAGAGCGTCACCGTCACCGCTACGAAGTAAACAACTCTTACCGTGACCAGATTGGCGAAGCCGGCCTCGTGTTCTCAGGAACCTCGCCTGATGACCACCTAGTCGAATATGTGGAACTTCCGCGCGAAGTCCACCCGTTCTATGTGGCCACCCAGGCGCACCCTGAGTTCAAGTCACGCCCGACTCACGCTCACCCGTTGTTCCGCGGGCTCGTCGTTGCTGCGCTCGAGCGTCAAGAAGCTACTCGACTTTTCGAAGTCGAAGGCGATGCCTAAAGACGAATCCGCCGATTTTTCGGTAACCGCCAGACAGACCGTTTTTGAAGGTCGAGTTTGGAATGTGGTTAGCGAAACCTTCGAGTACAACGGGCAGTCGCTCACCCGCGATTTTGTAGCACATACCGGGGCGGTCGCCGTTGCTGCGCTGAACGAAGCGGGCGAACTCTTCATGATTCGCCAGTATCGGCATCCGGTTCGAAAATATCTCTGGGAGCTGCCGGCGGGTCTCACCGACATGGCCGGTGAATCAAACTTGGATGCGGCGAAGCGCGAGCTTGCCGAAGAGGCGGGCTTGCAGGCCGCAACTTGGCAGAGTTTGCAAACATTTCACACCACGCCGGGTGGCAACGACGAGTCAATCGAGGTCTTTTTGGCAACCGGATTGTCAGAGGCCACAACCGATTTCGTACGTGAGGGAGAGGAATCAGACATGCAGGGCCGCTGGGTTGCCCTCGACGAAGCGATTTTGAGCGTGCAAAACTCTGACATTCAAAACCCTGCGGCAGTCGTGGCTATCTTGGCCTTGGCGCACAGGTTGAAGTAGTTTCTTGAATATGTCTATCTCAAGGCAGATCGATTCATACCTTCGGCACCTAACCGTCGAACGCGGAATGTCGAAAAACACCCTTGCCGCCTATCGACGCGACCTAGATCGCTACGAACAATTCTTGACCGAGCGTGGAATCGACTCGGTCGAAGCAATCTCTGAGCTAAACGTCAACGATTTCGGCATCGCACTGACCGCCAAATGGGGTCTAGCGGCCACGAGCGTTGCCCGAGTTCTGAGTGGCGTTAGAGGTTTTCACCGCTACCTCATGATCGAAGGTGTCACCGCAAACGACAACGCGGCGAGGGTGAAGCCGCCAAAACCTCCACGACGCCTTCCCAAGGCCATAACCGTTGCCCAGATTGAAGCGCTGCTGCAGAGCAGCGGACCTGAGGCAACCGACGAAGATGCCATGGCTCTTGACCCGATCAAGGTTCGCGACCGTGCCATTCTCGAGCTGCTGTACGCCACCGGCGCTCGTGTCAGCGAGGTTGTTTCGCTCGACGTCGACGACCTGGTTGACCAAACCATGGTGCGGTTGTTCGGTAAGGGTTCGAAAGAGCGAATCGTGCCGGTTGGTTCATATGCTCAGCGCGCTGTCGAGGCCTATCTGGTAAGGGTCAGACCCGTGCTCGCCAAGCTCGGCAAAGGGACCCCCGCGGTCTTTCTGAACCAGCGTGGCTCGAGGTTGAGCCGTCAGAGCGTTTGGCAAATCATCTCGGATGCTGCGGCCGGAGCCAAACTCGGAGCCGAAGTTTCACCACACACCCTGAGGCACAGTTTTGCCACTCACCTGCTCGAGGGCGGTGCTGACGTTCGAGTAGTGCAAGAGCTACTAGGGCACTCCTCGGTTGCAACCACACAGATTTACACCTTGATAACTGTCGACGCGTTGCGCGAGGTCTATTCGACCGCTCACCCGCGTGCACGGCGGTAGGCTAGAGGCAACCAAACAGGCGCGAAACGGAGGCATCATGGCTACCAAAAAGAGTGAAGACACCCGTTTTGCCAAACCCAAGCCGCTAAGCACGCACGGCCCAGCCCGAATCATTGCCATGTGCAACCAAAAGGGTGGGGTTGGCAAGACCACCACCGCCATCAACATGTCTGCTGCGTTGGTTGAGTATGGCCGCAAGGTGCTTTTGGTCGACTATGACCCTCAGGGAGCTTTATCCGCAGGCCTTGGCATCATCGCCCACGATGACCTAACCATTTATGACCTGATGCTAGATTCGAGCATCGACCCAAAGACCGCTATCAAGCACACCGCAATTGCCGGGCTAGACGTGATTCCCGCCAACATCGAGCTCTCGGCCGCCGAGATGAAGTTGGTCAACGAGTTTTCACGCGAAAACATCTTGGCCCGCATCCTCAAGCGAGTTTCAGCCGACTACGACCTAATCGTGATCGACTGCCAGCCTTCACTCGGCCTTCTCACCGTGAACGCACTTACCGCAGCGCACGGTGTGATCATTCCTCTCGCAAGCGAGTTCTTTGCGCTTCGCGGTGTGGCGATTCTCGAAGACATCGTCAAAAAGGTTCAAGAAACCACCAACCAGACTCTGGTACTAGACGGCGTTCTGGCAACCATGTATGACCCAAGAACTCTGCACTCACGCGAGGTTCTCGACCGTTTGCGCGACCACTTTGGCGACAAGCTCTTCAAGTCGGTTATCAACCGAACCGTGAAGTTCCCTGACGCAACTGTGGCAGCCGAGCCAATCACGTCTTTCGCTTCTGACTCAGATGCAGCCGAGGCATATCGCACCGTAGCAAGGGAGCTTGTTGCTCGTGGCTACGCTCCGTAACCCGGAGTTAGACGAGGCTTCAGAGAAGGGCAGCTCATTTGCGGTTAGCCTGGGCAACTTTGAAGGCCCGTTTGACCTTCTGCTAAGTCTCATCTCGAAACACGAGATGGACATCACCGAAGTTACGCTGTCGAAAGTCACCGACGAATTCATCTCATACCTGAAACAGCTCGATGACGAAGAAGAGCTCGAACAGGCATCCGAGTTTTTGGTTATTGCCGCGACCTTGCTCGACCTAAAGATCGCCGGGCTACTGCCACGCGGTGAGGTAGTTGATGCAGAAGATGTCGCGCTGCTCGAAGCTCGCGACCTGCTGTTTGCTCGCCTCCTGCAATACCGCGCTTTCAAAGAAATCTCGACCTGGTTCAACACCTCGCTGGGCCTTGAGGGTTCTCGCGTGCCTCGTGAGGTGCGAATGGAAGAGCGCTTCAGAAACCAGCAGCCCGAGCTTGTCTGGAACATCGCACTCGCTGAGTTCGCAGCCCTTGCTGAGGCAACTCTGACTCCTCGTGAGGTTCCATCGGTTGGTCTCACCCACCTTCACGCCGCCCGCGTAAGCATTCGCGAACAGGCCACCTATGTGGTCGACGCACTTCGCAAAGCTTCAAAGATTTCGTTTTTTGATTTGATCAAAGATGTCTCAGACCGCGCCATCGTGGTGGCGAGGTTCCTTTCGATTCTCGAGCTTTACCGTCTTGGTGCGGTCGGGTTCAGCCAAGACTCTCCGCTGGGAGACCTTCAGGTTTCTTGGCGAGACGCAAACTTTGATGATGAAAAACTGGCAACCCTAGGAGCCGACTATGACTCTTGATTCGACTCAAGACCTAACTAACAACCAGCCTGACTCGCTGAGCGATTCCGAGCTTCGGGCGGGAGTTGAGGCCGTGTTGATGATCACGGATGCGCCGGTGTCGTTGGTTGCTTTGGCCACCGCGCTTGAACAGCCCGTGAACGTGGTTCGCGAGGCCGTCATGGCTCTTCGCGACGACTACGACGGCGCAGCATCCGGCACTCCACGAGGCTTTGAGCTTCGCGAAGTTGGCGGTGGTTGGCGCATCTTCGTGCGTCAAGAGTTCGACTGGGCCGTAAAGCTTTTTGTGGCAAACGAAAACCCAACCAAGCTCAGCCAAGCAGCGCTCGAAACCCTTGCGGTTATTGCGTATAAACAGCCAATTTCGCGCGGCCAGGTGGCCAGCATCCGAGCAGTGAATGTTGATTCGGTGGTGAAGACTTTGCTAAACCGAGGGCTCATTACCGAGCTTTACACCGACAGCGAGACTGGCGCGGTGCACTTCGGTACCACCGCACTGATGCTCGAACTCCTAGGAATCAACTCGCTAGACGAGCTACCTCCGATTAGCCCGTACCTTCCTGGTGCAGATAGCGATTTTGATGAGTAATCCAGAAGAAACCGAAGTTGTAAACGAAGAGGTTCGACTGCAGAAGGCCCTCGCTGCCGCGGGTGTTGCATCACGCCGCGCTTGTGAAGAGCTCATTGTCAAAGGCCAGGTGAAAGTCAACGGCAAGTTGGTCACCGAGCTTGGCTCTAGGGTCAACCCGGCGGTAGACAAGGTGACCGTTCGCGGCGTGCCCGTGCAGTTCGACACCACGCGCGTCTACCTGCTCTTGAACAAGCCAGCCGGAATCATTTCGACCATGGCCGATGAAGAAGGGCGACCAGACCTGAGCTCGTTCGTTACCGACTACGACCGAGTGTTCAACATCGGTCGACTAGACGCCGAAACCACCGGCCTGCTGCTGTTGACGAACGACGGCGAATTGGCCAATCAGCTTTCACACCCGTCTTTTGGTGTCGAGAAAACCTACATCGCTCGCGTAGTTGGCGAAGTTACGCCGATGACCATTCACAAGCTGATGAGCGGGTTTGAACTCGAAGATGGTTTCATCAAGGCCGACCGCGCTCGAGTGATCGATATCTCAAAGGGTCACAGCCTGGTCGAGATCGTGCTGCACTCGGGTCGAAACCGAATTGTTCGACGCATGCTCGAAAACGTTAGCCACCCGGTGGTTGGTTTGGTGCGAAAGCAGTTCGGGCCAATTCACTTGGGAACGCTAAAACAGGGGCACATCCGCCAACTCAATAAAATGGAAATAGGTGCCTTGCTCAAAGCCGCGACAGGCAAACCGAGCCGTGCTCCACGGCCATCCAAGAAAAGAGCCTAACCTTGCCGATTCGAGCCATTAGAGGTGCCATTCAAATCGATGTCGATGAACGCGAACACCTGTTGCGTTCAACCGCCGAGCTGATCTCAAAAACTTTGCACGCCAATGGCATCGACTCGTCACAGCTGATTTCAATCTTGTTCACCGCCACTCCCGACATCACTTCTGAGTTTCCGGCTCTCGCTGCTCGAGAGCTTGGGCTCGGGGATGTTCCGCTGATGTGCTTCGTCGAGATGGATGTTCAGCACGCCATGCCGCGCGTTATTCGCCTAATGATTCACGCTGACATAAACAAAGCTCGCGGCGAGATTCAGCATGTTTATCTTCGTGGTGCGACAGCTCTTCGTTTGGACCTAGCGCAGTGAATCGCGTAACCGGATCGGTTCGAATTGTTGGTGCCGGTCTGATTGGCACCAGCATCGGCTTGGCGTTGAAGAAAATTGGCGTGGATGTCTCGATCGACGACGTTTCGCCGGCGAACCAGCGCCTGGCTATCGATTACGGTGCTGGTCGCAAACCAGCTGCGGCAGACGAGCCAACGCTAATTGTCGTTTGTGTGCCACCAGATGTGACCGCCAGAGCGGTTATGGCCGAACTGCGTGCATACCCGAACGCGGTGGTGACCGATGTTGCTTCGGTGAAGAACATCATTCTCGAAGAGTTGAAAGCAGCCAATGCGCCGTTGTCTCGCTACGTTGGCTCGCACCCAATGGCTGGGCGTGAGCGCGGGGGAGCGTTGGCCGGTCGAGCCGACCTATTCTTTGGTCGCCCCTGGGTCATTTGCGCAAACCAAGAGAGCGCGGCTGCATCGACCATGCTCGTCGAACAGTTAGTCCTAGACCTAGGTGGAGTGCCGGCTCGACTAACCGCGGCAGACCACGACCGCGCGGTCGCCATGGTTTCGCATCTTCCTCAACTCGTTTCTTCGCTCTTGGCGGCGCAGCTAAGCCGTGCTGAATCGAGTGATTTGGCACTGGCGGGTCAAGGATTGCGCGACACAACTCGCATTGCCGCCAGCGATGCAAAACTGTGGATGCAGATTTTGGCTGGAAACACGGCTGACGTTAGGGCTGTGCTGCAGGGGTTCTCTGAAGACTTGGCTCGAGTCATCAAATCTTTCGATGATCTAGAAGCCCCTGGTGCATTGAGCGACTTGGGTGAAGTTCTACTCGCAGGCAACCGCGGTGTGGCACTGATTCCCGGCAAGCACGGTAGCGCTGCAACTAACTACGCCCAGGTGGTCGTGATGATTGACGATAAGCCCGGTCAGATGGCAAAACTGCTCACCGAAATTGGCGAAATCGGCATCAACCTCGAAGACCTCAAGCTCGAACACTCGCCAGGGGCAGAAATCGGTTTGGTCGAACTATTCGTGCTTCCAGAGGTCGAAAGCTCTCTCGTCGCCGCCCTAACCGAGCGCGGCTGGAGGCTGGCCGGCTAATGACTGAAATTATTGCGATTGACGGGCCGGCCGGTTCGGGCAAGTCGAGCGTCTCAAAACAGGTGGCACGCGAACTCGGCTTCGGCTACCTAGACACGGGCGCCGCATACCGAGCCCTAGCGCTTGCGGTGATGAACTCATGGGTGCCTGCCGTGGTTGAGGGCGAGAGTGCCGAGGCGAGCATCCGAGCATTCGACTTTTCGATTTCACTAAACCCAGACGACTACTGGGTGAAAGTCGGCGACGAAGACGTAACCGAAGCAATTCGAGGCAGCGAAGTTGCCGAAAACGTGAGCGCCGTTGCCAAACATCCAGAAGTGCGCGCCTTTATGAAAACGCTCACCCGTAGGCTCGTCGAGACTTCAGGGATGCCCGGCGTGGTTGTTGAAGGGCGTGACATCACTACCGTGGTTGCCCCCGATGCCAAAAATCGCATACTGCTAACTGCCGCTGAAGAAGTTAGACTTATAAGACGTTCCGCAGAGCTCTCACCAGAGGCCGCGAAGAACGTCGAGCGTCAGGTTTCTCAGCGAGATGCGCAAGACGCCAAAGTAGTTGACTTTATGACTCCCGCACCGGGTGTCGCCCTCGTGGATTCCACCGACTTGAACTTCGAGCAAGCTGTTGCTGCCGTTCTGTCGGTCGTTCGCGACTAACTAGGAGTAAAAAGTGTCTGAAGAAGATTTCGTAGCCGATCCGATTGATCCGGCGTTTCTTCAGCGTTTGAGTGAGCTCAGCAGCGAAGAAGAACTTGCCCGCGAGCGTGCGCTTCGGGTTGGTCTCGAAGAGTATGAGCTAGACGACGAAGACTTCGATGTCTTGGCGGCGCTCGATGAAGCAACCGACGGCCCAATCTATTTGCCAGCTCTTCCAGTTTTGGCAATCGTGGGCCGACCGAACGTTGGTAAATCAGCCTTGGTGAACCGAATTCTTGGTCGCCGCGAGGCCGTGGTCGAAGACAAGCCTGGTGTAACCCGTGACCGAATTTCTTATAAGGCAGAGTGGAACGAACGCAAGTTCACCCTCGTCGACACCGGTGGTTGGGAGCCAGACGCCAAAGGAATCGACCTATCTGTCGCCGTTCAGGCTGAAATTGCCGTTGAGCTAGCCGACGCAGTGCTCTTCGTGGTTGATGCGACCGTTGGCGCAACCTCGACCGACGAGCGCGTGGTCAAAATGCTGCGCGCCAGCAAGAAGCCGGTGATTCTGGTCGGCAACAAGATTGACGACGCTCGTCAAGAGCCTGAGGCTGCCGGTCTTTGGTCGCTTGGCTTGGGCGAACCATACCCAGTTTCGGCTGTGCACGGCCGTGGCGTTGCAGACATGCTCGATGCAGCCATGAAGGTGCTGCCAAAGATCAGCAACGTGGCAAAGCAAGAAGTTGGCGGCCCTCGTCGCGTTGCCCTCATAGGTCGACCAAACGTAGGTAAGTCGTCACTACTTAACAAGGCCGTTGGCAGTGAGAGGGCTGTGGTCAACGAACTTGCCGGTACCACTCGTGACCCAATTGATGAGCAGGTCGAGATTGCCGGAAAAGTTTGGCGATTCGTCGACACCGCCGGTATTCGCCGCCGCAAGCACCTGGCTCAAGGTGCAGATTTCTATGCGTCGCTTCGAACCGCAGCCGCCCTCGAGCGCGCCGAAGTAGCCACGGTGCTTCTCGATGTGACCCAGCCGATTTCTGAAGCCGACATTCGCATCATCGACATGGCTCTCGAATCTGGTCGCGCTCTAGTTCTAGCTTTTAACAAGTGGGACCTTCTAGAAGATGAGCGCCGTCGCTACCTCGAGCGCGAAATCGAACAAGACTTGGCACATGTTGATTGGGCTCCACGCGTAAACATTTCGGCCAAGACTGGTCGACACCTTGAGAAGTTGGTTCCAGCGCTCGAAGTTGCTCTCGATTCATGGGATCAACGAATTGCAACCGGCAAGCTAAACGCCTTCATTTCAGAGCTTGTCGCCGAGAACCCTCACCCGGTTCGCGGTGGCAAGCAGCCGCGCATCCTCTTTGCAACTCAAGCAAGCTCGCGCCCGCCCAAGTTTGTGTTGTTCACGACTGGCTTCCTTGACCCTGGCTACCGTCGGTTCATTACTCGACGCCTTCGCGAAACCTACGGTTTTGAAGGCACGCCGATCGAGGTTTCGATGCGCGTTCGCGAAAAACGCAAGCGCACCTAGCAGCGTCTAGACTTTTTCTCGGTGGTCGAACACCAACGGGCTATAGCGCAGCTTGGTAGCGCACTTGTCTGGGGGACAAGGGGTCGCCGGTTCAAATCCGGCTAGCCCGACAATAGGCATAAACTTCTCACTATGGTCGAACAAAAATCACTACTTCAAGAGCTGAAGACCATACCAAACATGCTCAGTCTGTTGAGGCTTGCCCTTGTGCCGGTCTTCTTGCTTTTGGTGCTCACCGAGCAAGAAGGGCTGGCACTCATCACCCTTATTGTTGCCTCGGCAACCGACTATCTAGACGGCTATCTAGCTCGCAAGCTCAACCAAACCACCCGTCTCGGTGCATTGCTCGATCCAGCCGCTGATCGCCTCTACATACTTGCCACACTGATTGGCTTAGCAGTTACCGGAAACATTCCGATTTGGTTACCTTTTGTTATTATTGGCAGGGATGTACTGCTGGCGCTAACCGTTCCCGTTCTTGCCAAATACGAGTATGGCCCCTTGCCCGTTCATTACCTAGGCAAGGCCGGCACTTTTGCTTTGCTTTATGCGTTCCCGCTGTTGCTTCTGGCCCAGGTTTGGCAGGCCGCTCAGTTTGTGATTTTGCCACTGTCTTGGGCATTCGCAATCTGGGGAATTGGGCTCTACTGGTGGTCGGGTGTGCTCTATGTGAAGCAGGTTTTTTCAGTGGTTTTAGAGGCAAGAAAAACCGATTAGGCTAAGCAAATAAAGGAGGGCGTTCTGGCCATGTCAAACCAAGATTTCGACGAAAACGAAGTTGAATCGACACAGCGTTTTGGCGATGCTCTACTACCTGAAGACGAGTCTGGGCTGAATTCAGAAGAGCACTCCGCGATCAATGCTCTGCCTTCAGGTCATGCACTTTTAATCGTGAAACGTGGCTACGAAGAGGGTTCTCGCTTTCTTCTCGACTCAGATGTCGCCACCGCCGGAAGACACCCGAACGCAGACATTTTTCTAGACGACGTGACTGTCTCTCGCAAGCACGCCGAATTCGTTCGCAACGGCAAGACTTTCTCGGTCAAAGACCTGGCCTCACTCAACGGCACCTATCACAACGGCAAACGCGTTGACGAAATCGCGTTGACCGATGGCGACGAAGTTCAGGTGGGCAAGTTTAAGCTAACTTTCTTTGCAGCGAAGGCAGACAAGTAAGCCATGGTTCAGGTTGCTCAAGTTACTTCAATCACCGCGCGTTCAGCAAAGCTGCTCACGATCGGTCAAGTGCTCTCGCTTCTGCAGCCGAACTTTCCTGACCTCTCGCCATCAAAGCTTCGTTTTCTTGAAGAGCAAAAACTTGTTTTCCCGCAGCGCACCGAATCTGGTTACCGCAAGTACACCGAGCAAGATGTCGAGCGCGTAAAGATCGCTCTCGAACTTCAGCGCGACAAGTACCTGCCACTCAAGGTCATTCGCCAGTACCTCTCTGACATTGATGAGGGCAAGACCCCAACTTTGCCGGGCACCAACTCAACGGTCACCGATCACCTTCGCCAGGCACCAACCAAGAAGTTCACCGAGCTGGAGCTCATTGCAGAAACCGCGATCACGCCGGCCTTAATCGAGGATGCTCGCCAGGTTGGTATTCTCTCCGACGCACCTTACGCAGCAGCCGATGTTGAAATCGCCAAGGCGATAGTTCATCTCCAGCGCTTTGGTATCGCCCCTCGCCACCTTCGCGGAATCAAGGCAGCGGCCGACCGTGAAATCGGCATTATCGAGGGCGTAGTCGCTCCGGTTTTGGCAAAGCACGACACCGCCAGCCGTTCCAGAGCAGCGCACTACGCGCTCGAGATTTCAAACCAATTCGCCGCTATTCACTCGGAATTAGTGCGTTCAGTCATCTCGAAGATGGACCAGTAGCGAACCGCGACACGCCGAACCTTGAAATTAACGGGTGTTTAGGCTTGCATTAGCCAACAATTAAACCTGTACTTGAACCTGAAGGAGAGCGATGTCTGCAGACGACACCCAGCCTCAGGCCGACTACACCCAGGACATGCTGTTCACCGAGGGCCTTCCTGCTCTCGACCCAAAACTCGGCTACCGAGGAATCCCGGCTGCTTCAGCCGCAGGAATCTCGTACCGTCAGCTCGACTACTGGGACCGCACCGGTTTGGTACAGCCAACCGTGCGTCACGCATCCGGCTCTGGTTCTCAGCGACTTTACGCATTCCGCGACATCCTTGTTTTGAAATTGGTCAAGCGCTTGCTAGACACCGGAGTGTCACTTCAGCAGATTCGTTTGGCCGTCGACCAGCTTCGCGCTGCAGGCTTTGGCGACTTGGCCAAGATCACCTTAATGTCAGATGGCGCTCGCGTTTATTTGTGCACTACCCAAGATGAAGTGATCGACCTCGTCGGTCGTGGCCAGGGTGTGTTTGGTATCGCTGTCGGTCGAGTGCTTCGAGAGGTTGAAGCTACTTTGGTCAACATGACACCGTCTTCACTTGAAGACATTGACGAGCTTGCCGCTCGCCGAAGCGCAAAACGCGCCGTTTAGTCTGACGAACTCGCGCCGTCTGAACCGGTCGCATCGCTGGCCGCTGGCGCAGCATCCGTGCCATTCAAATCTGTAGCCTCTGCGGTGACGTCTGCTGGATCGTCAGCCGAAGCGTTTGCAATCAGCTCTTCGAGAGGATTTGCCTCGGGTTTTTCTGCACCGTCGTAATCGTTACCCATCAGCACCGCCAAGGGTGAAGCCTCGATACCCTTGCCTCGCTTGAGTTTCATGCGGCGCTTTTCTTTGCGGTTGCGACGCGATTTTTCATTGTCTTCGTCATAAACCCGCTCGGTTAGATCGAGCATCAGAGCGTCAAGCACGTGGTCGAATGAAGCTGCAATCGAAGCAGCAGTGTCGCCTGGCCAAGAATGAATCGGCATGGCGGCACCCTGCGCCTGCTGCATCGTCGACTTCTCTTCGAACAGCTGGGGGAGCAACTTGCCCGGGTACTTCTCGTTCAGTTCTGCGACTCTGAACTGGTGCTCTTTGCTAAGCGGCTTATAGCGGTTCACGACCACACCGAAAATCTTGAGGCGTCGGGTAATGGCCTTGCGAAGTTCGTTTACGGCACGGATGCTGCGCTCGGCAGCCACAACCGAGAACAAGCTCGGCTCGGTGACGATCAAGATGCGGTCAGAGGTGACCCAGGCCGTTTTGGTTAGGCCATTAATCGAAGGCGGAGTATCGATGATCACGAGGTCGTACTCGGTCTCGATGCGAGCGAGCGCTTCCTCTAGTTTCCAGAGTTCACGAACTGTCGGGGTTGGCGCATCGGCCTGCTGAACCTTCGGGCTGCCAACCATGACATCGATTTTTGTGGAGTGAATTTTTGCCCAACTACTAGATACGATTGCTTTATGCACAACGTTGTGTTTGGGCGATTTCAAAACGTCGGCACAAGTCTCGTTGAATTCCCCAATGGCGCCTAAACCGGTAGTTGCATCGCACTGAGGGTCGAGGTCGATCACGAGAGTGCGAAGACCGCGAGCCGAAGACGCAGATGCCATACCTAAGGCAACTGTGGTCTTTCCGACTCCTCCCTTGAGGGAGCTGACGCTGAGAACATACACGTCTATAGGCTACCTTTTTATAAACGCCATAACACCCAAGACCCTTAGCAAAACTAGGACTAGATGTTCAAGAAAATCCTTGTCGCCAACCGTGGTGAGATTGCTATCCGCGCTTTCCGCGCCGCGTATGAGCTGGGTGCTGCAACCGTTGCAGTTTTTCCGTACGAGGATCGAAATTCTAGCCACCGACTAAAGGCCGATGAGGCATACCAAATCGGAACAGAAGGCCACCCGGTTCGTGCCTACCTTGATGTTTCTGAAATCATCCGTGTTGCCAAAGAATCTGGTGCAGACGCCATTTACCCTGGCTACGGTTTTCTCTCAGAGAACCCGGATCTTGCCGAGGCTGCCGCAGCCAATGGAATTACCTTCATTGGTCCGAAAGCGGATGTTCTTGAACTTGCGGGTAACAAGGTAAACGCCAAAGAGGCTGCGATTGCGGCAGGTGTTCCAGTTCTTGCATCATCTCCTTCATCTTCTGACGTCACCGAATTGATCGCTCAGGGTGACGCAATCGGCTTCCCGCTGTTTGTGAAGGCGGTTGCCGGTGGAGGCGGTCGTGGAATGCGTCGCGTGAACGAGGCCTCTGGTCTAGCTGCGGCACTTGCCGAAGCCATGCGTGAAGCCGATGCCGCCTTTGGTGACCCGAGAGTGTTTCTTGAGCAGGCCGTATTGCGCCCACGTCACATCGAGGTTCAGATTCTTGCCGATGGGGCTGGCAATGTTGTTCACCTGTTCGAGCGCGACTGCTCGGTTCAGCGTCGCAACCAGAAGGTAGTCGAGATTGCTCCCGCGCCGCTAATCGATGAAGACCTGCGCCAAGCCCTCTATCGCGATGCTGTCGCCTTCGCTAAGCAGATTGGCTACTCAAACGCTGGCACAGTTGAATTCTTGATCGACACCGTTGGTCCAAATGCCGGCAAGCACGTGTTTATCGAGATGAACCCGCGCATTCAGGTCGAGCACACCGTTTCGGAAGAAATCACCGACATCGACTTGGTGCAGAGCCAGATGCGCATTGCTTCGGGTGAGACGCTGCCAGAGCTCGGTCTTACCCAAGACACCATCACGATGCACGGCTTTGCTCTGCAATGCCGCATCACCACCGAAGACCCTTCGGCCGGCTTTAGACCAGACACCGGCAAAATCACCACCTACCGCTCACCGGGTGGTGCAGGTATTCGCCTAGATGGTGGAACCATTGCAGCCGGTAGCGAAGTAAGTCCACACTTTGACTCGCTCTTGGTGAAACTCATCGCCAAGGGTAAAGACTTTCCGACAGCCGTGATTCGTGCCAGACGCGCGCTCGCCGAGTTCCGCATCCGTGGTGTTTCAACCAACATTTCGTTTTTGCAAGCCGTGATGAACGACGAAACCTTCGCCAGCGGTGACCTGAGCACTTCGTTTATCGACGAGCGTCCGCAACTATTCACCGCAGCGCCTTCACTAGACCGTGGCACGAAGATTCTTACCTGGCTTGCCGATGTGACGGTAAACCAGCCGTACGGGCCTCGTAATGGTCGAATCTCACCGGCTCTGAAGCTGCCCGAGGTTGACTTAACTGTTGCTGCACCCGCCGGATCGAGGCAGGCTCTTCTCGAGCTCGGCCCAAAGAAGTTTGCCGAACAGCTTCGTCAGGCTCAAGCCGTTGCGATTACCGATACGACCTTCAGGGATGCCCACCAGTCGCTGCTCGCAACTCGCGTGCGCGGACGTGACCTTGTTCAGGTTGCACCGTATGTTGCTCGACTTACCCCACAGCTGCTCTCGGTAGAGGCATGGGGCGGGGCTACCTACGACGTAGCGCTGCGCTTTTTGGGTGAAGACCCTTGGGAGCGCCTGGCCGCGCTGAGAACTGCGCTACCTAACCTGTGTATTCAGATGCTGCTTCGTGGACGAAACACGGTTGGCTACACGCCCTACCCGACCGAGGTCACCGACGCCTTCGTCAAAGAAGCTGCCTCCACCGGCGTAGACATTTTCAGAATTTTTGACGCACTAAATGACGTCAGCCAGATGAAGCCGGCCATCGACGCGGTGTTGCGAACCGAAACAGCGCTCGCCGAAGTTGGTCTTTGCTACACGGGCGACCTTCTTGACCCAGCCGAGACGCTTTACACGCTCGACTACTATCTCGATTTGGGCCAGCAGATCGTTGACGCCGGTGCGCACATCCTCGCCATTAAAGACATGGCTGGCCTACTGCGCCCAGCAGCTGCTGCAAAGCTAGTGAAGGCTTTACGTGAGCGTTTCGATCTTCCGGTTCACCTGCACACCCACGACACCGCTGGCGGCCAACTAGCCACCCTCATGGCAGCAATTGACGCCGGAGTAGACGCTGTCGATGTGGCATCGGCTCCGATGGCAGGTACCACCAGCCAACCGTCGGCATCGGCACTTGTCGCAGCCCTTGCACACACCGAGCGTGACAGCGGTATTCCACTCGATGCGGTAACTGCGCTAGAGCCTTACTGGGAGGCAGTGCGCCAGGTTTACGCTCCGTTTGAGTCCGGGCTGCCAGGCCCAACCGGGCGCGTTTACAAGCACGAGATTCCGGGTGGTCAGCTTTCGAACCTTCGACAGCAGGCAATCGCACTCGGCCTCGGGCACCAGTTTGAAAAGGTCGAAGACATGTACGCGGCAGCGAACCGCATCCTCGGGCGTCCAACCAAGGTGACACCTTCGTCGAAGGTCGTTGGCGACCTCGCCCTGCACCTGGTAGCCGTTGGTGCAGACCCGGATGATTTCGCTGAAAACCCGCAAAACTACGACGTTCCTGATTCGGTAATCGGTTTCATGGCTGGCGAACTCGGCGATTTGCCCGGGGGCTGGCCAGAGCCGTTCAGAACCAAGGTGCTTCAAGGCAAGAACCCTAAGTTCGGCCTTACCGCGGTTAGCGAAACCGATTTGGCGGCACTTACCTCAGATGATGCCAAGGTAAGACGTTCGACTCTAAACCGCTTGCTATTTGCCGGGCCAACCGCAGACTTTGAGGCAACTCGCGAGAAGTACGGCAAGCTCGACGAAGTCGACACGGTCGACTACCTCTATGGCTTAGAGCAGGGTCGCGAACACGTCGTTCAGATCACCAAGGGAATTAGACTCTACGTCGGCCTCGAAGCCATCGGTACGCCAGATGCGAAGGGCTTCAGAACCGTTATGGCAACGCTCAACGGGCAACTTCGCCCCATCAACATCCGCGATAAAAAGATTGTCTCGAACGCGCCACATGCCGAGAAAGCTGACCTCAAGAATCTGGGTCACGTTGCTGCACCATTCCAGGGCGTTGTGACTTTGGCAACTGTCGAAGGCGCACACATCGAGGTGGGTCAGGCCGTTGCGACGATTGAGGCGATGAAGATGGAGGCAACTATCACAGCAAGCACCGCTGGTGTAGTTCGTCGAATCGCGATTACAAAGACTCAAAGCGTGGATGCTGGCGACCTGTTGTTGGTTATCGAAACCGAGTAACGCAACCCAAAGAACATGTGTGCTTTTGGGAACCTCGGTTAGACTTGCCTAAGTAACTCTGGGGGAGAGCACGCTAACAATTCAGGAGCAACGTGGGTTTCAACGACAAGTTTGATGACAAAGAGAATGAGCCTTCGGGTGAGACCCAAGGGTCTGACCAGGAGCTAGTGCGTTCTCACTCTCTCGGTGACGCCGGGATCGACGCTGGAACCGTCGACGTAACTCCTGCAACCGCCAGCGTTGAAATCATTCGCGAAGAGCCACGTTTGGTTGTTGAAGCACCTGCAGACCAACCTCCCACTCGACGCACCAACTACTCACGGCGCGACAGCCTTCGCGGTGAATCATTCGACCAGCCTGAACCAGCTGCCATGCTGACCGCTGATCGTCTGATTGACACCACCTCAAAAAACCGCCTCGCCCCAACTTCGGGATTCAGAAGGTTTCTTTACTTTCTCTCGCTGAAAACCATCAACCTGGGTGACTCGCGCAAGGTTCGCGAGCGCAAAGCGATTGATGCACGCATCGGCATGGCACTAGAAGGTGGAGCAAAGTTTGTTCCAGTTCTAACTCGAAAGGGGGGAGTGGGTAAAACCACAGTCACCACACTGCTTGGCATGGCGCTTTCGATGGTCCGTGAAGACCGCGTTATTGCGATTGACGCAAACCCAGACCGCGGAACGCTCGCAGAGCGCGTCAGTAAATCGACCCGATTCACAGTTCGAGATGTAGTCAATCGTGCTTCCGCAGTTGACGGTTTTACCGATTTCTCCACAATGGTTTCGCGTGACGTTACGCGCCTGGATGTTCTTGCCTCAGACTCTGACCCGATGCTCTCTGAAGCCTTTGACGAGGGTGACTACAACGTTGTTGCCGACATGGCCGCCCGTTACTACTCGATCGTTTTGACCGACTGTGGTACCGGTATCGTGCACTCGGTGATGCGCCCAACTCTTCAGCGTGCCAGCGGTCTGGTGATTGTCTCAGGTGGCTCGGTAGATGAGGCTCGCCTCGCGTCTGAAACACTTACCTGGCTCGAAGCAAACGGTTATGGAAACCTGGTCAGAAACTCGATTGTGGCCCTAAACACCGCGACCCAGGCTACTCAACTGGTGAAGCTTGACGAGATTGAACAGCATTTCAGAACTCGAGTGCGTGAGGTGGTTCGCATTCCTTACGACCCATCACTAGCCGCCGGTTCAGTTATCAAGTTCAGCGAGCTACAGAAGGGCACTCAAGAGGCCGCCCGTGAGCTTGCAGCACTGGTCGTTGACGCACTTCGCGACAACGCTTAGGGCCTTGGCTGTTCGTGAAATTCGCCTTTTCGGCGACCCTGTACTCAAAACAGTTTGCGATCGCGTAACCGACTTTGCCGCAGCATCCGCTTTGATTGAAGACTTGCTAGAAACCACTCAGTTACCTGGGCGAGCTGGTGTTGCCGCCCCTCAAATTGGCGTTTCCCTGCGGGCATTCAGCTATAACGTTCACGGCAATCTCGGCTACTTGATCAACCCGAAGATCGTTGAAACGTTCGGCGAGTTGATCCCAACCGACGAGGGGTGTCTGTCTTTGCCTGGTCTCTGGCACCCAACTCCTCGCTACGAAAAAGTAGTCATTCGAGGGCTGCTGCTGGATGAGTCGATTGTCACCATTACTGCCGAAGGGTTGCTGGCACAGGCCATGCAACATGAATGCGACCACCTAGAGGGCAACGTCTACCTAGACCGTCTCGAGCTAGATGAACGTCGCGCCGCCATGAAGAAACTTCGCGAAACCGATTGGTTCTTGAAGGGTTAGTTGGGTTTAGCCAACGACTTTACTAGCCGTTGACCGCGGCCTCAACCGTCGAAGGACCCGATCCGTAGATGTCGTCGACAACCGGCGAGAAGTCGCTCATAACCTGGTTTCGCTTGATCTTGAGCGAAGGGGTTAGGTGGCCCGACTCTTCGGTTAGTTCGGTCTCAATGATGACGAACTTGCGAATCGACTCTGCTTTAGAAACCGAACGGTTGACTTCGTCTACCGCACGCTGAACCTCGTTGCGAACCAAATCAGTCTTGGCAGCTTCTGCAACCGACATCGACTTGTCTCCGCCGTTGTTTCCCAACCAGATTGGAAGCATTTCGGCATCTAGCGAAATCAACGCGGCAATGAACGGCTTCTGGTCTCCGATAACAACGGCTTGACCGATAAGCGGGTTGGCGCGTAGCGGATCTTCAAGAGGCGCTGGTGCAACGTTCTTACCTCCGGCAGTGACCAACAGTTCTTTCTTTCGTCCGGTGATGCTCAAGAAACCGTCGCTGTCTAGTTCGCCAATGTCTCCAGAGTGGAACCAACCGTCTCGAATGGCTTCTGCGGTTGCTTCTGGGTTTCTCCAGTAGCCGCGCATGATGTTGTAGCCACCTAGAAGAATCTCGCCATCTTTGGCGATTGCAACCTTGGTGCCTGGTAGCGCAAAGCCAACCTTGCCAATTTTCACCTTGGATGGGCGACCGATGGTTGCAGGAGCAGTGGTCTCGGTTAGACCGTAACCTTCTAGAACGGTCAAGCCGATGGCGCGGTAGAAGTGGCCTAGGCGGCTTCCAAGTGGGGCACCACCAGAGACCGCGTACTTCACTTCGCCACCCATTGCCGCACGGAGTTTCTTGTAAACCAAGGCGTCGAATAGTTTGTGCTTGAGGGCTAGGCCTAGCGGAACCTTGCCGGCTTCATCTGCCATAGACCAAGCGACTGCGGCATCTGCAGCAGCGCGGAAAATCTTGCCCTTGCCGCCTGCCTCAGCTTTTTGCTCAGCACTGTTGTAAACCTTTTCGAATACGCGAGGCACGGCTAGCAAGAAGTTCGGGTGGAAGCTTGCCATTGCAGGGGCAACATTCTTGGCGTCTGGCTGATGACCAACCTTTACTCCGGAGTGAATTGCGATAACAGCGATGAAGCGAGCGAAAACGTGAGCCATTGGCAAGAAGAGGAGAGTCGAAGTGCCCTCCCATAGAACTTCAGGAAGCTCAACCTGAGCGTTGCGTGACAGTTCAACAAAACCCTCGTGGGTTAGTTCGCAACCCTTTGGCTTTCCGGTGGTTCCTGAGGTGTAAATCAGAGTGGCGAGATCGGCGAGTTTTGCCGAACGACGTCTCGCTTCGAGCTGTTCGTCAGAGACATCCTTGCCAAGAGCACTCAGGTTTTCGATGTCTTTCTGGTCGAAACGCCATACAGTGCGAACGAGGGGAGTGTTGTTCTTGATTTCTTGGTATCGGCTGAGGTGCTCGGCGTTCTCGATGAATAGTGCGACCGAGTCTGAGTTCGAAAGAATCCATTCCATTTGGGAAGGAGCAGAAGTTTCGTAGATTGGCACGGATACAGCACCGGCGTACCAGATGGCGAAGTCGACCAAGCTCCACTCGAAGCGGGTTCGCGACATGATGGCAACTGCTTGACCCGGCTGGATGCCAGCAGAGATAAGACCCTTGGCTAGTGCCTTCACCTGGGTTTCAAATTCAACGGCGGTGATCGAGATCCATTCTCCGGCGTCGTTTTGAACGGCATAGAGAGGAAGATTTGGAGTTTTCTTGACACGCTCAACCAAAAGGTCGGTGATGTTGTCAGATGCGTCGGAAGTAATGTGACGTGGAATCTCGTACTGTTGCATGACGCTCCTTTTAGGTTTAGAAAAATCCTATGCGTGATTTCGCCAATAGTCACTATGTACAAGAGCGAAAGTTATGAGTTCATTTCCACCACTTGGCTAAACTTACACAGAGCTTTATTTCGGCACCGGGCAAAAGGACTTCATGTACGCGATTGGCATTGACATCGGTGGAACCAAAATTGCTGGTGCTTTGGTTGCAGCCGACGGTTCCATCATTCGCGACGCACGCATTCCGACTCCTGCGCATGATGCAAATTTGATTGCCGAAGCGGTAGTAGGTCTGGTTAATGAACTGGCCGAGGGAGTTCAAGTAGAAGGCGTTGGTGTTGCCGCAGCCGGATTCGTAGATGCCGACCGAGCAAAGATTGTCTATGCCCCTAACCTGTCTTGGCGAAACGAGCCGTTCAAAGAAAAATTACAAGCAAAAATCTCGGCACCCGTTTTCATTGACAACGATGCGAACGCAGCCGGATGGGCGGAGTTTAGGTTTGGTGCTGGGCGCGGTTTCAAGCACATGGTCATGCTGACCATCGGCACTGGTGTTGGTGGCGCAATCGTGGTCAACAGCCAACTGCTAAGAGGCGGTTTTGGCCTTGCCGCAGAATTGGGCCACATGTCGCTGATTCCTGGCGGGCGGCTATGCGGTTGCGGTCAGCAGGGTTGCATAGAGTCTTATGGTTCTGGCACAGCTCTGCTGAGGGCGGCAAAAGAGTTGGTGGCCAGTGGAGACCCAAAGGCATTGAGATTGGTAGAACTCCAAGACGAGAATGGTGAGCTCACAGGCGCTCAGGTCTACCAAGCTTTAGTTGAACGTGACCCAGGTGCCGTTGAACTGCTCACCGAATTAGGCGATTCGATTGGTCAAACCATCGCCACGCTTTGTTCGGTTCTTGACCCTGAGATTATTGTTATTGGTGGCGGAGTCAGCGCAGCCGGCGATTTACTGCTCGACCCAATCCGAGCCTCTTACCTAAAGCATCTTCCCGCAGCAAACTTTCGACCGCACCTGAAAATTGTCACTGCAGAATTCGTCAATGATGCCGGAGTTGTAGGTGCTGCTGATCTAGCCAGACTCGAGTTGGCGAAGCAGTAAACTTGAACTTCAGTCAACCGGGTTGGCTCGAAGAAAAAAGCGGGAGATCAAGTGGCGTACTTCATTTTGAAGAGTCTCATTCTTGGCCCGCTGCTGCGTCTGATTTTTAGGCCGTGGGTGCGCGGCATGCAGAACATTCCGGCGTCTGGTCCGGTCATCCTAGCCAGCAACCATCTTTCGTTCAGCGACTCGATTTTTCTTCCGTTGCAGTCACGCCGCCCAGTTGTTTTCTTGGCGAAGTCGGAGTACTTCACCGGCAAAGGCGTCAAAGGTGCTTTAACTCGCTGGTTTTTCAAGGCAACCGGGCAACTTCCGATTGACCGAAGCGGTGGCAAAGCATCCGAGGCATCACTAAACACCGGGCTCAAAGTTTTGGCTCAGGGTCAAGTTCTCGGCATTTACCCAGAAGGAACACGTAGCCCAGACGGACGCCTCTACCGCGGACGAACCGGCATCGCCCGAATGGTCCTCGAAGCCAAAGTGCCAATTTTGCCGGTTGCCATGATCGATACCGAAAAAGTTCAGCCAATCGGTAAGCGACTGCCACGAGTTCGTCGCATCGGAATCATCGTTGGTGAACCACTAGATTTTTCAAGGTTTGACGGCATGGAGGGCGACCGCATTGTCCTTCGAGCCATTACCGACGAAATCATGTATGAGCTAATGAAGCTCAGTGGCCAAGAGTATGTCGACGTCTATGCCACATCGATGAAAAAGCCAAAAACATCAACACCAAGGACAGCAGAATGAACGATCCAGTAGTTGCAGCAGACCCAGCGGTGATCGCGGGTCTAGACAACTATGTCAACCTGCCTGCTGCCCAGCAGCCAACCTGGCCAGATCAGGCCGATCTAGTTCGAGTGCGCGCTGAGCTTGCCAAGCTTCCGCCGCTCGTCTTTGCCGGTGAAGTTGACATACTGCGGGACCGTCTAGCTTCGGCAGCCCAGGGCAAGGCGTTCTTGCTTCAAGGTGGAGACTGCGCTGAAACCTTCACTGACGCCACGGCCGACCGAATTAGAAACCGAGTGAAGACGCTGTTGCAAATGGCAGTCGTGCTTACCTACGGCGCTTCGTTGCCGGTAATCAAGATGGGTCGCATGGCGGGTCAGTTTGCCAAGCCGCGCTCTTCAAATGACGAAACCCGAGAGGATGTCACGCTGCCTGCCTACCGCGGCGACGCAGTCAACGGCTATGACTTCACTCTCGAGTCGAGAACGGCGAATCCTGAGCGACTCCTCAAGGCCTACAACACCTCAGCATCAACGCTGAACCTCATTCGCGCATTCACTCAGGGTGGATTCGCTGACCTACGTTCGGTGCATGAGTGGAACCGCGGTTTCACCGACAACCCTGCGAATGCCCGCTACGAATCATTGGCTAAAGAAATCGATCGTGCCATCAAGTTCATGGCCGCCTGTGGCGCAGACTTTGATGCCCTTCGCACCACCGAGTTTTACGTGAGCCACGAAGCGTTGCTGTTTGACTACGAGCGCCCAATGACTCGAATCGATTCACGAACTGGAACTCCGTACGACACATCCGGTCACTTTATTTGGATCGGGGAGCGCACTCGTCAGCTTGACGGCGCACACGTAGATTTCATGTCTCGCGTTCGTAACCCAATCGGTGTGAAGCTTGGGCCAACCACTTCAACCTCTGACGTTCTCGACTTGATCGACAAACTCGACCCGAACCGCGAGCCAGGCCGTTTGACATTCATCAGCCGCATGGGCGCACCAAAGATTCGCGAAGAGTTGCCAAAGCTTGTTGAGGCGGTTCGTGACTCGGGGGCGACTCCACTTTGGATCACCGACCCGATGCACGGCAACGGAATCACCACCAAGAACGGGTACAAATCGCGTCGCTTCGATGATGTGATGGACGAAGTTCGCGGATTCTTCGAAGTGCATCGTTCCCTGGGCACTGTGCCTGGCGGTATTCACGTTGAGTTGACCGGTGACGATGTTGCCGAGTGTTTGGGCGGTTCGGAACACATCGATGAGGCAACTCTCGAAGAACGTTACGAGTCACTTTGCGACCCGAGACTCAACCACTCACAGTCGCTTGAACTTGCGTTCTTGGTGGCCGAAGCTCTTGGAAATCGCTAAGTACTAGCGGGAGACAATCGTCACAGCGTCGCCACGGCGAATCGTTGTGCCGGCCTTGACCGATGCGCTCTTTACCTTTGCGATTCCCCAGCGCGAGCTTAGCTGATTAGTGTCAACCGTTACGCGCAAACCCAATGCCTCAAGGGCCGACTTGGCGGCGGCAATAGTTTCGCCAACCACCTTCGGCATAACCACCTTGTCGCTGCCCTTTGAAACCGTGAGTGACACCGAACCCGACTCGCCAAGAGGCTGAGTTTGCGGGGTCATCGATATAACGTTGCCAGCCGGCACACTGTCGGAATACTCGGCTTTCACCTCTGCCACTGTGAGCCCTGCGGTGTTCAACAGCGTAACCGCGACATCCTGGGAAAGGTTTTCAACCAGCGGAAGCGGCCCGAGTGAAACGTTGATTGTGATTTCGCTACCGAGTGGCAGCTTCTGATTGTCGCTACCTAGGTAGTCAAAAACTTGACCCGCAGGAGCGGCGTTGAACCAGGCATCTGCACCGCCAAAACTAAAACCCGCCTTCGTTATCTCAATGGTTGCTTCGGCCACATTTAGGCCGGTCAGCTTGGGAACCGCCTTTAGCTCTGGGCCGAGTGAAACGTAAATCTTCAGCGCTGCTCCGGCTGCGACAAGTGAACCGCTGTTCGGCTCGGTTCGAGTAACCAAACCTTGGGCCACATCGGGCGAGTGTTCGTTCACGACGACGACATTCAGACCCAGGTTGGTCAACGTTCCCTGCGCAGCTGCCACGGTTCGACCCTTTAGTTCGGGAAGAGACCGAAGAGCTCCAGGCCCAGCACCAAACCACCAGCCCAAGCCGGCGGCGAGAGCAAATACCAATAGCGTCGAGACAACCCAGCGCCAAAACTTTCCGCCATTGAAGCTGCTGAATGGAAGTTCGGGTTCATCGGTTGCGATTTGTGCGCCTGAAGAAATAACCTGCGTGAGTTGGTCGGCATCGGCGCCTTCAAGCAGCTGGGTTGCGTTTGCGTCGAGAACCAGCGTCTGGGTCTGATCTTCGACACGTGGGCTAATCACTTCGGTGCGATTGTCTTGCGTGATTTTTGGCGCGGATGCTTCGCCGCGAAGTTCTGCGGCTACCTTTCGCGCAAACTCCAAAAGCTCACCAGCATTGGCAGGTCGAAGTTCTGCGTCACGTTCGGTTGCCCACAGCACCAGTTCATCGATTGACTCAGGTAAGCCTGGAACCAGAGTGCTCGGAGCCGGAACGCTGGAGGTTAGGTGTTGAGCGGCAACCGCAGCCGCGACATCGCCCGTGAAAGGTTGCTTGCCAGTGAGCAGTTCGAAGCCCAAAATGCCGACCGCGTAAACATCGGAGCGAGCATCCGCTAAGCCTCGCGAGGCCAATTCAGGAGAGAGATAGGCAGCGGTGCCAATCACCGAATCGGTTTCGGTGTGCGCCGAGATTGGTCGGGCTAAGCCAAAGTCGCTCAGCTTGATTCGGCCATCGTCTGCAAGAAGAACGTTCTCTGGCTTGATGTCGCGATGCAGAATGCCGCCGTTGTGAGCCGCCGATAGACCAGCCAGAACCGACTCGAGCACGCCGAGTGTGCGCTTGGGTGAAAGTGGGCCGAATTCTCGAATGACTTCACGCAGTGTTTGGCCTGCGACATACTCCATCACCAAATAGGCGCTGCCGGAGTCGGTGCCCTGGTCAAACACGTTCACTAGGTTTGGGTGGCTTAGGTTAGCTGCCAAAATTGCCTCTTGGCGAAACTGTGCGATGAAGCTTTCGTCATCGGCCAAGTGGGGGTGAATAACCTTCACCGCAACCTGGCGTTTGAGGCGTGAATCTTCGGCCAGGAACACCCGAGCCATGCCACCGGCAGCTAACGAGCGGATGATTCGGTAACGTCCGTCAATCACGCGATCTTGGTTTTGGCTTGTGTTCATCTTCTTCTCGACTAGACCAATATCGTGCCACGCATCGCTAACTATTCCTAACAGGCTGTCGGGTGTGGCAATGTTGAGGTGTGAATGATGTCTTTTCGAACCTAGAAGTTCTGACCTTTGAAGAAGCCGCCGACTCGATGGGGGTCTCGGTAGGCAAAATCCGCAGGTATGTCGAAGACCACAGCCTCATCGAGGTAAAGATCGACGGCAAGAAGTACATTCCTCGAGAAACCATCGTCGACGGCGAGCCACTCCACAGTTTGCGCGGAACGGTCATGATGCTGATTGACTGCGGATTGAACATCCAAGATGCAGTTGAGTGGATTTACGCCGAAAACGACGACCTAGATCAGCACGGCGGTACGCCGATGAAAGCACTTCTGGCAGGGCACAAGTCGCCGGTCAGACGCGCGGCTCAGTTCTTAGCTCAGTAACTAGCTCTGCCGGTTGATTACCCGCACGGCTAGCTCTCGAAGCTGCATCATCGCGGTTGGGTCTAGTTGCAACTGATCTAGAGCCAGTAGCGACTCGTTGGCCAACTCCTCGATCATCGCCTCGGTCTTCGCGAGTGCACCAGAACCCTTGATGGTTTGCTGCAAGAAGGCAATTTGCTCGGAATCAAGTTCGCGGTGGGTGAGTAGTTCATCAAAAATCTTGCCGACGGTCGGGGTAAGCGACTCGCGAGTCAGCCCTACCAAGACCGTGCGCTTGCCTTCTCGAAGATCATCGCCGGCAGGTTTACCGGTAACGGCTGGGTCACCAAATACACCGAGGATGTCGTCACGCAACTGGAACGCCATGCCGAGCGGAATACCAAAGGCTGATAGGCCGCGAAGCACAGCCGGATCAGCGCCGGCGAAGGCGGCACCAATCAAAAGCGGTGCCTCAATGCTGTACTTGGCTGTCTTATACAGAATCACTCGGTTAGCTCGACCAACTGCCTCTTCAACCGCACGGGTTGGAGCCGCGTTCTCTTCAAGAACGTCTAGGTACTGCCCGGCCATAACCTCAATGCGCATTTTCGAAAACTCATCACGGCAGGCCGATTCAATTTGTGAGTTCGGAGATTTCAGCAAGGCGTTTCCGAAGATTTCGCTGCTCCAGGCGAGCATTAGGTCACCCACGAGAACCGAGCCCGCCTGGCCGAAACGCTCGGGGCTGCCCGCCCAACCGTGCTGTTTGTGCATCGATTCGAAACGCTTGTGCACCGCTGGAACACCTCGGCGAGTGTCTGACTGGTCGAGAAGGTCGTCGTGCACGAGGGCAGCGCCGTGGAACATTTCGAGTGCCGAGCAGATGCCGACCATAGCCTCGGTTGAACGGGCGCGGGTGACCGAATCTTGTTGAGTGCTCGAGACATCAAGCGCAGCAACCCATGCCCAGTAGCAGAACAGCGCTCTAAAACGCTTACCTCCGGCCAGTAACTCTTTGGTGTAATCGAGCAGAACGCTGAGGTCTTCAGAGATGCCGGTGAATTCGGCTTTTCTGGTAGCACAAAAGCCGTCTAGCTCGCGTTGGACTAGATCTAAAAGCACCTTGGTTTCACTCACGGGAATAGCCTAACTTGCTTGCTGGTCTTAGACTTTGAACAGTCACGCATTACCAATCGGAGGCACCCATGGGTTTGTCAGAACGCGAGCAAAAGGTTCTTGAAGAACTTGAGCGCGGCCTCTATGCCGAAGATGCAAAGTTTGCCACCAAGGTCAGTGCCGGGCCAAGCAACTCCGCGGCGCGAATCGTCGGTGGCGCGCTTCTAGCCGTTGTCGGACTCTCTGTTCTAGTTTTCGCCGTGATTAGCCAGCTCACCATCTTTGGGGTGGTCGGTTTTGCTCTGATGTTGGCCGGAGTCTTGGTGGCCACCGGCACCAAGGGTGGCAAGGCTAAGGGTGAGTCCACCCAGGCGAAACCCAAAGTAAGTCCGACCGGCACAGCCAAACCAAAGGATGAGGCCAAGGGAAGTTTCTTCGAAGAGCGCTGGAACAAGCGCATGGATCAGTAGTAGCTAACTAAAGCGCGCGTTACCACAAGGAGCCTTCGGGCTCCTTTTTCTTTGCCCTTGACCGGCGTGACTTTGCGGTGTACCGTGAAAAGCTCTCCACTTTGCACCACCTCGGTAATTACCAATAAATACTTGATTGTTACCTAATTGAAACCGAAAGATTTTGCGCAATTGTGGCAAGTTTTGGGAATAAGTGGAGTAAAGTGGATGAAAATGCACCAAAAGGGAACGGAAAGGAGGTCAGCATGTTTTCAGGTACTTTCGAGCCAAAGCTCGATGAGAAGGGCCGCATGATTCTGCCGGCCAAACTTCGTGAACTTTTCCAGGGTGGGCTCTTCATCACCAAGGGTCAAGAAGGATGTCTTTACGTCTATACGGTCAGTTACTTCAACGAACTCGTTGAAAACATCGATGCCGCATCGCTTACCAACGCTGCCCAGCGTTCGTACCTACGCCTGTTCTTGGCCGGCGCATCAAACGAGCTTCCTGACCGTCAAGGTCGAATCAACATCAACCCTGCTCTTCGCAAGTACGCGGGTCTCGGTCGCGACCTGACCCTTATCGGAGTTCGAAGTCACCTAGAAATTTGGGACACCGAGGCGTGGAACAAGTACCAAGAGGCCGAAGAGGCCGCCTTCTCAAGCCGCGACGGGGAGGTGATTCCAGGAATCTTCTAGCCCATCAGCTAGATCTTCAACCGTCATCGCCGACCTACTTCCCTGAGGTCGGACCACGGTTGGGGTTCTAGAAGATGGGCAGGGGAGTCGGAAACGATATGCAGATCTCAGACTTACACGAACCAGTGATGCTAGAACGCTGCATTGAACTTCTCGCCCCAGCCATCGAAAATCGCGACGCAATCATGATTGACTGCACACTCGGTCTCGGCGGGCACACCGAAAGCTTTCTGAATCGTTTTCCAAAGCTCAGGGTCATCGGGTTAGACCGCGACCCAAACGCCCTAGAGCTTGCCAGAGAACGCCTCGCCTCGTTTGGCGACCGGGTTACCTTTTGTCACGTTGTTTATGACCAAATCGAAGAAACCCTCGCAGAGCTGGGTGTTCTCGAAGTAGACGCCATTTTGATGGACCTAGGTGTTTCGTCGATGCAACTCGATGAAAAAGAACGTGGTTTCGCTTATTCGTACCCGGCACCGCTAGACATGCGCATGGACAACAGCCAGGGAATGACCGCGGCTGACGTGGTCAACACCTATGACGAACCTGAGCTCATCAAAATCTTCAAGGAATACGGCGAAGAGCGCTTCGCCCGCCAGATCGCTCGAGCGATCGTTGCCGAACGAAAGAGCGAAGCCTTTTCGACCAGCACGCAGCTGGCTGGTCTCATCGTCAAAGTTGTGCCGTTCATCCCAGGTAAAAGCAGCGGTCACCCAGCGAAGCGAGTATTTCAGGCGCTGCGCATCGAGGTAAACGGTGAACTCGATGCACTCAGCTCAGCAGTTCCACAGGCTCTCGACGCTCTTCGCGTGGGCGGTCGCATTCTCGTTCTTTCGTACCAGTCGCTAGAAGACCGAATCGTGAAGCGTGCACTTGGCGCCGCTTCGGTTTCATCAGCACCGCTCGATATGCCAATCGAGTTGCCAGAGCACGCGCCAACTCTTCGCTTGGTGGTTCGCGGGGCTGAGCAGGCTAGCGACCAAGAGATTTCAGCAAATCCAAGATCAGCATCGGTTCGTCTTCGCGCGGCTGAAAAAATAAGGCAGGCAGCATGAGCACCCACGGCGTAGCGGGCGCAAGAACATCGTCAAGAGCATCCAGAGTGGTTTCAATACCGAACCTGCGAAGCACCAAGGTGGCAGTGCCACTGATTGTTGTTCTAGGTCTCGTTGGTATTCAACTGGTGCAGCTATTGATTGGTGTATTCATCAGCCAGGGAGCATATGAGTTGGCTCAGCTAAAGGCCTACAAGCACGAGTTGGGTACTACCAGCGAGATTTTGAAGGCTGAAGTTGACTCACTGTCTTCTCAGCAGAACCTAGCCAATGCCGCGCAGGGTCTCGGAATGGTTGCCAACTCTAACCCGGTCTTTCTGAATGTCGGTGACCAGAAAATCATTGGTAAGCCAACCGCTGCAAGAGCAAATGACTCGGCAAAGGTGGCTCGAAACCTCGTTCCGAACAGCGCTATGGTCAGCACCACCGACCTCGGCGCTATCAAGGCTGCCCAGGCGGCCGCGAAGGCTGCAGCTAAAGCCGCTGCTGCAACCAAGGTTGAGTCAGTCAAAACCGAGACCGGCAAGGATGTCGCTAACTCGCAAACCACCGCTACTAAAGTAGCGTTTTCAGGTGAGGGACTACTCGCCTCACCAACTAACTAATCGTCGAGAAGAGGGCTAAATGAGCTACATGCAGCCCGGCAACCCCGCCAAGCGTCTTCGCCTTTTCATGGCCGTGGTTATGGTTGTCGTTCTCGCGTTCACCTGGAAACTTGTCGAGTTTCAGGTGGTTCGAGCCGCCGAAATCAACAAGATTTCTAAAGAAAAACGTTCCGTCACACGAACCTTGCCGGCTCTTCGCGGTTCAATCGAAGACTCTGACGGCAACGTGCTCGCCCGCAGCGTTTATCGCTACGACATCAACGCAGCGCCGATCAACGTAAAGCCGATCATGCGGTCGGTTTCAGGCAGCTCGATAGAAATTTCGGTTGACCAGCAGGCCATGGAGCTCGCCGCGATTCTTGACATGACCAAAGAAGAGGTGTTGGCAAAGATCGCCGGAACCTCGAACTACGCCAACCTAGCCAAGAACGTCAACTCTTCTGTCTACAGCAAGTTAAAAGAACTCGAGATTCCTTGGATCTACTACGACCAGAAACTAGCTCGCGTGTATCCGAGTGGTGCCGTTGCTGGAAACCTTCTCGGCTTCGTCGGTGTCGACGGTGAACCTCTGGCGGGCATCGAGCGACAGTACAACTCTTGCCTCGCGGGTGTAGACGGCCAAGAAACCTTTGAACGTGGCGCGACCGACGGCATTCGCATTCCTAACAGTGCGGTGATCGCTCAAAAGGCCCGAAACGGCTCGGATGTTGTGCTCACGATCGACTCAGATCTTCAGTACTACGCCCAGCAGGTGCTAACCAACACGGTCAGCAAGTTGCGCGCCGACTGGGCCAGTGCCGTTGTGATAGAAGTGAAGACCGGCAACATTTTGGCTGCAGCCGAGGCTCCGAGCGTTGACCCGAACGCAACCGGAAAGTCGAACGCAGCAGATCGTGGCTCCCGAATCTTCCAAGCGAGCATTGAGCCTGGTTCAACGATGAAGACGGTTACCGCAGCCACCGTGATCGATCAGGGCGAGGCTACTCCCGAGTCAAAGATCAAAGCTCCCTACCGTTACAAACTTGATTGGGGCCAGGACATCACCGACAGCCACTTTCACGAAACTCAGAAGCTCACTCTCACTGGCGTGCTGCGCGACTCGTCGAACACTGGCATCATTCAGTTTGGTGCGCGCGTCGACACCAAGACGCGATTCGACTATTTGAAGAAATTTGGCGTTGGAGAAAAAACCGATGTTCGTTTTGAAGGTGAGGCGGCCGGTCTTCTAGCCAACTGGCAAGACTGGGACAGGATGACCGACAAGACCTCGATGTTCGGTCAAGGTATTGCCGTGACTCCGATTCAGGCGGCCTTTCTATACCAAGCCATCGCCAACGGTGGTGTGCGCCTGCAGCCTCGCCTGATCGAGGGCTGTCGCGATGCCAACGGCAATGTTGTCGCCACCCCGGTGAAGCCCGGTGTTCAGACGGTCAGCGCGGCAAGCGCTCGATCGACCATCGACATGCTTGAGAAAGTCGTAGAAGAAGGTGGCATCGGTCGCACCGCAGATGTGCCCGGTTACCGCGTAGCGGGCAAGTCGGGAACGGCTCAGATCAAAGATGGCGCTGGCTACGGAACTCGCTATGCGATTTCTTTCATTGGTATGGCACCTGCCGAAGACCCGCAGTACGTAGTCGCCGTGACTGTCTACAAGCCACGCACCGTGAGCAACTCCCGAGGTGCGACGCCGCCTTTCAAGAGCATCATGGAGCAGGTTCTGCTCAACTACCGCGTTCCACCAGCAACCACCAAGTCAAAGAAGATCGATACCGAGTGGTAGACCAAAAGGAATCAATTCCTCCGATTCTGAGACCCGAGAATGTTGTCGCGGTTCCACTTCAGGCACTAGCCGCCCGCTTCGAGTTACCTTGGGTCAGCGCATCCTCTGAAACGTTTCTCACCGGCATTTCGATGAACACTGCAGATTTGCGTCCTGGCGATCTCTTCGTGGCAATGCCTGGGCTAAAAACTCATGGAGCAAACTTTGCCCAGAAAGCCAAGGATGCCGGCGCTGTCGCAATAGTAACCGATTCAGCCGGTGCGCAGTTGGTGCAAGAGGTGGGGTTACCCACACTTCTGTTAGAGCATCCGAGATCCCATCTAGGTGACCTTGCCGCATTCGTTTATGGCAATCTGCCTGGCACAATGCCAAAGCTGTTTGCCACAACCGGAACCAACGGAAAAACTTCGACAAGCTACCTGCTAGAAGCCATGCTTCGGCAACTGGGTGAAGTCACTGGCCTAACCTCGACAGCCGAACGCCACATCGCCGGTGAGGTGATTGTGAGTCGACTAACGACTCCCGAGAGCACCGAAATGAATGCCCTGCTGGCTCGCATGAAAGAAAAGGGTGTCACCTCGGCCGTTCTAGAGGTTTCGGCGCAGGCCCTCACCCAACTTCGCGTCGACGGCATCCACTTCGATGTGGCGGCTTTCACCAACCTGAGCCACGATCACCTCGACGACTATGGCGACATGGAGACCTATTTCAAGGCCAAGCTCGGGTTGTTCACCGACGGTCGTGCTGAGCGCGCTGTGGTCAGCCTCGATTCTCCATATGGAGCACGTGTTGCCGAGTTGGCCAACATCCCCGTGGTCACGGTCAGCTCGCACGAGGGAGTTGCTGCCGACTATCGCGTCGAAATTCTCGACGAACAGCCAAGTCACACCGAGTTCAAGTTGATTGGACCAGAAGGTGAATTGGTGAGCCGCATTCCGATCATCGGAGCACACATGGCCGCCAATGCCGGTCTTGCCATCGTGATGCTGCTTCAGGTTGGCTTTGAATGGAAGCGCCTCGTCGAGGTTCTAGGTGCTGGCGTTGAGGCTTACCTGCCTGGTCGCACCGAGCGCGTGACAAAAGACTCAGGCCCAGATGTCTATGTTGATTTCGGGCACAGCCCAGATGCATTTTTGAACACGCTAGCTGCCGTTCGCAAAGTGACCAAGGGGCGAGTGTTTATGGTTTTCGGTGCCGACGGCGACCGCGATGCCAGCAAGCGCCCGGCCATGGCACAGGTAGCCGCCGAGGGTTGCGACGTTTTGGTGGTCACCGACCACCACCCGCGTTTCGAAGACCCTGCGTCAATTCGCAAAACCCTAGTGGATGCTGCGCGCGAGGCTCGGCCAGAACTCGAGATCTACGAGGTGAGCCCGCCAGAGGCAGCCATTCGCAAGGCAGTCAGCCTTGCCAAACCGGGTGATGCGATTCTGTGGGCGGGACCTGGGCACCAGGACTATCGCGACATCAGGGGAGTGCGCACGGTTTACTCTGCTCGCAAAGAAGCCAGAGATGCCCTCACTGAAAATGGTTGGAAATGATTCGCCTAACGGTTAGCGAAATAGCCCGGGCCGTCAATGGCAAAGTGGTCGGCGATGGCGACCTTGCCGTTGAAGCAGGCGTCGAGATTGACTCAAGACTCATCAAGCCGGGCTTTTTGTTTGTCGCCAAACCTGGCGAACAGACCGATGGGCACAACTTTGCCGGTGCTGCGATTGAGGCTGGTGCAACGGCCCTCTTGGTTGAGCGCGAACTTGAGGTAGCCGTTCCACAGGTGATCGTGGCTGACGTGGTCGTTGCTCTTGGTCTTCTCTCTACCGAAGTTCTTCGCCGACTTCGCGAAACTTCGAAGTTAACCGTTATCGGCATCACCGGTTCAAACGGCAAGACCTCGACTAAGAACATGCTTCGCGCGGCGCTAAGTCAATTCGGCGAAACAATCGCTCCTCGTGAATCGTTCAATAATCACGTCGGCGCGCCGCTATCGATGTTGCTGACCAACGGAGAAACCAGATATCTGGTTGTCGAGCTTGGCGCAGATGGTCTCGGCAGCATCGATTACCTAGCCAACATGTGCAAGCCCGACGTTGCGGTTGAGCTAAAGGTCGGGCTAGCCCACGTAGGGGAGTTTGGCGGCATCGAAGTAACCGCCAAAATCAAAGCCGAAATGATCAAACACATCAGACCCGGCGGCGTTTTGGTTTATAACTCGGATGACTCTTACTGCAGTGCGATGGCAGATGGGTTTGCCGGCCGCAAGCTTTCTTTTGGTACCGGCCACTCCGACTACCAGGCTTCAGGTCACCGCCTGAGTCTCGATGGAACATCGGCTGAGATTACCTATCCAGACGGCGAAAGCGTCAAGCTTCAACTTCAAATTCTTGGTGAGCACCAGGTAATGAACGCATTGGCGACCATCGCTGTGTGTGACGGCTTGGGGCTCGACCGAGGCTTAGTAATCAAAGCGCTTTCGGCTCTTCCGCTTGCCGAACGCTGGCGCATGCAACTTGGCGTAGTCGATGGTGTCGCAATCATCAACGATGCTTACAACGCAAGCCCTGATTCAACCAAGGCAGCGCTGCAAACGCTGGCCATCCTAGGTCGTGAGACCGGTCGCAGAACTGTTGCCGTACTTGGTGAAATGGCAGAACTTGGGAAGTTTGCCGCGGAGCAGCACGACGCTATCGGCCGCATTGTGGTTCGCCTAAACATCGACCAGTTGTTTGTGGTGGGAGAGAACGCAAAACTCATTCACATGGGAGCCAGCCAAGAGGGCTCGTGGGATGGCGAATCAAAATTCTTCGACTCGATTGACACGGCTTTAGAAGCGGTTCGTGAAATGCTTGTCACAGGCGACATAGTTCTGATCAAGTCATCTAAGTCGGCCAACCTAAGACACCTCGGTGATGCCTTGATGGGAGCCAAATAGTGAGAGCAATTCTCGTCGCTGGCGGTTTAGGCATGTTCTTCACCCTTTTTGCTACACCCGCCTTCATTTGGCTCTTTAAGAGACTGCAGTGGGGTCAGTTCATTCGCGATGATGGCCCTAAGTCGCACCACACCAAGCGTGGAACCCCAACCATGGGTGGAATCGTCATTATTGCTGGCTCTTTGATTGGCTATTTTGTAGCCAAGGCAGTCAACTTTGAAGTGCCGAGCATTTCAGCCTTGCTGGCTCTGTTCATGATGGTAGGCCTTGGCCTGGTTGGTTTTATTGACGACTACATAAAGACCCACAAACAACGCAGCCTTGGGCTCACCGGCTGGGCCAAGATGGCCGGCATGCTGGTCGTTTCACTAATTTTCACGTACTTCGCGCTTCGCCGCCCCGATGACAATCTCATCCTCCCGGCATCGCACAATATCTCAATCTTCAGAGACACCGACTTCTCGTTCCTTGAGGTATTCGGAGGTGTTCTGGGCAGCATTCTGCTCGCAATCTGGATCTACCTGCTTGTTGCCGGAACTTCAAACGGAGTGAACATCGCTGACGGTCTAGATGGTTTGGCCACTGGTGCCAGCATCATGGCAATCGGCTCCTATGTTCTGGTCGGATTCTGGCAGTTCAACCAAAGCTGCAGCGCAGTAGTCGACAACCTTTCGAATTGCTACACCGTTCGCGATCCACTCGACCTTGCGGTAGTGGCATCTGCGGTAGTTGGTGCGCTCATCGGTTTCTTATGGTGGAACACATCCCCTGCACAAATCTTCATGGGTGACACTGGTTCACTGAGCTTGGGTGGCGTCTTGGCCGCACTAGCAATCCTGACCAGAACCGAATTGTTGTTGCTCTTGGTCGGTGGACTTTTCGTGATTGTTACCGGCTCGGTGATCATCCAGCGAGTGTTCTTCAAACTCACCAAATGGACGACTGGCACAGGGCGGCGAGTGTTTCTTATGAGCCCGCTGCACCATCACTTTGAGCTAAAGGGTTGGGCGCAGATCACCATCGTGATTCGCTTCTGGATTATCAGTGGACTCTGTGTTTTGACTGGCATTGGCTTGTTCTATATCGAGTGGACCTACGGATAAACCCATGGCCAGCCTCGAGAGTTTGACTAGCTGGCATTCAAACTGGAAGCAGCTAAAGGTAGCGGTTGTTGGTTTGGGTGTTACCGGATTTTCGGTCGCCGACACGCTTGCCGAACTCGGCTGCGAAGTTTTGGTTGTTGCCGAAAAGGCAGATCCCGAGTACATCGACATTCTCGACGTTCTGGGTGTTAGTCACGTTAGTGGCCCTGAAGCTGCCGGCGTTCCAGCCCGATTGATCGACTTCAAACCTGAATTGCTGGTCACATCACCCGGAGTCAGACCAGATTCGGCAATCATTCGATGGGCTCAAGACAATCACGTTCCCGTCTGGGTAGATGTTGATTTGGCTTGGCGCTTGCGAGACAAGACAGCGAAGGTGGCCAAATGGGTCACCATCACGGGCACCAACGGAAAAACCACTACCACTCAGCTAGCGGCCGCCATGCTCGAAGCGGCCGGCAATCGGGTGGCTGCCTGTGGCAACATCGGGGTGCCAATTCTCGACTGCATTCGAGACCCCGAGGGCTTCGATTTTCTGGTCGTAGAGCTGTCTAGCTTTCAACTGCACTACATCGACGCGATCTATCCAGAAGCCAGCGCGCTGTTGAACATAGACCTAGACCACATCGATTGGCACGGCAGCTTTGAAGTTTATGCAGCGACCAAAGGCAAGATTTACCAAAACACCGTGACCGCGGCGGTTTATAACCGCAGGGATGCTCGCACTCAAGATTTGCTTGAAAACGCAGACGTCGTCGAAGGCTGCCGTGCCATCGGTTTCAACGTGGGAGTTCCAGGGCCGAGCGACATTGGCTACAGCGAGGATATTCTCTGCGACCGCGCGTTTCTAGAGAACCGCTATCACGAGGCTCTTGAGGTTGCGACTTTCGAAGACATCGCCGAAATCGGAGTGGTCACACCACACCTGCTAGCCAACGTTGCCGCTGCGACGGCTCTGGCTCGAGCATGTGGTGCGACGCCGGCAGACATTCGGTCGGCCATTCGCTCTTTCAGACTCGACAAGCACCGCATCGAACTTGTTGCGATTCACAATGGCATCAGTTGGATCGACGATTCGAAGGCGACCAACCCGCACGCGACAAACGCGTCGCTCGAGTCATTCGAGCACGTGGTTTGGATAGTCGGAGGTTTGCTCAAAGGCGTAGACATCGCACCTCTGGTTCAGGCCCATGCAGCACGACTTCGCGGTGCAGTGGTTATCGGTGCCGAGCGTCAGATGGTGCTCGACGCACTGTCAGCTCACGCGATCGACGTTCCGGTAATCGAAATCTCGGTTGAAGACAATTCACAGGTGATGACTCAGGCCGTGCTAGCCGCATCGAATCTCGCCGCCGAGGGCGACACCGTTCTACTGGCGCCTTCGTCGGCATCAATGGATCAATTCAAAGATTACGCAGACCGCGGCAATCAATTCGCGGAAGCTGTGCACGCACTGATCGGGGAGAAGTAATGGCCACCAAGACCGCACCAAGAAAGACTGCCGCACCGAAGAATAAAGCTGCGGGACCGTCGTTAGGTCAACTGAGCCTGGCCACCCAGGATTGGTTCGGGCGTGTCTTCAAGGCTCAGTCGAAAGAGTTTTACCAACTGCTTTCGCTGATCGTTTTTCTAACCGGCTTCGGCCTCGTCATGGTGCTTTCGGCCTCTTTCGTCGATGCTCTAAAAGACGGTGAAAATGGTTTCTCGATTTTCATCAAGCAGGCGCTTTCGGCGATTATCGGTCTTTTTGGTCTGGCCGTAATCAGCACGCTTCGGGTAACCACAATCAGAAACCTCATCGGCCCGATATTGGCGGTTGGTGCTCTGGCGCAGCTGTTGGTTTTGTTCACCGGCTTCGGTGCTTCTGGCAACGGAAACCGAAACTGGCTGAACCTGGGTGGTTTCACGATTCAGCCATCTGAGTTTCTCAAGATCGCAATGATCTTGTTCACCGCGCAACTGCTGTTCAAGCGTGAAGACGAATTCGACGACCCCAAGCGGGTTTGGTGGCGAGCCATCATCAACGGTGGAGTTGTGATGTTCTTGGTAGTGCTCGGCAGCGACGTTGGAACCGTAATCGTCATGGCGGCGATTCTTATTGGAATGCTGATTATGGCTGGCATGCCGCGCCGTTTGATCACCGTTGTCGCCGGGGCCGCTGTCGTTTTTGTTCCGATCATCATGATGAGCAGCGCATCTCGGCGTGGCCGCATTTTGGCCTGGCTTGACCCAACTGCTCCAGACCCAAACGGTTACACGTGGCAGTCAACGCACGGCATCTGGGCGTTCGCATCGGGTGGCATCACCGGCGTTGGTCTTGGTCAGTCGAAACTCAAGTGGTCATGGATTCCCGAGGCTGAGAACGACTTCATCTTTGCCATCATCGGTGAAGAAATGGGCCTAATCGGCGCACTGGTGGTCATCGTTCTATTCGTAGCAACCGCCATGGTCATGATTCGCATCGCGGCTAAGTGCACAAACCTTTATTCACGGATGGTCGTGCTCGGCGTGATGCTCTGGATCACCTTGCAGGCCCTGATCAACATCGCCGTCGTACTGACGCTGCTTCCTGTGCTTGGTGTGCCGTTGCCTCTGATTTCTCAAGGTGGTTCGTCAATCATTGCCATCTTGGCTGGGCTCGGAATCGTTCTCGGAATCGAGCGTGAAAACCACCTCAACCCTGGACGTGCCATGAAAGCTCGTCGATGACCAACTATTTGCTTGCCGGGGGTGGCACAGCCGGGCACGTCAACCCGCTGCTGGCGTTGGCCGACTACATCCGTGCAAATGAGCCGGATGCTGGAATCTATGCACTCGGAACAGCCGAAGGTCTCGAAGCCAGGCTCGTGCCTGAGCGCGGCTACGAGCTCGAGGTAATCGAGAGGTTGCCCTTTCCGAGGCGACCAAACCTTTATGCAATGAAGTTTCCGATCAAGTTTTTGAAGGCAACCTCGCAGGTGCAAGACATAATCAAGCGGCGCAAAATTGACGTTGTGGTCGGTTTTGGTGGTTACGCGAGTGCGCCGGCATACGAGGCGGCACGCAAGAGTGGCACCGCACTCGTGATTCACGAGGCGAATGCTCTGCCAGGTATGGCGAACCGTCGCGCGGCCAAATATGCCGATGCCGTTGGTGTGGCCTTTGAGACCGCGCTAACTCTGCCGAATTCAACCTTTACCGGCATGCCATTGAGACCAGAAATTGAGGGAATCATCGCTAAGCCTGCGAAACAGGCTGCTCGAACTTCTTTCGGCCTTGACCCGAACACTCCAACCCTTCTGGTCACCGGTGGTTCGTTGGGTGCCAAGCGCATCAATGACGCGGTCGTGGCATCGAAGACCGCTCTGATCGCTGCCGGTATTCAGGTTCTGCACGTTGCCGGCCCTCGAAGCGACCTAGAACCCGAAGTCGATCGCATTTACCACCGCATTGGCTACTGCGACCAAATGCAGCTGGCAATCGCAGCTGCCGATTTCGCGATTTCTCGAGCGGGAGCATCCACTGTTTCTGAATTTGCCGCAGTCGGTCTACCTGCGGTGTACGTGCCTTATGCGGTCGGTAACGGCGAGCAAGAGCTCAACGCGCGCGACCTTGTTGCAGCGGGCGGGGGAGTCTTGGTGAAAGATTCCGAGTTTGATGCCGAATGGATTCGTCGCGAGCTGATTCCAATGGTTTCGAACGCCAAGTCGCTGGTAAAAATGGCAACCGCCGCTAAGTCGGTGGGCGTTGCCGACGGAACCAAACGACTGTTTGATTTGGTTCAAGGCGTGTTGGCCGCAGCCAAACGATGACCCTGCCCTAATCTTCAAAGAGATAACCATGATCAAGCCAGACTTCACACAGCCAGTACCAGCCGACCTAGGCGTGGTGCACTTCATTGGCATCGGCGGATCGGGCATGAGCGGCATCGCCCGCATTCTCATTGGCATGGGCCACAAAATAACCGGCAGCGACCTGCGAGACACCTCGAACGTGGCAGCCCTGCGCGAGATTGGTGCCGAGATTCACATCGGTCACGACGCAGCTCACTTAGGCGACCCAGACACCGTCGTGGTCACCTCGGCACTTTGGCCGACCAACCCCGAGTATGTGCTAGCCAAAGAGCGCGGCATCCCAGTGATTCACCGCTCCCAGGCGCTTGCCTACTTGACCACCAAAAAGCGCCTCGTTGCCGTTGCCGGGGCACACGGCAAGACCACCAGCACCGGCATGATCATCACCGCGCTGCTCGAACTCGGCGTTGACCCTTCATTCGTGAACGGCGGCGTTATCGCTGCTCTCGGTGCTTCTTCGGGTGCCGGAAAAGACAACCTGTTTGTCATCGAGGCCGACGAGTCAGACGGTTCTTTCTTGCACTACGACACCGCGATTGCTTTGATTACAAACGTCGACCCAGACCACCTCGACCACTACGGCAGCCTCGAAGCCTTCGAGCAAGAGTTCGCCAAGTTTGCCAGAGGCGCAAGTGAGTTCGTTGCCATCAGCTCAGATGACCCTGGCGCAGTGCGTGTTGGCGCCATGCTGCCCGAGAAGAAACTCATCACGTTCGGGCAGGCCGAAAACGCGGATGTTCGCCTGAAGTCAGTCGATGCCACCGGCGCCCAGGTTGCCTTCACCATCAGCGCCAATGGCCATAACTTGGATGCTCGACTGCGGGTTCCTGGTTTGCACAACGCCATCAACGCCGCCGGTGCGCTTGCTGTACTGATTGGTCTTGGTTTCGAGGCAGAGGCAGCGCTGCGCGCGATCGAAACCTTCGGCGGCACCGAGCGCCGCTTCGAGCTCCACGGCGAGCGTCGCGGGGTGAAGGTTTATGACGACTTCGCACACCACCCAACCGAGGTTGCGGCAGCCCTGGCAGCGGCCCGAGCAGTTGTCGGCGATGGCAAACTGATCACGGTTTTCCAACCGCACCTGTACTCGCGCACCCGCCTCATGCACAAAGAGTTTGCCGAGGCGCTTAGCGTGAGCGACCAGGTAGTCGTTCTCGACATTTATGCCGCTCGCGAGGATCCAGAACCAGGTGTCACCGGCGCAATGGTCAGCGACTCTTTCGAAAACCAGGCTCAAGTTCACTACGTGCCGCTCTGGGATGACGCACCTGCCGTTGCTGCATCTCTAGCGGGCGACGGCGATTTCATCATCACAATGGGCTGTGGCGACGTTTACCGCTTGGTTCCCGCGCTGCTAACCGCACTGGAGAGCTAGTTTGAAACGCCCGCCTTCACGAGCCTCGAGGCCAGGGCGAGTGCCGGTCGGTACTGTCCCGCAAAAACCTGTTGCCAAGTCAGCAGAGAAAAAGAGCACGGATGCTCGCAAGCTGCTTCGCGCCGAGGGCTCACGCACCGCATCCGTCGCCAAACAGGCCAAGCGTGCGCAGCGTCAGGCTAGGGCACAGAGACTTGGCGACAGCGGCGTATCGCTGACCAAGCGAGTTTGGAGCTGGGCTGCGGTTTCTTCGTTCGTCTTGTTGGTCGCGCTCATTCTTGCGGCCGTGTATTCGCCGCTGTTAGCCATCGAACGCCTTTCTGTGCGTGGCGAGAAGTTGGTTTCTGAGAAAGAAATCAAAGCAGCGCTCAAGGGTCAAATCGGCAAACCGCTTCCGCAGGTGAACGATGAAGAAATCGCGAAAGCTCTCAAGCGCTTTCCTTTGATCGAGTCATTCTCGGTGATTAGTGCTCCACCGAACACTCTGATCGTGAAAGTGACCGAACGCACACCGATTGCGGTGGTTTGGGTCGACGGCTACGGCTATGCCTTCTTCGACCCAGCCGGCGTGCGCGTGGGCCGCGCCGAGAACCGTTCGAACCTGCCCACTTTAGAAATCAGCGGAACACCGGGAAAGAGCCCGAGCTTCAAAGCCGCGATTGAAGTATTGCTGGCGCTGCCTGCCGAATTGCTGCCGAGAATCTCAACGGTGACCGCCAAGAGTAAAGACGACGTCAGCTTCAGATTGCGCGGCTATGCCGGGCAGAAGGTCATTTGGGGAGACCCAACTCAGGCAGTTTTGAAGTCAAAGGTTCTAGCGGCCCTGATCAAGAACCAATCGAAGAACGACCGCGTCACCTACGACGTTTCGTCGCCTCAAACACCCGTCGTTCGCTACTAAGCAAATACACAAGCAACACGCCCGAGCGCCTACCCGAGTTTGCGCTGTTCTTCATCTACTTTTTTGGCGCGGACTACAAAAACGCTAAGCAGTTAAGCCTCAGCAAGAGGTTTAGGGTTTCCCAGCCGCATGAATTTTTATAAGGAGCATCATGGCAAGCCTGAGCAACAACTACCTCGCAGTCATCAAAGTCGTCGGCGTCGGAGGCGGTGGCGTCAATGCCATCAACCGCATGGTTGAGGCTGGCCTGCGCGGAGTCGAGTTCATTGCCATCAACACCGACTCGCAAGCGCTGCTGCTCAGCCCAGCCGACGTAAAGATTGACATTGGTCGTGAGCTAACCCGCGGTCTCGGTGCCGGTGCCGACCCAGAAATCGGTCGTCGCGCTGCAGAAGACCACTCAGATGAAATCGAAGCAGTATTGCGCGGAGCCGACATGGTTTTCGTTACCGCTGGTGAAGGTGGTGGCACCGGAACCGGAGCTGCCCCTGTGGTTGCCCGCATCGCAAAGCAGACCGGTGCTCTAACCGTCGGCGTCGTAACCCGTCCGTTCTCGTTCGAAGGTGCGCGCCGCGCAGACCAGGCCAACGCGGGCATCGAGGTGCTTCGCGCAGAAGTAGACACTCTCATCGTGGTTCCAAACCAGCGCCTGCTCGAGATCGAAAACCGCTCAGTTTCGTTCGTTGACGCGTTCATGATCGCCGACGACGTGCTTCGCTCAGGTGTTCAAGGCATCACCGACCTAATCGCCGTTCCGGGCCTGATCAACGTCGACTTTGCCGACGTTCGTTCGGTCATGCAGGGCGCGGGTAGCGCGCTCATGGGTATCGGTAGTGCTAAGGGCGAAGACCGCGCCATTCGCGCCGCAGAGGCTGCCATATCAAGCCCGATGCTCGAAACCAGCATCGATGGTGCTCACGGAGTTCTGCTTTCGTTCCAGGGTGCATCGAACATCGGTCTGCACGAGATCGACGAGGCAGCTCGTTTGGTGCAAGAAGCAGTCAACCCTCAGGCCAACGTCATCTTCGGTTGCACCATCGATGACAGCTTGGGTGACGAGATTCGCATTACCGTCATTGCAGCGGGATTCGAAGGTGTGAACCAGGTGAAGCGTCCAGCGCGCCCAATCTACGCACCTGCAACCGCTGCTGCTCCGGTGGCCGCTGCTGCAGCGCCGGCAGCATTTGCCGCTGCCGCAACGACAGGTTCGATTCCCGTTGTTGATGAGCCGGCTGCAGAACCAGCCAGACCTTGGTTTGACGATGCACAAGAATCAGCCCCAGCATCGAGTTCAAAGTCTTACCTCGATGACATGGTCGACGAATCTGCACCTACCACTCGTGCCATCAACACCGTCGATGAGACTCCGCAGTCTGAAGACGGCACATTTGGCGATGACCTCGACATTCCAGACTTTCTTCGCTAGACGATGACTCTCGAGCAACGGTTAGATGCCGTTGAAGGGCGCATAAGCAGCACTCTGCACGGTTTGGGCAGGTCTCGTGGCGAGGTGACCCTGGTTGTGGTCACCAAAAATCACCCGGTCGATTTAGCCGTCGAACTTTTTGCCCTCGGCGTTCGAGACTTTGGTGAAAACCGCGACCAAGAGGCTGGGCCTAAGGCAAGCGCATTTGCCCAGCTGGTCACCGAATCAAGCCCAACCTGGCACTTCGTCGGGCAGCTGCAGAGCAACAAAGCCAAGAATGTTGCCGCATATGCCGACGTGGTGCACTCGGTAGACCGCGAGTCACTTCTAATCGCGCTAGAAAAGGCAACGGCCGAGAGACCTCGTCCACTTGACGTGTTTCTTCAGGTAAATCTGACTACCGACCTCGGCCGCGGCGGCGTGAACCCCGCAGAACTCGAACCTTTCGCAGAGCGCGTTGCTGGTGCATCCGGTCTAAATCTCTTGGGCATCATGGCTGTTGCCGCCCTCGATGAGCCACTCGAGAGCGAGTTCGAGAAAATCGCCAAGCTGAGCCAAAAGCTCATTTCGGTTGCACCTCAGGCGAAGTTCATTTCTGCCGGCATGTCGCAAGACTTCGAGACCGCGCTTGCCTACGGTGCGACACACTTGCGCATTGGCACAGCAATCACGGGCAAACGAAACTACTAGCCATATTCTTAGAACGAAAAGTTCACTAGGAGGACTCTGATGGGCCTGTTTTCTAAAGTTACTGGTTACCTTGGCATCGGCGATGACGAGCAGCCAACGACTACCACCGCAACTAGCGCACCTCGTGCCGCTCGACCTGCCGTGACTCGCCGTCGTTCTTCGGGCGACATCTCAGAGATTCAAACCTTCGACCCAGTCAGCTACTCAGAGGCTCGCTCAATTGCAGAGGTTTACAGAGTTGGCGTTCCGGTGATCGTGAACATGGCGCAGATGTCAGAAGCGGATGCTCGCAAGCTCGTCGACTTCATGTGTGGCCTAAAAGAGGGTCTAGACGGCCACATCAAGCGTGTGACTGCCAAGGTTTACCTGCTCACTCCAAACAGCGTTGAAGTAAACGATGAAGACGAGAGTGAACTAGACGGTAGCGACGACCTCGTCAAGCCGTAATGGGCATCCTGTTTATTGCCCTCGATTGGGCTTTACGGATTCTCACTTATGCAATGATCGGACGCTTGATTTTCGAGTTGATCAGAAGCGCTAATCCTGCCTGGAGACCGAAGGGTCTTCTCATTGCAGTTGCTGAAATTTGCTACACGGCGACCGATTGGCTCGTGAACAGCATCCGCCGCTTCATACCCACAGTTCGAGTGGGGATGCTCGGTCTCGACTTTGGCTGGACCATCGGTATGGTGCTGATCTTTGTGGCTCAAAATGTGCTCAGGGTGTTAGCGACCATTCTCTAGCTGCTCAGAGTGAGGTAACCTTACCTCTGATAAATGCTGCCAACGAATAGAGGACTGAAATGCCTTTGACTCCAGAAGATGTGGTCAATAAGAGATTTCAACCAACGAAATTTCGTGAAGGTTACGACCAAGACGAGGTCGATGACTTTCTCGACGAACTCGTTGTTGAGCTTCGTCGACTAAACCAAGAGAACGAAGACCTTCGTCAGCGTTTGCTGGCTTCTGAGGCACGCCTAGCCGAGCTACAGCGCGGAGCTGCCGGTATGGCCAACCAGTTGGTCAGTTCGCTTCCTGCTCCGGCTCCAACTCAAATCGTTGACCCAACCAGTGCTTTCCCAGAGGCCGTTGCCGACCCTTCTTCACTAGACGGCAACAACACCAACAACCTGCTTCAGTTGGCTCGCAAACTTCACGACGAGCACGTTCGCGAAGGTATCGCCAAGCGCGACGCACTCATTGCCGAAGGTCACGCCACCGCGGCTCGCATCGTTCGTGAGGCTGAGGCGAAGCAAAAGTCTGAAGAGAACCGCTTTGAGCAAGAAAAGGCGCTCATCGAGCACACCATTTCTGAGTTGCGCGCATACGAGCGTGAATACCGCCTTCGTCTAAAGCAGTTCATCGAGGCACAGTTGAGCGAAATCGACAACAACCGCGTGTCACCTTCGCCTGCGCTTCAGACCGGTCCAACGGTCATTCCAACCAACCCTTCTGCTTCGATCACCGAGTACTAGGAATTGCGCGCGCTAACGCTAAAACCCGCACTGCGAACGGTTTCTGTTGCAGCGATTGCTCTTGCCTTAGTTTTAGTTGACCAATTCACCAAGTGGCTGGCTCTTGAGAATCTCGAGCCGGGCCGAAGCGTGCCTGTTCTTGGCGACCTGTTGGCGTGGCGACTAACTTTCAATGACTCTGCCGGTTTCAGCCTTGGTTTCGGAGTCACCTGGTTCTTTACGCTGCTTTCGACAACTGCCTTCTTGATCCTCATTCTTCGAGCGCACAAAGTACGCAACAAACTCTGGCTTGGTCTGGCCGGAGTCATCGGCGGGGGCATCCTCGGTAATCTTGTCGACCGACTCGTTCGCGAGCCAGGTTTTGCCAACGGTCACGTGGTTGATTTCATTCAGATTCCATTCAATTTTCCGATTTTCAACTTTGCCGACATTTGCATTTCGGTAGGTATGACCTTGGTTGCTTGGCGAATCATCGCAGGCGACAAAATCGGTGGCGCTAAAGATGTCTGAGACCCGTTACCTTCCAGTTCCTGACGGGCTTGGTGGTGAGCGTGCAGACGCTGGCGTTGCAAAGCTTCTTGGTCTAAGCCGCTCGGCGAGTGCAGACATTATCGAGGCCGGGGGAGTGACCCTGTCGGGCAAGGTGCTTTCAAAGAGCGACCGTCTGGTCGTCGGAGAAATGCTCGAAATCGTTCTGCCCGAACCTAAGAACCCGCTCGAAATCGTTCCCGTTGTTGTCGATGACTTTCGCATTGTTTATGAAGACGACGACATCGTGGTCATCGATAAACCAGCGGGGATGGCCGCCCACCCATCGGTTGGTTGGTCTGGACCCACAGTCGTTGGTGCGCTTGTCGCCGCTGGCGTGAAAATCACGACCTCGGGTGCTAGCGAGCGCCAGGGAATCGTTCAGCGTCTAGATGTTGGCACCACCGGGCTCATGACCATCGCCAAGTCTGAACTCGCCTATTCGAGACTCAAGCAAGCCTTTCGCGACCGAACCGTTCACAAGGTTTACCACGCCATCGTGCAGGGTCACCCCGACCCTTCGAGCGGCACCATCGATGCTCCGATCGCCAGGCACCCGAAAGCCGAGTTCAAGTTCACGGTTGCCAACGATGGCAAGCCTTCGGTCACTCACTATGAGACGCTCGAGGCGTTTCCGTCGGCATCGCTGGTTGAAATCGTTCTCGAGACCGGTCGCACGCACCAGATTCGCGTTCACTTCTCGGTGTTCAAGCATCCGCTTCTCGGTGACACCATGTATGGCGCTGACCCCAAGTTGGCAGCCAAGATGGGCATCGAGCACCAGTGGTTGCACGCGACGAGACTCAGCTTCGAGCATCCGATCAGTGCAATGAAGGTTGAGTTCGAAAGCCCATACCCGGCCGAGTTAGAGATTGTGCTCGAGCGCCTGCGTAACCAGCACTAGAAATGGGCGGATGTCTGGGCAAAGCCCTCAAGACACGTCTTTTGCCATGGGCGAACAGCGCCTAGAAATGGCAACCCACCAAAGTATCGTTTGAGTTGCAGTAACTATCTATCAAGGAGTTCGTCACAATGGCAGAACACAGCCCATGGCCAAACAGCACTTTTGACCGTCTTTTGAAAGACCGCATCATTTGGCTCGGAGAAGACGTTCGCGACGACAACGCCAACGAGATTTGCGCCAAGATGCTCTTGCTGGCTGCCGAAGACTCGAAGAAAGACATTTATCTTTACATCAACTCGCCGGGTGGTTCGATCACTGCGGGTATGGCCATCTACGACACCATGCAGTATGTGCCGAACGACATCGTTACCGTCGGCATCGGCATGTGCGCCTCGATGGGTCAGTTCTTGCTTTCGTCGGGCACCAAGGGCAAGCGCTACGCGACCCCAAACACCCGCGTTCTACTGCACCAGCCACACGGTGGCTTTGGTGGAACCGCTAGCGACATTCAGACCCAAGCTCAACTGATTCTTTCGATGAAGCGCCAGCTAGCTAGCCTGACCGCCGAGCAAACCGGTAAAACCGTCGAGCAGGTAATGGCCGATGGCGACCGCGACCGCTGGTTCACCGCCGAAGAAGCACTCGAATACGGTTTCATCGATCACATTCAAAAATTCGCTGGCTCTGCCACCGGCGTCGGTAGCAAGTAAGGCACGAGGAGAAAATAGTGACCGATTCAAACTTTCTAAACCCACAGGCTCGCTACATTCTGCCTAGCTTCACCGAGCGCACCTCATATGGTTACCGCGAGCAGAACCCTTACAACAAGCTGTTCGAAGACCGCATCATCTTTCTGGGTGTGCAGGTTGACGACGCCTCGGCAGACGACATCATGGCGCAGTTGCTAGTTCTTGAGTCGCAAGACCCAGACCGCGACATCACCATGTACATCAACTCTCCAGGTGGTTCGTTCACCGCGATGACCGCGATCTACGACACCATGCAGTACATTCGCCCACAGATTCAGACCGTTTGTCTAGGTCAGGCTGCTTCGGCAGCTGCGGTGCTTTTGGCTGCGGGTGCACCAGGCAAGCGCCTAGCTCTTCCGAACGCGCGCATCCTGATTCACCAGCCAGCCAGTGGTGGAGACCGCGGTCAGGCATCTGACATCGAGATTCAGGCACGCGAAATGATGCGTCTGCGCGAATGGCTGGAATCGACTATTTCTAAGCACTCGAAGCGCACTGTTGAAGAAGTGAAGAAAGACATCGATCGCGACAACATCTTGACTTCAGAAGAGGCACTTACCTACGGTCTGATCGACCAGGTTCTGACTTCGCGCAAGAACAAGTAATCGTTTTTAGTCCAGAGCGGGTGAGCGTTGCTCGCCCGCTTTATCTTTAATGTCAGGGGTTTGAGTAATAGTTGGCTCGGGAAGGATGTTCTATGAAATCTCTAGGAATTGAAATCGCGCTGCCCAATCTTCGTGAACGCTTAGCCAGCAATCCTGGTGTTTATGAAAAGGCTTTAGCCATTCAAACCATTTATGCGGGTCAACGGGGCTTGATGGTCGTCGATGTGATTTCCAGTCGCATGCGAAACTACGAACACCGAGTATCCGCCATGCTGCGCATTTACAAAGAGGAGACACCCGACCTCTCACTCAAATACTTGGCGGATAACCCACCCCCAGATCTAGGTCTCATGAAGGGTGAGGCTGAAACCATGATGGCAGTAGCCAAAGAACTCTTGAAATTCGGTGATGAGCTTGGGCTTAGATCCGAAGATGAGGTTTGTTTTACTTGGGCCTCTAACGCTGAAGATTCCAAAGTCGCTGACAGAATTGATCGCATTCCAGGCATTGGTCCCGCGCTTCTCCAATACTTGCGCCTCTTGAGCGGTATTGACACAATCAAACCAGATGTCTGGGTGAGACGAGAGATGAGCAAGGCCGGCATTGCCGTTGACCTCCTTAGCGACGCGGGAATTGTAGAAGTCGCAAAAGAGATAGCCAAGGAATTGGAAGTGTCTTTAGCTGTGCTTGATCAACTACTCTGGGTCTACCCTGACCCTGATGAGTCGCTTTACAACGGTTACCTCACTTAAAGTTGAGCCTTGTCCCTAACGATCGTCTGGCACTCCTGCCTATAGGGTTTTATCTATGAGTACCCTGACCGAATCTGGCGACATGCTGAAGTGTTCTTTCTGCGGAAAGAGCCAAAAGCAGGTTCGCAAGCTAATTGCCGGACCAGGTGTTTACATTTGTGACGAGTGCATCGGGCTTTGCAACGAAATCATCGAGGAAGAACTCGGTGAGGTCGTCACCACTAAGACTTTCGACGAAACCGAACTGCCTAAGCCAAAAGAGATTTTTGCGGCTTTAGACGAATATGTGATCGGACAAGAGCAGGCCAAGCGCGCGCTTTCGGTAGCCGTCTACAACCACTACAAGCGCATTCGTTCGCGTGGCACGCTTACCACCGCGGGCAAAGAGCACGACGACATCGAAATTGCCAAGTCGAACATTCTCATGATTGGCCCGACCGGTTGTGGCAAAACCTACCTGGCTCAGACCCTCGCTAAGAAGCTCAACGTTCCTTTTGCAGTCGCAGACGCAACTGCGCTAACCGAAGCGGGTTACGTGGGCGAAGATGTCGAAAACATATTGCTCAAGCTTTTGCAGGCCGCCGACGGTGACGTGAAGCGCGCCGAAACCGGCATCATTTACATCGATGAGATCGACAAAATCTCACGCAAGTCAGAAAACCCTTCGATCACTCGGGACGTATCGGGCGAAGGTGTGCAACAGGCCTTGCTAAAGATTCTCGAGGGCACGGTTGCTTCGGTTCCGCCACAGGGTGGGCGCAAGCATCCGCAGCAAGAATTCATTCAGCTCGACACCACCAACGTCTTGTTCATCGTGGCCGGTGCATTCGCTGGCCTCGAAGAAATCATTTCTGCCCGCGCTGGTAAGAAGGGCATTGGCTTCGGCTCGCCCATCTCAGGTAAAGGTGACAACCTCGACATTTTCTCTGAGGTGCAGCCAGAAGACCTGCGCAAGTTCGGTCTGATTCCTGAGTTCATCGGCCGTCTGCCGGTTATCGCTCACGTTCGCCAACTAGACCGCAAGGCTCTGCTACAGATTCTTATTGAGCCGAAGAATGCCTTGGTCAAGCAGTACCAGCGTATGTTCGAGCTCGACGGCTTTGCTATCGACTTTGAGCACGACGCGTTGGTTGCTATTGCCGACAAGGCGATTGAACGAAACACCGGCGCACGCGGCCTTCGAGCCATTCTCGAAGAAATCTTGGGCCCAATCATGTTTGAGCTACCAGGCAACCCGATCACGGGCACAGTGATGATTACCAAGGCAGTGGTTCTGACCGGTGAGACACCGAAGGTTGTTCCGTTCAACACTGTGCGTGAGAAGTCGGCTTAAAACTAGTGGTTGGTGACCTCAGAGCCCCAATTCTGGCGGGCACCGTTGCTTCCGTGACCGGCACCGCGGCATCTATCGGTGTAGTCCTCACAGCTCTGAATGCCCTTGGCGCAACCGCAGATCAAACCGCAACGGCAGTTGCCGTTATGTTGCTCGGGTACGGGCTCCTCTCAATCGTGCTTTCGTGGGTATTCAAACAGCCAATTTCGATCGTCTGGAGCACTCCCGGTGCAGCGCTTTTGGTGGCCTCGGGCACGCTCGGTCTAGGTTTTGCCAACGCAGCCGGCGCGTTCCTCGTAACGGGGCTTCTGCTGACGCTAACCGGGCTTTGGCCAGCGCTCGGCAGACTTGTCGCTTCGATTCCGAAGCCAATCGCATCGGCTATGCTCGCCGGCGTCATCTTTCCGTTCTGCGTGGCACCCTTTATCGCGATTGCCGATTATGCCGCGATCGTGCTGCCGGCACTGCTGGTTTGGGCGGTGCTGTACCGCTTTGCAAGAGTGTGGGCGGCACCAGCATCCATCTCTCTGTTCTTTGGTCTAGTTGCGTGGATGCTCCCCACCGAGCTTCACTTCGATCAGGTTTTGCCGCCCTTCGCTGTCGTGACCCCGAGTTTTGATTTGGTTGCCATCATCGGCATCGCAATACCGCTGTATTTGGTTACCATGGCCAGCCAAAACGTGCCTGGCATCGCGATCATGAAATCTTTCGACTACGACGTGCCTTTTCAGCCGGTGTTGGTCAGCACAGGTTTGGCCACCACACTAGGTTCGTTCTTCGGTGGCTTTGCGCTCAACCTGGCTGCCATTACCGCTGCGCTCAACGCCAACGAGAACGTGCACAAAGACCCCAAGCGCCGCTGGGTTGCTTCGGCCTTTGGTGGCGTCGTTTACGTTGCCATGGCATTCGCCGTTGCCCCACTGGTCGAGTTCGTGCTAGCCGCACCCAGAGTGCTCATTCTCGCCGCTGCGGGTATCGCGCTGTTTGCGACGATGGCGAACAGCCTCACCGCGGCTCTTGAATCGCCAGCCTTGGCACTGCCGGGCGTAGTTACTTTTCTAATCGGAGCATCCGGTCTCGCCATCTACGGAATCGGCCCAGGCTTCTGGGCTCTGGTCGGCGGAATCGTGCTTTGGCAGATTCTAGAGATAAGAAAACGGGCCTAGATTACCTAGACCCGTTCTCTTACTTGAGTTCGACTTAGTTCAAACCCCTACGAGCCAACAGCGGCTCGATTGAGGCATCTTGGCCTCTGAAGTCACGGAACAGAACCATGGCATCGTCACAGCCACCACGAGACAGCAGGGTCTTTCTGAAGTGGTCACCGTTGGCGCGAGTAAGGCCGCCGTTGTTCTTGAACCACTGAACTGTTTCGGCGTCTAGAACCTCAGACCAGATGTAACCGTAGTAACCGGCCGCGTATCCACCAGCAAAGATGTGGGTGAAGTAGGTCGAGCGGTAGCGGGTTGGCACCGGAGCAAAGTCGAGGCCGTAGTCGGCAATCGCCTTAGCTTCGAATGCCTGCACATCTCCAACGTTGGCACCAGGCTGAAGCTCGTGCCAGGCCAGGTCGAGAATCGCCGCAGCCAGGTATGAAGTTGTTGCGTGACCCTGGTTGAAGGTTTCGGTCTTGTTCAGGTTGTCGATCCACTCCTGTGGCAGAGCCTCGCCGGTGATGTGGTGACGCGCGTAGTTTTGCACGACCTCCGGCCAGAGCATCCACATTTCATTCACCTGTGACGGGAACTCAACGAAGTCGCGTGGGGTAGAGGTGCCGCTAAAGCGCGGGTAGTTCACGTTTGAAAGCATGCCGTGAAGTGCGTGACCGAACTCGTGGAACAGGGTGTTGGTCTCGTCGAAGGTGAGCAGAGTTGGCTCGCCAAGCGGAGGCTTAGGCACGTTGAGGTTGTTCACGACTACCGGCTTTTGACCAAGTAGGTGCGACTGGTCAACGAGGTTATTCATCCAGGCGCCGCCACGCTTTGACTCGCGAGCGTATGCGTCGAACACGAACAGTGCCAACTCGGTGCCATCTTCGTTGTGAACCTCAAACACACGGGCGTCTGGGTGGTAGGCGACCAGATCGTGACGTTCGCTGAAGGTGATGCCGAACAGCTTGGTCGAGGCAAAGAACACGCCGTCTTGAAGCACTCGCTCAAGTTCGAAGTAAGGCTTGAACTTTTCGGTGTCTACGTTGTACTTGGCGACGCGAACCTTCTCGGTGTAGAAATCCCAGTCGGCAGCGGCGAGCTCGAAGTCGCCACCCTCGGCATCGATCATGGCTTGGATGTCGGCTGCCTCACGCTTTGCGTTGCGAACCGCTGCTGGCGCGATACGTCGAAGCATGGTGTGAACGTTGCCAGGGTTGCCGGCGGTCTGGTCGCCGATGATGTACTCGGCGTGCGATGCAAAACCAAACAGCTTGGCACGCTTGGCGCGCAGCTCAACGAATTCTTTGATTAGGCCTTGAACGTCGTTGTCGTTACCGCGCGACGACTTGATGAGCGAGTTGTGCATGATTCGCTCGCGCAGTCCGCGGTTCTTGAGAGCACCGAGTAGCGGGTGGCCGGTGAAGTTCACCATCGGAATGACCCACTTGCCAGCAAGCCCACGGGCTTCGGCTGCTGCCGCTGCGGTGGCGATCTGGGTGTCACTCAAACCATCTAGCTCGGCAACCGAGTCGACGATTACGGCTAGGTCGTTGGCGTCGGCAAGAACGCGCTGGCCATACATCGTGTCAAGCACCGAGAGGCGCTCGTTGTAGCCCTTTAGGGTTTCGCGGTCGGCTTCGCTGAGGTGCGCGCCGGCCTGAATGAAGTCGCGGTGGTAGCGCTCAAGCAACCAAGCCGATTCGGCGTCTAGGCCAAGGTCGTCTTTCTTCGCATACAGCTCGTTGATTCGGGCGAACAGCGCAGGGTTTAGTCGAATGGCGTCCATGTGGCCCGAGAACTTCGGAGCAATCTCTGCCTCGATCTCGTCAAGCTTTGGTGAAGTGTCGCTCGATGATTTGTTGAAAAACACGAGCAGTACACGAGTTAGCAGAGCACCGGTGCGCTCCATGGCGACGACAGTGTTTTCAAACGTGACGTCGGGCTGGGCGAGAATCTCTTCGATTTCGGCTAGGTGAGCCGAGCATCCGGCATAAAACGCGTCGAGATAGTGCTCTTCACGGATGCTCGCAAAAGGCGGCAACTCGTAAGGCAGGGTCGAGCGGTGGGCAAACGGGTTTTCATCGTTGAAGGTCATGGCTACGAGCCTAATACCCGAACAACGGTGCCGCGATAGCGGTTATTCGACCTCGGCAAGCACGATTTCGGTTAACTCAAGCTCGTCGCCTGCAACAATGTTCAACGCCTGAATTCGACCCACAGAACGCAGATCAGACTCGATTAGCGCCAACTGCTCGATTTGAGCCGCTGGGGCCTTCAGCGTGGCGCTGACGACCTCTGCCTTCATCGAAGCCTTGGCGTCACTCTTGGCCTTGCGAACACCGCTTAGAGCGACGGATGCCTGTGCCAGAAGTCCGCGGTTGGTTGCATCTAGCCCGACACTGAGCTCGCTAGCCTTCGGCCAAGCGGCACGGTGAATCGAACCGGCATCGGTCTGCCACCATGACCACACTTCGTCTGTGGCGTAAGGCAAGAACGGTGCAAACAAGCGCAGCATTACGTGCAGAGCCTTACGCAGGGCGATTGCGGCAGAGGCCTGCTGAGTTTCGGTTGCCCCACCCTGACCATAGGCACGCTCTTTGACGAGTTCTAGATAGTCGTCAGTGAAGTTCCAGAAGAAGCTTTCGGCTAGTTCTAGAGCCTTGGTGTGGTCGTAGTTCTCGAACGCCTTGGTAGCTTCGGTCACGACATCGGCAAGTGCCAGCAGCATCGCCTGGTCGACAGGTTCAGATACTTCGGTGTAGCCAGTAGGAACCTCAAACGAGAGCGCAAACTTGGCTGCGTTGAGCACCTTGATGGCTAAGCGGCGACCGACCTTCATCTGGCCTTCGTCAAAGGCAGCATCCGTGCCCAAACGAGCCGCAGCAGCCCAGTAGCGAACCGCGTCAGCGCCGTGATTGTCAATCGGCTCGGCAGGAACTACAACGTTGCCCTTCGACTTCGACATTTTCTTGCGGTCTGGGTCGAGAATCCAGCCCGAGATTGCGGCGTTCGACCAAGGCAGTTGACCCGACTCGAGCTCAGAACGAAGCACGGTCGAGAACAGCCAGGTGCGAATGATGTCTTGGCCCTGTGGGCGAAGGTCAAACGGGTATACCTTGGCGTACTTTTCTGGGTCAGAGATCCAGCCGCCAGCAAGCTGTGGAGTGAGCGAAGAGGTCGCCCAAGTGTCCATGATGTCCACTTCGCCGATGAATCCGCCAGGAACGCCGCGCTGCGACTCGTCGTAGCCAGCAGGTGCCTGTGAAGACGGGTCAATCGGAAGCAGGTCGTGGCTCGGCACTAGAGGAGCGTCGAAGTTCGGCTCACCGTTGGCGTCGAGGGCGTACCAAACCGGAATCGGCACGCCGAAGAAGCGCTGGCGAGAAATCAGCCAGTCACCGGTGAGGCCATTCACCCAGTTCTCGTAGCGAACGCGCATGAAGTCTGGGTGGAAGGCAAGCTTCTTGCCCCGCTCGATCAATTTCTCGCGCAACTCGGCATCGCGACCACCGTTGCGGATGTACCACTGGCGTGTCGAAACAATCTCAAGAGGCTTGTCGCCCTTTTCAAAGAACTTGACCGGGTGGGTGATGTTGCGAATCTCGCCGACTAGGTCGCCAGACTCGGTCAGTAATTCAACGATTCGAGTTTTCGCCGAGAAGACGGTTTTGCCGGCGAGTTCTGCAAACACCTCAAGACCGCGCGCCGAGGTGATGCCCTCAGGAGCTTCGGCCAAGATTCGGCCGTCGAAGCCAAGAATGGCTCGGTTCGGCAGGTCTAGTTCGCGCCACCAAATCACGTCGGTCACGTCACCGAAGGTACAGATCATGGCGATGCCCGAACCCTTGTCGATCTGAGCCAGGCGGTGGGCTACAACCGGAACCTCGACATCGAACAGCGGGGTGCGAACGGTCTTGCCGAACAAACCCTGGTAGCGCTCGTCATCCGGATGCGCAACCAGCGCAACACAGGCTGGCAACAGTTCTGGTCTGGTGGTTTCGATGAAAATCTTGCCGTCTGGACCATTGAAACCGAGGCGGTGGTAGGCACCCGGCTGGTCGCGGTCTTCGAGTTCGGCCTGAGCCACGGCGGTTCTGAACGTGACATCCCAGAGGGTAGGGGCCATCGACTGGTAGGCCTCACCGCGAGCGAGGTTGTTCAAGAACGCCTTCTGCGAAACTGCCACAGCGTCTGGTGAGATGGTTTGGTAGGTCTGCGTCCAGTCGACCGATAGGCCGAGTCTGCGCCACAGCGCTTCGAACTGCTTCTCGTCTTCGGCGGTTAGCTTTTCGCAAAGTTCGATGAAGTTACGGCGTGAAATGGCAATCTGGTCAGCGGCCTTAGACGACTTGTTGTCGCCACCTTCGAATGGAGGCAAGTAGTTCTCGACGTAAGGGAGCGTTGGGTCGCAGCGAACGCCAAAGTAGTTCTGCACGCGGCGCTCGGTTGGTAGACCGTTGTCATCCCAGCCCATTGGGTAATAAACCTCGAAACCGTTCATGCGCTTGAAGCGGGCAACAACGTCGGTGTGGGTATAAGAGAAAACGTGGCCTACGTGCAGAGAGCCCGAAACGGTCGGTGGAGGAGTGTCGATCGAGTAGATCTGCTCGCGGGTGGCGGCGCGGTTGAAGCGGTAAACCCCTGCTTCATCCCAGGCCACAGACCACTTCTCTTCGAGCCCCTCGACGGTAACTTTCTCGGGCGCATTGGCCGGAGCGAGGAAGGCTGGTGTAGACGAGGCAGTGGTCACGCTTGATGTCTCCAAAATAGGGGTTTGTATAAGGTTAACATTGAGTGTTGTAACACTGCACGAACGCACGAAAGCAAGCATGTATCCAAAAAACAATGATGGTTCTTCCAGCGCGAGCGAAGGGGTAAACCCGAGCCCGAGTTTTCCGGCTGTCGAAACCAACATTTTGGACTACTGGGCCAAAGACTCGACGTTCCAAGCATCCATCGATGCCCGCAGTGACGCCGAAGAATTTGTGTTCTACGACGGCCCCCCGTTCGCCAACGGCTTGCCGCACTACGGTCACCTTCTTACCGGGTACGCAAAAGACATGGTTCCGCGTTTCAAGACCATGCAGGGCTACCGAGTCGAGCGTCGTTTCGGCTGGGATACTCACGGGCTGCCTGCAGAGGTAGAGGCAGAGCGCCAGCTGGGCATCTCGGGTCGACCTGAGATCGAGAAGTACGGCATCGATAAGTTCAACGCCTACTGCCGAACATCCGTGCTCAAATACACCGAGGATTGGCGCGCCTACGTCACTCGTCAAGCTCGCTGGGTTGACTTTGACAACGATTACAAGACTCTAGACGCCGATTACACCGAGAGCGTGCTCTGGGCCTTCAAAGAGCTGCACAACAAAGGTCTGATCTATGAGGGCTTCAAGGTGCTCGCTTACTGCTGGCGCTGCGAGACTCCACTGTCGAACCACGAACTTCGCATGGATGACGAGGTTTACCGCAATCGTCAAGACCAGACCGTAACGGTCAACTTTCCAATTCTTGACGGTCAAGGTTTCGATGGTGTCAAGCTTCTTGCCTGGACGACCACACCATGGACTCTTCCGACCAACTTTGCGCTCGCGGTTGGCCCGCAGATTGACTACGCGGTTGTGGCTGGTCACTTGCTAGCCAAGAGCCTGGTCGGCGCTCATGCTAAAGAACTAGGTTTCGAGACCGCCGATGAGGCTGTGGCAGCCATCGAGCGAACCGTCAGCGGGCAGTCGCTGGCTGGTCTTCGTTACGAGCGTATCTTCAACTTTTATGCCGACGAGAGCAAGTTTGACGTTGCCAACGCCTGGCAGGTTTTGGTCGACGACTATGTGGGCGAAGGTGACGGAACCGGAATCGTTCACCAAGCTCCCGCATATGGTGAAGATGACCAGCGAGTTTGTGAAGCGGCAGGAATTCCGGTTTATGTTTCGATCAACGAGCGCGGCGAGTTCAACTCGGTCGTCAGCGAGTTCGAGGGTCAACACGTTTTCGACGCCAACAAGAACATCATCACTTGGCTAAAGGTCAACGGTCGCTTGTTCAAGCAGGCCTCTTATGACCACCCATACCCGCACTGCTACCGCTGCAAGAACCCACTGATCTACAAGGCGGTTTCGTCGTGGTTTGTTGAAACCACCAAGTTGCGCGACCGCATGCTTGAACTGAATCAGCAAATCGACTGGACACCCGAGCACACCAAAGATGGTTCGTTCGGAAAGTGGCTCGAAAACGTGCGTGACTGGGCCATCAGTCGCAACCGTTTCTGGGGAGCACCGATTCCAGTCTGGAAGTCAGACGACCCGAACTACCCGAGAATCGATGTTTACGGTTCACTCGACGCTCTCGAAGCCGACTTCGGCGTTCGCATCGATGACTTTCATCGACCAACCATCGACCACCTAACCCGCCCAAACCCAGACGACCCAACTGGCAAATCGACCATGCGTCGCGTGCCAGAGGTTCTTGACTGCTGGTTCGAATCTGGCTCGATGCCTTTCGCCCAGGTTCACTACCCATTTGAAAACCGTGAGTGGTTCGACACCCACAACCCGGGCGATTACATCGTTGAATACGTTGGTCAAACCCGCGGATGGTTCTATACCCTGCACGTGCTATCAACCGCGCTTTTCGACCGACCAGCTTTCAAGTCGGCGATTTCTCACGGAATCATTCTTGGCAATGACGGTCAGAAGATGTCGAAGTCTTTGCGCAACTACCCAGACGTCAACGAGGTTTTCGATCGCGACGGAGCAGACGCAATGCGCTGGTTCTTGCTATCTAGCCCGATTCTGCGCGGTGGAAACCTGATCGTGACCGAGCAGGGTATTCGCGAGGGTGTTCGCCAGGTTCTTCTGCCGCTCTGGAACACCTATTACTTCTTCTCGCTCTATGCCAACGCTGGTAACTACGAGGCGAAGATTTCTCATGACAGCACCGATGTGCTCGATCAGTACCTTCTAGCCAAAACTCGCACTCTAATCGTCGAGCTCGAGAACGACTTCAACCACTTCGATTCATACTCGGCCGCGGCTCGTTTGCGCGACTTCGCCGACGTGATGACCAACTGGTACGTACGTCGTTCGCGCGATCGCTTCTGGGATGTCTCGACCGAAGCTTTTGACACGCTCTACACGGTTCTCGAAATCTTCTGTCGCCTCGCTGCTCCGTTGCTGCCGATGATCACCGAAGAAATCTGGCGTGGACTTACCGGTGGGCGTTCGGTTCACCTTGAGTCTTGGCCAGACGCGTCAGCTTTGCCACAGAACGATGCACTAGTTACCGCCATGGACCAGGTTCGCGAACTCACCTCAGTTGGCTCGAGCTTGCGCAAAGGTTCTGGTCTTCGCGTTCGCTTGCCGCTGGCTAACCTGACCGTGGTCACCGCAAAAGCAGCCGACCTAGATCCTTTCAGTGACATTATTCGCGAAGAGCTAAACCTCAAGAACGTGACACTGGTTGAACTTTCACTCGACTCGACCACCGAGTTTGGCGTTGCTAAGCGATTGAACGTCAACGCTCGAGCCGCAGGGCCGCGTCTTGGCAAGAACGTGCAGAGTGTCATCCAAGCAGCCAAGGCAGGAAACTGGACCGAGGTTGACGGCGCAGTCACCGTGGATGGCGTTGCCCTCGAGCCTGGCGAATACGAGCTTGACCTTGTGGCCGACTTCGCTGGTGGCGCTGAGGGTGAAGCCCCAACCGACCTGATCGGCATTTTGCCAGGCGGCGGTTTCTTGATTCTCGACGGTGCGGTTTCGGCCGAACTTGCCGAAGAAGGTTTGGCGCGCGACGCTATTCGTTTGATTCAGCAGGCTCGAAAAGATGCTGGGCTAGACGTTAGCGACCGAATCAAGCTCTCAGTAAGCGGCTCAGCTAGCGTTCTAGCCGCAGTTGCCGCCCACCGAGAACTTGTTATGTCAGAAACGCTCGCGCTCGAGCTTGACGCGAGCGAGGTTGAACTTAGCGAAGGCTCCGAGCTTGGCGACGGGCAGCTCATCGCGGTTTCGGTAGTCAAATCTTGAGCACCGAAGCACACTGGGCACGCAAGGCCGCCGAGGTAGAGGCTGCGCTGGTTGTGCGCATCCCAGAGAACAAACTTCGCCCGCGCCTAGAGCCAACCCGCCGAGCCGTCGAATTACTTGGCGACCCACAGCGTTCGTACCGCGTGATTCACATCACTGGAACCAACGGCAAGACTTCGACCACGAGGTTCATAGAGCGATTGCTTCGCGAACACGGCCTTCGCACCGGTAGGTTCACCAGCCCACACCTCGTCAAACTCAACGAGCGCATGGCAATCGATGGCGAACCCGTCGAAGACCAGGTGCTCTGGGAGGTGTACCAAGACATCGAGCCGGTTCTCGACATGGTTGACGCCGAGCTGGTTGCTGCCGGAGACACCCGGCTCACGTTTTTCGAGGCGCTTGCCGTTCTGGGTTTCGCAGTGTTTGCCGATGCACCCGTTGATGTGTTGGTGCTCGAGGTCGGTATGGGTGGCGAGTGGGATTCCACCAACGTTGCCGACGGCGATGTCGCAGTATTCACGCCCGTATCGCTCGATCACATGGAGCGCTTGGGCAACACCATCGCCGAAATCGCCAAGACCAAGTCGGGCATCATCAAGCCAGACGCGATCGTGGTCAGCAGTGCACAAACAGCGGATGCTCTGGCCGTGATCGACGCAAAGGCGGCGTCTATCGCCTCAGGTTTCAAGTTGCTCGGACGCGATGCCCAAGTTTTGTCGGCCGAAGTTGTTCCCGGTGGACAACGAATCACCGTGCAGGGTTTGGCGGGGGAGTACCGCGACCTATTTTTGCCGCTCTACGGGGAGTTTCAGGCCGAGAACCTAGCCACTGCGATCATGTCGGTCGAGGCCTTCTTGGGCGGCGGCAATCTTGCCATCGCCGAAGACGTAATTCGAGTGGCGGTAGCTGACATGTCTTCGCCTGGGCGACTTCAGATTGTTAGCAACAACCCGTTGACCATTCTTGACGGAGCCCACAACCCTGGCGGCGCTGAGTCGCTAGCCAAAGCCCTCGCTACTCATTTTGATGCGCCAAAGACCATCGGCATCATCGGAGTTCTTGGCGAAAAAGACGCGGCCGCAACGCTAGCCCCGCTGGCTAAGTCGTTCGATCACGTTATCGTTGCAGCATCCAGTTCGCCGCGCGCTGTAACAGCCGAGGAGCTAGCCAAAGTTGCTGCAACGGTTTTTGGTGCCGAAAACCTTTCGGTCGCCGAATCAGTCGCCGAAGCCTACGAAATCGCTCAAACCATGGTGTTCGAGGGCGGTGCAATCGTCGTGACAGGTTCATTGAGCATGGTTGGCGATATGCTGAAACTGGTACAAACCGAAACGGAAGAAGACGATGAAGCCTAAATCGACCCAACGAGCTCTCGGTTCGATCGTTCTTGCCTTTCAATCATTCGCCGTGTTTTTCGCAACTCTCGTATCTTTCGGCCTCAAAGTTGCCGATGGCCCGACGGTCTGGATTGTTGGACTCAGCCTCGCGGTAGTAACCATCGTGCTTCCAGGTGTGCTTGGGCGCCCAGGCAGCTATGTAATCGGCTGGGCGCTTCAGGTCACACTTCTTGTTCTGTCTATTGCCATCGCGACTTTCCACGGTGCGGGCATCTTTTTTGTCATCATCCAGGTGATCTTTATGGGGCTATGGATTTGGGGCATGGTCGCCGGTAGCACCGTCGACGCAGCCCGCCGAGCGTGGATGCGCGAAAACGGCCAAGACCCTGATGCAAACCCTGAGATTTTTGTTATCGAAAGCGAGAAAAACTAATGACCGAAGTTATGCAAACCCTAGTTCTGATCAAGCCAGACGGTGTTGCTCGAAACCTGATCGGCGAGATTGTTTCGCGCTGCGAAGCCAAGGGTTACGTGGTGCGTGAGCTAAAGAGCATCCACGCTTCTCGCGAGCTTCTAGAGCAGCACTACGCCGAGCACGTCGGCAAACCGTTCTATGAGCCACTGGTTGAGTTCATGCTTTCGGGTGCGATCGTGGCGATTCGCCTCGAAGGGCATCGCGTAATCGAGGGCTTCCGCTCCTTGGCTGGCGCTACCGACCCAACCGTCGCTGCACCGGGAACCATTCGTGGTGACCTCGGTCGCGATTGGGGCCTAAAGGTTCAGCAGAACCTGGTTCACGGTTCGGACTCACCAGAGTCTGCGGCGCGTGAGCTTGCCCTCTGGTTCTAAACAAAAGAGACAACATCAAAGGAACGACAAATGGTTGACTTTTCGAGCCTCGATACCGACGCCCAAGTAGCGTTGCTCACTGATCACGCCACCGAGGTTTTGAAGCAATACGATCTCGGCGAAGTCACCGAGATCGAATCAATTAACCACGAATACAACTCAACGTTTGCCATATCAACCGCTGAAGGAATCCGCTACGCACTGCGCATCAATATCAATTCGCAGCGCAGCAAGGCTAATGCGCTAGCCGAGCTCGAGTTCATCAACCACCTAAAAGCCAACACCGACCTAAACTTCGCTTCTCCGATTGCCAACAAGTCGGGCGATTTCTTCTCAGTGGTTTCAAACGAAGAGATGGGCAAACCGCTTTTGTCGGTCTTGTTCTCATGGCTCAAAGGTGAAGAACTCGGTGATGAACCGACCGAAGAGCAGCTTTTCGCTCTTGGTGCTGCGATGGCGAAAATGCACGTTGCTGCAGCTGGTTTCGAGTTGAGCCAAGGCGCTGGGCTACCAAACCTCCGTGACGTGCTCTGGGAAACCGAAGACTTATTGACCACCGAAGCTTCGCAGCTTTCGAGCGAAGACCAGGCGCTGGTGCGAGCCGGGCTAGAAAAGATCGACGGCGTGATTGAGAACTTGTATGAGCGCGACTCGAAGCGCATCATCCACGCTGATATGCACGGTTGGAACCTAATGTGGCACGAAGGCACTCTAAGTGTTTTCGACTTTGATGACTGCGGTGTCGGCCTACCAATTCACGATCTGTATACAGCTTTGTACTACCTAGACACTCCTGAACAGGATGCTGCGCTCAAGTCTGGCTATGCATCGGTTCGCCCGATTCCAGAGCACACCGACCACGAGGCCAAGGCTCTGCTTCTGCAGCGAAGAATCATTTTGTTGAACTACCTGTTCGAAACCAGCACGCCGGAGCACCGCGAAATTCTGCCGAAGTACACGGTTGAGACCATGCGCAGAATCAACGAGTTTCTAGAAAATAGTTAGCCAGTCTTCCCATAGGGCGAAGAAAATAATCACAACTGCGAGCACCTCGGTGGTGAGGCTAAAGACCCATGAAGAGCCAGACCAGCGCATAAAGAAGCCAAAGGTTCGAGTCGGCACTTCGATTACACCTTCGGCCGCAGACCAGAGGAAAGTCGCCCAGAAGATTGAAATCATCGCGACCCAAGCCAGCATGCAGTATGGGCAAAGCACACCGAGCACGAACGTGCTGGTGATGAACAGGTAAATCACGAAGATGAAGCCGAGAGTCACGCCGGTCATAAACAAGCGCCAGAACCACTTGGCGAATTTTGCTCCTGCCAAAATGGCGACGCCGACGGCAATAGGCGCTACGAAAGCACCCAAGCCGATGATTGGGTTGGGAAAGCCGAACATCGAAGCCTGAGCGCTTTTCATCACGGATGCACAGCTGATGAACGGGTTTACATCACACGAGAGTGCCTCACCCGGGTTGGTGAGCATGTGGATGCGTTCGATGACCAGAGAGAAAGCCGCAAACCAGCCCAGGATGCCGGCCCAGATCATCGTGATGGCAAACTTCTTGCCAGGCGACTCGATAGTTTCGATTGCACTTGCGTTGCTCATAGTTTCAAGTATCCCACTTGCTTGGGTGACTTTTGGGGGAGTAACTGCCATACTTGAAGCAAGTTGTTCTGGCCACACCGGAAACGACTAAAGGTTTATCGAGCGCGAACCACGCAATGTATAAGACCCATCGGGCAGCAGCTGGTTTTGAAATCCGACTCGAGTTTGAAGATTTAGTTATTCGCCGAGGCGGGTAACACTGAGATTTGAGCCAAGAGGCTGATGTGTGGCACAGCCCCAAGGCAGCTTGGAGTGCACCTTAAATGGTGGAGAAAAAAACTAACCTAGACGCTACTAACGTGCCTGAAACCAAACCAACCCGCTCACGCGGGAAGGCGACCGACAAGTCAGAGGCGACGGTACCTTCGTCTAAGTCTGAGACAAAGCCGGCAACCAAGTCCGCGCCTAAAGCTTCGTCTAAACCCGCAGCCAAGAGAGCGCCGGCGAGGGTTGCTAAGTCCAAGAGCGAAGTCTTAGCGGCAGAAACCACTGCTCCGGCTGAGTCAAACGACGCACCAAAGAAGTCTTCTGGACGCTCACGTTCAAAGGCCGCTGCCACCGAGGCTTCGGTCGCGCCAACAGTCGTGTCAGCGACATCCCTGCTATTTCAAGCGCCTGATCTGCCGACTCCGGTCGTTGACCCGAAGCGCGGCAAAATCGTGGATGCACCTAGCGATGGCGAGAATCACCTTCGTCGACGCAGCCGTCGTCGAGCCGGTGAAGAAGCCAATATCGGTGATCTTCCAGAGAACGTAGTGGTCAAGGTTCGCACCCCGCGCGAGCCAAAAGCTCCGAGCAACGAGCCGCAGCGCGTCAAGGGATCGACTCGACTTGAAGCCAAGAAGCAGCGTCGCCGTGATGGTCGGGATGCAGGTCGCCGCCGTTCGGTAATCACCGAGAGCGAGTTTTTGGCTCGTCGCGAAGCGGTTGACCGAACCATGGTTGTGCGCTCAAAAGAGGGCAAAATTCAAATCGGAGTTCTCGAAGACAAGGTTTTGGTTGAGCATTACGTGGCCAAGGCATCCGAGGCTTCACTGATTGGCAATGTCTACCTGGGCAAGGTGCAAAACGTGCTTCCGAGCATGGAGGCAGCATTCGTTGACATCGGTCGCGGTCGCAACGCCGTTCTTTACTCGGGTGAAGTCGACTGGGAGCTTGCCGAAACTGGCAACCAGCCAAAGCGCATTGAACTCGCGCTCAAATCAGGCGACACTGTTTTGGTGCAGGTCACTAAAGACCCGGTTGGTCAAAAGGGTGCCCGACTAACTTCGCAGGTTTCGCTCCCTGGCCGCTACCTCGTTTATGTGCCGAATGGCTCGATGAACGGAATCTCGCGCAAGCTTCCTGAAAGCGAACGCACCCGTCTCAAGAAGATTCTGAAAGAAGTTCTACCCGAAGACGCCGGTGTGATCGTTCGCACCGCAGCCGAAGGTGCAACCGAAGAGCAGTTGACCCTCGATGTAGCCCGTTTGCAGAAGCAGTGGGATGACCTTCAGGCCAAGGTTCAAAACTCTCAAGCTCCGGTTCTGCTGCACAGCGAGCCAGATCTTCTAATCAAGATAGTTCGAGACGTCTTTAACGAAGACTTCCAGAAAATGGTTATCTCGGGCGACGACGCATCTGAGACCATCGAGGGCTACCTCGCATCGGTTGCTCCCGACTTGCTAGAACGTGTCGAGAAATACACCGGCAGCAAGGATGTCTTCGATGAATTCCGCATCGGTGAACAGATCGCCAAGGCCCTAGATCGCAAGGTTTTCTTGCCCTCCGGTGGCTCTCTGGTAATCGACCGAACCGAAGCCATGACCGTTGTCGACGTCAACACCGGAAAGTTTGTCGGTTCGGGTGGAAACCTCGAAGAGACCGTAACCAAAAACAACCTTGAAGCAGCCGAAGAGATTGTTCGCCAGCTGCGCTTGCGTGACATCGGTGGAATCATCGTGGTCGACTTCATCGATATGGTTCTCGAATCAAACCGTGATCTCGTGCTACGACGTCTGATGGAATGCCTATCGCGCGACCGCACCAAGCACCAGGTTGCCGAAGTTACTTCATTGGGTCTGGTTCAGATGACTCGCAAGAAGCTCGGTCTGGGACTGCTTGAGACATTTAGCGAAAACTGCGATGCCTGTGCTGGTCGCGGCATCATCGTGAACAACGAGCCGCACATGCGCGCGAAAACCTCACACGAGCAGCACTCGCAGCCGAAGTCCGAAAACTCGGGTAAGCGCGGCAAGAACCAGAAGAAGCAGGAAGTTGCCAAGGTGGTAACACCCGAGCGCGCAATCGAGATCAATAACGTGGTGGCGCAGATCGCAGCATCCACGCTCAATTCTCAAGAAAACGCCTCAGACCAAGCAGCTTCGTCGGTAGCCAAGGCAGCCTCGAACACACCTGAGACCGTTCTCGATTCGGTTCTGGGAGCGCTTCCTGAGCCAGCAGCACCGGGTCAGGGTCGCAAAAAATCTCGACGGGTGACCACCGAGATGCTTAGCGGCGAAAATTCATCAGAAAACGCAGGCTAATTGGTTTGACCTACGGGGCAGAAGCAAGGTAAACTCAATCCTTGTTGCTCGCCTTGTGGCTGAGCCCATCCAAGTCTTAATGAACAAAGGGTAGATCTGTGGTTTACGCAGTAGTCCGCGCAGGCGGTCGCCAAGAGAAGGTGTCGGTCGGCACTATCGTTACGCTCGACCGCATTGCCGGCGACGCTAACGGCAAAATTCAGCTCCCAGCCGTGCTGCTGGTTGACGGTGACAAAGTCACCACCGACGCAAAGGCGCTTGCCAAGGTTCAGGTAACCGCCGAGATCCTCGGCGATCTTCGCGGTCCAAAGATCGTGATCCAGAAGTACAAGAACAAGACCGGTTACAAGAAGCGTCAGGGTCACAGACAAGACCTAACCCGCGTCAAGGTCACCGAGATCAAGTAAAGGACTGACGAAAAATGGCATCCAAAAAAGGTGTTAGCTCCACTAGAAACGGCCGCGACTCAAACGCACAGCGCCTAGGCGTAAAGCGTTACGCAGGTCAGGTTGTAAACGCTGGTGAAATCATCGTTCGTCAGCGTGGAACTCACTTCCACCCCGGCGCAAACGTTGGCAAGGGCAAAGACGACACTCTGTTCGCACTTGCCGCTGGCGTAGTTGCCTTTGGCACCAAGGGTGGCCGTCGCGTTGTCAACATCGTTGAGGCAGCCTAGAGCGTCAAAAGTTTTTGCGGGAGGCGAGCCTAGTGGCTCGCCTTCTGTTGTTTCATCACTACTAAATCGGAGGTTGTCATGGTCACATTTGTTGATCAAGTGACACTTCACGTTCGCGCGGGTGACGGCGGAGACGGCTGTGTCTCCGTGCACCGCGAAAAATTCAAGCCACTTGGTGGCCCAGATGGTGCAGACGGCGGCAAGGGTGGCTCAATCAGTCTGGTTGCAGACTCGTCAGTAACAACACTTCTTGACTTCCACTACCACCCTCACCGCGCAGCCGGCGACGGTGGCGATGGTGCCGGTGACTATAGAAACGGCCATCACGGTGCCGACCTGGTGCTTTCGGTGCCCGTTGGAACAGTTGTCAAAGACTCAAGAGGCAAATTCATCGCCGACCTCGACGAGGCTGGCTTAGAGCTAGTCATCGGTGAAGGTGGTCAAGGTGGGTTGGGTAACGCAGCCCTAGCCTCGACCAAACGCAAGGCTCCAGGTTTTGCTCTTCTCGGCGTGCCAGGCTGGCGCGGCGACATCATTCTCGAGCTCAAGACTGTTGCCGACGTTGCTTTGGTTGGTTATCCAAGTGCCGGTAAATCGAGCCTCATTGCGGCTATGTCGGCTGCGCGCCCAAAAATTGCCGATTACCCATTCACCACGCTTCACCCTAACCTTGGCGTGGTTCAAGGTGGCGACACCACTTACACAATCGCCGACGTGCCTGGTCTCATCGAAGGGGCATCAAAAGGCAAGGGGCTAGGTCTCGAGTTCTTGCGCCACGTTGAACGTTGCGCGGCGCTTCTGCACGTGCTCGACTGCGCAACTCTTGAGACCGATCGAAACCCGATTAGCGACCTCGACATTATTTTGAATGAACTCAAGGCCTACGAAGTGCCTGAAGGCCAGGTTCCGCTGCTCGAGCGCCCGCAGCTAATCGCGTTGAACAAGATTGACCTTCCTGATGGACAAGAGATGGCTGGGTTCGTTCGCCCCGAATTAGAAGCACGCGGCTATCGGGTATTCGATGTTTCGGCTGCATCACGAGTTGGTTTGCGCGAACTCAACTTTGCGCTGGCTGGTTTGGTTGAGCAAGCCCGCGAAGTAAAAGCCGCCGAACCCGTCAAACAGCGAATCACTCTCATGCAGCAAAAGCGAGACGAGGGCAAGTTCTCGATTCATCGCGAAATGTGGGGCGACGAAGAAATCTTCAGAATCATCGGGGCCAAGCCAGAACGTTGGGTTGCTCAAACGCAGTTCTCGAACGAAGAGGCAGTTGGCTACCTAGCCGACCGTCTCGCCAAGCTCGGTATCGAAGACGAACTTTTCAAGGCTGGCGCTGTAGCCGGTTCAACCGTGGTTATCGGCCCTGGTGCAGGCGTTCTATTTGACTGGGAACCAACTATTTCGAGTGCTGCAGAACTTATCGCTGGTCCTCGCGGTACCGATGCTCGCTTCGATCTCAGAGAGCGTCGCACCACCACTCAAAGACGCGAAGAATACAAGGCACGCATGGATGCCAAGGCAGCTGCGCGTGCTGAGCTTGAACGAGAAGGCAAGTCAGGCATCTGGAATGCTGCCGATACCCTTGACAGTGACGAAGTTCGCGAAGACGACAAAGAGAGCTAACCGTGGCAGTGCATGACCGTAGCGAGATTTTGACCGCAAAGAGAATTGTGGTCAAGGTTGGTTCGTCTTCGATCAGCGGTGAAAACGCCGGTCAACTTGGTTCACTCGTTGCATCTCTTGCCAAAGTTCACGGTCGCGGCACTCAGGTCGTCTTGGTTTCATCCGGAGCAATTGCTACCGGCATGCCACTGCTCCACATCGACACCAAGCCAGCCGATTTGCCAACCTCTCAGGCTCTTGCCGCGGTTGGTCAGAGCCGCCTCATCACTCGTTACCAGCAGGTTCTAGAGCAGTTCGGCATCATTGCTGGGCAAGTTCTTCTAACCGCTGACGACCTTGAGGGCAACCTCACCAGAACCAACGCAAAAAACGCCATGAACCGTTTGCTTGAGCTTGGCGTTCTTCCGATTGTCAACGAGAACGACACGGTTGCTACTGCCGAAATTCGCTTTGGCGACAACGACCGCCTGGCCGCTTTGGTCGCAGACCTTCTTCATGCAGACATCCTAGTTTTGCTTAGCGACGTGGATGCTCTCTACACCGCACCGCCAACCGAACCAGGCGCAACTCGGGTCGTGACGGTCGCGGCTGATGACCAGCTTGAAAACGTGAAAATCGGCGGTAGTAGTTCTACCGTTGGAACAGGCGGAGCAGAGACCAAGGTTTCGGCAGCCAAACTTGCCAACGCCTCGGGGATTCCGGTGCTGCTTACCAGCACGGCGAATGTTTCGGTTGCCCTTGAAGGGCAAGACGTTGGCACTTGGTTCGAACCAGTAAAGGTGGGCAAGTAATGAGCGCTGTAGACAAGATTCGTCTCGCAAAGCAGGCATCTGGTGCGCTTGCGCAAGCCAATACCCTGCAGAAGAACGCAGCTCTTGAAGCAATCGCTGTATCCCTCGAGGCAAACACCAAAGCAATCATTGAAGCAAATGCTCTAGACATAGAAGCTGGTGTTTCCAGCGGCCTCTCAGCCGGCTTACAAGACCGTTTGACGCTCAACGAACAGCGCATCAGTGCTCTCGCTCAGGCGGTTCGTTCCATCGCAATTTTGCCCGACCCAATCGGCGACGTTGCTAAGGGCATGACGCTACCTAACGGGCTAAAACTTACCCAAGTTGCCGTGCCTTTCGGTGTCGTCGGCGCAATCTACGAAGCCAGACCAAATGTCACCATCGACATTGCCGCGTTAGCTCTCAAAGCCGGTAACGCTAGCGTTCTGCGTGGTGGTTCGGCTGCCGAGAACACCAACCTTTTGCTAGTCAAGATTCTTCAGCGGGCCATCGCATCGGTTGGCCTGCCGGGCGACAGCGTTCAAACCGTTGATGATTTCGGCAGAGCTGGCGCAGTTGAAATGATGCAGGCTCGAGGCTTGGTTGATGTTTTGATTCCTCGAGGTAGCGCAAGCCTAATCAAGGCCGTCGTCGAAGAGTCGAAGGTGCCCGTGATCGAAACCGGTGACGGAGTCGTACACATTTTTATTGACGAATCGGCCCGCCTCGACTGGTCGGTTGAGATTGTTCACAACTCAAAGGTTCAAAGACCTTCGGTCTGCAATGCCCTAGAGACACTTTTGATCCACGAGGCAGCTTTTGACCGCGTTGCCAAGCCAATCTTTGACAAATTGAGTGCTTCTGGAGTCACTATCCACGGTGACGAGCGCGTCTGTGCTGCCTGGCCCGACGCCGTGGCCGCTACAGAGGCCGACTGGTCGGCTGAGTACTACTCGCTAGATCTGGCCGTTCGAGTGGTTAGTGATCTTGACGAAGCCCTTAGCCACATCGCCAAGTATTCGACCCACCACACCGAATCGATCATTACCGAAGATATCGCCAATGCCGAGCGCTTCCTGGCTGAGGTCGATTCAGCCGTGGTTATGGTCAACGCAGCAACTCGGTTCACCGATGGTGGAGAGTTTGGTTTTGGTGCCGAAGTCGGCATCTCGACCCAAAAGCTTCACGCCCGCGGACCAATGGGGCTAGCCGAGCTAACCAGCACCAAGTGGCTCGTTCGTGGCTCTGGCCAGACCCGTGTCTAGGTTATTCTTGAACAGTTGTAAGGAGAACAATGTCTTTCTTGGCTAGCGTGACAGAAGAGCACAGCGAACACGCTGTAACACTTCTCGACACAATCCCATATTTTTTCGTGGCAATGGGTGTCTTTGTACTTTTGGGATGGGTGACTTGGTCATACCGTGATGTGGCTAACCGTCACGACCACAAGAGCAAAGACTCTAAGGGACACCACTAAACCGCTTTCGCGGGGTATTCATGACCAAGGTGCGTCTGGGAGTGATGGGTGGAACGTTCGACCCTATTCACAATGGGCACCTCGTGGCAGCATCCGAGGCAGCGGCAGCTTTCAATCTCTCTGAAGTTATCTTTGTGCCAACAGGTGAACCGTGGCAGAAAACTCGCAAGGTAACCAAATCTGAAGACCGCTATTTAATGACCGTGGTAGCCACTGCGTCGAACCCAAGGTTCAAAGTCAGCCGAGTCGATATCGATCGCGCCGGGCCAACCTACACAATCGACACCTTGCGCGAACTCCGCGACCTGCATCCAGACGCCGATCTTTACTTCATCACAGGAGCGGACGCAATCGCCCAGATTCTTTCTTGGCGCGAAGTTGATCAAATCTGGGATCTTGCCCACTTCGTTGCGGTGAGCCGCCCTGGTCACCAAATGACTCTGCCCGAACATCCAGAAGGTGCTATTTCTGTGCTGGAGATCCCAGCTTTGGCAATTTCGAGTACCGACATTAGGCAGCGCGTGAGTGCAGCCAAGCCGGTTTGGTATCTCGTGCCAGACGGTGTGGTTCAATACATTGCAAAGCACAGTCTTTATGTGGGGGAGAACCATGGCTAACGAGGTCGTTCAGTACCCCTCATATTCGCAGAAGGCTGCCTACCCGGTATCGCACAAGCCTGTCGCTGCTGCGTCTGCAATCGAACCCGAGGCTGCTGAGATCGTCGACATGGTCGAAGTCGTTGCCGCTCCAGAAGTTGCCGCTCCAGAGCAAATCGAGACTGCTCCGGTTTCCCAAGAGCAGGCTCCCAAATTCTTCCCACTGGTTCCCGTTGCGTCTGAGCCTGTTTCAGAAGCGGATGCTTTGCCTGAGTCCCCGACACAAGCCTTACCCGAACCCACTGATGCCGAAGCGCCTGCCGTCGAGGTCGAAGCGCTTGCCGTCGAGGTTGAGCAAGAGCAACCGGTTGAGCTGTCGCCGTTCCAGATTTCAGGCTCTCTCGTTCTCGAGCCTCAGACAAACTCGATCGTGATCACACAAGTGCCAGACGCTCTTTTGGCCGGCTCGATTATGACCGAAACCGGTGAGATTCTCACTACGGGAGCGATTGAGATTGTTGCCCCTCCAGCCACCGGCGAGATCGAAGTCATTCCGGATTCTCCAGACGCAGACTCGGCTGACGCGATTGATTCGGCTACCGAATATGTTTCTTCGGTTGCCCCGATCAGATCATCGGGCGTAATGAATTCGAAGGCCAAGATCGGCGTGCTGCCAGGAAAGCTTCGAAAGTCTATGGAACACGTGGTTCTGGCGACTACTCTCGCGGTGTCGATTATCACCATCTCGTCGCTTTTGGCACTTGCCTACATGTTCGGCATCCTACGATAGATGTAATGACTGCAACTAAACAGGCCGTAGCCGCCACCCAAATCGCCGCAAATGCGGCCCTCGACAAACTAGCCGAAAATGTCGTCGCTCTCGACGTCAGCAATAACTTGGCCCTCACCGATGTATTTCTTCTGGTTAGCGGGCGCAGTGAGCGCCAGGTAGCTGCAATCTCTGATGAGGTGGAAGAGAAGATGCTCGAAGCCGGTTTCAAGACCCTGAGGCGTGAGGGCAAGACTCTAGCTCGCTGGATTCTGCTCGACTTCGGTGACGTGATTGTGCACGTGATGCACGAAGAAGACCGAATCTTCTACTCACTCGAGCGCCTTTGGAATGACAGCCCCATCGTCAAGTTAGACGCTGCAACAGCCGCAAATCTGTAGTAATCTAAACAAGTTGTCATCTTGACGACTCGGGCCTGTGGCGCAGCTGGTAGCGCACCTGCATGGCATGCAGGGGGTCAGGGGTTCAAATCCCCTCAGGTCCACCAAAGAAAAAGGAACTCCCAACGGAGTTCCTTTTTTGTTTTAACCGAATCGAAATCATCCGCCTAGAGCGGCCCAGAAACCAGACACATCAAGGGTCCAGAAGTAAATGGCGATTCCGCCGATCACATAGATGATTTTTGAACCGCCCAGCTTCTCATAGAAGCGTTTTGACGGTTCGGCAAACATCGCAAGCAATGAAACCGCGATAACCGGAATCGGAGATAGAACGAAAGATAAATCTTTGAAATTCTCTAGGTTGCCGAACAGCATCTCGACCAATGTTCCCGACCATCCGGCTATCAAACTGGCAATGGTTAGGGCGACAAGACCGCTAGGGATGATTTGCCACACAAATTTGCTAGTCGGTAGCTGCAGATCAAACTGCCCGACCAAGCTTGGGAAGAAGATTACGAATGCTCCAACCCAGAGTTGCCATCCTGAGCCAACTATCGGTGCCAACATGTAGCAAAGCACCGAATACTTGACGAGCAGAGAGAACCAGGTTTGTAGCTTCGATGGCCCATCAACCTCGGTTGGGTTGATGTGCTCAAGGCGAGCGGTGAATCCAGCTGCTGCAAGTTCTTCTAGCAACACGCGAATAGTTGCAATGGCAGCCACCATGAGTCCGATGGACTGCGAGTGTTCTGAAATGCTGACCGAAGCTCCGGCAAGGGCTGAAACGGCTCCGACCAAAGATGTGGTGGTGAGGTATGAAATGAAGAAAATGATCGCGAGGTCTGTGATGCGCTCCCAGATTCCCGAGAGGTTCTCAATCTTGTTGCGTCTAATCTTTCTAAACGCCGTCGAAAGAATGATTGGACCGAACCCAAGCATCGCTAGAGTCAGCAGGTAACGCCCGACGCCGCCATCGGTAAAGCCGTAGTAACTGAGCGATGTCACAATCACGGCAAGCATGCCCACAAAGCCGGCAAGCGCATCTATGGTTCCCAGCGCGATAATCACGGTGATCAGAACAACGCTCGCTGAAGTGTAGATACTCGGTTCGTTTGACGAGACCGCCAAGACTCCCAGGATGCCCGCTGCCAAAGTTGGCAGAACTGAGAAGACACCCGTCATGGCGGTCAGGTATGACCCGTCGTTGGCAACCTTTCCAGCAACAGGCGAGAACTTAGACAACACATGCGCCAGTTTGAAGTAGATGTGGTCGGCGGCGGTCATCCACGCTGACTTCCAGATAGCGAGGCGGTCACCCCAACCACTTCTCTCATCTGTGAAGTCGTCGAGGTCACCTTCGATGTTTCCGTAGCCTGCATCAGAAGACTCTTCGTCGCTTCCGCCATCCCCGTCTTTACCGCCCGGGGCTCCACCGGATCCACCTGCACCTCCACCGCCAGAAGGACCTCCGCCAGAAGGACCTCCGCCAGAAGGACCTCCGCCAGTGCGTGTGTTTGAAGTCGACGAAGAACTGCTGGTTGCTGCGCCAGTTGCCGGTGCTATTGGCGATCGAGCCGGGGCAGGTGCAGAGCCGCCAGAAATCGCACTAACAGATGCTGCAGCCGCTGTGGCTCCAGCCACCAAGCTGAGTGCAGCAACGACTGTCACCACGTTTTCGGTTTGCTCCTGGGCGACCTCTTGAGGCACCAACGATGCAGGGTCAATTCCCAACTCGGCAAGGAAAGCAGCGTCGTCTGTGAGGGCCGTGTCGACTTCTTCTTGCGTCGGAGGTGTGTCTTGGGGGAGAGTCTCGAGAAGGCCGCTGGCCGTGACTTCGAAGTAAACCACGTCGACTACAGCAGAGTTATCGGCTCCCGTGGTGCGCAGTTCGATTCGGTGCCAGCCCGGTTCGAGACCCTCTGGAATAGTCGCGTTGAGGAGCAATGCGCCGATGTCAGGCACAACACCTTCATCGAGCACGATTGGGTCTGAGTGCAGCTCAACGATGTAACTTGCACCGCTCTTCACGCCCTCGGCCTGAATTTCAACGTTTGAACCTGCAATTGGAGAACCAAGTTCTGCCTTTAGGGAAATCTGGCGACTCAATGCTCCTTCGGCCTCAACGACGATTGAAAACGATCGTTCCGTCACTTCGCCGAAACTGTTTGTAGCCCTTGCAGTCAAATCGAAGGTTCCCGACTCAGTTGCCTTACCCGAAATGGTCGCGGATGCCGCGCTGAAGCTCAGCCCGGCAGGTAGCTTGCCGATCAGCGACAAGGTTGGTGCAGGGTAACCGCCCGCCTGCATGGCCAGAGTGAAGGCATCCCCGACCTTCATCGTGCTTGTGCCTAAAGCTTCGAGTGTTGGAGATTCGGTGACTACAACCTTGTGCGTTGAAACACTTGAGCCCAGACGGTTTCCAACCGAAATGGTGAACGAATACTCACCGGTGCTCGTGGCGGCACCACTGAAGGTTCCGTCGGAGTTCAACTTAATACCGGCAGGCAGCGCTCCTGATTTCACGGTAACCGTAGGAACCGGGAATCCGGTGAAGGCAATGGCTTGGGTGAACCCTTGACCCAACTTCACTCGACTCGGCAAGTTGAGAGGTTCGACCTGGGGTGCGTTTTCAACCCGAATCGTGAAGTTGCCAGCGTCAAGTGAGCCCACTTTGTTGCTCACTAGAATGCCAAAGCTGAAGGTTCCCAACGAGGTGGCAGCACCAGTAATTCGACCCGTTGATTCATCGAGTGTCAGCCCCGGAGGAAGCGCGCCCTCGCTGATTTTGAATGTGGCGCTCGGAAAACCATCGGATTCGAAGCCAAAGTTGACCGCAGTACCCTTACCAATTTCGCTTGGTAGGTTGCTCGTTACGCTGGCCGGCGGGGCCAAGACTTCGAGACGAATGGTCTCTGAAACCGTGGTTCCTGCCCAGCTCTTAGCCTCAATCTTGAATTCGAAGATTCCAGCTGCGGTCGGAGTTCCCTCGATTTGCCCATTTTCGAGCAGCTGAAGGCCCGTTGGAAGGCTGCCAGAAGCCAAGCTGTATTTTGGCGTTGGAACGGCAGGAACGCTGTAGTCCGCTTTGTAGCTCACGCCTTTTCGAAGTTCAAATGGTCCAAGATTCGAGAAATCGCCAGGCTTAGCACCAACCATGATTGTGAACTGGTCAAAGGTAAAAGTGCCAAGTTCGTTGACCGCACGCACGACAAATTCAAAGGTGCCCGATTGGCTGGTGAAACCTGAAAGCTGCCCAGTCGTTGCATTCAATGTCACGCCGCCGGGAAGACTTCCGCTAGCTAATTCGTAGGTTGCTGCTGGGTAGCTTTCGACCGAAACTGCGGCCGAATATTCGCTTGCGAGAGAAACCTGGTTGTCGACGATCGCATCTTTCAACTCGGGTGCGCTGTTGACTTCGAACGTAATGACCTCAGATTGTGTCGTTCCTGCCCAGCTTGAAGCCGAAATCGTGAACGTGAACTTTCCTTGCTCGGTTGGGGAACCAGTAAGCACGCCAGCGCTGCTGAGCAGCATCCCAGCTGGTAAAGCGCCTGAGGCCAGCGAGTAAGAAGGAGTTGGGAATGCTTCTATTTCGAACTCGGCCGAGAACGACGCACCACGGTTGGTTTCTAGTGATCGAGACTCAATTTGTGCAGGAATCTCGCCAACCAAAAGAGTTACCGGCTCGGTGTCGTCGTGCCCGACTTTGTTGGTGGCTCGAAGCACGAAATCAAACTCGCCAACTTCAGTTGGTTGACCGGAAAGTTCGCCGGTTACTGAGTTCAACGTTACGCCGCTTGGTAGCGCTCCAGATGCCAAAGAATACGACGCTGCCGGATACGCGGCAGACGAAACTTCACCCTCGAATGCACTAGCGACAACAACTTGGGTTGCCATCTGTGCAACTTCGATTGTCGGTGCGCTCAACACCTCAAGCGTGATTGTCTCTGAGTCGGTGATTCCGGCCCAGCTTTGGGCGCGAACTTTGAACTGGAACTGGCCCGCCTGCAGCGGTGCTCCTTCGAGCGAGCCATTCTGAGTCAGAGTTAGGCCAAATGGAAGAGACCCAGACAAAATGGTGTATTCCGGTGTGGGGTAGGCCTCAATCGAAATGTCTTCTGCGAATTCGGCCCCCTTGGTGATTTCGATTGTTCTTGCGCTCAACACCTTAGGTTCTTCACCCACCGTGATCGTTGCCTGGGTGAAGTCGTAGTATCCGACTCGGTTCGATGCGCGAATGGTGAACTTGTATTCACCCGGGCTGGTTGCCGTTCCGTAAAGCGCTCCCGTGCCGGTGTTTAGTGAGACTCCCGGAGGCAGTTCACCAGATTTGATGCTGTATTCGGCTGCCGGGTATGAGTTGACTTTGACCAAACCAGAAAATTCGCTGTCAACCATGATCTGGCCATCGACCGATTTCGAAACGAGGGTGGGAGCCTTGAGAACTTCGATTTCTAGGTCAAGGGGCGCGCTTTCGGCATAGGCGTGCGTTGCGACAATGGCGAAGTTGAAGCGACCCATCTTGGTGGCCGTTCCTGTGATGGCACCAGTGTTCGCATTTAGCGAGAGCCCGTCTGGCAAGCTGGTGCCGTCAGCGAGTTCGTAGGTGGGTGTCGGATAGCTTTCAAAGGCAATCGAGTCCGAGTAGTTCGCGCCAAGTGCAACCTCGGCAGTGATCGTTGTTTTGGTGGCTGATGGCACCGATGCAACCAGCACCTCAAACTCGTTAGAAGTTTCGCTGCCGGCTGCGTTCGTTGCAACCACTGTGAACTTGTAGAGCCCTGGCGCCGAAACAGTACCCGAAAGTTCGCCAGTGCTCGCGTTCAAACTCAAGCCGCTAGGTAGCGCGCCGCTCCCGACTGAGTACGTCGCGGCCGGATAGGCGATTGCCGTGAACTGGGCCAGATACGAATCGGAGACCATTACCTGAGAATCGAGGATGCTCGGCACAAGTGTCGGCGCACGGTTGACGAAGATCGTCATCGACGTCGACTGACCCCAGCCAGACTCATTCTCGGCAGACACTGCGAAGTCGAAGCGCCCGAAAGACTCCGCGACGCCTGAGATCGTGCCCGTGGCAGCATCCAAGGTAATGCCCTCTGGTAGCGAACCAGTATTGATTCGGTAACCGAGGCTCCAAGGCCCACTAACCGTGAGGGTCTCAGAATATGCATCGCCAAAGTTGATGGTTTGGTTGATTGAGGCCGCGTTGGTAATGCTAGGCGCGGCGTGAATAGTGATCGAGTAGCTCAGGCTAGCGCTGGCACCCACCCAGTTGGTGGCCAGCAGAGTGAACGTATAGCTGCCTGCGGTGGTTGGGCTCCCGCTAAGGGTTCCGGTTTGTGCATTCAGCGTGACACCTGGCGGCAACGTTCCGCTGTTGAGCGTGAACGTCGGGGTAGGGAAACCAGAAGAGGTTGTGCTTATCGAGATGGGAACGCCAACAAAACCGCGCTGTGGCATTTGGTCGATGCTCACGGCAGGGCCAACGCCGATTTGAATGCTGAGCGAGTTGGTCGAACTCGAACCGTAGGTGTTAGTCGCGGTCACAACAAAACTGAAGTCACCGGTGGCGGTCGGGGTGCCTGTGATTTGACCGGTAGCAGAGTTCAATGCGAGCCCGTTTGGCAGCGCTCCTGAGCTAATCGAATAGGTGGGCGCTGGTGAGCCCGTCGCCAAAACCTCCGAGGAATATGCGACACCTATTGAGCCTCGTGGGTTCACGGCCGAGTCGGTGTAAATCGGGGCTGCGGTTACTGACGCGGATGTCGTGACCAGCGTCACTCCCGAAGGGGCGAACACGTTGGTCGCTCGGATGGCGAAGCTGTAGTTGGCCATCGTGTTTGGGGTTCCGGTGATCGCGCCGGTTGATGAGTTGAGAGTTAGCCCCGCCGGTAGAGAGCCAGAGGCCAGAGAATAGGTTGGTGCCGGAAATCCGGATGCCGTAACCGATGCCGAGTAACTTTGGCCGAGTTGCATCGTCTCGGTCAAAGTATTAGAAGCCAAGGCAGGTGACTGACCCACGGTGAGCGCCAAATCTGGCGTGGTTACCGTTGATGATGTGCTGCCACTGACCGAGGTGGCCGTGATTCTGAATGTGTAGTTTCCGTTGGTTGTCGGTGTGCCGGTTATCGCACCTGAACTGGTGTTGAGGGTCAAGCCGGGAGGCAGTGAGTATCCGTTGGTTACGGCGTAGGTGATTGTTCCAGTACCACCTGCCGAAACTTGGTCGGCGTAGCTCGACCCATTTAGTGCGGTAGTGACAATCGTTTGGTCATCCCAAGACGCGGCAGCCTGAGCAACCTGGTTCACGACCGTAGCGATAGCGGCGGTGGAGCCGGCCGCGTAGTACCAGCTGAACTCTTCGGAATTGTTCGGTGCAAGTTCGGCCATTGGCACAAATAGTGAGTATGACCCGTCGTTAGTCAAGGCGAGTGAAGAGGTGGCCGGGTTTTGGTTGTAGGCGTTCGCGAAGTTACAGCATCCGTTTATTGAGGTGTTGGCTGCGCTGTATGGCGAGAAGAAGATGACGGCCTCGCTGCCGCTTGAAATGCGGATGGCCGGGTTACGGCTGCCAGCAGCAGTCGCAGCTACAAAGCCATTGGCCGTGTCGATTGTTCCTCTGGTCTTTGTGGTGGTGTCTGCGCCTCCGACAAAGTCGTCTCGTGTACCGACCCAGGTTCGTAGGTTAACCAGATTTGTCGACCCGATGTTCTTGATGCTGGTGGTGATTTTGATGAAGCTCGCGGTTTGGCCGAGTTCATAGGTCGTCTTGACCTGCATGTTGTAGGTAGTTCCAGAAACTGTTTTGGTTATATTTCCGGTGCTAATGACGGTGCCATAACCTTTGGCACCAGCTCCTACAGCGGCTGTTTGAACAAAACCTGAGTAGTCAACGCTAAGGCCAGTTACGCCATAGTCGTTGGTCATGGTGCCAAACACCGATCCAGAAGTGTTCCATGTACCAGTGCCAGTACCGCCAACACCAATGGCAGAGTCCATGGCGTAGTTGCTAAATGTCAGCTGAAACCAGGATGCGCCATTTTTGTAAAACGGTTGCTGCAAAAGACCATTGCCGTTGACCGAGTTTTCACCACCGTTTCCGAAGCGAAGTTTGTCGTTGTCTAACGAATAGAACGATGGGGTAGATGCTTGAGCTGGGCTAACTGCTGGAATGAAAGCAAAGAAAAGCAGGAACGCCAAAACAGGCGATAACCACTTTCTGAATCGTTCCACTTGAACCAGCCACTTTGCTCGGAATAACGGGCAACACCAGAGTCAAATTTACTGAGAAAAACAAGAGGAATCTAGTGAAATATTCTTTTTTGAGAACATAATTAGGCGCAAAACCGAGCGAAGTATGAAACCTATACTGCTCTTATGACAACAAGCTACCGCGGCTACACCTTAGAACAGGTTGCCAAGACCATTGACCACTCGGTGCTAAAGCCTGACGCAACCAAAAACGACATCATTGCAGCGTGCTCGTTGGCCGCCAAATATCATGTTGCTACAGTGTGCATTAGGCCGATGGATGTCGCCTTAGCGGCGTCTCTTTTGGCAAACACCGACGTAGGCGTTGCCACCGTGATCGGTTTTCCTCATGGAACCACCACGACCGCTACCAAGGTTTTTGAAGCCGTTGAAGCGATTCGCAACGGCGCAACCGAACTCGACATGGTGCTCAACGTTTCGGCGTTGATCTCTGGCGATTACCAGTTGGTTGAGGAGGACATCCGCGCTGTTGTTTTGGCGGCTAAGGGTCAACTCGAAACCGCCAGCATCAAGGTGATTTTCGAAACCGCGCTCCTCACTCCGGAGTTGATCGTGAAGGCTTGCGAGCTTTCTGAAAAGGCACGCGCCGATTACGTAAAAACTTCGACCGGGTTTGCTAGCGAAGGCGCCACCATCGAAAACGTGCGTCTGATGAAAGCGACCGTGGGAGACCGCATGAAGGTGAAGTCTTCGGGCGGCGTGCGCACACTCGACCAGCTCATCGACTTTATGAACGAAGGCGTTACTCGTTCGGGTTGTTCGGCAACCGAGGCCGTGCTTTCGGAGTTTTTGGCGAACGCTCGCTAGCTCTTATTGCGTTATCGAGTCGGGGTCGTGTTCTCAGCCATTTTTCAGGTTATTGCCTAGACTGAAAACTATGAGTAACTCACACAACCCAGTATTCAACCGCGTGCTTAAGGCACCTACCGTAAACCAGCAAGCCGTTGACGCTCAGTTTGAGCAAATCACCAGTGGCAACAAGATGACCTTTGAAGGCACCTCGGTAAAAATCGCAGGGCTCTTCATCGTTCTTTTGGCAGCCGCAGGAGCAACCTGGCTTCTAGCTCCTCTCGAGACTCAAATCGCTCTGCTGCTTCCGTCAGCATTGGTCGGTTTCGGTCTTGCCATGTGGCTTACCTTCAGCCGCAAGATCAACCCGGTTGGCGTTGTCGTCTATGCAGCTGTTGAGGGCGTTTTCTTGGGCGGTCTATCGAGCCTGTTTGAGCAAATGTACCCAGGCATCGTTTACACCGCAGTGATGGCAACCTTGGTTACCGCTGGTGGAATGTTTGCCGCTTACTACTTTGGTCTAATCAAAGTGGATGCTCGCTTCACCCGCATCATGTTCGCATCGCTTATCGGCTATGGCCTTTTCGCTCTGGTCAACTTTGGTTTCTCGATGTTCACCGGCGGTTCGATGAATGCTTACGGAACCGAATGGGGCTGGGCGATCGCTCTTGTTGGTGTCGGTCTTGCTGCCTTCACCTTGAACCTTGACTTCGAAGACATCAAACAGGGTGTTGCTAAAGGCCTACCAGCCGAATACGAGTGGCGCGCGGCCTTCGGTCTAACCGTGACTCTGATCTGGCTTTACGTCGAGATTCTTCGTCTACTTTCGATTCTGCGCCGCGACTAACCCTCGCTGCAGTTTGGTCAAGAGGCATCCGCGAAGGCGGGTGCCTCTTTGCTTTGCTGCTGCGATTGCCAGTTGGCCCACAACGCTTTGAGGTCCCACGCGTTTTCTGCCATGAGTGACACCCCGCGAACTCCGGTTCGACGGGTTTTCGCCGAGATCAGCAGCAACTTGGTGTTGAAGAGAGTCGAAGCGCAGCGTTGCTGGGCTTCGTCGAAAAACGTTGAGTCAGAGCATCCGTGCCCGTCGTCGAGGGTGATGAATACCACTCGTTTGCCCGAGCGCATTGGTGGAGTTTGGGTGGCCACTCGCACCCCGGCCACCAGCACCTCGGTCTTGCTGCGCAGGTGAACCAGTTCGCCTGAGCGGGTAACCCCCATGGCATCTAGCATTGGGCGATATTTATCGAGGATGTGCCCCGAGATGTCCATCTTGAGAATGGCTAGTTCGGCCGCCACGCGATCTTCTGTAGATATTTCGGCGTTTCCGGTTGGTATTCGTTCGGTGACCGTGAAATCGAGCATCGGTTGGTTCGGGTCGAGGGTTGGCCGCTTGACCACCGAGTTGAGCTCGCGAACTCGCATGACTATGTCGCCACGGGTATGGCTGTCGACGTTGGCCAACTGATCTAGAGCGCCAACGGTGGCTAGTCGCTCTAGGGTTCGACGGCTTGGCTTGGCTCGCAGGTAGAAATCGGCCACGTCGGTATAGGGCTGATGTTCTATGACGCGCTTGATTTCGGCCTCGCTGACTCCCTGAATTTCGGTCAGTGCCATTCGAATGCCGAACGCCGGCTCATTCGGGTCTGTGGTCACCTTTGGTGCCGGTTGCACGAGGTATTCGTCGGTTGATTGGTTCACATCGAGCGGAAGCAGGCGAACCCCCAAACGCCTGGCTTCGGCGAGAAGCAGGCGACGCGGATACATTCCCGGGTCGTGGGTAAACAGGCCGGCCATGAACTCGGTGGGGTAGTGGGTTTTGAGCCAGGCGCTTTGGTAGGTAGGCATAGCGAATGCTGCTCCGTGGGCTTTGCAAAAACCGAACGACCCGAAACCTTCGAGTGTTGCCCAGACCTTGTCGATGGTTTCTTGGGCATAGCCCTTCTCTTTTGCCTTTTGTTTGAAGAACGTTGCTACCTGCGGCGCGAGCCTCGGGTTTTCGAGGTTTCTTCTGAATTCATCGGCCTTGGCCAAACCGCATCCGGTCATCACGTTGAAAATGCGCAACACGTGCTCGTGAAAAATCACCACTCCGTATGTCTCTCGAAGAATGGGCTCGAGGTCTGGGTGCAGGTATTCGGGAGTCGCGAAGCCGTGACGGCCGTCTAGGTATGGCGCAATCATGTTGCCCTTCATCGGGCCTGGGCGAAACAGCGAGATTTGAATGGTCAGGTCGTTGAACTCGGTGGGCTGATGTTTGCCGGTTAGTTCACGTTGACCAGGGCTTTCGATTTGAAAAATGCCCAGGGTGTTGGTGGTTCGAATCTGCTTGAAGGTTTCTGCATCGTCACGGGGTATTTCGTCTAGTTCGAGCTTTTCGCCCTTAACTCGCTCGAGTTCGCGAACGGCATAGGCCATGGCGCTCTGCATGCGAACACCCAGAACGTCGAGTTTCAGAAAACCCATTGGATCCATGTCGTCTTTGTCGAACTGGCTCATCGGCAAACCCATGCCACTGGTTTCTACCGGGGTGAGATTGAGCAGAGTGGCATCGCCCAAAATCACACCGCAGGGATGCATCGAGATATGCCGAGGCAATCGATCGAGCCGCTCGGTGATGTCGACCAGCAGGTTCATCTGCCGGTCACTTTCAACCGATTGGGCTAGTGCGGCCAGTTCGGGTTTGGTTCCCAGTGCGTTTCTGAAAGTTCGAGCGCTGAAGCGCCACATGTTTTTGGCGATGTCGTCTATTTGGTCTTCGTCTAAGCCGAGAGCCAGCCCCGAGTCTCGCATTGCACCTCGGCCGCGGTAGGTGCTTTGCATCGAGAGTAGGGTCACGCGGTTGCTGCCGTAGCGTTTGAAAATTTCTCGGTAAATGTCGTGCCGCCTTGCCGACTCAACATCGATGTCGATGTCTGGCAGGCTGCTTCGCTCGGTGCTCAAGAATCGCTCGAAAAGCAGTTCGTGCTCTATCGGGTCAACACCGCTGATGCCCAGCAGGTAGTTGGTGAGTGAACCAGCACCCGAACCTCGCGCGGCGATTCGAATCTTCATGTCGCGAATCATTTGGGTCACATCGGCGACGGTCAGAAAGTAGGTGGCAAACCCGAGCCGGTTGATCGTGATCAATTCTTGGCTGAGTCGGTGCCGAATCGAAGCAAGCTGATTGTCGGATGCACGTGGGTAACGCCACTCAATCGCACTGTTTGCCTTTTGCCAAAGCACTTCGAAAGGGTTGCCGTCGATTCCCAGGGTGCTCTTCTCTGGAGTCTTTGGCTTGCCCCAGCCGCAGTCGTTTGGTGGGTTTAGACGAGTGCGGTCGGCCAGCATCATCGTGGTTTCGATCAGGCTCTTAGCACGCGCCTGATCTTGAGTTATTTCGATTGCCAGCGCTCGCATTTTGCTGGCGGGTTTCAGCCAGGCTTGGGCGTTGGGTTGAAGAGTGAACATGCCGAGCGGTTCAAGATGCCTAGCCGCGTCGAGTACATCGGCGGTAAGGGCGTCGTCTGGTTCGAGATAGCGCACGGCGTTGGTGAGAACCGTGGGTATGCCCATCGAATCGGCCAACTGAAGCAGGCGGTTCGCCTGCAGGTTGCAAAACGGTGAACCCGGTTCGGTGAGGTGACTGGTGATTTCTACGACAAGAGCACGGGTTGAGATGAAAGCCTTTCGCCAGTTCTTGAGGCGTTCGGCTGTGAGTGTGCGGTCGCCGGCTAGGGCGGCTTCGCCCACATCGCTGTTGTTGCCGACTAACACGCTGACCAAAGCGACTCCATCACGCACAGCTAAGCGCGCAAGTTCGCTTCGCTTGATTGCCGGTTTTTGTTGCTTACGAGTCTTTTGGTGAGCGGTTGAGACTATGGCGCAGAGCGCAGACCAACCCAAGCCGCCATCGTGACCGTGAGCCAGCACCACCACGCGGCCGAGCGATAGACCGTCATCATCGACAACTTCAAGATCAACGCCAACTATGGGGGAGATTCCCATTTTGAGGCACGCGCCAATGTGCTTCACTGCACCGTAAAGACCATCGCGGTCGGTAATCGCTAGCGCGCTCTCACCTCTCGAAGCGGCGGCCTCGACCATGATTTCTGGACGCGTTACCCCGTAGTGCCCCGAGAACGCTGAAGCTACATGCAGGTGAATGAATTCACTCATGATCGCTCAATCAGCCCCTCTTGGCGTTCTACTCGAAAACTCGAACCAGTCGCCAAATGCCATCTGAGGTGCTGTGAACTAGTTCGAACTGGCTCTTCGCTCTGGTGACGCCAGAGGCCAAGAGTCGCCACATTTCTACTTCGAGCACTCCGGCACCGATGCCGCGTTGAACCCTGGCCGCTTCGTTCCACCACTCACGCCGAGCAAACCAGCGAATCGGGGGAGCGGAAACCAGAAAACTCTCGTTGCGCCAAGAAAAACCAATCGGCTGACCATTTTTGTCGACTGCTACGGTGACGATTTCGTCTACCCTGAGCATTTTGAAACCTCTTTCTATTCGAAAATCTGTTCGAATAACAAGAGTGTATGAACCCCCTCGGACATATCAAATTGACTACGGCGTGTCGGCTAAGAACTCGGCGATTAAAGTGCAGAAATCAGGCTTGGCTCGTTCACCCGAACCTTGCCAACCTCGCTTGAAACCTTGTGGAACAGTGCCTCGGCGGCAACTTCGTCAGAACCGGCGGCAATCGCATCCAAGAGGCCTTGATCGCCTTCAATGTGCGGGTCGATCCAGGCTTCAAAAGTTTCAGGCGTGAGCAAAAGCGGGTTTCTGTCGTGAATGTGCGAAAGTTCTGGCGCGCTGTCTTTGGTGAGCGTCGTTGCCGAAAGCAACCACCTGGTCGGGTCATTAGCTGCCTTCGACGGGTCGAGCCACCACTCGTAGAGTCCGGCCAGAGCAAAAACCCCGTCGTCGCCCGCGTGAATGTAGAAAGGCTGTTTCGAACCATCGGCAAGCACCTGCCATTCGTAGTAGCCCGAAGCAGGAATCACGCAGCGTCGGCGAACCACCGACTCTTTGAAAGAGGGCTTCTCAAGAATCGTCTCGATGCGACCGTTGATCAGGGGAGCACCGTCGATCGCCTTTGCCCAGCGCGGTACCAAACCCCACCTGGCGGCATGAAACTCGCGGTTTAGCTCGCCAACCGGCGCCCCCGCTTCGTCTTTCTCAAACGAGCGGTCGACCAAAATGGCGATGTTCTGAGTCGGAGCCACGTTGTATGAAATCCCAGGCATCTCGCCAACAATCTCGTCGGCTTCAAAAATCGTGAGCAGTTCGCCCACCGTTCTGGCAACTACGAAACGTCCACACATAAATACTCCCGACTCAGTCGATGCTCGCGCTGAGCAATCTCAGGCGCTTTCTAAAAGTGTCGGCATGCACCGGCGCTGCGGGGCCGCTCGGTAGGGCATCCCAGCCGGTAACAACACGGATGCCCTGCAAAGAGCTCAGCACCCAAATCTCTAGCCCGTCCAGGTCGCCGGGTTTCGCCAACTCGGTTTGCGTGGCATAGCCGGCTTGGCTCGCCAGCGCGAAAACTTCGTTTCTGGTGATCGACTCAAGCCAGGGAACCTCATCACCCGGAGCGCAAAGCACATCGCCCCTCCACCAGACCAGCGCCGAGAGCGCGCACTCGCTTATTAAACCCTCTGATGTAAGCAAGACAGCTTCTTCGGCTCCGTGCAGGTTGGCTCGACGACGCAGTTGTTGCCCGAGGCTCAGATCTGGGCCTTTGATTGTTGGACTGATTCTCGGGTCTGGTTCGTCAAGGGTCCAGAGAGTAACGGTCGGAGTTGTTTCTGGGGCGCTTCGAAGCCTAAGTCTCAGATGATTGTCGGTGTTTTCGTCGCGGTGATATTCGATTCGAGGAAACCACCGACCTGTGCGAGGCAAAACTTTTCGAACCTGCTCTAGAAAGTCATCTAGCAAATAGGCGTGATCTGGGGCGACTAAATCGATTGCTTTTCTGAACCGAGCCTCGTGGTCGTAAAGCCCTCTAACTCGACCTTCGTCGACCAACCAGGAATCGGCGGCGGCCAAACTGACATCGGGGTTATCGTCGGCTTCGATCAAAACGAGTTGACCGTTTCGATAGCAGTAGAAATCAGCGTCTAGTTGCATCGGTCACCTCCCGTTTCGCGCTTAGTGTCTAATCTATAAGTTGTTGGCGGTCACTAAATGCACCGAGGTCAAGACGAGGAACGATGAAGCTCTACACGCACGTGCTAGAGGGATGGGTGCATCCCTCAGATGTGTTCATCGCGCTTCACGGCGGCGACTCGAACGCCTTTTGGCTAGACCGAGAGTTCAATCTCGAAAACCGTTTTTCGGTGATCGGCGGGGCTTCAGAGCTGAACTCCGAACTCGAAAGAAGTGAGCTCGCGGAGGTTCTAAGCAGCCTGGAGTTTGAAGACCAAGCTGCGCTGCCGTTTGATTTTCGCCCTGGCCTTGTCGGCGTGCTCGGTTACGAAAGTGAACAAGATGCGTGGATGCTCGTTGACCGCGCTTTGGTGTTCGATCACGATCGCCGGCACATCCACTTCATTGGAGCTTTCGACGATGACGCCGAGTTCGAGCATTTTCTAAACGCAGCGCTGCTTCGTCTGGCGCTGGTTGGTGGGGAGCAAGCCGCCTATCGGCTTCGTCACGCCGGTGGTCGCTCGACCAAAAGCGCGCTCAGGCACTCGGCCGACACCTACCTCTCGCTAATCGAGCGGGCCCAGCACTTCATCAGCCTCGGCGATGTTTACCAACTTTGTTTGACAAACCAGATATCGATCGACACCACACTCGACCCGCTGCTTACTTATCTGCGACTCAGGGAACACAACCCTGCTCCTTACGCAGCCTTCTTACGCCTTGGTTCGAGGTCGGTCGTTTGCGCGTCACCCGAGCAATTCTTGCTCGCCCACGTCGGCGGCACGGTTTCAACCAAGCCAATCAAAGGCACCAGGCCGCGCGGCTCGAACGATGCCGAAGACCGCGCCATTGCTCTCGATTTACGCGCCGATCAAAAAGAACGCGCCGAGAATCTAATGATTGTTGACCTCATGAGAAACGATCTCGGTCGAGTTTGCGAAGTTGGCTCGGTAGACGTCCCCAAACTGTTTGAGATCGAAACATACGCAACAGTGCATCAGTTGGTTAGCACCGTGGTCGGCAAGCTTTTGCCCGAAGCATCCGTGTTTGATGCCGTTGAATCGGCCTTTCCGGGTGGCTCTATGACCGGAGCACCTAAGCTGCGCGCCATCGAGATTATTGGCGAGCTCGAAGCTGGCCCTCGCGGCGTTTACAGCGGAGCCGTGGGTTTCATCGCGAGCAATGGAGCTGCAGAGCTCGGCATGACCATTCGAACCATAGTTTTTGAAAACGACCGAGCCACGATTGGCGTTGGTGGAGGTATCACAATCGACTCGGTGCCCGAAGCCGAGCTCGAAGAGACCAAGTTGAAGGCCAAGGCGCTACTGCTTGCTCTCGGTGCCGAAGACCCTTGGCTGGTAACCTAGTAACCACGCCATTTCTAGGCGGGCATCACACGAAAAAGCGAGCAAATGCAAGAGCAAAACACGTCTGAAAACGAATACGACATCGTCGCTATTCAAGACAAATGGCTACCTATTTGGGATGACATCAAGCCATTCAACTCTGGCCTCGCCGACGACACTCGCCCGACCAAATACGTTCTCGACATGTTCCCCTACCCATCGGGCGATCTGCACATGGGTCACGCAGAGGCATATGCCCTTGGTGACGTGATTTCTCGCTACTGGGCGCAAAAGGGTTTCAACGTTCTTCACCCAATCGGCTGGGATGCCTTCGGCCTTCCGGCAGAAAACGCAGCAATCAAGCGCGGCCTAGACCCACGCGGCTGGACCTACGAAAACATCGAGCAACAAAAGTCTTCGATGCGTCGTTACGCATGTTCTTTCGACTGGGACCGCGTGCTTCAAACCTGCGACCCGATCTATTACCGCTGGAACCAGTGGCTGTTTCTAGAGTTCTACAAGCGTGGTCTTGCCTACCGCAAGAACTCGAACGTCAACTGGTGCCCTTCTTGCCAGACGGTTTTGGCGAACGAGCAGGTCGTTCAGGGCCTTTGTGAACGCTGCGACAGCGTAGTCACAAAGAAAGCGCTGACTCAGTGGTACTTCAAGGTCACCGAGTACGCCGACCGTCTACTTGACGACTTAGACACGCTCGAGGGCAACTGGCCTTCGAAGGTGCTCACCATGCAGCGCAACTGGATCGGACGCTCTCACGGTGCCGAGGTAGCCTTTGAAATCGAAGGTCGCAGCGAGCCGGTTACCGTATTCACCACGCGCCCAGACACCCTCTTCGGGGCAACTTTTATGGTCGTCGCGCCAGATAGCGACTTAGCTGCCGAACTGGCTTCGGGTTCAACGCCTGAAGTTCGAATGGCTTTTCAGGATTACCTAGACCAGGTCAAAAAGTCGAACGACATCGACCGATTGGCCACCGACCGCGAAAAGACCGGTGTTTTTCTAAACCGGTTCGCGATCAACCCGGTCAACGGCGAGCGTCTGCCAATTTGGTCGGCTGACTATGTGCTGTCTGACTACGGAACTGGCGCAATCATGGCCGTGCCAGCTCACGACGACCGAGACATGGCCTTCGCAGTCAAATTCAACTTGGATGTTCGCACCGTGGTCGACACCGGCGAAGACGACCCTTCGGTTACCAAGGTTGCAACCACGTCTGAGGGTGTTTTGGTCAACTCAGGTGAGTTCAACGGCCTTGCTAAGTCCGAAGCCATCAAGGCAATCACTGAGTACCTCGAAACCTCGGGCAAAGCGAAGCTTGCCAAAAACTTCAGACTTCGTGACTGGTTGATTTCACGTCAGCGTTATTGGGGAACCCCGATTCCGATCATCCACTGTGAGAGATGTGGCGAGGTGCCTGTTTCGGCCGAGCAACTGCCCGTTGAACTACCTTCAGCTGCTGGGCTCGATCTAAAGCCAAAGGGCTCTTCTCCTCTCGGCGCTGCCGAAGACTGGGTAAACGTAGCCTGCCCGAAGTGTGGAGCCGCCGCGAAGCGCGATTCAGACACTATGGACACCTTCGTCGATTCATCTTGGTATTTCTTGCGCTTCTTGTCGCCGAACAGCGAAGAAGTTGCATTCCCTAAAGAAGAGGCAGCTCGATGGGCACCGGTCGATCAATATGTCGGCGGCGTGACCCACGCGATTTTGCACCTGCTCTACGCGCGTTTTTTCACCAAGGCGCTGCACGACATGGGAATGATCGACTTCGAGGAGCCATTTACCAGGTTGCTCAATCAGGGCATGGTTTTGATGAACGGTTCGGCTATGTCGAAATCGCGCGGCAACCTAGTTGCACTCAGCGACCAGCTCGACGAGCACGGAGTTGACGCCATTCGTTTGACCATGGCTTTCGCAGGTCCGCCAGAAGACGACATCGACTGGGCGGATGTTTCGCCATCAGGTTCGGCAAAATTCTTGGCCCGCGCCTGGAGAACCGCCAACGACGTTCGAAGTGAAGCGGGCGTCGATTTCGCCAAGGGCGATGCCACGCTGCGCAAGGCTACCCACTCGTTCCTGCGCGATTTTGGGCCACTTATCGAAAACTTCAAGTTCAACGTTGGCGTAGCCAAGGTCATGGAGTTGGTCAACGCTCTTCGCAAGACCATCGATGGTGCCGCTGGGCCAGCCGACCCTGCCGTGCGTGAGGCCGCCGAAGTAGTTGCCAAGGCACTTTCGCTCTTCTCGCCTTACACCGCTGAAGACATGTGGAGCAAACTCGGCCACCAAGCGCCTGTAGCTTTAGCTGGCCTTCCAGAGGCAGATCTCTCACTTGTCGTTGAGAGCTCGATTGTCGCCGTGGTTCAGGTTGACGGCAAGGTTCGTGACAAGTTCGAGGTGGCCACCAACATCTCAGCAGATGATCTTCGCGAGTTGGCCATGAGCTCGGAAGCAGTCAAGCGCTCAATTGGTGAACGAGAGATTGCTGCTGTAATCGTTCGCGAACCAAAACTCGTCAACATCGCCACCAAGTAGTCGTTTTCCACAGTTATCTGGCACCCCGGTTTAGGGCTGGCCAGATGGCCTAGTTTCGCCATGTGAATCGAATTCGAGAGTTACTTGCGAAGGCTAAGGCCGGTGACAGAGCTTCACGAGTCGCGCTAATCGCACCGATAGTGGCTTTCGTTTTCGCACTCGGATGGTTCAACTCGGGTGTTCCGCCGACTCAAGTAATCGAACCAACCCCATCGCTCTATGCCGAAGTTGAGACTCTGCCAGAATCAGCTGTCTCGGTGAGCACCGATATCTTTGTGCACGTTACCGGTGCAGTCGCGAACCCTGGAGTGTATGCGACTGAGACTGGCTCCCGAGTTTTCGATATCGTCGCAATGGCCGGCGGGTTCACTAACAAGGCAGATCAAGCGAGTGTAAATCTTGCACGACTGGTGTCTGATGGTGAGCAGCTCTTGGTGTTTGAGCGCGCAAGTTCAACGAACACCGTCACTTCGACTACTAAACCATCGTCGGGGTCATTGACAGGCACCTTGGTCAGTTTGAATCGTGCCTCGCAGAGCGAACTAGAGGAATTACCGGGCGTAGGCCCAACACTGGCGCAGCGAATCATCGATTGGCGTAGTGCCAACGGCGGCTTCAAATCTCTAGAAGACCTTCTAGAAGTTGGCGGCATTGGCGACAAGTTGTTTGCTGGCATTCAGGGCAAGGTTGCCCTTTGATTCCGTTTATCTGGGCAGCAGCGCTGGCTTGTCAATTATTGGTTCAGAACCTGGTCACCGAAACGTGGGCAAAGTGGCTCTTCACAATCGCAATCGTCTTTCTGGCAACTGCGGTTCCCCAAAAAACTTGGGCCAAGTTATCGGGTGCTTTGGTGATCTTGCTTGGTGGAGTTTCAATGTTGTTTTTCTTCGCCGGTGTTAGCGCTGCTTCAGCCGAACAGGCAAACGCACCTGTCGAGGTAGTGGCTCTTGCGAAAACCTATTCGTCCATTGAAGGCACTGTTAGAGTCACTCAAATTGACCGCTATCAAACGCTCGCCCAGGTGAGTTCTGAAACTTTGCCAGAGTTCTCGGCTTCGGTGGCGTTCAAAGATGACGTTCGATCGGCACTCAAGGTGGGTCAACAATTTGAAGGGTCGTTTCGGCTAAAGCCAAGCCATCGCGATTCACCCAGGTTCGCTCTAGTTCAAACATCGGCACTAGAGACCCTTTCGCAACAAACCAGCTGGCTTGACTCGCTTCGCAGCAATTTCACTTCTTCGGCGAGGTCGATAACTCCGGACTCTGGCGCGCTGGTAGCGGGGCTCGCCATCGGTGAAGATTCGGCACTTTCGGGCCAAATGCTTGAGCGCATGAAAACACTCTCGCTAACCCACCTCACTGCGGTTTCAGGTGCCAACTGCGCCATCGTGATCGGAGGCGTGTTCTTGCTGCTCAAGAGATTAGGCACTCGTCGGTGGCTAACACTCTCGCTTTCGCTGTTCGCGCTCGCGCTCTATGTCGCTGTGGTTGGGTTTGAGCCATCGGTAATTCGTGCAGCCCTGATGGCCTCGGTCGTTTTGATCTGCGCTTTTGCTGGCCGAAAGGTGCCGCCAACTGTTGCCCTTTCGTGGGCGGTTATTTTGGTGTTGGTCATTTGGCCGAGCATGGTTACCAGCCTTGGTTTCTGGCTGTCGGTTGTTGCCACCGCAGCCATTTTGCTCCTCGCACCAGCGCTATACAAGAGGTTGTCGAGCCGAATGCCTGCTGGTTTTGCGTTGGCATTAGCTGTCGTCTTTTCGGCTCAGTTGTGGTGTTTACCGATGCTGGTAAACCTCTCTGGAGGCCTGCCAACCTACTCGGTTCTTGCCAACTTGCTTGCCGAGCCGTTAGTTGCGCCCATCACGGTTCTTGGCATTCTTGCCTTGATTGTTGGCACAGTCTTGCCGCCCGTTGGTGCCCTGCTTTATTGGCTAGCGTCATTCGCCGCTTACGGAATTGAACTGATCGGCAATCTGGCACTAATGCCGTCTGCAACAATTTGGTGGCCAGATGGAGCACTGGGTATAGCCCTAATGGTGATCACGGTTGCCGCCATCAGTTTGATAATTATTTCTCGGATGCGCAAGCAGGCCATCGCGGGCCTTGCACTAGTTGCCCTAACCTTCGTTTCGTTCTCTGGCTCCGCCGTGGCCAGATCGCAAACCTGGCCCGGAACCGGCTGGCAGATAGCCTCTTGCGATGTCGGCCAGGGCGATGCCACGCTCATCCGCTCAGCAAACCAAACGATGCTGATCGATGCTGGTCGAGACCCAGAGCCGATAGCCAAGTGCCTCGAGGCTCTGGGTGTCAACCAAGTCGACGTCTTGTTGCTCACTCACTTCGATGCCGACCACGTTGGTGGTCTGGCAGGAGTGCTGGAACGCGCTCAAGTGCGTCAGGCGTTGATAAGCCCATTTGATGATGACAGGCCGCAGGTTGCAGTTGCGCTTGATCAACTGGACTCGGCAAATGTTTCTGTCTCGACCGCAGAGGTCGGTGACCAGGGCACGCTTGGCGCTGCCGAGTGGATAGTCGTTGCACCAGAGCCCAGGGCAGCTGGCGCAGAAGATAGCAACGACGCAAGCGTCATTCTTCGGGTCGAAACGAGTCAGTGGCTCTTGCTGGCCTTCGCCGATGCTGGGGAGCGTGCGCAGATGCGCACAGTTCGTCTGCGTAACTCGATGCTCAACCGTTCGGCAGGCAAACCGCTAATTGTGAAAGTTAGTCACCACGGGTCGGCCGATCAATATGCCGAACTATTTGAAGATCTTCGACCCGAGGTTGCATTGTTTTCGGTGGGGGAGTCAAACAGCTACGGGCATCCGACAAAGCGAGCAATCGAAATATTTGAAAAGGCTGGTTCGGCAATCTTTCGAACCGATCAGCAAGGTTCGATTGCACTGCACATGCTCGACGGTTCGCTGAACGTGTTGACCGAACGCGAAAGATAAGGTTATTCAGTGAGTTCAGCAAAGCAAGTGCAGTGGAGAAGGGCCCAGCCCGCTCCCATAATGCTCATCTCTGGTGCTGAACAGTATTTTGCTGGTGTCGCAACTCGCTCGATTAGAGATCAGCTGCGACAAAAATACGCTGACCTTGAAATCAGCGAAATCAATGCCAGCGACTATCGCTCTGGGCAACTACTAAATGTGGCCAGTCCCTCGCTTTTTGCCGAGCCCCGACTCATTCTCATCGACGACGCCGACCGCTGCACCGATGAATTCATCGAAGATGGCAAGGCCTATGTTCAAAACCCAGCGCCAGACATCTTTGTTTTGATTCGCCACCACGCCACCAGCGTTCGTGGCAAGGCGCTACTCGATGCCATCCGTTCGAGCGACCAAGCCATCGAAGTGGTTTGTCCAAAGTTTGATAAAGATTACAGCCGAACCGATTTTTTGAACGGCCACTTTCAAGATGCGGGCAGAAAGATATCGGCAGGAGCAATAAAGGCTCTAGTCGACGCGTTTTCTGGCGACGTTGCCGAATTAGCTGCCGCTTGCAACCAGTTGTTGGCCGACAACGAAGACACCATCACTCAAGAAATGGTCGACCAAAACTTTGGTGGCCGAGTCGAGACCAGTTCTTTCAAAATCGCAGACGCAGCTCTTGGCGGCAGGCCTTCTGAAGCCCTAACTTTGCTTCGCCACGGATTATCAACGGGTCTAGAAGCAGTTCCCCTCGTAGCAGGCTTAGCTGTGCGTGTTCGACTCCTGGCCAAAATGTCTGCGGATCCGACAGCTACGCCGGTTTCACTCGGTGTCGCTCCTTGGCAGTTAAACAAAGCTCGTGCCGAGTTGCAGGGATGGTCTGACGAAGCACTGGGCAAGGCAGTGCAAATGGTTGCCGATGCCGATGCGGCCGCGAAAGGTGCCGAAAAAGACACCACCTATCGGCTAGAGCGTTTAATTCACTTTCTGGCTGTCAAGGGCAGAGAGCTTTGACCAAGCGCTTCACAGCTTGGCTAGCTCTATCCGCCGTCTTGATGTATGCGCTCGTGCTTCGTCCACCTTTGGCTGGGGTCGGTCCGCTACTGCCACTGATTGATGAAGACTTAGCCCTGACACTGGCTCAGCAAGGTTTTCTCACCGCTATTCCGGTTTTTGCATTCGGTATCGGCGCGTTTGCAGGCCCTGCCCTTGCCAAGAGGCTCGGGCTAGAGCGCTCATTGTTCTGGCTGCTCGCGCTTCTTACGCTGGCAATCTGCGTTAGGGGATGGTTCGGCTTTACTTCGCTAGTGATTGGCACGACCGTAGCTGGGTTGGCCATCGCTGTTTCTAATGTTCTACTGCCGTCTGTCATTCGTGGCCGATTCTCAAAACACGTTCCGCAGGTGACCGCGCTATTCACCACCGTGTTGGCTATCTCCGCCAGCATTGCGGCCGCCAGCGCAGTACCCATCGCATACCAGCTGAGCAGCTGGAACCTCACCCTGATGGTGTGGATCGTGCCGGCAGCTCTGGCGCTGGTGCTTTGGAAGTTTGCGCTCAAGCCTCAGACTCAGGCCGAATCCTGGCAAGTGGGCAACAAAGGTGGCACTCGAGAAACTTCGAACCACTTTGGTTTGGTGTTGCGGTCAAAAGTAACCTGGGCAATCTTCGGATTCTTTGGCATACAGTCGGCCGGTTTCTACGTTCTACTTTCGTGGCTGCCGACCATCCTCATCGAACGCGGATACACAGCCGAGGCTGCCGGCTCACTTCTCGGCCTGGCAACCATCGTAGGCGTTCCGACCGGGCTCTTACTGGCAAGTTCGTTTGCCAAAATCAAACGGCTAGATTGGCTTGCTTTCGCGGTGAGCCTAGTTACCGCTTCTGGCTTTCTTGCCCTTGAATTTGAGCAATCACTCATGGCCTGCATTCTGATTGGACTTGGGCAAGCAGCCACGTTCCCGCTATCGCTCACAATGATTAGCACCAAGGCCGCTAAGTCGATTACTCCAACGCTTTCGGCTACGACTCAAGGCATAGGTTATGTGTTTGCCGGAATAGTGGCCTTCTCGATGGCTGGTATTCGCGACCTGACCGGCAGTTGGTCACTAGGAATTTGGATCATCTTCGGTCTTACTTTGGCGCAGGCCTACTGTGGCTTCGTTGCAGATCGAGCCAAGCCCATCTCGTCTTCGTAAATCAAGAGCGCGCAAAAAAACACCCCGAGACTGATCTCGAGGTGTTTTTTGAAGTTTCGATTTAGAGAGCGGAAACCTTCTTGGCGATGGCCGACTTGCGGTTCGCTGCCTGGTTCTTGTGAATAACGCCCTTCGAAACGGCCTTGTCGAGCTTCTTGGTTGCAACCGCTAGAGCTGCAGACGCTGCTGCCTTGTCTCCGTTGGCGGCAGCCTCTTTCGCTGCGCGAACAGCGGTCTTTAGCTCGCTCTTTACAGCCTTGTTACGCTCGGCGGCCTTGCGGTTTGTGCCAATGCGCTTCAACTGTGACTTGATGTTTGCCATGTTTCACTTTCAATTTTGGATTTTCACGTGGAAAACCCTCGAATGTTTTTTAGGGGGTTTTGGATGGAGACACTCATCCGCTACTGAAGTAAATGCTACCAGCACACACGGCTACAAGGCAACAAGTCGGGGGAGTTGTGCGAGAATAGTGAAGTTGCAATCGCAACCACCAACGCCACTGATACTCAACGAGGTTTAACTTGTCGCCACGCGCAAAGCGGAGTCTGGAGCCATCCAAGACCGACCCCTCGTTCATTCGCAATTTCTGCATCATCGCTCACATCGACCACGGCAAGTCAACGCTCGCCGACCGCATGCTGCAGCTAACCGGCGTGGTTGACGACCGCTCAATGCGCGCGCAATACCTCGACCGCATGGACATCGAGCGTGAGCGCGGAATCACCATCAAGTCTCAAGCCGTGCGCATGCCATGGGAAGTCGACGGTCAAACCTACGCACTAAACATGATCGACACCCCTGGTCACGTTGACTTCACCTACGAGGTATCCCGTTCGCTAGCAGCCTGCGAGGGAGCTGTACTTTTGGTTGACGCGGCTCAGGGTATCGAAGCTCAAACCTTGGCCAACCTGTACCTCGCCATGGAGAACGATCTGACGATCATCCCAGTTCTAAACAAGATTGACCTGCCAGCTGCCCAGCCTGAGAAGTATGCCGAAGAGCTTGCAAACCTCATCGGCGGTGACCCAGAAGACTGCCTTCGCGTTTCGGGTAAGACCGGCATTGGTGTGGATGCGCTGCTCGACAAAATCGTTGCCACCGTGCCTAACCCGGTCGGTGACCCTAGCGCTCCAGCTCGAGCCATGATCTTTGACTCGGTTTACGACTCCTACCGCGGCGTGGTCACCTACGTTCGAATGATTGATGGTTCGTTCTCGCCTCGCGAGCGCATTCAGATGATGTCGACCAAGGCCATTCACGAATTGCTCGAAATCGGAGTTTCATCGCCAGAACCTGAGCCAACCAAGGGGCTAGGTGTGGGCGAAGTGGGCTACATCATCACCGGAGTGAAAGATGTTCGCCAGTCAAAGGTTGGTGACACGATCACCACCCAGGCCAAGCCGGCAACCGTCGCGCTCAAGGGCTACAGCGAACCTAAGCCGATGGTGTTCTCAGGCATTTACCCGATTGACGGTAGTGATTACCCGAACCTACGTGAGGCCCTAGACAAACTCAAACTCTCAGATGCCGCACTGGTCTACGAACCAGAAACCTCGGTGGCCCTGGGCTTCGGCTTCAGATGCGGCTTCCTGGGTCTGCTACACCTTGAAATCGTCACCGAGCGCCTTGAGCGCGAGTTCGGCCTTGACCTAATCGCCACAGCTCCATCGGTGGTCTACGAGGTCACCATGGAAGACCAAAAAGAGTTCACCGTGACCAACCCGAGCGAGTTTCCGACCGGCAAGGTGAAAAAGGTGCTCGAGCCTATGGTTCGCGCCACCATTTTGAGCCCTAAAGACTACGTCGGCACCATCATGGAGCTCTGCCAGTCTCGACGCGGCGTCATGATCGACATGCAGTACCTAGGGGAAGACCGCGTGCAGTTGCGCTACACCCTTCCGCTTGCTGAAATTGTTTTCGACTTCTTCGACCAACTCAAGAGCCGAACCCAGGGTTATGGCTCGCTCGACTACGAAGAGGCGGGCTTGCAACAGGGCGATCTCGTCAAGGTAGACATTCTGCTTCAAGGCGACCAAGTGGATGCTTTCAGCGCCATCGTTCACCGCGAAAAGGCCTATGCCTACGGTGTGATGATGACCGGCAAGCTTCGCGAGCTGATTCCTAGGCAGCAGTTTGAAGTGCCAATTCAGGCCGCCGTTGGTTCTCGAATCATCGCGCGTGAGAGCATCCGTGCAATGCGCAAGGATGTTCTAGCTAAGTGTTACGGCGGTGACATCAGCCGTAAGCGCAAGCTACTCGAAAAGCAAAAAGAGGGTAAGAAGCGCATGAAGATGGTTGGCCGCGTAGAGGTTCCGCAAGAAGCATTCATTGCCGCGCTCTCATCAGACAGTGAGAAAAAGAGCGAGAAGAAGGGCAAGTAGTTGGCCGGCCCGCTGCCGATTGGCGAGGCTGTTCCCGCAGATGGCTCACTTCCAGCATCCGTGCTTGAAAACTCTGCCAACAAAACCTTTCACGCCTACATTCACGTGCCTTTTTGCAGGGTTCGCTGTGGTTACTGTGACTTCAACACCTATACCTCGGAAGAGTTGCCGGGCTATGGCCCAGGCGACTTCGTCGGCAATCTGCGCGCCGAACTAGCGTTCTCTCAGCGAGTGCTCGAAAACGCCGGTGTAGCCAATCGCGAACTGTCTACCGTGTTCTTTGGCGGAGGTACCCCGACGCAGCTGGAGCCAACTCAGCTCACCGGTGCGCTTGCCTCACTCAGAGAGGCATTTGGCATAAAGGTTGATGCCGAGATAACCACCGAGGCTAACCCTGACAATGTAGACCAGGCCTATCTCACCGCTTTGGCAGCGGCTGGCTTCAAACGCGTCTCCTTCGGCATGCAGTCTGCCATTCCAGAGGTGCTAAAGACGCTAGAACGCACCCATAAGCCCGAGAATGTGCCCTTTGCCGTTGAGGCAGCCAAACAGGCGGGTCTCGGCACTTCGGTAGATCTCATTTATGGTGCTCCGGGCGAAACCATGGTGCAGTGGCAGCAGACAGTAGATAGTGCCTTGGAGCTAGAGACCGACCACATTTCTGCCTACGCGCTGATCGTTGAGCCCGGCACCAAGTTGGCTAGGCAGATTCGCGCGGGGGAGTTAGCCGAGCCCGATGACGACCTAACTGCCGATAAGTATGAATACTTGGATGCGGCTCTTAGCGCCGCCGGCTTCGAATGGTACGAGTTGAGCAACTTCAGTAAAAGCGCTCAGACTCGTTCGGCTCACAATATGGCTTATTGGAACACTCAAGACTGGTGGGGTTACGGCCCAGGCGCTCACAGCCACGTGGGTGGAGTGCGTTGGTGGAACCAGAAGCATCCAACCGGGTATGCGGCAGCGCTCGCCGAGGGTGTGACGCCGGCGGCTGGGCGTGAGTTACTGAGTGACGCAACTCGTTTAGAAGAGCGATTGCTTCTCGAGCTGCGGTTACGCTCCGGCTTGGCTATCGAAGTCGTCAAAGCCATAAACCCGAAGGCAACCGGAGTCGTGGCGACGCTCATTGCCGATGGGCTGGTCGAAGCATCCGCTGCGCTCGCCGGTTCGCTAGTGCTAACGCTCAAGGGTCGGTTGCTAGCCGATGCGGTTGTGCGACGCCTTATCTAGCGCTCGCCGCAGCCCTCTGGGGTAATATTGGCACTCAAGGCCCCTAAGTGCTAACGAGGTGAAGATGCTCCAAGACCGCACCCTAGAAGTGTTGCGCGCCATTGTTCAGGACTACATCAACACCAAAGAGCCGGTTGGCTCAAAAACCCTCGTTGACCGACACAATTTCGGCGTTTCTTCGGCAACCATTCGCAACGACATGGCGCTGCTCGAAGAAGAAGAGCTAATCGTTGCCCCGCACACTTCGAGCGGGCGTGTTCCTACCGATAAGGGTTACCGACTTTTCGTGGACCGCTTGAGCGAGGTTAAGCCGCTTTCAAATGCCGAACGCGCAGCGATCGAGACACTGCTCACCGCCAGCAGCGACCTCGAAGACACGCTAGCCAAAACCGTTCGACTGCTGTCTCACCTAACCAACCAGGTGGCAATGGTTCAATTTCCGACTTTGGGTAAGTCGCAGGTAAGAAACATCGAGTTGCTCTCAATCACCGATGGCAAAGTTTTGATTCTGTTGGTAGCCGATAACGGTCGCATCGAACAGCACATGATCGAAACCCCTGGCGGTTATGAGCTAGATGACTTGGCTGAGATTCGGGCGAGGCTGAACGCGGCCCTAGCCGGCAAACAACTGGCCAGCGTTGAAGGGCTACTGGCCACGTTTGCCGAAAACTTTGCACCTGACCGCCGTGCATTGGTTTCTAGAGTAGTGAACGGGCTGCTCGAGAGCGTTGACGCGAACCGAACCGAAAAGCTGCTTCTGGCCGGAACCGGAAACCTTGCCAGACGCGAGAACGACTTCGCCGGCTCAATCACGCCCGTTCTGGATGCGATCGAAGAGCAAGTGGTGTTATTGCGCCTGATGAGCGAAATGCAGTCAGAGCAGCACGGCGTCGGCGTGCGAATCGGTCGTGAGAGCGGTGTAGTCGGATTGAACGAAACATCGCTGATGGTAGCCGGCTATGAAAACCAAGGTGCAGAGGTAGCCAAACTCGGTGTGCTCGGCCCAACTCGAATGGACTATTCGGGAAACATTGCAGCCATCAGAGCGGTTGCCCGTTACCTAACCAAGATTCTCGGAGAATAACTTGAGCGACCACTATCAGGCCCTCGGTGTCGAGCGTGACGCGACCGATGAGCAAATCAAGAAGGCTTACCGAAAGCTGGCTCGCGAGTTGCACCCAGATGTGAACCCAGAACCTGCGGCTCAGGAACGCTTCAAGAACGTCACCCACGCCTACGAGGTGTTGAGTGACCCTGCTGCCCGTCGCAACTACGACATGGGTGGCTCTGACCCATTCGGCGGAGCGGGCGGTTTCGGCTTCGGTGACATTTTCGATTCGTTCTTTGGTGGCGGCGGTTCACGCGGCCCTCGTTCGCGAGTCGAAAGAGGCCAGGATGCGCTGCTTCGCGTCGACCTAACCCTTCGTGAAGCGGTGTTTGGAATTCAAAAGTCGGTAGACATTGACACAGCCGTGCTTTGCAAAACCTGCTCTGGTAGCTGCTGCCAGCCTGGAACCTCTCTGAAAACCTGCGACATTTGCCGAGGCTCTGGCCAGATTCAACGTCAGGTTCGCTCCCTCTTGGGCAACGTGTTGACCACTGCGCCATGCAACTCCTGTCAGGGCTATGGGCAAACAATCCCTTCACCGTGTGTCGACTGTCGCGGGCAGGGTCGCGTGCGCTCGCGCAGAACCCTCGATTTGAACATCCCAGGTGGTGTCGAAGACGGTTTGCGACTTCAACTTGCCGGTCAGGGTGAAGTTGGTCAGGCTGGTGGCCCAAACGGCGACATCTACGTCGACATTTCGGTGCGCACCGACGAAATTTTCAGCCGACAGGGAGACGACCTGCACTGCACCCTCGAAGTTCCGTTGCACGATGCGGCGCTCGGCGCAATGATCAACATCGAAACCTTCGATGGCGATGAAAAAGTCGACATTGAGCCAGGTTTCCAAACCGGTGACGTGGTCACGCTCAAGGGCAAGGGTGTCAGCCACCTGCGTTCGGCTGGTCGCGGAGACCTGAAGGTGACCCTTCAAGTTGTTACTCCAACCAAACTCGACAACAAGCAAAAAGAATTGTTCCGCCAGTTGCAAAAGCTGCGCAAAAACGATGAACCTAAGTTAGTGCGCCACAAGCAGGGCACCTTCAGGTCGAAGCGCTAATGGTTGAGCCGCTTTTTCGCTATTCCGAATCGCTTGCTGCGGGTCAAGATGTGCAACTGACCGGGTCAGAGGGCCACCATGCCGCTGCCGTTCGACGAATGCGAGTTGGCGAGGCCATCGCCTTGACCAATGGTCGAGGTCTAAAAGCCAGGGGAGTAGTCAGCGCTGTTGCGCCGAAGCAGTTGACCGTCGCAGTTCACTCTGTCGAGACGATCGAGTTGCCTGCGGTCACCTTCGTCCTTATTCAAGCCGTTGCCAAAGGCGACCGTGACGAACTTGCCATACAGGCAGCCACCGAGCTTGGCACCAGCAAAGTTGTGCCCTGGCAAGCAGACCGTTCGATTTCGAAATGGGATGGCAAAGAAGAGAAAAACCGCGAACGTTGGCAGCAGATTGTTGACGAAGCGGCTAAACAAGCTTTGAGGCCTTGGTTTCCAGAGGTCGCGCAGGTTCAGTCATCAAAGTCATTGGCCAAGCAAATCTCAGAGTCAGTTGGCACCTATCTGGTGCTAGACCCGACTTCACCAATTTCACTAAACCAAGTCGAGCTTTCGACCTCGGGTGAAGTGGCCCTCATCGTTGGCCCTGAAGGTGGCATCAGCGAGGCCGAACTTGCGCTATTTGAATCAGCTGGGGCTACGCGCGTTCACCTTGGCATGGGAATCTTGAGAACATCAACGGCGGGCATGGCGGCCATCTCTGTTCTCGCTGCCAAATCTGGCTACTGGGATTAGATTGGTTCAGGAGGAAAGTTTGGACAACTGCATTTTTTGCAAAATCGTGGCCGGTGAGTTTGGCACCGAATTGATTGCCGAGTCTGAGCACGCGATCGCTTTCAAAGACATTTCACCTCGCAAGCCGATTCACGTTCTAGTGGTTCCGAGAGAACACCACCGTGACGTTTCCGAACTTTCGGCAGCGAACCCCGTTGCCCTGGCCGACCTTGTTGCACTCGGATGTCGCGTGGCAGAGCAACTCTCAACAGGCTCGTTCCGCCTAACATTCAACACCGGCGAAGCCGCTGGTCAAACGGTGTTTCATGCCCACGGCCACATCACTAGCACCACGCCTAAGGCAGCCAGTGCCAGCTAGCAAAAAAGATAACGTAAGCGATCAGTTCGAACTAGCCGTAACCGACCTGGCGTCGGTGTTTGGGCCGGGTGACCAACTGGTTCGCGAACTCGAGTCGATTTTCGCGGAACTCCGAATCTCGGCCCGGGGCAACAAAATCAAACTCGAAGGTTCATCTGTTGCCGTTGCAACTTCTAGACGAGCTATCGATGAACTTGCCACCATGGTTGCCAACGGCCGAATCCCGACCGCCGAAGATGTAAATCGAGTAGTGGCCATGCTCAAAACCAACTCGGGGGCGAAAGCCGCCGAAGTTCTGAGTCAGAGCATCCTCTCGTCTCGTGGCAAAACCATTCGCCCGAAGACCGAGGGCCAAAAGACTTACGTTGACGCGATCGACCAGCACACCATCGTGTTTGGCATCGGCCCAGCCGGAACTGGAAAAACCTACCTAGCCATGGCAAAGGCCGTGCAGGCCCTTCAGCGCAAAGAAGTTAGCCGAATCATTTTGACTCGTCCAGCAGTTGAAGCGGGAGAGCGCTTGGGCTTTTTGCCCGGCACCCTGAACGACAAGATCGATCCATACCTTCGCCCACTGTTTGATGCGCTCGGTGAAATGCTTGATGCCGATGCAGTGCCAAAATTGATGGCCGCCGGAACCATCGAGGTTGCTCCGCTTGCCTACATGCGCGGTCGAACGCTAAACGACTGCTTCGTGATTCTCGACGAGGCTCAGAACACCACCCCAGAGCAGATGAAAATGTTTCTAACCCGTTTGGGCTTCAATTCCAAGATGGTTATCACCGGCGACATCACCCAGGTTGACCTTCCAGCAGGGGTTTCGGGTTTGAAGACCGCAGAAGCCGTGCTGCAGAACATCGACGACATGTACTTTGCCACGTTGACCAGCGCAGATGTTGTGCGTCACTCGCTGGTAGCCAGAATCGTGGATGCTTACACAAAGTTTGAACAAAAGAATCTGGCAAACGCCTCAAGGAGCAAGCGATGAGCGTCGAATTGAACAACGAATCTGGAGTTGAGGTAGACCAGCCTCGGGTGTTGGCACTTGCCACCTACGCCCTCGATTACATGAACATCCACCCAGATGCCGACTTGGCGATTTCGTTCACCGACGAAGCCACGATGGAGAAATTGCACATCGAGTTCATGGATGAGCCTGGCCCAACCGACGTTCTTTCGTTTCCAATGGACGAACTTAGACCTGGAACTTCAGAAGACATGACGCCAGCCGGACTGCTTGGAGACATCGTGGTTTGCCCAACGGTTGCCGCGCGTCAAGCCGTAACGGCGGGCCATGAGACCATCAACGAGATTCTTCTGCTCACCACTCACGGCATCTTGCACCTTCTCGGTTTCGATCACGCCGAACCAGACGAAGAGAAAGAAATGTTCGGCCTGCAGCGCGAAATTCTTGAAAGCTTCTATGTCTCGGAACGGGGTTAAATGGTCACGGTAGCCATTTGGGTTGCGGTCATTCTGGCCATTTCGGCGGTTCTTGCCGCAATCTTGGCCGCAGCCATCGAGCGCGACGAACTAATCGAGCAGGGCAACGAATCAATCTCGTTTCTAAGGCTCACCCTCACGGGTCTTTTTGGAGCCGTGATCGGCGCGGCTATCGCCCCGGCAACTCCCACCTGGTGGTGGACGGCGATCATTACCTCACTGCTAATGGCAGCTCTGATCTTGGGTTCGCAACTGGCAGCCCGCTTCATGGGCCATTCAAACTTTGGCCGATCACTGGCAAAGGTGTTTTCAAGACCGATGAAGTCACTCGATCTGCTGTTCACGCCGTTGGCCATGCCAAAGCAAGAGCAGCCCGATGAGTTTGAGCAAGAGCTTCTCGAGTCGGTCGACGAGTTCGGCGAAACGATTGTTCGCGAGGTGATGGTTCCCCGCATCGACATGGCTACGGTGCTTGCCGATGTTCCGCTCTCTATCGCCCTCGAAACCTTCTTGTCGAGTGGCTATTCGCGTTTGCCAATTATCGGTAAAAACGTAGATGACATCGTTGGTGTTTTGTATCTCAAAGATGTCGCAAGAATTCTTTCTAAAGACCCGGCTTCACTAGAGACAATCACCGTTTCTGCCAAGAGCCGCAAGCCGACCTTCGTTCCTGAGTCGATGCCGGTTGACGACCTTTTGCGACAAATGCAAAAGAGTGCCACGCACATCGCCATCGTGGTCGATGAATACGGCGGTGTGGCTGGTTTGGTGACCATGGAAGACGTGATCGAAGAAATCGTCGGTGACATCGCAGATGAATACGACCGCGAGGTTCCAGAGGTAGAAGAACTAGAGGATGGTCAACTGCGCGTTTCTGCCAAGTTCTCGCTGTTCGACCTAGGTGAACGCTTCGGCCTAGAGCTTGAAGACGACGATGTCGACACCGTGGGCGGCATGTTGAGCAAGTTGCTGGGCAAGTTGCCAGCCAAGGATGACTCGGCCACTTTCTCAGGTCTAACCCTGAAGGCCGATCGACTTGAAGGTCGACCAAAGCGTCTGATCACCGTGATTGTCGAACCAAACCAAGAATTGTTAGAGGCACAGGCTGCCTTCGAAGGAGAGAACTAGATGACCGAGCATAGATCGGGATTCGTCTCTTTCGTAGGCCGACCGAACGTTGGCAAATCGACACTGACCAACGCACTCGTTGGCGAGAAGATTGCAATTACGAGCGCCAAACCGCAAACCACGCGTCGCGCCATCCGTGGCATTGTTCACCGCGATCACGGTCAAATCATCGTTGTCGACACACCTGGTTTGCACCGCCCGCGCACGTTGCTCGGTAAGAGATTGAATGATCTGGTCGACACCACCCTCAGCGGTGTCGATGTGATCGGCTTCTGCATCCCGGCCAACGAAAAAATCGGCCCGGGTGACAACTTCATCAACGAGCAGCTTGGCGAATTCAGGCGAGCAAAACTCGTTGCGGTCGTGACCAAATGCGAGTTGGTTAGCAAGACCGCTCTAGCCGATCAGCTGCAGGCGGTTTCTTCGCTGCGCGATTGGGCTGAAATCGTGCCGGTCTCGGCTCTGGGTGATGAACAACTCGACGTTTTGACCGACGTGCTGATCGGGTTGCTCCCAGTTGGCCCTGCGCTCTACCCAGCCGATGCGGTTACCGACGAAACCATTGAGGCGCGCATCTGCGAACTTATTCGTGAAGCTGCGCTTGAGGGCGTTCACGACGAGTTACCTCACTCACTTGCCGTAACAATCGACGAAATGAACCAGCGAGAGGGCAAGAACATGCTCGACATCCATGCAAACGTGTGGGTCGAACGCGACAGCCAAAAAGGAATCATCGTCGGTCGTGGCGGAGAGCGCATCAAAGATGTCGGCAGCAAGTCGCGCATTGAAATCGAGAAGTTGATTGGCCAAAAGGTGTTTTTGAACATCCGAGTCAAGGTTGCACCCGATTGGCAACGCGACCCGAAGCAACTCGGGCGACTTGGCTTTTAGCCTGCAAAAGGGCTAACCTGAACTCGTGTTCTTCGGTCTCCTACTTAGCGGCCGCGACGAGGCCTAACTCGGCCCTCCTCGTCGCGGAGCCTCGTGCACGGCTGACCCCATAGAAACCTTCGGCTCAATCTTCGCCGGCACTTACAGGAGAACCCTAAATGCTTAATCGTCAAAAGCCATCGGCAATGCCGGTGCACAAATACCGCCCGTTTCACGAGCAGATTCCTTTCTCACTTCCAGACCGCACCTGGCCCAGCAAACTTATTGAGCAGGCTCCGCGTTGGTGCGCGGTAGATCTTCGCGATGGCAACCAGGCGCTGATTGACCCGATGAGCCCCGAGCGCAAACTGAAAATGTTTCAGCTTCTCGTGCGCATGGGCTACAAAGAGATTGAGGTCGGTTTTCCGAGCGCAAGCCAAACCGACTTCGACTTTGTTCGACTACTGATCGAAGAAAACCACATTCCCGATGACGTAACCATTCAGGTGCTCACTCAGGCTCGCGACCACCTCATCGAGCGCACCTACGAGTCGTTGACCGGCGCAAAACGTGCCATCGTTCATTTCTATAACTCAACATCGGTGTTGCAGCGGCGTGTGGTTTTCAATGCCGACATGGATGCAATCAAGAAGATTGCGGTCGATGCCGCGCACAAGTGCCTAAGTCTTGAGTCGAGCATCCCCGGCACCGACGTGTTCTATGAATACTCGCCAGAGTCTTACACCGGCACCGAGCTGGAATACGCACTCGAGGTTTGCAACGCGGTAATCGCCGCGATCAACCCAACCCCAGAGCGCAAACTGGTCATCAACCTTCCGGCCACCATCGAAATGACCACTCCGAACATCTACGCCGACTCAATCGAGTGGATGTCGCGCAACATCGACCGTCGCGAGAGCGTGTTGATCTCGCTGCACCCGCACAACGACCGAGGAACCGCCGTTGCTGCAGCCGAACTTGGCTACCTAGCGGGAGCCGACCGCATCGAGGGTTGCCTGTTTGGAAACGGTGAGCGCACCGGAAACGTTGACCTTGTGACGCTGGGTCTCAACCTATTCACCCAGGGCATCGACCCGCACATCGATTTCGGCGACATCGACGAGATTCGTCGCACGGTTGAGTACTGCAACCAAATGCCGGTGCACGAGCGCAGCCCTTACGGTGGCGACCTGGTTTACACGGCTTTCAGTGGTTCGCACCAAGACGCCATCAAAAAGGGTTTCGAGCGCATGGCGAAAGATGCGGCCGAGCAGGGTAAAGACATTGAAGAAATGGTTTGGGCAGTTCCTTACCTACCAATCGACCCTAAAGATGTCGGTCGTTCATACGAGGCCGTGATTCGAGTGAACTCGCAGTCTGGCAAGGGCGGCGTGGCTTACCTTCTCAAGGCAGATCACGCACTCGACCTTCCTCGCAAACTTCAAATCGAGTTTTCGCGAGTGGTTCAAAACAAAACGGATGCTCAGGGCGGCGAAGTCTCGAGTGCAATGCTCTGGGAAATCTTCAGCGACGAATACCTTCCGGCCACCGATGTTTCAAACAAGTGGGGTCGCTTCGAGCTCAGAAAGGTTCGCACCGCGTCTGACATGGACGGCGTAGTAAACCTTGATGTTGTGCTTAGGGATGCCTCTGGCGAGGTTGCATCGAGCGGAACCGGCAACGGCCCAATCAGTGCATTTATCGATGTCTTGGCGAAGGCGGGTGTTGAGGTGACCGTTCGTGACTACGTCGAGCACACTCTTTCGGCCGGTGCTTCAGCGCAGGCTGCCGCCTATACCGAACTCGATGTCAACGGCAAAACTCTCTGGGGAGTTGGCATCGACGGCGACATTGCTACTGCGTCGCTAAAGGCCATCATCTCGGGTGTCAACCGCGCTATTCGCGGCTAGTCTGCCGAGGTTTCACCACTCGGTTAGGCATACTTGAGGCGTGCCCCTTTATCGTGACGAAGCCGTGGTTTTGCGAACCCACAAGCTTGGCGAAGCCGACCGCATCGTCACAATGCTAAGCAAAAACCACGGGCAGGTTCGGGCTGTAGCCAAGGGAGTTCGGCGAACAGCATCCAAGTTCGGGTCACGACTAGAGCCGTTCATGGTGGTCGATGTGCAGCTGTTCGAAGGTAAGAATCTAGACACCGTGAGTCAGGTTGAAACGCTTGCTTCTTATGGAGCTTCAATCATCGAAAATTACGCTGCATACACCTCGGCCAGTGCAATGGTCGAAACGGCCGAAAAGCTCACCGGTGACATCAGCAGCCCTCAGCAGTATCTGCTGTTACTCGGTGGCTTGAGATCTCTCGCCAATCAAGATCACGACCCTTCGCTAATTCTTGACTCGTACCTGTTGCGAGCTCTTTCGGTTGCCGGCTGGGCCCCGAACTTTGCCGATTGCTCGCGCTGTAGTGCCGCCGGCCCACACCGAGCCTTTGTGTTGCAGCTCGGCGGTGTGGTTTGCGGCGACTGCAAGCCGGCCGGTGCAGCCGTAATCGATGATGACACCGCCAGTTTGCTAGGCGCGCTGCTGAGTGGCGAATGGGATATCGCCGACTCTAGTTCGCAACGTTCACGCACCTCGGCGGCTGGCATCGTGGCCGCCTACAGCCAGTGGCACATCGAACGCGGGCTAAAATCGCTACAACACGTGGAGCGAGAATGACCCAACTTCAACCGGTAGCAAAGCCCGGAGTAAAGCCGCCTAAGTTCGGCTCGCTGCCCGTTCCGGCGCACGTAGCAATTGTCATGGACGGCAACGGTCGCTGGGCGAATGCCCGAGGTCTAACAAGGGTCGAGGGTCACAAGGCCGGCGAAGTTGCGCTGCTAGACGTCGTTGCCGGCGCAATCGAGGCGGGGGTCAAAAACCTAACCGTCTTCGCCTTCTCTACCGAAAACTGGAAGCGCTCACCCGATGAGGTTCGCTTTCTAATGGGTTACAACGTTGAGGTACTGCGCCGTCGTCGCGACCAACTAAACGCCTGGGGAGTGCGCGTGCGCTGGGCTGGCCGTCGCCCCAAGCTCTGGTCAAGCGTGATTCGCGAGCTCGAAGCGGCCGAGGCGCTCACCGCCAAGAACAAAACCCTTACGCTCACCATGTGCGTGAACTACGGCTCCCGAGTTGAGATGCTCGACGCTATCAATGCAATGAGCGCGGATGTCGCATCCGGCGTTCTAAAGCCTGGCTCGGTCACCGAGAAAACGTTGAGCAAGTACCTCAATTCAGGTTTCTTGCCAGATGTAGACCTGTTCATCAGAAGTTCGGGGGAGCAGCGCATCTCTAACTTCTTGCTTTGGCAGAGCGCCTATGCCGAACTCGTCTTCGATGACACCCCTTGGCCCGATTTTGACCGCAAATCACTGTGGAGTGCCATACTCGCATTCACCAATCGCGATCGTCGATTTGGTGGCGCGGTAGACAAGCCCGCCAAGTAGACTGATAACTTCCCACAGAGTCGTCTTAGCAGCCAGCTAGACGCTAGAAACATGGAGTTCAAAGTGGCCAACCCAAATCGTCTCGATTCAGTTATTTCGCTGGCAAAGCGCCGCGGATTCGTCTTTCCAGCCGGAGAAATCTACGGTGGAACCCGATCGGCTTGGGATTACGGACCCTTGGGTGTCGAGCTCAAAGAAAACATCAAGCGTCAGTGGTGGCGCACGGTTGTTGCCAGCCGCGAAGACGTGGTCGGTCTCGACTCATCGGTCATCCTCCCGCGCAAGGTTTGGGAGGCCTCTGGCCACGTTCGTGAATTCGTCGACCCACTGATCGAGTGCACCTCTTGCCACAAGCGCTTTCGCGCTGACCACCTAGAAGAGGCCTTCGAAGAGAAGAAGGGTCGCGCCCCACAGTCTTTGAATGAAGTTCCTTGCCCAAACTGTGGCACCAAAGAAGCTTGGACCGAACCGAAGATGTTCAACGGCTTGCTCAAGACCTACCTCGGCCCGGTTGAAGACGAGAGCGGAATGCACTTTCTTCGCCCAGAAACCGCTCAGGGCATCTTCGTAAACTTTGCCAATGTGCTTGGTGCGTCGCGCATGAAGCCTCCATTCGGCATTGGCCAAATCGGCAAGTCGTTCCGAAACGAAATCACTCCAGGGAACTTCATCTTTAGAACTCGCGAGTTCGAACAGATGGAGATGGAATTCTTCGTCGAGCCTGGCACCGACGAGCAGTGGCACGACTACTGGATCGAGCAGCGCATGGCTTGGTACACCGACCTCGGCATCAACCCAGAAAACTTGCGCCTGTTCGAGCACCCAAAAGAGAAGCTTTCGCACTATTCAAAGCGCACTGTTGACATCGAATACCGATTCGGTTTTCAGGGCAGCGAATTCGGCGAACTTGAGGGTATTGCAAACCGCACCGACTTCGACCTTTCGACCCACTCGAAAGAGTCTGGCGTCGATCTCTCATACTTCGACCAGGCCAAGGGCGAGCGTTGGGTGCCTTACGTCATCGAGCCGGCTGCCGGTCTGACCAGATCGCTTATGGCTTTCTTGGTTGACGCTTATGCCGAAGACGAAGCGCCAAACACCAAGGGCGGCGTGGATGTTCGCACCGTACTTCGACTCGACTACCGTCTCGCGCCGGTCAAGGCTGCTGTCTTGCCGCTCTCGCGCAACGAAGACCTTTCACCGGTTGCCCGCAACCTGGCTCAAGAGCTTCGTGGCTACTGGAACATCGACTTCGATGACTCAGGCGCCATTGGTCGCCGTTACCGTCGTCAAGATGAAATCGGAACCCCGTTCTGTATCACCGTCGACTTCGACTCGCTCGAAGACCAGGCGGTTACCGTTCGTGAGCGTGACACCATGGCTCAAGAGCGCGTCTCGCTAACCAACCTGCGCGGTTACCTAGCAGAGCGACTACTCGGATAACCATGGTCGAAGCCGCTAAGCCGGCGTTGCAGTACGGCAAGATTTCGATCGCCACTCCGGTGGTGCTAGCTCCCATGGCTGGAATCACCAACACCGCTTTCCGTCGCCTGTGCCGTGAATTCGGCGGTGGCTTGTACGTTTCAGAAATGGTTACTTCGCGCGCGCTTGTTGAGCGCACCGAAGAATCTCTGCGTCTAGTCGGCCACCACGAAAGCGAAGACATTCGCTCTGTTCAGCTCTACGGAGTAGACCCAAAAACCATTGCTGACGCCGTAACTATGTTGGTGGCCGAAGACCGCGCCGACCACATCGACCTTAACTTTGGCTGCCCAGTGCCTAAGGTGACTCGAAAGGGCGGCGGCGCTGCGTTGCCTTGGAAGCAAGACCTCTTCGCCTCAATCGTCAACGCGGCAGTTCGCGCTGCCGGAGAAGTGCCTGTCACAGTCAAGATGCGCAAGGGTATCGACGCCGACCACCTCACATACATCGACGCGGGCAAAGCGGCCAGAGATGCCGGAGTGGCTGCCGTCGCGCTTCACGGCCGCACCGCATCCGACTATTACAGCGGAACCGCCGACTGGAACGCCATTGCAGACCTGAGACAGGCCATCCCAGATGTTCAGGTTCTCGGAAACGGCGACATTTGGTCAGCGGGAGACGCCATTCGCATGATGCGTCAAACGGGCGTTGACGGCGTCGTGGTTGGTCGCGGATGCTTGGGCCGTCCTTGGCTGTTCGGCGACCTTCAGGCGGCTTTCGACGAATACCTGCGCGACCCAAACTCGAACGCCGCGATTGACCCGATTCAGCCGAGCCTCGGTGAGGTGGCAGACGCATTCAAGCGTCACGCAGAGCTGCTCGTGGAGTTTTTCGAAAGCGAAGAGCACGCCTGTCGAGACATTCGTAAGCACGTGGCTTGGTACTTCAAGGGTTACCCGGTTGGGGGCGAGTTCAGAGCGGCGTTGGCGCAGGTCGAGAGCCTCGACCACATGGATGAAATTTTGAGCAGACTTGACCGCAGCCAGCCTTACCCTGGCGAAGAAGCCGAAGGCCCGCGCGGTCGTCTCGGTGGAGCCAAGTCTTGCGCCCTGCCAGAAAACTGGCTTGGCTCGCGTGAATTGGTCGGTGACCAGCGTCGAATGCTTGCCGATGCCGAAATTGGGGTGTCTGGCGGATGACCGACTTTATCGACGGCTCATACGAGGCAGCCGACCAAGAGCGTTTTGTAGTAGAGACCAGATCTGGTTTCGAGCGCCGCACCGAATTCGCGCGCGACCGGGCTCGTGTTCTACACAGTTCTGCATTGCGTCGTTTGGGCGCTAAAACTCAGGTGCTCGAGCCGGCCGGGGGAGACTTCGCCAGAACCCGCCTTACCCACTCGCTAGAAGTAGCTCAGGTTGGGCGTGAAATGGCTACAGAACTTGGCGTAAGCCCAGACGTGGTTGACATGGCCTGCTTGGCTCACGACCTCGGCCACCCGCCATTTGGCCACAATGGAGAGCGCGCACTGAATGAGTGGGCAAGCGACATCGGCGGATTCGAAGGCAATGCGCAAACCCTTCGTCTACTTACCAGACTTGAGCCAAAGGTTTTCTCAGATAACGGGCTGCCCGCTGGCCTGAATCTCACCCGAGCAGCGCTTGACGCAACCTGCAAATACCCATGGTCTGCCGAGCGTGCTGTGATCGATAGTGGTGCCGACCGTTCATCCAAGTTCGGTGTTTATCAAGACGACATGCAGGTCTTCGAGTGGATGCGCGCCGGCGCGCCGGAGGGCAAGAAGTGCATCGAAGCGCAGATTATGGACTTCGCCGATGACGTCGCCTACTCGGTGCACGATTTTGAAGACGCCATCGTCTCTGGCTTCATCAAGCTCGAAGAAGTGGCCGCGCCGAGTCAGCGAGGCTACCTGCTTTCGCAAATCAAGGTTTGGGCAGGCGATCAAATGTCGGTCGATCAACTAGATCAGGCCCTGGCTCGATTGCAGGCTTCGCAATACTGGCCAAGGGAGTTCGACGGTTCAACCCGCGCGTTGGCGAGCCTCAAGAACCTAACCAGCGCAATGATCGGTGCATTTGTCGGCCGAGTAACCGACGCCACCTTGTCGAGTGCGAGCAGCTCCATCCTCACGCGCTACCGCGCAAACGTTGTTGAAACACCTGAAGTTTTGGCTGAAATTTCGGTGCTCAAGGGGCTGGTATCGGTTTTCTTGATGTCGCACGAATCACGTCGCCCGTTCTACGAGTGGCAGCGCGCGATTTTGAAAGAGCTCGCCGACGCACTGCTAAAGCGTGAAGGCGTTGGCCTAGATCAGGTTTGTCAATCGGCTTGGATGCTCGCGAAAACCGACATCGAACGAAAGCGCGTCATCGTTGATCAGGTCGCGTTGCTTACCGACCAGAGCGCTCTAGCCATGCACGACAAACTTGTCACTCGCGGACTCTAGGATTTGACTATGGCCGGCAAAATTTCACAGAAAGACATCGAAGAGGTTCGAGCTAGAACCAACATGGTCGATGTCGTTGGCGAATACGTTCAGCTCAAGTCGGCCGGGTCTGGTGAATTCAAGGGTCGTTGCCCTTTTCACGACGAAAAGTCGCCTTCGTTCACCGTGTCTTCAACCAAGGGTTTTTACCACTGTTTCGGTTGCAAGGTTGGTGGAAACCTGTTCGATTTCGTGGCTGCCATCGAATCAATCGGGTTTCCTGAGGTCGTTGAACGCCTAGCCTCGAGGCTAGGCATGACGCTAACGTACGAAGCCGGTGGCGCTGGCAACGCTGAGCACAATGCCCGAGCCAGGGTGCTCGAGGCCAATAAGGCCGCAGCCGACTTTTATCGAGCTCAGTTTTCAACCCCAGATGCAGCGCCTGGTCGTGAATTGTTGGCAAGCCGTGGGTTCGACGACGCTGCCTGTGAACCATTCGGTATTGGTTGGGCACCCAAAGGCTGGTCGGCTCTAACCAACCACTTAAAGACTCTCGGATTCACCGACGATGAACAGGTTTTGGCAGGGCTTGCCACCAAGGGTGACCGCGGGTTGTTTGATAAGTTCCGCGGGCGAGTTATTTGGCCTATTCGTGATGCCACCAATGCCGTGGTCGGCTTCGGCGCCCGAAAAATTTTTGAAGATGACAACGGCCCTAAGTACCTGAACACCTCTGAGACGCCGGTCTATCACAAGTCGCGAGTGCTCTACGGAATCGATTTGGCCAAGCGCGAGATTTCCAAACAGCAGCAGGTTGTTGTTGTCGAGGGTTACACCGATGTGATGGCTTGTCACCTTGCTGGTGTAACCACCGCGGTCGCAACTTGCGGCACCGCATTTGGTGACGAGCACATTAGGCAACTCAACCGCATTCTGTCTGACGACCCGTCGAACCCGGCCGCTGTGATTTTCAACTTTGACCCAGACGAAGCCGGCCAGAAGGCCGCCATGCGAGCGTTCAACGACGCATCCAAGTTCAATGCTCAAACCTTTATGGCAATTGGCCCCGACGGGTTAGACCCATCAGATCTAAGAACTCAACGTGGCGATGAAGCAGTGGTTGAAATGATCGCAAACAAGAAACCGCTTCTCGAGTTCGCCATCGGTCGAAGCATGTCAAAATTCGATCTAGCCTCGCGTGAAGGCCAGGTTGGCGCTGCCCGAGCAGCCGCCGTTTTGCTTTCTCAAATTCAAGATTCGGTCATGCGTTCGGTTTACGAAAAATTTGTTGCCGATTCCACCTCGCTAGACCGCTCAGATATTGCCGCGCTTGTCGCCGACGCGTCAAAGACTCAGCGAAAGACAGCCGTCGCTGCGCTTCGAACATCCGACCCGGTCGAGCCAGTCGGAGCGGATGCTGAACAAGAAGTCGAACTCAACCTGAATGACCCAGTTACCAACGCGGAGCGCTGGCTGCTCATCGCTCTCACCCAGGTTCCACAGGCTTGCGACATGGTCAGCTTCGCCCGCATCGGAAAAACACACTTCTCATCGCCCTGGTACAAAGACATCGCGCGTGCGGTTTACCAAGTCAGAGCATCCGTGGGCGATCAAGATCTCATGCAGAACGTTCTCGAACGCCTCGAGCCGAAGTTGCACGCAACCTTCCGCGATGTAGCGATGGCACAGATACCTGCATCTGATGACGAGGGTCGCGAGAAGTTTGCTGCTGGCGTTCTAAACCGTGCGCTCGAGAAAACCATCGAGTACGAAAAGAACACACTCAGGCAAGATCGCCGTCAGGCCGATGCCTTGGGTGACACCGCCAAAATTGACGAAATCGACCGCCAGATTGCCGCGCTAGACGCCGAGGGTCATTCACTTCGAAAGTCCCGATGACCTTCATTGCTCTAGAGCCAGCGCAGCCAGCACAGTTCGTTTCGGCAATCGAATCGGCCGGCGGAACAGTTGCACCGCTTTCGCCAGAAGTCAAAGGCTTGGTCTGGACCGACTATCACCGACCAGATCTGCTTCGTCAGGTTCTGAGCGAGAATCCGCAACTCACCTGGGTTCAACTGCCCTTTGCTGGTGTTGACGCGTTCGTCGACATCTTGGATGCTCCGCCAACGTTCACTTGCGCCAAGGGGTCATACAGTCAGCCGGTCGCGGAACACGCACTTGCCCTGATGCTCGCCTTAGGTCGCACCATTCCAGAGCGCGTGCGCGCTACCAGTTGGGGTGAAAAGTTTGCGGTCAGTCTGTATGAGTCGAAAGTGCTCATCGTCGGAGGGGGAGGCATTACGGCTGAGCTATTGCGGCTGTTGCAGCCGTTTGGCTGCCCCGTGACCGTAGTGCGAAACTCGGGTGAACCAATGCCGGGTGCAACCCTGACCATTGAGTTAAGCGAACTAGATGAACACCTGCCAGAGGCTGACTTTGTTGTCGTGGCCGCAGCACTTACACCGCAGACCGAGGGGTTGTTCAACTCAAAACGCTTCGCAAAAATGAAGCCAACGGCTTATCTGGTGAACATCGCCAGGGGCAAGCATGTCGTATCCGATGAGCTGGTCGAGGCCCTAACCTCTGGTCAGATCGCTGCGGCTGCCCTAGACGTTACCGATCCCGAGCCGTTGCCTGACGGGCATCCGCTCTGGAATGCGAGCAACTGCCTGATTACTCCGCACACCGCCGACACTCCCGCTCAAGTGACCCGAATGCTTGCCGAGCGAATCTCGGTCAACGTGAAAGCGTTCTGCTCAGGCGGCGAAATGGTGGGCTTGGTCGACAAAAAGCTAGGCTACTGAGCCTTCTAGATCATCAGCGACTCGAATATCGACCCGAAGTTTCCTGCGGCACATTTCTTTGGTATTGTTAGACGCGTTGTTCATTCCTCGGTAGCTCAATTGGCAGAGCAATCGGCTGTTAACCGATAGGTTCTTGGTTCGAGTCCAAGCCGGGGAGCCAGTTCTTTTCTAAACACCGCAAGCGGTTTTTCAGGAGGCCACGTGATCAAGTGGTTTCTTCGGCGAGAATGGCTCTCGGTCTCAGTGGTGGGCGCAGCCGCACTTATTGTTTTCGTATCGATCGACTTTTTATTTCAAGGCCCCGTAGCAATCGGTCCGGCCGCACTCATCGCCTCCAGCCTCTTCTTTAGTAGACGCTGGCCATACGTTGGAACCGCATTAGTTGCAGCCGGAACAATCTGGCAGTTGAACAGCGTGGCTGCTCCATTGGTCTCTGGCGCAGCCAGTGCACTCTCGCTCTTGCTAGTTGCAGCCTTTGCCAGCTCACTCTGGCGTCAGGTTGCGGTAATCGTCACCAACATCCTCGGAATTCTGGTGGTGTGGCAGTCAACCTTTGGCGCCAGCCCCGTGCTGCGAGAATTTGGCATCTCGCTGACCGGCGAAAACGCCACTTGGCTTACCTTTTTGCTCGGCTCTACCGCCGTCGTCTCGGTGAACAGCCTCAGCTGGATTCTCGGTCGTTTTCTCATCACCAGAGACACATACGTCGGCACACCGCTAGACCGTGCAGTCATCACTCACACCCAGGCCAAGCTTTCGCTCGACGTAGCAACCGCCAAAGAGCGACTATCGATCGTCAGCGATTTGACTGACTTGCTCATTCAACGGATTTCAGCGGTCGTTAGCTTGGCTGAGGGCGCTAAGTTCGCCTCGCAACGAGACCCCGATTCGGCTATTCGGTCGCTTGATCGCATCGAATCATCGGCTCAGTCAGCTCAGAGCGAGCTTCGTAAACTTTATGACCTACTTCAAAAGGGTGCCGATCTTTCGGCAGCGCCGCCGAACATTGAAGACCTTGGCCAGCTCATGGTTCTGATGCGTGAACTTGGCTACAACGCCAACATCAGCATCGACGGTGAACCTTTCGCAATCAACGAGGGTGCTCAACTTTGTGTCTATCGAATCGTGTTCGAAGCGCTCGAAAATGTGAAAAAGAATTCGGTGATTGGTGCCGACGTAACTGTTGACTTCTACTGGACAGCCGGGGGGCTTCAGGTTCTAGTCAAAGACAACGGCATCGAGGCCGCCCGCCGAGCAAAGGTTTCATCGGTCGAAGAATTGGCCCGATACACGGTTGACGACGACGTGGATGCTCTGGTCAAACCAATCACTGGTGCAACCCTCAACGCCATCAAAGAGCGTGCATCACTCTATGAGGGCAATATTGAGGTAACCAAGGTTCCAGGAGTCGGCTTCACTTTGAGCGCGATGTTCCCGCACTTAAAGGCCGTTGCGGGTGAGTAGCTCAATACGTGTAGGCATTGTCAATGCCGACGCTGACATCACTGCGGGGCGAAAACTAGTTCTTGAGTCAACCGGTCGCATAACCCTGGTGCTCGACGAACAAAAACCCGAAGAACTGCTTGAGAAGTTTGAAAACTACCTGATCGACGTGCTTCTGGTTGACCAGCGCCTTCGTGGAATGTCTGGTGTCGAACTTTGCGAGAAGCTAACGAAAGTGAAAATCGAACAGGGCGTCGAAACTCGACTGATGGTCACCGCGGCTTTCGGTTCTCCGAGACTCACATTTGACGCTCTAGTTGCTGGCGCAAACGCCGTGGTGACTCAAGACCAAGGACCAAAAGCTCTGATTGAAGCCCTCTACTTACTGAATTCGCGTAAGCAACAGCAAAACTTTGAGCAGTTGAAAGATCTCGTGTCGAACTTAGACGTCGACACAAAAGAAGACCCAGTCGTTCAAGTTCTACTCGAGTCTTTCGACGCGTTCGAGAAGAAGCTCTTTGCAGAGATTGTTTTGGGCAAATCGATCGCGTCGGTTTCGGCAGCAAACGACGTGGCCGGCTATCGCATCAGAAAGCTGATGCAGCGCTCGATGGAGCTCTTGAAGATAGCCACGCTCGAACAGTTGCAGTTGAGGGTTATTCAATCGGGAGAAAAACTTGGCTTTAGCTAACTCCATCTTGGTCACATCGGTGTCGGTTGGCCTAGCCACCGGGCTGTATGGAATATCGTTCGGAGCACTCTCCGTTGCAGCTGGCTTAGATGTCTGGCAAACCTGCGCGCTCAGCCTGCTCATGTTTAGCGGAGGTTCACAGTTTGCTTTTGTGGGAGTAATCGCCGGGGGAGGTGTAGCTGCGATCCCAGCGGCGATTGCCAGCGCCTGGATGATGGGCGTTCGTAACGGCTTCTACGCGGTTGCCATGGCTCCAATCTTGCAGCTCAGAAAGCTACAACGTGTTGTCGGCGCGCAGCTCACCATCGACGAATCAACCGGCGTCGCCCTGAGTCAAGCCGAAACGTCGAAACAAAAATTCGGCTTCTGGGCCACCGGCATTTCGGTATTTGTGTTCTGGAATCTACTCACCCTGCTTGGAGCTTTGCTGGGTGAACTAATGTCAGACCCTGCGGTCTGGGGTCTCGATGCCGCAGCTGCAGCAGCTTTCGTCGCGCTGGTCTGGCCCCGGTTGACTGATTCTCCAACTCGAGTCGTGGCGGTTCTCGCATTCGCCGTTGCCATCCTCAGCAGCCCTTATGTGCCGCAAGGGGTGCCGGTGCTGCTAGCCGGCCTAGTTGCAGTGGGCGTATGGGCAGCAGTCAGCATGCGCGAGCCAGGCGGTGAGCGCTGATGGAACTCTGGATCGCGGTGATCGTCGCATCGCTAGCCGTTTACTCATGGAAGATTCTTGGCTCGACCCTCCCTGAGCGAGTTTTGAATCATCCAAAAATCAGCCGCTTAGCGACGTTCTTGACGGTGGCACTAATGGCTGGTCTCGTTGGTGTTCAAGGTTTCGTCGACAATCGCGACATTGTGCTGGATGCTCGCCTGCCGGCCCTGCTTCTTGCCGTGGTCTTGGCAATCCTGCGCGTGCCATTTATCTTGATCGTGTTGGCCGCCGCAGCTACAGCAGCCGCGTTGCGCTTCTTTTGGTGAACTAGCCCTCTAGATTGTCTTTGCCGGGTAGCCAAGACAGGCCATCTTTACCCCAACCATTTTCTTTCACGATTTCTTTGGCATCAGAAAAGTGTGGTTCTGCCAATTTGTCGACATAAAGAGTGCCGTCGAGATGGTCGTATTCGTGCTGAAAAATGCGGGCGAACCATCCGGTTGCTTCAATCGACACAGGGTTTTGCTGCAGGTCAACACCGGTCAGTTTGGCCCATTCGGCACGCTTGATCGGAAACCTTTCACCAGGAACTGACAGGCAACCTTCAAGTTCGGTGTCCCAGTCGGCTTCACCCGATTCAATCTCGCCAACTTCAAGCGAAGGGTTGATCACAACACCGCGGCGCGGATTGCCCTCGTCATCGTCATAGTCATAAACGAACACGCGCAAACCGATTCCAACCTGAGTTGCAGCAAGGCCCACTCCCGGAGCCTTGTCCATGGTGTCGAACATGTCTCTAACTAGCGTCACCAATTCGTCATCAAAATTGACAACTTCTTTAGCGCGGTTGTGAAGAACTGGGTTGCCGGTGATGCAAATTGGTCGAATAGCCATTAGAAGAGTTTACCTATCCGCATTACAGCGCTTACCTCAGTTTCACCTCACGAAAAGGTAGGCTTTGGCTGATGGGAAGGTTTAACAGGGTGGCAATCTCATGCGTGTTTTAGCTATTTGTCTTTCGTTGGCAGCCGCCGTTGCGCTGGCTTTCGGTGCTCAGTACCAAAACATGGCCGTGGCTCGTGGGCAGTCAAAGAACGCTGACGGCAAGCGAGTCGGCTTTAAAGCTCTGGCAAAGTTGGTCAGCAATCCTCGTTGGCTCATCGGCATGGCTTTTCTGGCCACCGGTGCTGGCCTTCAAATTGCGGCGCTTTCGCTTGCGCCTCTTATTGTCGTTCAACCTTTGGGCGCAATCGCCTTGGTAATCACCGCCCTCTTGAACTCGCGTTCGACCAAAACTGCGATCACGAAGGCCACCTGGCTGGCCATCACCCTATGTACCGTTGGCATCGCCATTTTCGTGGCGGTGGCCGCAAATGTCGCTGGTGAGAAGCCGAACCTAAATGACGGCGATCTAGCTCAAATTCTTTTGGTACTGGGCATCGTCGTCGCTATCTTTACCGTTGGCTTTTTTACTTTTGCAAAGCGTGCCAAGGCCATCACCTTCATTCTCGGAGCCGGCATTCTTTACGGCTTTGTGGCATCGCTGATCAAAGCCGTGGTGCAGCGCATTTCGCAGCAGGATTTTTCACTTCTGACACTCATATGCCTAGTTGTTATCGGCCTTGCCATTCTTCTCGGCGGCTGGTTCGTGCAAAACGCCTACGCCAGCGGCCCACCTGACCTGGTCATTGCCGGACTAACCGTGGTTGACCCTATGGTTGCCATCATGGTTGCCATCGTCATTCTGGGTGAGGCTCAATCAGCGGATGCTCTGACTCTGGCCATTTTCACCGCCACCGCTCTCGTTGCCATCGTCGGCGTTTGGCTGCTGGCTAAGGTGCACCCAGAACTCAAAGAGAAATCGGCAGCGTAAACATGCCGAGCCGCTACCCAGCTCCGAAGCCGTTAGTCGTGGTCATTGGTTGCGATACCTTTCCACCAGACATTAACGGCGCTGCCAGGTTTGCCGAGCGACTAGCAGCGGGGCTTCAGACCAGGAATCACGAAGTGCATGTGATTGCGCCTTCGACTAACAAGCGCTACGGCGTTTACCGCGAGGTGCACGCTGGGATTCCAATCGTGGTGCACCGACTGAAGTCATACCCCGTGCCTCAGCATAAGTTTTTGCGTTACATTTCACCATTTGGGCTGCGCAGTCGCTTGGTGAAATTGATAAAGAACATCGCGCCCGACGTGATACACATTCAATCTCATCTGATGGTCGGTCGATTCCTCACTAATGTGGCGCGAGAACTCGGCATTCGTCTGGTTGCGACCAACCACACCATGCCCGAAAACTTGGTCCGCTACTCGATGTTGATACCCAAGCCTTTGGAACGTTTGGCCATGCGCTTGGCCTGGGCTGACACCGGCAACATCGTGAGCCGAGCATCCGTTGTTACAACGCCTACGCGAAAAGCAGCAGAGATACTGAACCGAGCCACTGGAATCGCTGGTATCTATGCAATCTCGTGTGGCATCGACTCGCGACCCTTTGCGTCGGCCACGCCGGTGTCGAACCGGAACCCACGGGCGTTGTTTCTCGGTCGACTTGATTACGAAAAACACGTGCACATTCTGATCGAGGCTTTTTCAAAACTGGAGACGCACCCGAATGCAACATTAGAAATCGTCGGCGACGGTTCAGAGCGCGCAAGCCTTGAATCCTGGGCTCATGAGTGCGGAGTTTCTGATCGTGTAATTTTTGCCGGTTCGATTCCCGACAGTGAACTTGCTGCGGCTTATGCCCGTGCATCAGTGTTTGTCATGCCATCGATCGCCGAGTTGCAGTCGATCGCAACCATGGAGGCCATGGCCAGCGGGCGCCCCATACTGGCAGCCAACGCGGCAGCGCTTCCTCACTTAGTTCACGATGGCGAGAATGGTTTCTTGTTTGAACCTGACAATGTAGATCAGTTGACTGAGCTTCTTGATCGAGTCTTTGCTATGAACGCTGCTGATTTGCAGACCCTTGGTGACAAGTCCCTCCACCTAATTCAGTCTCACGACATTAATCGCACGCTCGACGCATTCGAAAAGATTTACCGAAACCAGATGGCTGATCTAAGTGACACCGTAGACAACGAACCGGACTACCTGCTCGCGACGAGTTCGATTGCCATTGTCACAAACAGTGCAAGTTCTGCCAGAGCCGCGGCCGCTGCCGCGCGAGGGAACCTCTCAAATCTCAGGTCTGGTGTGGTTGAGCGACTCAACGGTGTAAGAGGAGAGACCCTCGAGAAGTTTGATGATCTAAGGTTCGAGGTGACCCGACAGACGTCAAAGGCAACGCGCAAGATTACGAAATCTATTGCGCGGGCGTTGGATAGATTCCGCAACAGAGACGAGTAGTCTTTATCTGGTGACGGGGGCGTTAGCTCAGCCGGTTAGAGCAGCGGACTCATAATCCGTCGGTCGCGGGTTCAAGTCCCGCACGCCCCACCAAGAGAACAATATTGCAAGTGTTTTCGAAAAACTTTCTAAACTCAGGATTCCTAAAAACGCTCCGAATATTCGCTGAGTTGTATGAAGCCTGAGTTCCCAGTTAGTTATGATTAGTGAAACTCCAATGTCGGTGAACAGCGACTTTGGACATCACCGAGAGAGTGGCTATGGAAGAGCGTCCCTGGTTAGCGCATTACCCACCAGAAGTTCCGAGCGAAATCAATGGAGTCCCATTGACGCTTCCAACCCTGATTAGAGTTGCTGCGGCCAAGTACTCCAAAACCACAGCATTCACCCAGGTAATGCCCAACGGCATGAATGGATCGCTGACATATGGTCAGGTAGACAAACTCTCAGACCAGTTCGCAACTTACCTCAGGGAAACCCTAAAGCTTTCTGCTGGCGACCGCGTAGCGGTCCAAATGCCAAACTGCTTGAGCTATCCAATTGTGGCTTTTGGAATTCTAAAAGCTGGCTGTGTTTTGGTGAACACAAACCCGCTTTACACCGGTAACGAAATGGTTCATCAGTTTTCCGACTCGGGTGCCAAGGCTCTTGTCGTTATTGACATGTTTGCTGATCGGGTTTCAGCAGTACTGCCTAAAACTCAAATCAAGAATGTGATAACGGTAAAGATATCCGAGTTTTTCCCATCGATTGTCGGTGGAGTGATTCGAGTGACACAAAAGGTGTGGAGTAAGAGTCTGCCGAAAATTGATTTCGCACACACAACATTCAAAGATGCCTTGTCTCTGGGTGCAAAGGAACATAAATCAAGTTCATTAGATTCATACGTTGCTGGACTTGATTCAACTTCTCTAGCTGCCCTTCAATACACCGGAGGCACCACTGGAGTATCCAAGGGTGCAATGCTCTCGCACGGCAATCTGACTACCAACACTTTGCAAATGATCTCTATGTGTGGCGATTACATGCGTCCTGGTAAAGAAATTGTCGTCACAGCACTGCCTCTGTACCACATATTCGCTTTCACAGTAAACCTGCTTGGTTTTTTCCACATTGGAGCAAAAAACCTCTTGGTTCCATCACCTAGGCCACCAAGCAACCTCAAGAGAGTGTTTGAGAATTACAAAGTCACTTGGATGACCGGAGTGAACACTCTTTTCAATGCCTTACTCAATGAGCGCTGGTTTACTGATAGCCCACCAAGGCACCTTCGAGCGTCCGCCGCTGGCGGTATGGCACTCCACGAATCAGTTGCTGAGCGCTGGCGCAAAGTTACCGGAACGCCGATTGTTGAAGGCTACGGGCTAACAGAGTCAGCACCAGTGCTTACATTTAATCCACTCGGTGGCAACGGAAAGGACGGAACCATCGGTATTCCGGTCCCATCTACGCAAATAAGGCTCGTGTCTGAAAAAGGCGCTGAGGTGCCGGTTGGGGAACCAGGAGAAATTATTGCCCAGGGCCCACAGGTAATGGTGGGCTATTGGAATCAACCGGATGAGACCGCTTCGACGCTGAAGGGCGGCTGGCTAAGAACCGGTGATATTGCAACTATGGACATAGATGGATTCTTCACAATCGTCGATCGCAAGAAAGACATGATTCTAGTGTCGGGATTTAACGTTTACCCGAACGAAGTTGAAGAGCAGATCGCTGCAATTGATGGTGTTCAGGAGGTTGGGGTAATCGGCGTTCCTGAAAGCCAAGGCGGAGAGAAAGTTAAGGCATTCGTTGTGGCAGAGCCAAATAAAACTAACGAGGCTGCCGTAATTGCACACTGTCGAGAGAGCCTAGCCGCCTATAAGGTTCCTAGTTCGGTTGAGTTTGTCAGCGAACTACCAAAGAGCCCAATTGGAAAAATATTGCGAAGAGAACTTCGTGCTCAGGAGATTTCTTCAAGCTCAAGAAAGACGGCCTAATCATGTTTAGCCGCGCGATAAATGTTCTTAGTGCAACAGCAAGCGAACCAACCGTAGTTACACCTTTTGAAGAAGCACTGCTGGCAGGGTTAGTTTTCGTAATCATGTTCGGACTAGGCGCTGGGCTTACTCCAAGAGACTTCAAACTTGCAGTTAAGAGGCCCGCCGGTCTGGTGATCGGCTGGCTAACTCAGTTTGGAATCATGCCGCTTCTAGCTTTTGTGCTTGTCTCAACACTTTTGTTCCAGATGCTTCCCGATGATCCAAATGTTCCGTTTATTGCTATTGGTGCTCTGTTAATGGGTGCCGTTCCGGCCGGAACCACTTCAAACATCTTCACGTACTTCTCCAAAGGGAACCTGGCGCTCAGCGTGATGATGACAGCAAACTCAACGCTTTGGGCAATCATCATGACTCCTTTGATGCTGACCATTTACGGTGGCATTTTGTTAGCCGATAACCCAGATGCTCAGATTCCAACTAGAAACATCATTTTGACTCTGGTCATCTTGCTGGTACCGGTGGTTCTTGGAATGCTGATTAGGCGCTACAGCGCAAACATTGGGGCAATTCTGGAATTGATGGGCGGCTTCTTTGGCCTCTTCTTCATCATATTCCTAATGGTGACCTGGGTTCCGAGAAACTGGATGCTGCTTACTAGCACAAACTGGCAGACCTATGCGGTCGCTATTGGTCTGGGGCTGTTTGGAATCACCATTGCATACCTCATTACCAAAGCGCTCAAAGTGCACCCAGCCAACGCCAGAACTATTGCGTTAGAAACTGGAATTCAAAATGGGCCGTTGGCAATTGCAATCATCATGGTCACTTTTCAAGGGAATGAAAAAATTGACCAGATTCTGTTGATTCCAGCTCTATACTCGCTGTTTATCGTGATTATCTCGACTTTGGTGACCTTCTGGTTTAGACGCGCAAATGTCGCGGATGAGCAGAAGATCCCGAATCTTCTCTAATGGTTCAGATTGAAACAATGAAACGAGCTTCTACCTAGAGAAGATCCTTTTCAATTGAGATGGATCCGCGCCTCTATTTGTTTGGGTCGCGGGTTCAAGTCCCCGCACTCCCCACTTAGGCGATCGTCTACGCTGCGATTGCATGCAGTCGAACCTTTGTGTAATACCATTACGCATGACTTCAATTGCGGTGATCGGCGCTGGTTGGCGCGCACAATTCTTCATTCGACTGGCACAAATGATGCCCGATAAGTTCGAAATCGTCGGAGTGGTAGCCCGAAAAGAAGATGTGAGAACGGCGATTAGCCTCGAGTTCGGCGTTAAGACCTTTTCTTCAGTCAGCGAATTGCTCGGCCAAAAAAGACCCGACTTCGCCATTAGTAGCGTGTCATGGGATGCGAATCCTGGAGTAGTTCAAGAACTAGTCAAGGCAGGCGTGCATGTGCTGTGCGAAACGCCACCGGCTCCAACACTCGAGGCTCTTCAAGAACTTTGGAAACAAGTTGGTTCGTCAGGGTTGGTCCAGGTTGCAGAACAGTATCTCTATCTGCCAGGCCACCGCGCTCGCTTGGCAGTAACCGAATCGGGCGCGATTGGCGAGATAGGCTCGGTAGAGATTTCTTCGACACACGGGTATCACGCCGTATCGATAATGCGTGGTTTTCTGAAGCCCGGCTTTGAGCCCACCACGATCACGACACGACAATTTGAGGCCCCTTTGGTCGACCCGCTATCACGCGCGGGATGGAATCAAGATTTGAGTCAGAAGAACGCAAAAACCACTATTTCCCTACTCGATTTTTCTTCTGGCAAATCCGGTCTCTATAACTTCGTAGACAATCAATGGCACAACCAACTGCGCCACCGTCGAATCGTTGTTCGCGGCAGCAGGGGAGAGCTAGTCGACGATGCAGTAATTCGATTGACCGATGGTCCCGCAATCACGAAATCCCGGATTGAAAGATATCAGCTTGGTTATGACCTCAATTTAGATGGTTATGACACCGAACATCTTTCGTTCGACGGCAAGGTTGTTTTCCAGAATCCAGTCACCGGACTGCGCCTTATGGATGAAGAGATCGCCATCGCCCAACTGATGTCTCAAATGGCTGGTTGGCTCGAGACCAAAGCCGAAGCGCCATACCCTTTGGCCGAGGCCTGCCAGGACCATTTGATATCACTGGCAATCGATGAATCAATCGCCACCGGCAACAATGTCACCACCCAAAAGCAAGCGTGGGCAAGCTAGTTCTCCTAAACCAGCCAGTAGTTCTGGCATACATGAACAATTTCACGGTTAGGGGCTTTAGCTCAAATGAATAGGGCGGGGTACCGATAGTCAGTCGGTCGCGGGTTCAAGCCCCGCACGCCTGACCAGTTACTATTACGTTTTGATAACACCGAGCGCTGAAATCGCTTGCAGTTCTTTCATTTCACGAGCCGCAACTTAGGCTAGAAGCATCCATCTCAAGCAATCGGAGAACCCAAAGATGTCTTCTACCTTCAAGCGAGCTATTGGCTTTATTGTCAGCCTCTTCATGGCATTCGGATTTATCTCGGCGACCGCAAGCTCGGCAAGCGCTCTGCCAGATAACGTCACTCTGACCGTCCACTACAACCGCACAGCTGGTGACTACGAGGGCTGGAACCTGTACCTCTGGCGCAACGTTGATGGCAACGGCGACAAAGAAGTGAAGGCAGACGGATTCGCCTTTGGAAACGCTGACGACTTCGGTCAGGTAGCGGTTGCCCAGGTGAGCGGCATGGCCGCCTTCAAAGACCTCGGTTTCATCATTCGCAAGGGCGCGTGGGTAAAGAAGGAGGGGCCAGCCTGTGGTCCTTCGAAGAATGGCGACCGTTTCGCGACCATCGCCGAGTCTGGCATTGCAGAGATTTGGATCAAGCAAGACGACTGCACTATCTACACCGAAGCGCCAACCGTTGAGCCTCCAGCCCCAGCTATCGTTAGCGCCAGCATCGATGATCTCAACAAGATCACCGTGGTGCTTAACCAGCAGTTCCAACCGGTTGCCAACAGCGCCAACGGCTTCACAATTTCTGGCGGACTAACCGTTACTTCGGTTGCGCTCAAGGGCGGCAACGGCACCTCATCGAGCATGCTGACCCTAACGCTTAGCGACGAAATCACGTTCGGCACCAACTACACGGTTACCCACACCGGCCCTGATGCCGATTCAACTTTTGGTACTAAAGCCGCCTCGGTAGGCAACGTCATGAACTCAGCTGGGTTCAACGAGGCGTTCCAGTACGAGGGTAATGACTTGGGTGCCACCTATACTAAAGCCGCAACCACCTTCCGTGTCTGGGCACCGACCGCGACCGACGTGAAGCTTGCTACGTTCGCCTCGGCAACCTCGTCATCAGCTGCTGCAACCGAAGTTCAAATGACCAAAGACGTCAAGGGAACCTGGGTGGTAACCGTTCAGGGTGACAAGGCCGGAACCATCTATGCCTACCGAGTAACTCGTAATGGCGAGAAGGTTGGCGTTATCGACCCTTACGCACGTGCGAGCACGGTAAACGGCGGGCGAGGCGTTGTTGTTGACCTAGACGCAACCGATCCGGCCAACTGGTCGCAGACTAAGCCAGCCTTCAGCGGTCGCAACGTTGACGCTTTCTTCTACGAGTTGCACGTTCGTGACTTCTCGATCGACCCGTCGAGCGGAATCTCGGTAAAGAACCGTGGAAAGTTCACCGCGTTCACCGAGAAGAACACCAGCTACAGCTGGTCAGTAACCACAACCGACTCGAAGACTAAGAAGAAGGTCACCAAGAAGTACACCACCAAGACTGGTCTGTCAGCAATCAAGGATCTCGGTGTAACTCACGTTCAGTTGCTACCTATGTATGACTTTGCATCTGGTGGCGACGAGTCAAACCCAGTCTTCAACTGGGGCTACGACCCAGACAACTACAACATTCCAGAGGGTCAGTACTCAACCGCCCCAACGGTGCCAACCAAGCGCATCAACGAGTTGAAGCAGGCCGTTCAGGCCATGCACGACAACAAGCTGCGCGTGATCATGGACGTTGTTTACAACCACGTAGCTAACCCAGGTAACTTCTCGTACGAGCAGATCGTTCCTGGCTACTTCTTCCGCTTGGATGACACTGGTGCTTTCTTGAATGGAACCGGTGTTGGCAACGAAACAGCATCTGAGAGAGCAATGTTCTCGAAGTACATCGTTGACTCGGTCAAGTACTGGGCAACCGAGTACAACCTCGACGGCTTCCGCTTCGACCTCATGGGTATTCACGATGTGACCACCATGCAGAAGGTTCGCGCAGCACTCGATGAAATCGACCCAAGCATCATCATCATCGGTGAGGGTTGGAACATGGGTGCGCTACCTGAAGATCAGCGCGCAACCCAGATCAACATCTCGAAGATGGACGGTATCGCTGCATTCAACGACCAGATTCGCGACGGTATCAAGGGTTCTGTCTTCAACGCTGACGAAAAGGGCTGGGCAACTGGCAACACCGGTCGTCGCGGTGACGTACTTGCAGGTATCACCGGAAACGTTGCCTACAGCGCATCTGTTCCTGCTAACTGGGTTACCAATGACCCAGGCCAGTCGGTCAGCTACGTTGAAGCACACGACAACCTAACCCTTGCCGACAAGCTCTTCTCATCCGTGAACGCAACCGCAACAACTCGTTCGAAGCTGCACCGCTTTGCATCTTCGATTTCGTTGCTTGCACAGGGTCTGCCGTTTATTCACGCAGGTCAGGAGTTTGAGCGCACCAAGGGTGGCGACGACAACTCCTACCAGTCGAGCGATGCCGTGAACTCAATGAAGTACAAGCAGCGCGTGACCTACGCGACCACCTTGAACTACTTCAAGGGCCTCATCTCGCTTCGCAAGGCACACCCTGCGTTCCGCATGGCAACCACCAGCGACATCAAGAAGAACCTAACCTTCTTGAACACCAGCCAGACCGTCATTGCCTACAAGCTAAACGGTGCCGGTGTTGGCGACAAGTGGGGAACCATCGTGGTTATTCACAACGCGGGCAAGTCAACCGCCAGCGTGACTATGCCGGGTGGCAAGGCCACTTGGAAGGTAGTTGTGAATGGCGACAAGGCCGGCGTTGCGACTCTTGCAACCCTGAAGAGCATCACCAAGGTGTCGGTTCCTGCAGGAACCACGATGGTGCTCTACAAGTAGTTCAAAACTAAAGATCAGTGGCGGGTGAACAATGTTTGCCCGCCACTTATCGTTTTAAGCACCTGGATGCTCGGCAGCAGCGTCGCGTCTTCGAACGGGTCAGCATCCAGCACCACAAAGTCTGCGGCGTTACCCGGTAGCAGTGAACCGCGGTTGGTTATGCCGATTTGCTCAGAGCTCGCTGCGCTGTAGGCATCGAGAGCTTGTTCCAGCGAGATGGCTTGTTTGACATTGTGTTGCCCATCTTCGCCGGGAACCTGCCTCTTTACGGCCGTAAAAGCCCCCAGAAGCGGATTTGGGTCGCTAACCGGCCAGTCACTGCCAAAACTGATTCTGGCACCAGCATCGACAACGTCGCGAATGCGATAAAGATCCTCTACGCGGCTACCTAGGTGTGGGCGGCAAGAGTTCAACATGCCGTCTGGCCTGCCCCAAAGTGGCTGAAAATTGGCGACGACGTCGAGTTTTGCGAACCGGTCAACATCTTGGTCGTGAACCAGTTCGAGGTGAGCCATCACGGCAGGGAAGGGGAGGGAGCCCAACTGCTGAGTGCAATGTTTTACGGCATCTAGAGCGAGTGTGCTAGCCGCGTCACCAATGGCGTGAAGGTGTAGCTGAAAACCCGCGCTCGAGGCGGCCAGAGTGGCTTCAAGCAGATTATCGCGTGTCCATACCGGGTTACCAAACCCACCAGTTGACTCATAGGGTTGCGAAACCGATGCGGTAGCACTTCCGAAGACGCCGTCTAAGAAAAACTTCACTGTTCGGGCGTGCAGCAGAGGGTTGCCGATTCGCGCGGCTTCGGCGCGAGCATCCACGCTCTCGGTTAGTCGGGTTTGCCAGTTGCTCGGCTGCCACCAGAAACCTAGGTTTGTATAAACCTTGAGTTTTGACTGCTCTGCTGCCTGCAAATAAACCCGCGCCAAGTCGTCATCAACCCAGGCATCCTGTACCGCTGTGATACCGAGGCGCAGCATCTCGTAGTGCGACCATTCGAGAGCCGCGAACTCTTGCGCAAGCGTTGGTTTTGGTTGGTGGTTGAAAATCAAGTCTTTTGCATCGGTCTCGCGAAAAACTCCGGTGGGTTTTCCATCGGCGTCAACATCGACAACGCCGTCAGACACCTCAGGCGCACTCTCACTCACTCCGGCGCGACGCATTGCCTCGGTATTCACCCAAATGGTGTGGTGATCATCGCCGTGCAGAACCACTGGGCGATCTGGCGCAACCTCGTCTAGCCAGGCGGCCAAGAATTTTCCGTCAGTCAAAATGCTGCGGTCATAAGCACCGCCGATTACCCACTCATCACCGGGGTTGGCCGCCATCCATGCAGCTACTGCCTGCTGAATTTCGCTGATGCTCCGGGCAGAGGTAATGGCCGGCCCCGAGTGCTCTCGCCCCGCCAATACCGGATGCGCGTGCCCGTCGGTGAACGCTGGAATGATTACAGCGCCGGCACAGTCGATTACTTCATCGCAGTCGAGCTCATTTGAGGCGATCTGGTTGCCGTCAACCGTGAGGCAGTGCGAAAAACCTAAGCCAGCACCGAGCCAAACCTTCGCGTTACTGTAGCGGGTTGGCACCAGCGGCCTCGCACTCTTTGAAGTAGCAGCTGGCACAAAGCGACTCGTAGGTCACCACATCGCCGTCAATGGCGACCTGGTTGCCGGTGAAGATAAAGTCACCGCCGAGCTTGCGTGCGTTGAACATGGCCTTTTTGCCACAGCGGCAAATGGTCTTCAGCTCTTCGAGTGTGTGGGCAATCTCCAGTAGGCGCAGCGAGCCAGGAAATCCCTTGGTCTGAAAGTCGGTGCGAATACCGTAGGCGAGCACAGGCACGCCGTCTAGCACGGCAATCTCAAGCGCCTGGTTCACCTGTTCGCGGGTTAGAAACTGGGCCTCGTCGATGAGCAGGCATGAAATGGGGGAGTTGCTTCTAGCACGATGTTCATTTGCCAGCAGGGTGAACTCGACCCGAAGGTTCTCGCTTGGAGAGACCAGCAGATCAACACTGCGTTCGACACCGAGGCGAGATACGATCGCGTCTTCGCCCTTGCTGTCAGTGTTGGGCTTAGCAAGAATCACGGCCTGACCGCGCTCTTCATAGTTGTGGGCAACCTGCAGAAGCGCCGTGCTCTTTCCAGAGTTCATCGCACCGTGTCTGAAGTAAAGTTTCGCCATCTCATAGCCTCCTAGAACCCACCCTAAACGACTTTGACAGTGGCGCATTGAAGGCGTAACCTAGAGCCTCACGCATCGCTCGCTCAGGTCGTAAGGGAAGACGTACCTAGAAAAGCGAGGTGAGTGCGTTGAGCAATAACAACTGTTCGTTCCTGATCGTGCACGAAGCCGATTCTGGTCGACTTGGGCTAATTCGAGCTCTGATTCAATCGCGCTTGCCCAAAGCCAGTTTCGACGAATCGCAGGCGCTAATTGAGGCTTCTTTCGAGGCTTCCTCAAATGAGGCGGTTGATCTAGTTACAGCCATAACCAAACTTGGTGACGTAACCTTCGAACTGGTTTGCTTCGACAGCACGGATGCTCGCCGCTGGGTCTTCGTGCCAACTCTAGGCCTCGGCTCGGTAGCCATAGACCAAGCTGGTAACCACATTCTCGGTGAAAACGAGCTGCTCGAGCTCATGCGCCGCGCTAACCACAACGGTCTCAAAATGGAACGACTTATTCGGCAGTCGCTTTTGAGTGCGTGGGATGAACGCTTAGAAGATTTGCGCGAAAAGCAGCTTGACGATGCCGGTTCGGCTCGTCGAGTTGGCTAGTACTTTCTGAACGCTACAACCGCGTTGTGACCACCAAAGCCAAACGAATTGCTGATGGCGAGTAGGTTGTCACCCTTGAACTCGCGCGGACTAACCACAACATCAAGAGGAATCTCAGGATCTTGGTCGTCAAGGTTGATGGTCGGCGGAATCACGCCTTCGTGCAGGGCCAAAACGGTGAAGATCGCTTCGATTGCACCAGCGCCACCGAGTAGGTGACCGGTTGATGACTTGGTCGCCGTCACCGCAATGCCTGGCAGTAGGTCTCCGAACACGCGCTTTAGGGCGTTGTATTCGGCAATGTCTCCAACTGGGGTAGACGTTGCGTGCGCGTTGATGTGCTTGACGTCTTCGATCGTTGCACCGGCCTGCTTCAAGGTGGCCAGAACCGCGCGTGCGGCACCTGAACCTTCAGGGTCTGGAGCGGTGATGTGGTACGCGTCTGAAGTCACTGCACCACCGGCTAGCTCGGCATAAATCTTTGCGCCACGAGCAAGGGCGTGTTCTTCTGTTTCAAGAACCAGAGTTGCGCCGCCTTCACCCATGACGAAGCCGTCACGGTTGCTGTCGTAAGGGCGTGATGCTCTGGCCGGGTCGTCGTTGCGCTTCGAAAGCGCGTGCATTGCGGCGAATGCAGAGACCGGCAGTGCGTGAATAGCTGCCTCACAGCCACCTGCGACAACGATGTCAACTTCGCCGGTTTGCAGGCGGTTGTAGGCGTTGGCAATGGCTTCGGTAGAGGATGCACAAGCAGAGACCGCTGTTCGAACTCCGCCGCGCGCGGAAATGTCCATTCCAACCGCAGCTGCAGGGCCATTTGGCATAAGCATTGGCACCGTCATCGGAAGAACGCGGCGTGGGCCACGTTCTTTGAGTGTGTCGAATGCATCGAGGAGCGTCCAGACTCCACCGATACCGGTCGAGAACTCAACTGCGAGGCGCTCAGGCGCGACTTCGGGGCTACCCGCGTCGGCCCAAGCCTCACGAGCTGAGATCAGTGCGAACTGGCTCGATGGGTCAAGACGCTTTACCTCTTGTGGGGTGAGCACCTCAGCCGAAGCAACCGCTGCCTGGCCAGCAAAGGTGACAGGCACCTCATACTGCGCGATCCATTCCTTTTCGATGGTTGAGATGCCAGACTCACCGGCAAGCAAACGCTGCCAGGTAGTTTTGACGTCACCACCTAGGGGAGTGGTCGCACCGATACCGGTGACAACAATTTTCTTCGACACGGTTGCTCTACCTGAGTTTGACTAGCTAGCGCTAACGATGAAGTTAACGGCGTCGCCAACGGTCTCGAGGTTCTTTACCTCTTCGTCAGGAATCTTGACGCCGAACTTGTCTTCGCAGTTCACAACGATGGTCATCATCGAGATCGAGTCGATGTCGAGGTCGTTTGTGAAGTGCTTCTCTAGAGCTACGGCGTCGGTTGCGATGCCGGTTTCTTCGTTTACGATCTCGGCCAGACCAGCGAGAACTTCAGTCTGCGAAAGTGCCATGGGGGTTTCTCCTTATTGGTTGATTTACCATTACTGATTTTAGGGCAGGACTACGACTTGGGCGGCGAAGGCAAGCCCTGCGCCAAAGCCGATTTCTAGGGCGTAGCCGCCCGATTTCACCGCGCCTGTGCGGAGAAGTTCGTGCATTGCCAGTGGAACGCTGGCTGCAGAAGTGTTTCCGGTGTTCACAATGTCGCGAGCGACAGCAACATTTTCAGGCAATTCGAGCTGCTTCACCATTTCATCGATGATGCGGATGTTCGCCTGGTGAGTCACGAGCGCTGAAAGGTCGCTCGCCTCGATGCCTGCGGCTTCGAGTGCTTGCTTAGCAACTTTCGCCATTTCCCATACAGCCCAACGGAAAACCGTCTGACCCTCTTGGCGAATGGTTGGCCAACTCGATTTGCCGTCGCGGTAGTCGAGCATGCTCGAGGTCATTCCAACCGCATCCCATTTCGAACCGTCAGAACCCCAAACAGTAGGGCCGATACCGGCGTATTCGCTTGGGCCAACAATTGCAGCGCCAGCGCCGTCACCGAGTAAGAACGAGATGGTGCGGTCGGTTGGGTCGATTACATCACTTAGCTTTTCGGCACCGACAACGAGCACGAACTTAGCCAGACCCGAGCGAACCATGGCGTCAGCCTGAGCGATTCCATAGCAGTAGCCGGCACACGCCGCAGAAATGTCATAGGCCGGGGCTGGGTTAGCGCCAACCAACTCGGCAAGCAAGGTAGCTGCTGAAGGGGTGGCATGTTGGTGAGTGATGGTGCTGAAGATTACAGCACCGATTTCTTTCGGGTCAATGCCCGCACCCTTGATTGCTTCGTTAGAGGCGGCAACTGCCATGTCCATCAGGCTGGTGTCTGCTCCGGCGCGACGGCGGGTGATGATCCCGGTGCGTTGGCGAATCCACTCATCGCTTGAATCGATCGGGCCGGCAATGTCGTCGTTGGTCACAACCAACTCGCCACGTGCAGCGCCAAGAGCGTAGATGCGCGAGTACTTGACTGTGTCGTATTGCTTGAGTTCTGGCTTAGTCATTTTGATTTGCTTCTAACTGTGGTTCGCAATAAGTGCTCGAGCAGCGTCGAGTTGGTCAGGGGTTTTCAGGGCAAGAATTTCGATGCCGGGTAGGGCTCGCTTTGCAAGACCAGCTAGCGCGCCAGCAGGGGAAACTTCAAGCACGGCAGTCACTCCGGCGTCGGCGAATGATCGCATGCAAGCATCCCAGCGAACAGAGCTAGCCACCTGGCCAACCAGAAGGCCAACATACTCTCGGCCATCGGTGATCTCTTGACCGGCTTGGTTTGACCAAATGCGTCGGGTCGGCGATGCGGGTGCCAGCCCCGAGGCAAAACTCGCCAATTCAGCAACCGCAGGCTCCATGTAACGGGTGTGGAATGCGCCGGCAACCTGTAGCTGAATAACGCGGGCTCCAGCCGGACCTTCTGCAACCAATGCGGCAATTGCCTCAGCGCTTCCTGCGGCAACAATCTGACCCGCTCCATTGAAGTTGGCTGGGTAGAGATCTAATTGTTCGAGTCGTTCGAGGACAACGCTCTGTTCACCGCCTAGTACGGCGGCCATCGAGGTTGGTTCGAGCGCAGCTGCAGCCGCCATGGCACGAGAACGAACCGATACCGCGCGAATGGCGTCTTCTGGGGTCAGAATTCCAGCTAGGGCTGCGGCTGCAAATTCGCCTACCGAGTGCCCTGCAACAGCATTGAAGCCAGAACCCAACTCAAGAGCCGACGCAATGCTTGCTGCCACAATTAGTGGCTGGGCAACAGCGGTGTCTCTGATTGTGTCTGCGTCGCTCTCGGTGCCGTGTTTGGCAATGTCGATTCCAGATGCTTCAGACAAGGACGAAACTAAAGAGGCAAACGAGTCGAGCTCTAACCAAGGGTTTAGAAAACCAGGTGTTTGACTTCCTTGACCTGGGCAGAGAACGACCAACATCTTGTTTGCTTCCTTAGGTTTCTCGAACTAGAACTAAGCGTCGCCGCCGACCGAACCGCTGGTTCCGGCAGTTACGTCGTGAAGGCGGTAGCGCTCGATTGCCTGTGCAGGAACCGATGCGTCCATCTCGCCACGTGCAACGAGCTGTTCAAGAACTCGAACCACGATCGATGGTCCGTCAATCTTGAAGGCACGTCGAGCTGCAGCGCGAGTGTCAGAGAAGCCAAAGCCGTCTGCACCAAGGGTTGCGTAGTCACCCGGCACCCACTGGCGAATCATGTCTGGCACCGAGTGGGTGTAGTCGCTTACCGCCAAGAATGGACCTTGTGCTCCTTCGAGCTTCGAAGTCACATAAGGCTTTGCGTAGTTCACACCTGGGTTCAAGAACACTGCCTCGTCGTGTGCGAGTCCGTCGCGTCGAAGCTCTGACCAAGAGGTAACCGACCAGATGTCAGCCGAAACTCCCCAGTCGTCTTGAAGCAGCTGCTGGGCTTCGTAGGCCCAAGGCACTGCTACACCGGATGCGAGAATCTGGGCCTTGGTGCCACCGTGCTCATTGCGGCTTAGGTTGTAGATTCCGCGAATGATTCCGTCAACATCCACGTTCTCAGGTTCAGCTGGCTGAACATAAGGCTCGTTGTAAACGGTCACGTAGTAAATCACGTTCGGGTCTGGGTGGTTACCGCCATACATACGCTCGATACCCGAGCGAATGATGTGACCGATCTCGTAACCGTAGGCCGGGTCGTAGCTGATTACCGCGGCGTTGGTTTGTGCAATCACAGGGGAGTGGCCATCGGCGTGCTGAAGACCTTCACCGGTCAGCGTGGTGCGACCAGCCGTTGCACCGATGAGGAACCCTCTAGCCATCTGGTCTGCTGCAGCCCAAATAGAGTCAGCGGTTCGCTGGAAACCGAACATCGAATAGAACACGTAGATCGGAATCAGTGGTTGACCCTGGGTTGCATAAGAAGTACCGATTGCTGTGAACGCAGCTACCGATCCGGCTTCGTTGATACCAGTGTGCAGAATCTGACCGGCTGGCGACTCTTTATAAGAGAGCAGAAGGTCGCGGTCTACCGACAGGTAATGCTGACCGTTCGGGTTGTAAATTTTGGCGGTCGGGAAGAACGCGTCCATACCGAACGTGCGTGCTTCATCGGGGATGATCGGCACGAGGCGCTGGCCGAAATCTGGCGCACGCAACAGGTCTTTGAGTAGGCGAACGAAGGCCATTGTGGTGGCAACCTCTTGGGTTCCTGAACCACCCTTCGCCACGTCGTAGACCTTTGCTTCAGGCAGGGTGAAGTCGACATACTTCGAACGGCGCTCAGGCAGGTATCCGCCTAGTTCGCGGCGACGCTCGTGCATGTACTGAATCTCTGGCGCGTCGTGGCCTGGGTGGTAGTACGGAGGCTGGTAAGGGTTTTCTTCTAGAACAGCATCCGAGATTGGAACACGCATTTCGTCGCGGAAACCCTTTAGGTTCTCTAGAGTCAGCTTCTTCATCTGGTGGGTTGCGTTGCGACCCTCGAAGCTCTTGCCCAGGCCGTATCCCTTGATGGTCTTTGCCAAGATAACGGTCGGCTGGCCCTTGTGTTCCATGGCTGCCTTGTAAGCCGCGTAAACCTTGCGGTAGTCGTGGCCACCGCGCTTGAGAGCCCAGATTTGGTCGTCGGTCATCTCGGCGACGAGTGCCGCGGTGCGAGGGTCACGACCGAAGAAGTTTTCACGCACGAACGCGCCATCTTCGGTCTTGTAGGTCTGGAAGTCGCCGTCTGGAGTGTTGTTCATCAGGTCGATTAGAGCGCCGTCAACATCGCGGGCTAGCAGGTCGTCCCACTCGCGACCCCAAATGACCTTGATAACGTTCCAGCCGGCACCTCTGAAGAAGGCTTCGAGCTCTTGAACGATCTTGCCGTTTCCTCGAACAGGTCCATCGAGACGCTGAAGGTTGCAGTTGACCACGAAGGTCAAATTGTCTAGGCCGTCGTTGGCGGCAAGCTGCAGCGCCCCACGTGACTCAACTTCGTCAAGTTCGCCGTCGCCCAAGAATGCCCACACGTGCTGTTGTGATGCGTCTTTGAAACCGCGCTCGGTTAGGTAGCGGTTTGCCTGAGCCTGGTAGATGGCGTTGATTGGGCCGATACCCATCGACACGGTAGGGAACTGCCAAAAGTCTGGCATCAGACGTGGGTGCGGGTACGAGCTCAAGCCGCCGCCGGCGTGCGAGCGCTCTTGGCGGAATCCGTTTAGCTGGTCTTCTGAAAGGCGACCCTCGAGGAATGCTCGGGCGTAAGGACCGGGAGAGGCGTGACCCTGAATGAAAATCTGGTCACCACCAGAAGCGTGGTCTTGACCTTTGAAGAAGTGGTTGAAACCAACCTCATAAAGTGAAGCCGATGAAGCGAAGGTTGAGATGTGTCCGCCAACGCCAACACCTGGGCGCTGGGCTCGGTGCACTAGCACTGCTGCGTTCCAGCGCATCCACGCGCGATAGGTGCGTTCGATTTGCTCGTCACCAGGAAACTCTGGCTCGGCTTCGGTGGGGATGGTGTTGATGTAGTCGGTGTTAGGCGAGGTTGGAACGCCTAGCTGCAACTGCTGAGCGCGAGCCATGAGGCGCTGCATGATTTCGCGAGCACGTTCACGACCTTGAACCTTGGTGAGCGCGTCAAGCGACTCAAGCCATTCGGCAGTTTCTTGTGGATCTTGATCCGGCTTGTTGAGCTGGTATGGATCGTTGTTGTTCAGCGACACCGACATCCTCTTTCGTGGGGGATGGAAACAAAGCAATGAGGACATGGGTTTTGTCCTCGGTCAAGTTTATTCGTGTTCGGGAAGATTATTCGCTCGGGATACATTTGAGATTAAGAAATCGAAAGGGAATATTCATGAGCACGCTAATCGGCGACCACGCAGCAGACTTTTCGCTAGCCAACCAATTCGGTGAAACCGTCACACTGAGTGACTTCAGAGACAAGAAAAACGTAGTTGTGGTGTTCTACCCACTATCTTTCTCAGGCATTTGCACCGGCGAACTCTGCGAGCTTCGCGACAACTTCGCCTCGTTTGCTTCGGCCGACGTCGAACTGCTCGCGATCAGCGTTGACAGCAAGTTCGTTCAGAAGGCTTTTGCCGAACAAGAGGGCTACAAGTTCAGCGTGCTAGCAGACTTCTGGCCGCACGGTGGCGTTGCCAAAGACTACGAGGTATTCCTAGACGAGCACGGTTTCGCAACCCGCGCCACCTTCGTGATCGACAAGCAGGGCATCCTAGTTTCGAAGTTTGTCACCGCGCCGGGTCAGGCTCGCTCACTCGACGAGTACAACAAGGCTCTGGCTTCGCTTTCGGCCTAGAGTTCGTTCGATTCGCCAACCTTGGCAACTTGCGGTATGGTTTTAGACGTTGATGTGCTTGCACATTCAACGGGCCTTTAGCTCAGTTGGTAGAGCGCCACGCTTACACCGTGGATGTCATCGGTTCGAGCCCGGTAGGGCCCACAATCTCGAACAAGTCGCAAGACGCGACCTGTGATGGTCGTGGGTAGGATTTCCAATATGGATGATTCCGAACTTGTCCCACCTTCACGTTTGTCGATGACCGACGATGAGTTAGAAGCTGCTGTAGAAGTCGCCAAAGCCGGCCCAGACGGTCTAATCGCCGCAATCGTATTGCTGGAACAGCAAACCCAACTCAGAGCTCAAGACGACGCCAACTTCGCCGCGTATGCAGCCAAGAATCAAAGTCAAAATCAAGCGGATGCTGCGCCGCAGCCAGCGGCGGCAGAACCAGTATTCGAAACCGCAGTCGCGCCAGCTTACGAAGCACCAGTCGTCGAAGACGTCGTTGAACCGGCTATCGAAACACCTGTCGTCGAAGCCGACGTCGAACCTGCTTACATACCAACCACGGCTAGCCAGGCCTCTTCTGAGTTTGACGCCCTTCTAGGTGCGGCTATCGAGGATGATGGCGACGAACTTTTCTCAGACACTGATTTTTCTGTAACCGGAACGCTCGCGCAAATCGTTGAGCAAGTAAACGACGATTTTTCTAAGCCACAAGAAGAATTGGCTCCCGAACTTGATGATCAAGAAGGCGCGATCCTAGGCGCGGCTAGTCCAGCTCCGATCTCGGCATTGGCTGGAGTCGGCCAGACAGAGCTTGCCTCTGACCCGGAGACGGGCAGCTCACCCGCTGCTTCGCCGCAGCGTGGAAAGCAACCCCTTCTCGTGGGTTCATTTTTCGACTCGATGGTTCCCTCCGCGACCTCCGCGACAGTTGCCATTGTGGTGACTATGCTCGCACGCCCTGAAGCGCCAGTAACGACATCGCACTTCTATGGATTACTCCTAGGAATGTTGCTGGCGACGTTATTCGGCCTTCTCTACTCCAAGGCAAAACGCCTGGCTGGCGATCACCTCAACCTAGTCTCTCGACCCACATTCGGCGTTTGGGGAGCGGCTCTGCCCGCACTTGGCGTTCTGACATTCAAACTCGTTGCGATAGCTTCACTGGTTCTCGCTCTTGCAACTCCGATATGGGGAGCATTCAATCTTTATGCTCCACAGGAGGCGGGTGCTCTTCGGCCTGAAATTTGGCCAGAGTTAGCCGCAGTTGGTCTCGCTCTTGTTCTATTGCTTGTGCTGACTCGATTCAGGTGGGTGAGCCGCTGGATTTTTGCGATCATTGCGCTAGGGCTGCTTGTTGTTGCCGTGGCAAACTTCAACCCGAGCGCATTCACGGTTACTTTTTACCTGTTCGACTTCTTGAACACGGCGTTTCAAACCTCACTCATCTATCTACTTGTGCAACTTGCCTTCAGTTTGGTTCGACCACTTCAGGCAAAGGGTTCTCGCTTGCTAACCGTCGACTACTTGTCAGCGAACCTACTTGTTCCTGCGTTCATCGCAGCGGTCTTCTTTTTGAGCATGTCGGCCTCACAGCAGTGGTCTGCCGCCTCGAGTGCCGTCGTTCTTCTTGCATCCGTTACGGCTCTCGCCACCATGCTTAGATCAGCCTCAGACAGCATCGAGTTACTCCTGGTCAAACCGCTCTGGGCGCGTTTGTTCATCGCGTGCATACTCATAGGCGGGGCTACGTATCTCGTCGGGCTTTACCTCATATCGATTCCGCTTCTTTTGACCATGGTCGCCGTCCCTGCGGCCTCCGCGGTCTTTGCCACGCTCGCAGATCAGGTAGCGCGTCGAGCGAAAATGCATGAGGTTTCACTGGTGCGCGGTTACGGCTTCTATGGCCGCGTTTCTGCAATCAACACTGTTGGTTTTGTTTTCAGCACTCTTGTGGGTCTCGCCCTGCTGCCAGGCTTCATCTGGTCTGCTCAGACAAAAGCTTTCGCATTCATGGGGGCTATCACTGCTCCCGTGGCCGCCGGTCTGGTTGCCTTCTTGTATACCGTCACAATCTCCCGTATTCGCGTGGAGCGCCAAGAGGCGGAGGTCATGAAGGTTGAACGTCGCAAGAACGAACTAGCCGGTATCGACGAGATTGTCGGCTTGCCTTGAATCAACTAGCCGATCTTTCACTCACATTTGAGTCCCTCTGGCCAGCCACTGGCGCAGAGCCATGGGATGCTCCAGGTTTTGTAACAAGCCACTCGGATGCTCTCACCGGCGTTCTGCTCACCGTTGACGTTACCGGAGCGGTGTTGGCCGAGGCGCACGCCAAAGGCTGCAACTTGGTTGTTGCGCACCACCCGTTTCTGTTGAAGGGCACCCAAGAGGTCAATCACGACTCGCTTAAGGGTTCAGTGCTTTCCTTTGCGGTCAAACACTCAATCGCGATTTTCGCGGCTCACACCAATGCCGACATCGTTGGAGATGGCGTGAGCGATGTAATCGCCAAGAAACTCGGGCTTTCCGACATTGAACCTCTTGTCACAACCGGTGAGAACGTGGGTCACGGTCGAATCGGCCGCTTCGCGCAGCCGATGCAACTGCAGAAATTTGCGGCACTCGTTGCCGAGGTGCTGCCCTTTTCGGCACGAGGAGTTTCAGTTGCTGGAGACCCAGACCAAGAGATTGCAATGGTGGCTTTGTGTGGCGGTGCTGGTGATTCATTTATAGACGCGGCAATGGCTTCGAAGGCTGATGTTTACGTCACCTCAGATCTTCGACACCACCCAACGCTCGACGCGACACTGACGCCGCGCGAGAAGCCTCTTGCCCTAGTCGATGTTTCGCATTGGGCTGCTGAGTCGTTGTGGCTTGAATCGGCCGCCAGGGCCATCGCAAAAGCACACCACGGTCTAACCGTTCATGTTTCCGAGGTAGTTACCGACCCTTGGGTTTTTTCAATCAACCGAGGAGAGCGATGAAGGTTCCACACGCACATCAAGAAGTCATGCTGCAAGTTGCGGGGCTAGATCTAGAGCTCGAGGCACTTTCGTCGCGTTTGGCCGAGTTGCAGACAGGCGCGCACCTTGACGCTTTGCGCACAAACCTTTTCGCTGCCAGTTCACGAATGCTCGAGCAGCAGACTGAACTCGAAAATCTTCAGCAAGAGCTCCACAAGCTGGAGGCCGACATCGAATTAGTCGACAAGCGCATCGACCTAGATAAGCAAAGACTCGGCTCAACCAGTTCGTCAAAAGATGCCGAGGGTATTTCTAGCGAACTTCGTTCACTAGCCGCGCGCAAGTCGAACCTTGAAGACCAAGAACTAGAGATCATGGAGAAAGTCGAACAGGTATCGGCCCTTGTCGCAGCTGAGAGCGCAACTCGGTCAAGCCTTTCTACCGAGCTTGCAGATGCCGAGTCTGCACTAGCTGGAGACATCACCAAACTTGCATCGAAAATCTCGATTGTAAAAACCGACCGAGCTGCGAAGTTCACCATTCTCACCGAAGAAGCAGCAGCACTTTTCACGAAAAAGGCCAGCCGAGGCATCCCAGTGGCAGCGCTTAAGGGTCGCGACTGTGACGCCTGCCGAATCGGTTTGACCTCGAGCGCTTACGAAGATGTTGTAGCCACTCCTGCCGACGAGATTGCCACCTGCCCGAACTGTCAGGCGATTCTGGTTCGATGAGCAAACCCGATGCGCTCATCATTGAGGCCGATGGCGGTTCTCGAGGCAACCCGGGGCCGTCTGGCTCTGGCGCAATCGTTGTCGATGCTGCAACAGGACTAGTTATTCGCGAAATTTCTGAATTCATCGGCGTCGCCACCAACAACGTCGCCGAGTACCGCGCGCTAAAAGCGGCGCTCGAAGAGGTTCACCGCATCAACCCGCTGGCAAAGGTGCGCGTGCGCATGGACAGCAAATTGGTCATCGAGCAAATGTCAGGCAACTGGAAAATCAAGCACCCAGACATGCGAGCTTTGGCTATCGAGGTGCAACAGCTCACGGTTGGTTTGAACATCAGCTATGAGTGGATTCCTCGCGAAGAAAACTCAAGAGCGGATGCACTCGCGAACAAGGCGATGGATGAAGTCGGCAACTCAATCATCGACACAACCGTGACTCCGGTACCGGCGATGGTTGCCGAGTTCAATGGTGAACTCCCGAGTTCGGTACGCGCACCCGGTCATGTGACCGAGCCGCTCACCACATTGGTGCTAGTTCGTCACGGAAGAACCCACCTAACCGAAACGAAGCGCATTTCTGGCAGCGGGGGAGAGAACCCAGGTTTAAGTGATCTAGGGCGCCAGGATGCTCACCATGTGTCAGTCGAGTTGGCCAAGTTGGGCACCTCGGGCCCGTACGCCCATATCGAGCCGATTTCGGCAATCGTGTCTAGCCCGATACAGCGTGCCGTTGATACCGCGAACATCCTCTCGAACGCAGTTCATCGAAGCGTTACTCTCGAGCCGAACATCCAGGAGATTTCATTTGGCGACTGGGATGGCCACACCAATGAAGAGGTTGCTGCGAATTGGCCAGAACTATTTGAACAATGGCGCGGTTCATACACAGTCTCACCGCCTAAAGGCGAGAGCCTAGAAGCTTTTGACTCGCGGGTTCAGGCTGGGCTAGACGCCATTCTTAGTGAATACTCGGGCAGAACAGTGGCAGTGGTTGCTCACGTCATGCCGATTCGTGGCATCATTCGCGCTGCCATCGGCGGTGGAATTGAGTCCTACTGGAACCAGCAGGTCGCACCTTGCTCGATCACAATCTTGCGGCTTTGGGGCAAGCAGGCAACCGAGGTTGTCACCATCAACGCAACGCACCATCTTGCCTAACCAGCAACCGCGCCTTTTGTTGCTGGTTATGCCTGCTGTATCGTTTTAAGTGGATGGGTTGGCCAGACGATCGCGACAGTAATGTCGAGGAACGTCCGGGCTCCGCAGAGCATGATGGTGGGTAACACCCACTCGGGGTAACCCGCGAGAAAGTGCAACAGAAAGTAAACCGCCACGCGAGTGGTAAGGGTGAAACGGTGGTGTAAGAGACCACCAGCGGTTCGGGTAACCGAGCCGGCTAGGTAAACCTCGTCAGGAGCAAGACCAAATATGTTGGAGCATAGAGCGGCTCGCTTTTTCCAACGGGTAGGTTGCTAGAAGTTGTCGGTAACGGCAACTCCAGATAGATGATCGTCACCTCGCAAGAGGCACAAAACCCGGCGTATCGGCCGACCCATCCGCCTTTTTATTCGTCGCGGTTTTTGTACGCGAGCGCAGCTGCGCCAATAATTCCGGCGCTGTTGCGAGTGGTAGCCGGAATGATTTCGGTTTTCAGTTTGAGCAGTGGCAAGAAATTCTCGTGTTCCTTGCTGACGCCTCCGCCAACGATGAACAGATCTGGCACTAGCAGCGCTTCGAGTCTCGAGTAGTACTTTTGCAAGCGCTCTGCCCACTGCTCCCAGCTCAGGTTCTCGCGTTCCTTTGCGGCGAACGAGGCTTTCGACTCCCAATCGACACCTTCGATTTCGATGTGTCCTAGTTCTGAGTTTGGCACCAATTCGCGGTTGTATAGCAGCGCCGAGCCAATGCCAGTGCCAAGTGTGGTCAGAATGACCAGACCTTTGCGCTTTCTGGCGGCACCGAACTTTACTTCGGCCACGCCGGCAGCATCGGCGTCGTTGATTACGTGGACGTGACGTCCTAGTCGCTTTGCAAAAAGTGCATCAGCGTCAAGACCGATCCATTCGTCCGAGATGTTCGCTGCCGACATGGTGAATCCGCGCTGCACAACAGCCGGAAAGCAGATGCCCACCTCGAGGCTCGAAGGGCCCCCAAGATCTTTGATGACTTGAGCAACCACATCTGCAATGTCTTTAGGAGTTCCTCCCTCTGGAGTGCCGTAGCGCACGCGTTCGGAGGCTAGACGCCCTTCTTTTAGATCAACGATGGCGCCTTTGATGCCGGTTCCACCAATGTCGATGCCTATTGCCTTTTTTCCCACGTTCACTCCTAAGCCAGGGTCAAAATGTCGTAGCCGTGTTCTGTGACGACCAGGGTGTGTTCAAACTGTGCGGTGATGCTCTTGTCGCGGGTTGTGACTGTCCAACCGTCATCCCACATTTCCCAATGGTGGGTTCCGAGTGTGAGCATTGGTTCGATGGTGAACACCATTCCCACCTGCATTTCATCGCTGTAGCGGTCGGTGTCATAGTGCGGAATGATCAAGCCCGAGTGAAAGGCTTCGCCAATGCCGTGCCCTGTGAAGTCGCGAACCACGCCGTAGTTGAATCGCTTGGCGTATGACTCGATTGCGCGACCGATTACGTTGACTTCTCGACCTGGCTTTACAGCCAGAAGCCCGCGGTTTAGAGACTCGCGAGTGCGCTCGATAAGGTCAGAAACCTCGGTGCTAACTTTGCCAACTGCAAAGGTTTGGTTGCTGTCGCCGTGAAAGCCGTCAAGGTATGCGGTGACATCGACATTCACGATGTCGCCATCTTCGAGAACGGTGTCATCTGGGATGCCGTGACAGATCACCTCGTTTACCGAGGTGCAGCAAGACTTGGGGTAGTTTCTGTACCCGAGTGTGCTTGGGTAAGCGCCGTGATCGAGCACGTACTCGTGCACAAGCTTGTCGAGTTGGTCGGTGGTCACGCCCGGTTTTGCGTTTGCTCCGGCGAATTCGATAGCTCCAGCAGCGATTTTGCCTGCTGCGCGAATCTTCTCGATTTGCTCAGGCTGCCAGACGTCTGTGCCGGTGAATTTCGCCGGGGCTGGCTTCCAAATGTATTCGGGGGCTTTGATGCCGCTCGGTACTGCCATTCGCACAGATAGTGTTCCGGCGGTCAAGTGACCGTTTGCGTCTTTTGGCATGTGGCAAGTTTACCCACGCCAACGCTTAGGCTCTTGTTATGCCTCGCCCACAAAAGCCACGTGTTGCCGATTCGGTCGAATTCTGGTGGTACAACATCCGCACTCGCCAAGTTGAGTTTGGTTTGCAATCTAAATCGCTCGATCGAGTCGGCCCATTTGACACCGAGGAGCAGGCTAAAAACGCTCCTAAGTTGATTGCCGAGCGTGCGGCAAAGTGGGAGAAATCAGAGCGCGAAGAGGCTTAGAAGCCTTCGTCTTTGTTCGGAAAGTCGCCGCTGGCAACGTCATCACGGTACTCGCGCGCTGCATTTAGAAGTTGCTCACGAAGCTCGGCGTATTTTCGAACGAATTTGCGTGCTGGGCCGGCGTGCATCCCAGCAAAGTCTGTCCAAACCAAGATTTGACCGTCTGTCGAATTGCCGGCACCAATTCCGATTGTTGCGATGGAAAGCTCGCGGGTGACCTCCGCGGCTAAATCGGCCGGCACCAACTCTAGAACAACGGCAAATGCCCCAGCTGCTTCAACCGCACGAGCATCTTCGAGCAGTGTTGCAGCACCGTCGCCTCGGCCTTGAACCTTGAAGCCACCGAGCGAGTGAACGCTCTGTGGGGTGAAACCAACGTGTCCCATAACCGGAATGCCCGCAGTCACGATCGCCTTGATGGCTTCTGCGCTGCGTGAGCCACCCTCGAGCTTTACGGCCTGAGCTCCCGTTGCTTTCATCACACGGATGGCCGTGGCCAGTGCATCCGCTGGTGACGTCTCATACGATCCAAACGGCAGGTCTACGACCACAAGCGCACGCGTAGCTGCTGATGCGACGGCTCTGCCAAACGGAATCATTTCATCTACGGTGATGGGCAGCGTGGTGCTGTAACCAAGGGCATTGTCGGCTGCAGAGTCGCCAACCAGCAAAACCTCAATGCCAGCCTCGTCAAAAATGCCCGCGGTGATCGAGTCGTAGCTGGTTAGGCAAGAGAACTTGCGCCCTTCAGACTTGAATGTTGTCAGAGAGCTGGTTCGTACAACTTTCGGGTTTAGTTCGCTCATTTCACAGGCTTCCATGCGTCGACTTCGATCTCAACAAGCATTTTTGGGTTGATGAAAGCTATTCCGGCGAGCATGGTTGCGGCTGGGCGAATCTCTCCAAAGAGTTCACCGTGTGCTTTTCCTACGGCGTCCATGTCGTCGGCGTTGGAGAGGTAAACGCGAGTTCGAACCACGTCCTTCAGTTCATAGCCAGCCTGAGCAAGTGCGCTTGCAATGACTTCAAAAGCAACAAGCGTTTGACCGTAGGCGTCGCCTTCGTGCTGAAGTTTTCCGTCGACGGTGGCGGTGCTACCTGAAACGTGCACGTATTCGCCGCACACGACAGCGCGCGAGTAGCCGATCACGGCTTCCCAGGGTCCACCCGATGAAATGAGTCTGTCGGCGGCCATTGCTACTCCTTGTGCTTGTTGGTTATTGGAAGGCGGCGGTCGCGACCGAAAGCCATTCCGGTGATTTTTGGTCCGATAGCGCCTTGGCGACGCTTCCATTCTGCTCTATCGACCAGGCCTGTGATGCGACGCACGACGTCTACTTCGAATCCTGCTGCAACGAGTTCGGCAACAGAGAGTCGCTGAGAAACGTAGCCTTCTAGAATCGCATCGAGCAGTTCGTAGGGCGGTAGTGAATCTTGATCGACCTGCCCAGGTCGCAACTCAGCAGACGGCGGCTTCGTGATTGAGTTTTCTGGAATTGGCGGAGTCTCGCCATCGCGTTCAGCCTGCTGGTTTCGCCACTGTGCAAGCCGCCAAACCAGAGTTTTTTCTACGTCTTTGATCGGTGCGAAACCACCAACCGAGTCGCCATAGATTGTGCTGTAACCCACTGCTAGCTCTGTCTTGTTGCCCGTGGTCAGGGTCAGATGCCCTTCGGCGTTGCTGAGCCCCATCAGAATCACTCCGCGAACTCGTGCCTGGAGGTTTTCGCTTGCGACTCCGCCGAGTTCTAGGTTGTCTTCGAACGCCTGTACCATTTCGGCAATCGGCTGGGTTCGATAGTTCGCACCGATTCTCGAGGCTAGGTCTTCAGCGTCTGAAATCGAGTGATCGCTCGAGTAAACGCTAGGCATGCTTACCCCAAAAACGTTCTCGCCACCGATCGCGTCGGCAGCAAGGGCTGCGCACACGGCCGAGTCGATTCCGCCCGACAACCCAAGCACCACCGACTTAAAGCCGTTCTTTGCGCAGTAGTCGCGAAGACCCAGAGTCAAGGCGTTCCAGGTTTGCCAGAGGTCATCCTTTTTAGCAATCGGATGCGCGCCCACCTGGCTCACGGCGTCGCCATCGAAATCGACGAAGAGCAGGTCTTCTTCGAACTGCGCGGAGCGCCCGATTACGTGACCTGATGCGTCAACCATAAGGCTGTCACCGTCGAAAACGAGGTCGTCTTGGCCGCCAACGAGATTCACATAGGCGGTGGGTGTTTGGTGGGTTCGAGCAAGTTCCTGAACGAGTTGGAGGCGACGATCATCCTTGTCGATTTCAAAAGGAGAACCGTTGACCACAAGGGTGACATTTGCCCCGCTCTTTGAAATCTCGGCTACTGGCCCACCCGATTGCCAGATGTCTTCGCAGATAACGGTGGCAAACTTTAGGCCGCCATGCTCGAATGTAAGCAGCTCGTTTCCGGCTACAAAGTTGCGGTACTCGTCGAAAACCGAATAGTTCGGCAGATGGTGCTTGTGGTACTGGCCGATGATTTCGCCACCCCGGAGCACCGAGATCGAGTTGTGCGCGATAGCCCAACCGCGCTTGCGAGCCTTCGACGGGTGGCCCACGATTACTGACATTTCGCCATACCCACGCTGAACGAGCGTCTTGGCTAGCTCTTCGACGGCTAGCTCACTCTTGGCGACAAACGACTCGCGTGTTGCAAGGTCTTCGATCGGGTAGCCGGTGACTACCATTTCGCCGAAAACGACCACATCGGCACCGCCCGAAGCAGCTGTCGCAACTGACGCCAAAATGCCGTCAATGTTTGCCTCAACGGCACCAACGGTGGGGTTGGTTTGCGCTAGGGCTAAGCGAACTGAAGGCATAACCACTAGCCTAGTAGCAGGCTTCAAGAGAGGATCCAGCAATGGATAAGCAGAGAGATTTCGTGCTTCGCACGATCGAGGAACGTTCGGTCAAGTTCGTCAGACTTTGGTTCACTGACGTTGCCGGAACTTTGAAGTCGGTTGCGATCGCGCCAGCCGAGGTTGAAGGCGCGTTTGCCGAGGGAATCGGCTTCGATGGCAGCGCAATCGAGGGTCTTGCACGCACCTACGAGGCAGACATGTTGGCTCAACCAGACCCGAGCACCTTTCAGATTCTTCCTTGGCGAGGCGAGATTGACCCGACCGCCCGCATGTTCTGCGACATCACCACACCAGACGGTGCTCCAGCTGCAGCCGATCCACGAAATGTATTGCGTCGCGCTTTGGCCAAGGCATCCTCGATGGGTTTCTCGTTCTACATTCACCCAGAGATTGAGTTTTACCTGCTGAAGTCTTCGCAAATCGGTCCAGAGGGCCCGGTTCCTGTGGATAACGCCGGTTACTTCGACAATGTTCCAGGTGGCACCGCTCACGACTTTAGACGCCGCGCGGTATCGATGCTCGAGCAGCTTGGCATCTCGGTGGAGTTCAGCCACCACGAGGGTGGCCCGGGTCAGAACGAGATCGACCTGCGATACGCGGATGCTCTCACCATGGCCGATAACATCATGACGTTCAGAACCGTAATCAAAGAAGTGGCAATCGAACAGGGCGTATACGCGACCTTCATGCCAAAGCCGTTCACCGAACATCCTGGTTCTGGCATGCACACACACATGTCTCTGTTCGAGGGCGACACCAACGCGTTCTTCGACCCGAGCTCGCAGTACCATCTTTCAAAGACTGCTAAGCAGTTCATCGCAGGTTTGCTGCGCCACGCACCAGAAATCACCGCGGTTACCAACCAGTACGTCAATTCTTACAAGCGTCTCTGGGGTGGGGGAGAAGCTCCATCATTCGTTTGCTGGGGACACAACAACCGCTCGGCGCTCATTCGCGTGCCGCTATACAAGCCAAACAAGGGCCAGTCATCGCGCATCGAGTACCGCGCCATTGACTCGGCAGCAAACCCCTACCTCGCCTACGCGCTGATTCTTTCGGCTGGCCTCAAGGGCATCGAAGAGGGCTACGAACTGCCCTCAGAGACCGAAGACAACGTATGGAACCTTACCGACTCAGAGCGTCGTGCCATGGGCATCCAGCCTCTTCCACAGAGCCTCGACCACGCGATTCGCAAACTCGAAGAGAGCGAATTGGCCGCCGAAGTTTTGGGCGAAGAGGTTTTCTCATACGTACTGGCCAACAAGCGTCGCGAATGGAGCGAATACCGTTCGCAGGTGAC
>JBIKSH010000032.1:0-3384 GCA_044348705.1 Rhodoluna sp. | reverse complement strand
AAGCCGGTTTCAGTGAAAATCCACATATTTATCTAAGTCCTTCGGTTAGTTGGTTCGTGATCGTGTTCCTTTCTGGTTGGGGTTGACCCCCTGACCGGTTATGAATCTTTACGCGGGTCGCGCTTGGAGCGACGGGCTCGGTTGATTGATTCGGTGCCGCGTTTCATGAATTCGTCGGGAGACTGCATCATCATGAGATCCATGAACTCGGTGCTCTGGGCAGACATGCGGTTGAAGTTTCGTGTCGACATGTATTTCATCTCTTCGAGAAGCTGCTCAAACTCTTTGCCCGCGTTCTTGATAAGTTCTCGGGCTTCGAGTTCGCGCCCCTCACGCATGAGCTGGATAGCTTGCTCCTTAATGTCTTGTAAACGCAAGGCTTTCAGTTCAACTACGATGTCTTCGTTTCTGGCCGGAGCCACGTAGTCGTTTTCGGTTGCCACCTCGAGTTCGAAGGTTTGGCCTCCGCTCACGTTGCGGGCGAGCACTAGATCTTCATATTCGTAGGAGACCTTGATTGCTTGAAGAGTTGTGGTTTCGGTGATTGCTTGAGCGGGGAGCGTAACTTCAAAAACGAAGTTCTTCTCTTCCTTTGAGGCAAGGTCTCCTAGGTTGGCTGTTGCCTTTCCCGGGAAGGTCTTGAAGTCGCGAAGATAGTTCACTTTGCGAACCCTGAAGTCTTTGCTGTTGAAGGTTCCAAGTGCTTCGATCTCGATTTTTAGGTTCGCAACCGTTTTCTTCAGGAGTCCGTCTAGTTCATCACTCAAACCGTCCACGGCTTCTTCGAGGCGGTAGGCGGCGAAGTGGTTACCGCCACCAGAAACCGACATGGCATCGAGGATGGTTTCGTCGTAGCCTTCACCGATTCCGATGGTTGAGGTGGTTACCAGGTGTTCGGTTGCTGAAGCGGCAAGCTGGCCAAGCTGAATCGGGTCGACTAGACCCCGGTTGGCTTCGCCGTCGCTGAGTAAGACGAGGGTCGATTCCACACCAGCCGGAGCTTTGGTGGTTTCGATTAGGCCATATCGGTAGCCAGCCTCAAGATTGGTGCTGCCTCCGGTTTGAATTTGACCAATTCGCTTGGCGAGGTCGGCTAGTTTCGCATTCTTGATCTGAGTCATGGGAAGTTCAACTCTGGCTTGGTCGTCGAAGGTGACTACCGATAGGTAGTCTTCCTGGCCGAGCCGGGGAAGCATGTCGATGATGGTCTGCTTCACGAGTTCCAAGCGGCCGTTTCCCATTGATCCGGAGCGGTCGATAACGAAGACGATTCCCTTAGGCTCGCGTGTCTTTGGGGTGTCGTCGACCGGGGATTCTGGGGCGGTGACTTCGAACATTAACCCGAGTGCGCTTTTCTCTCCTGCCTTTAGGCAGTTGTATTCAATCTTGATTTCCATCATGTTGGGCCTCCTAAGCTTTTGGTTTTGATGGTGGTTCTGGTTTTGCTGCGGATCTGCCTTGCGGCTGACCCGTTATGCTGCCAGAACCCATCGACGCGTTGAGCGCAGGAGTGATGGAGGAAAATTCCCAATGTTGATGCCCATATTTATGCTCCCCTCAGATTTTGCATAGTTACACAAACTTACACCTTCAAATAGTTTTTTCGCGCAAATTATTCCCGAGTAAGGATTTCCACGTAAAATTGTTTTCACAAGAGAGACTATAAAAGTGACCCCTGACATTTATCCCCGTATCGCCGTAGACGTTGTTCTATTCACCGTTGCCAGCGATGCCGATCTGCAAGCCATGATCTGGGATGAGTCGCTCCTATCGCCGACATCGGCTTTCCGCGACGCACCCGCCGGGCTATCGCTTTTGGCGCTGACCATGGGATCTGAAGACTCGAGCGAACGAGTGTTGCCGGGCGGTTTCATGGGGCCAGCCGAGAGCATTGGCGATGCTGCAAAGCGAGTGCTTCGAGAAAGAATTGGTTTGGATCTTCGTGTTCCTCTTCGCGAAATCGGAACCTTCGACGACCCTAAACGTGATAAATCGCTGCGCACCATCTCCTTCTCCTACTGGGCCATGGCCGACTTCGATGAAGTTCGCAAGCTGCTCGGCGGTAAAGACAAGGTGGGCCTCGAACTCGTGAACTCGTCTGGGTACATGACTGAGTTTGAGAAAAAGCATGGCTCGCTTCAAAAGTTCGACGGAGTCAGCCGGTTCGGTTTCCGCTACATGCCGAAGTTCTCGCCATCCAAGCGTCACGAAAAGCAGGTTCCCACCGATAAGGGCGGCCGCATCCTCGGGCTTGACCACGACCTGCAGGTCTTCTACGCTTGGCGAAAACTTCGCCACGCTTTCACAGGCAAACTCGACCCGTTTAACTACCTTGGGATCAACCCGCTAGGAAGTACGTTCCGACTAAGTGATCTACAGGAGTTCCAAGAGGTTTGCCGCGGAGAAGTTGTTCAGCGCGACCTATTCCGCCGCAACATGATCAACGAGGACAGCTTCATCACGCCAACCAACATGCGCGACTCATCACGCCCTGGAAAGCCGGCCAACCTCTACACCTTGCAGTCGCCTCCGAGCGAGTTCACGCAAGAAGGCTAGCCCTCTTCTTCGTCCCCGCTGGTTTCGGGTTCTGGATCTGTTGCCGGGTAAACCTCTGAATAGCCAGGCAAATCGCTCTCGGCTTCGGCTGATTCATTGGCAAGTTCCCATTCGATGTCGACCGGAAGTCTCATTGCATCATGAAGCCAGGTTTTGTCGGCCTCAGACATTACGATGATGCTGAGTGCGTGTTCGTACCTGTCTTTGAGCCTGGCTGCGTCTGCGTCATTAAGTTTTGCAACTCGCTCCACGTTTCGGTTGTCGGCGATGTCTGACCATTTGACAAGTTTCGCGTGCTCGTCGTTGTCGATGTCGGCGTAGTATTCGTCGGCGGGAATATGGTCTTTGCGGGTGAGTAATTCGGTGAGCTCGATTGATCTCGGGGTGAAGCCGAGTTTCAGTAGGTCTTCTTTGGTGAAGCGTTCGCTGCCGGGGCCCTTGCCGGAATCTTCAATTACGTCGTGGAGAAGGGCGGCCACCTGGCAGTCGTCCTGGGATTGTTGGTCGAGAGCCTGGTATTCGGGGTGGGAAAGTAGATTGCGGTGAACCCGGAGTGGGTGATCGATGTAGTTGGCTCCGAGCTTGTCGGTTTGGCCTAGATGGGCTTTGGTTGCAATTTCCAACGCAAGATCAACTCTAGATTTTTCGTTCATTTTCTCCCCTAACTGACAGGTTCATTGTCCCTGAAGAGTGCGACATTTTGGCTAGGCTATTTGCATAAACGAAGGAGACAAATGTCTACGAAACCATTTTCCACCAAGCTTGAAAATGCGCTGTTCTGGAGTCGTTGGTTACTGAGCCCTTTGTACCTCGGTCTTGTGGTAGTTC
>JBIKSH010000008.1:0-54975 GCA_044348705.1 Rhodoluna sp. | reverse complement strand
TGAACGCGCCTCGCTAGACGTCAAGCGACTTGGTGATCAGGCGCAGGCCGAAGCATCAGAGGCTGCCGCCACTACCGCACAGCGCCTAGAGCGCCAGGTCCGTTTGCAGCAGGCTCTCACCGCGTCTCGCCCGATTCTCGAGCGCATCGTGGCTAGCGGTGGGCAACTGAGCTCCGCCGAACAACTTGAGTCACGTTTGGCCGAGGCCGCTCTTCGTGACGAAATTCGCGGGCGCAGTTTGATCAACGCACGCGTTCGAGATGCTGTTCGCCTGGCACGCCTGCGCGGAGTCGAAGTGCTGTTGCTCGATGAAGGCGGCCTCGACGAATGCGAACCCGACCTGCGCGAGCGTTTGCTCGGAGATGTGGCGAATGCCGTCGATGGCATCGCAGCCGGCAAGGTGACGGTCAGGTCACCGCAGGGCGAACCGTGGATGCTCACACTCGTCGCACTTAGCCCGGGATCTGCCGTTCCCGACCTTTGGCTCAAGCTGCCCTGATTTAGTTCGCGCCCAAACGCGAGAAAAGGCGGCTAAGAAATCAGCCGCCTTCTCGACCCTGCACAGAAACTGCAGGCCCCGATTAGAACCTGCGCCCCTGAGCGAACGGTTCTGCCCCTAGTTTGTGCCACGCCACCGACAGTGTTCGCTTAAATGAAGAAACCCCTTGTCCCCCATTTGGGGGACAACGGGCATCCTCGTTGGACGATAGCCGGTTGAGGGCATTTAGCCCAGAATCGCCTTGCGCAAGGTGTCGAGACCCAGTGCGCCAAGGTTTAGGGCATCGCGGTGGAAGTCCTTGATGTTCCAGTCGGCACCCGCCTTAGCCTTGGCCTCGTCGCGAATCTGCTCCCAGATGCGCTGCCCGATCTTGTAGCTAGGAGCCTGTCCTGGCCAACCGAAGTAGCGGTGCACCTCGAAGTTGATGAACTCTGCCGACATGTTCACGTTTTCGGTCATGAAGGCAACCGCGTAGTCGAAGTCCCACTTGCCGGTTCCGTCTAGGCGTGGCTTGCCGAGGTGAACGGCTAGGTCGAGAACCACACGGGCCGCACGCATGCGCTGACCGTCGAGCATTCCAAGGCGGTCGCCCGGGTCGTTCAAGAAGCCAAGGTCTTGCATCAGACGCTCGGCGTAGAGCGCCCAGCCCTCACCGTGACCCGAGCACCAGTTGGCCATGCGACGCCAGTCGTTGAGTTCACCGCGGTTGTAAACCTGGGTGGCAACCTGGAGGTGGTGACCCGGAACACCCTCGTGGTAAACGGTGGTGGTTTCGCGCCAGGTGTCGAACTCGGTTACGCCGGCAGGAACCGACCACCACATCCGGCCTGGGCGGCTGAAGTCGTCGGTTGGGCCGGTGTAGTAAATCACGCCAGAGTTGGTTGGAGCGATGCGGCACTCAAGAGTGCGTAGCTTTTCTGGAATGTCAAAGTGGGTTGCGCCCAACTTTTCGATTGCTTCGTCGCTGAGTCGCTGCATCCAAGCCTGTAGCTCTTCGGTGCTGTGCAACTTTCGCTTCGGGTCGTTGTTCAAAACCTCGATGGCTTCGGCAACGGTTGCGCCCGGCTTGATCTCGTTGGCAACCGCCTCTTGCTCGGCTTTGACTCTGGCGAGTTCTTCGATACCCCATTGATAGGTTTCTTCGAGGTCGATCTTGGCACCCAAGAACTGTCGGCTTAGAAGCGCGTAACGCTCGGCACCGATGGCGTCTTCTTTGGTGGCAACCGGAGCTAGTTCATCGCGCAAGAAGTTTTGCAACTTGGCGTAAGCAGCGGTTGCGATTGCACTGGCCTCAACAAGGTCGGCACGAAGCCCATCAGATAACTCGACACCCTCGGCTTTGGCGAATTTGGTGAAGAAGCCGTTTTCGCCGGTGATGTTGTTTAGGTCGTTGACCACCCAGTTCACCTGGCGAATCGCCGGGGTTTCGTTGTCGGCGATGCCAACGCGAAGGGTCTCAATGTAACCATCGACGGCACCTTCAACGGCGCGAAGACGCTTGTTCAGGTTGGCCCAGTCGGCTTCGGTGGCAACCGGCGAGAGGTCAAAGATGTCGCGAATGCCCTGAGCCGGTGACGAGATAACGTCGAGGTCGCGCTTCCACAGTCCGGTTTCGTGTAGTTCGATGCCGAGCTTGAGGCTGGCGGCCAGTGCAGCCTTCGAAACCTCGTCGACTGCGTCGACCGGCTCGAGTGCTTCTAGCTTCGCGAGCAAGTCTTTTTCGAGCTCGTAGTAGTGCTTGATTGCTGCTGGAGAGTTGTCGTCGAGCTTGTCTTCACCACCGGCGAATCCGGCGTAGGTTGCGAACGAGGGGCTGAGTTCTGCCAGCTTCACCACCCAGGCGTTAGAAAGTTCATCGATCTTTGATGGCTGACGCGTCATTGCATGTCCTTAGGTTTCAAAGGGGCGCTCAAAAGAGCAGTGCCACTAATCTATGCGAGATTTTGGGTCGATGCGAAACGATTTTCTCGGATGCCCTGCAGGCGTTATAGCCCGCGGCGAAGTGACGCGCGCCACTGCCCGGCGCCGGGGGAAACCTGCCCACGCAACATCGACGCGTTCAAATGCCATGCCGAGACGTTGCCTGCAGATGCGGCGTTCTTCGAGGCTTCGAGTTCGGCCGCGGCAACGGCAGCTCGAACCACCGCGATTGCGGCGGCCAACTCTTCGTCGGTTGGGTTTCCGCGAACTACAGAAAACTCGGCTGGGCTCGTCATTACAGCGGAATGTTTCCGTGCTTCTTCGGAGGCAGGCTGGCGCGCTTGGTGCGCAGTGCACGCAGGGCCTTGATTACGTGGATGCGAGTTGCCGAAGGCTCGATGATGCCATCGAGTTCACCGCGCTCGGCTGCCAAGAACGGGCTGGCCACGTTGTAGGTGTATTCGGCGGCAAGCTTGGCGCGCACCGCGGCGACATCTTCGCCCGCTTCTTCGGCAGCCTTGATCTTGTCGCGGAACAAAATGTTGACGGCACCCTGACCGCCCATAACGGCGATCTCGGCGGTTGGCCAAGCCAAGTTGATGTCTGCACCGAGCTGCTTTGAGCCCATAACAATGTATGCGCCGCCGTAAGCCTTGCGAGTGATGATCGTCACTAGCGGAACGGTCGCCTCGGCATACGCGTAAAGCAACTTCGCGCCACGGCGAATAACTCCGGCCCACTCCTGGTCGGTGCCAGGTAGGTAGCCCGGCACGTCGACGAGGGTCAGAATCGGAATCGAGAAGGCGTCGCAGAAACGAACGAAACGGGCAGCCTTTTCACCGGCGTCGATGTTCAGGGTTCCGGCCATTGCGCTCGGCTGGTTGGCGATGATGCCAACACTGGCGCCGTCGATGCGAGCAAAACCAATCAAAATGTTCGGGGCGAACAGCGGCTGAACCTCAAGGAACTCGTTGTCATCAACGATCGACTTGATGATGGTGTGCATGTCGTATGGCTGGTTTGGCGAGTCGGGAATGATGGTGTCTAGCACTCGGTCGGCGTCGGTTACCTCGAGTGAACCGGTCTGGGCATAGCGCTCAGGCTCGCTCAGGTTGTTCTCTGGAAGGTAAGAAAGCAGCGAACGCGCGTAGTCGATGGCGTCTTCTTCATCGCTGGCTAGGTAGTGGGCAACACCAGAGGTTTCGTTGTGGGCACGTGCACCACCGAGTTCTTCCATGCCGACATCCTCGCCGGTCACGGTCTTGATCACGTCTGGGCCGGTCACGAACATGTTCGAGGTCTTGTCGACCATGATCACGAAGTCGGTTAGGGCTGGCGAATAAACCGCGCCACCTGCGGCTGGGCCCATGATGATCGAGATCTGCGGAATCACTCCCGAGGCCATGGTGTTGCGCTTGAAAATTTCGCCGTACTTACCAAGAGCGATAACACCTTCTTGGATGCGCGCACCGCCCGAATCGAGAATGCCGATTAGTGGCACACCCGTGGCAATGGCTAGGTCCATTACCTTGATGATCTTGTTTCCGGCAGCTTCACCGAGTGAGCCACCGAAGATCGTGAAGTCTTGCGAGAACACGGCTACCTGGCGTCCGCCGATGGTTCCGACACCGGTGACCACCGAGTCGCCGTATGGGCGGTTGCGGTCCATGCCAAAAGCGGTGGAGCGGTGGCGAACGAATTCGTCTAGTTCTTCGAATGAACCGGAGTCGAGAAGCATCTCGATGCGCTCGCGGGCGGTCTTCTTGCCCTTTGCGTGTTGTTTGGCGATGGCTGCCTCACCACTGGCTAGAACCGCTTCGTGGTAGCGGTCGCGCAGGTCGGCAAGTTTGCCGGCAGTGGTAGACATGTCATGTTTCGGAGTGTTCTCAGACATGAAGCCAACTTTAGTAGCCTGAAGCCATGAATCTAAAGAATGCGGGCTCACTGGTTGCCAGAATCGACTATGTCGAGAGCACCGGTTCGACCAACACCGACCTCGCCGAGGCCGCGGTTTTGTCTGCTGCAGACTATCCAGATTTGTCTGTTTTGTGTGCCGGTAGCCAGTCAAGCGGGCGCGGTCGTGCCGGGCGAGTCTGGGAATCGGCCGCCGGAGCCTCGCTATCGCTGAGCATTTTGGTTCGGCCCAAGGGTGTATCGCTAGAGCATTTTGGTTGGCTGCCAATTTTGGCTGGCCTGGCCGCTTCGCGTTTCGTGACCGGCGTTTTGCCAGGTGCCGAGGTTGGGCTCAAATGGCCTAACGATGTTTTGGTGGGAGACAACAAAATTTGTGGCGTGCTCAGCGAGCTGATCGGCGACGGAAGTGGTGTTGTCATCGGAGTTGGGCTAAATCTGAATCAGGCTAAAGACGAACTGCCGATCGAGGCGGCTACTTCGCTTCGACTCGAAGGCGCGAGCGTTTCGTTCGAAGCCGCGGTCACCGGTTTCTTGGCCGAGTTCGTTGCTCTTTACGAGCAGTTCGTGAACCACCGCGGAGATGCCACGGCCAGCGAGCTGCGCCGCTCGGCAACCGCAAGTTGTCTTTCGATCGGAAAGCGAGTGCGGGTGATGTTGCCTGGCGACCAAACCCTTGAGGGTCGAGCGATAGAAATCGATGACTCGGGTCGACTACTTATCGCCGTTGACGGCGAGCAGCAGCTTTTTGCCGTCGCTGCCGGCGACATCGTTCATCTGCGACACAATTAACCGGTGAGCTTTCAACAAGAACTCGACCTAGCCAGAATCAGGCAGAGCCTTCGCGTGCTCTGGTTGGCTCAAGTGGTTCTGTTCGCGGTGGTTTTCGGGCTCTCGTTCATGTCGGGTCGAGTGCTCGATCAGTGGCTCTCGATCACCATCAACGCCGTGGCCGGGGTGCTCGTCTTCGTGTTCTGGCTGCTGCCGAGCATCCGCTATGCCAACACGTTTGTAGACATCACCAGCACACGCATAATCTCTCGCGGCGGTTTGTTTGCGCGCGTGCGTCGCGAGCTGTCGTGGTCGCAGGTGACCGGCATTGAATACTCGCGCACCAAAGGCATCGTCATTTTGGCAGGCGAAGAGCCGCCGCTGATTTTGACGCGGATGCCCCGAGCCAAAGCCCTCGCCGAAGAACTTCGCGCGACGCTGGCAAAATAGAACTCTAGAAAGGGTTGAACTTGGCAAAACGTGTGGGAGTCATCGGCGGCGGTCAGCTGGCACGAATGATGACTCCGCCTGCCATCAACCTTGGGCTCGAACTGAAGGTACTCGCTGAGGCCGAAAACTCTTCGGCGGTCATGGCCACCACTATGGTCGGTGACTACACCCAATTCGAGGTTGTGGCCGAGTTTGCCAAAACCGTCGATGTGATCACTTTCGATCACGAGCACGTGCCACTCGAGGTTCTGCGCAGGTTAGAAGAAGCCGGAGTTTCGGTGCAGCCACCATCGCACGCGCTGACCTTCGCCCAGAACAAACTCGAAATGCGCGCGCGCCTGTCGGCGCTGGGTTTGCCGATGCCGATTTGGGCAGCCATTTCTTCGGCGACCGAACTACAAGAATTCTTGAACGACAACGGTGGTGTCTGTATTTTGAAGACCCCAATCGGCGGTTACGACGGCAAGGGTGTGCGTGTCATCAAGACGATCGAAGACGCCGCCGACTGGCTCGAGCCGGCGATGCTCGGCTCGGTTGGTGGCCGGTTGCTCGCTGAAGAGAAGGTCAACTTTGTGCGCGAGCTTGCGCAACTGAGCGCGCGACGCCCGAGTGGAGAGTTTCAAACTTGGCCGCTCGTGCAAACGGTTCAGGCCAACGGGGTTTGCTCTGAGGTTTTGAGCCCGGCTCCAGGCGCCGATCAGGCCACGCTCGAGCGCGCCGCCGAAATCGCCCGCGGAGTTGCCGAAGGCCTGGGCGTAACCGGCGTTTTGGCCGTTGAACTTTTTGAGACCCCGAACGGTCGACTTCTTATCAACGAGCTCGCCATGCGCCCGCACAACTCGGGTCACTTCAGCATCGAGGGTTCGACCACCAGCCAGTTCGAGCAGCACCTGCGCGCGGTGCTCGACCTGCCACTCGGCTCCACTGCGCCAACGCAGTCACACAGCGTGATGGTGAATCTGCTCGGCGTCGACGACAAGCACGATTTCGTGAACAGCTACGAGAAGGTGTTGGCGCAGCATCCGAGTGCCAAGGTTCACACCTACGGCAAGGCACCTCGAGCCGGCCGCAAGATGGGTCACGTAACCGTGGTCGGGCAAGATTCTGCCGACGTCTTGGCCGAGGCACGGGCAACCGCCCAAGCCTTGCTTCAGGGCTAAATCGCCAGCCACGCCTAAAATTACGAAGGTGCCCGCAACTTTGGGCGCGATTACTTTTTGGCTTTGACCGCGAGGAGCAACTATGTCGAATGCGCAGGTTGGCGTAGTAATGGGTTCAGACTCCGACTGGTCGGTAATGTCTGACGCAGTCGCAGTTTTGAAAGAATTCGGCATCGAAGCCGAGGTAGAAGTTCTTTCGGCACACCGCACCCCAGAGCGCATGATTGAGTGGGGCAAGGCAGCTGCCGGTCGCGGAATCAAAGTAATCATCGCGGGAGCCGGCGGCGCAGCCCACTTGCCAGGCATGCTCGCCTCGGTCACCACACTTCCGGTCATCGGTGTTCCGGTGCCGCTAGCCAAACTAGACGGGCTCGACAGCTTGCTCTCGATCGTTCAAATGCCAGCCGGAATTCCGGTTGCCACGGTGTCAATCGGTGGGGCTAAAAACGCTGGCATTCTTGCCGCCCGCATCTTGGGCGCTTTCGATGACCGCCTCTCGGCCAAACTGTCGGCCTTTGGCGAAGAACTAAAGACTCAGGTTGCCGAGAAGAACGCGAAGCTGAAGTCGCAGCTGTGAGTTCTGTTCCAACCCGCCCGGCCAAGCCGGCCAACGCGTCAAAAGGCGCGCCAGGTAGCTCCTCAACCAGCCCGTTTCGAAATGTCGATCGCGCCACCCCAGAGCAACTTCGAACCCGCGCCTGGTGGCTGCTGGTTTTCACCCTCATCGTTCCTGGCCTCGCTCAACTCGTCGGTGGCAACCGCAAACTAGCCCGCTTCGGCCTACGCGCCACCATCACCATCTGGGCGACCCTTGGCTTTCTACTACTACTCGGCCTCATCAACCGCGGCTGGGTAATCTGGCTGGTCACCCTGCCGTTTGTCGGCACGATTATTTCTTGGATGCTCATCGCCTACGCCGTGATTTTCTTGGTGCTTGCCGTCGATGCGCTTCGTCTTTCGAGGCTGGGCAAGTTGTTCGACCGAGACAAATGGATTGCCCTTGGTGCGTTCGCCCTCGTCGCAACGCTCGGCACCTCGGCGATCAGTTGGGCGGGCAACTTCGTCGGCGCAGGCACCGGCGCGATCGGCTCAATCTTCAGCCAGCAGGGCTTCACGGCTCCGGTTGACGGCCGGTACAACATCCTCTTGCTTGGCTCAGATGGCGGCGGTGACCGTTTTGGCGTTCGCCCAGACTCTATTTCGGTGGTCAGCATCGATGCATCGACCGGCAAAACCGTGAGCATCAGCATTCCGCGCAACCTGCAGAAGGCACCATTCTCGGGTGACTCACCGCTCTGGTCGGTTTACCCGAACGGTTGGGCTTGCGGCAATGACTGTCTCATCAATGCGCTTTATAAAGATGTGATGGACAACCACCAAGACCTTTACCCAGAAGCCGAGAAGCAGGGCAGCAACCCCGGCATCGAGGCAACCCGCGATGCGGTCGAAGGTGTCACGGGCCTCAAGATTCAGTCATATGTGCAAATCGACATGAATGAGTTCGCCAGCCTGATTGATGCTCTCGGCGGTGTTCGAATCAAGATCAAGCAAGACCTGCCAATTGGTGGCCAACGCGATGATGCCTCGGATGCTCGCGGCTGGTTGCGTGCAAGTGCCGAACCTCAGCTGCTCACCGGCTACCAGGCCCTCTGGTATGCCCGCAGCCGTCACGGCACCAGCGACTACGACCGCATGCTGCGTCAGCAAGAAATTCAGGCGGCAATCTTGAAGCAAATGGATCCGGCCAATGTGCTGAACCGTTTTCAACAGATTGCCTCTGCTTCGAAAGAACTGGTGCTCACCGATGTGCCCTCTGGCATGCTTTCGGTCTATCTAGATCTAGCCATCAAGGCCAAGAAGCTCGGCATCAAGAACCTAGCCCTCGTGCCTAAAAACGGGTTCGAACCAGATATGCCCGACTTTGGCAAGATTCGTGGCGCCGTTCAAACCTTTATTGCCAAAGGTAAACTTTCCTAGGGCTTAACGCTCTTCAAATCACCGACGGAGGAACCGTGAATCTAGCCGAATACGCTGCTTCACACGGTCTCAAGCGCGTCGGTGCTAGGCCACCTTTTTTCAGCTATTTGCGCGAGGTTTGGCGTCGCCGAGTTTTCGCCTGGACCCTTTCGACCTACACGAGCGAGGCTGCCAATGCCCGCACGCGCCTCGGTCGTTGGTGGCTTATTCTGCTTCCAACGGTTCAAGCCGGAACCTACGGCTTGATCTTTGGCTTGATTCTTGGCTCGAACCGCCCGCACAACTTCTTGGCCTTTTTGTTCACCGGCGTTTTCTTGTTCTCGTTCATGAGCGGTGCTTTTCAAAGCGGTGCTAGCTCGATTGTCGGTAACGCGGGCCTCGTGCGAAGTCTCAGCTTTCCGCGCATCCTCTTGCCTATTTCTTCGGTAATTCAGCAGTTCATCAACCTATGGGCTCAGCTGGCTCTGCTCTTGATAACACTGCTGGTGACGGCATTCGATTTCTCAAACCTCACCTGGCAAAACCCGATCGACCTCGACTGGGCGCTGTTTCCGGTGGTCGTACTTCTAATGGTTTTGTTCTGCTCGGGCCTTGCAATGATTGCCGCCCGAATCAACGCCCAGGCGCGTGACCTTGGCAAGCTGATTCCGTTCATCACTCGAATCGCTTTCTATGTGAGCGGTGTTTTCTTCAGCCTCGAAACCGTGCTTGCCGACTGGCCAACCGCACTGGCGATTTTCGAATTCAACCCGTTCTATGACTTCATTCAGCTATCGCGCGGTCTGCTGGTCGAGGGCTACGAACCGAGTGCAAAACTCTGGATGCTCTGCATCGGTTGGGCCGTAATCACACCGATCATCGGCGCTCTCTATTTCTGGAAGGCTGAGGAGGTTTACGGTCGTGACGACTGACAAGCAAACTGCAGCAACCGAGACTCGCCAGCCCGTCGTGGTGGTAGACGGCGTCGACATCATCTACAAGGTTTATGCCTCGGGTAAGCGTGCCAATAAGTGGAACGCGGGAGGTTCTAAGCAAAAGCTTCGCGAGGTGCACGCGGTCAAGAATGTTTCGTTCACCGTTTACCAGGGTGAAACCATCGGAATCATCGGCACCAACGGTTCGGGCAAGTCGAGCCTGCTGCGCTCGGTCGCCGGTCTAACCCAACCAACCAACGGCGCGGTCTATGCTTCTGCTCGCCCGGTGCTGTTGGGTGTCGGCGCGGTGCTCATGCCAAGCCTCTCTGGTGAAAAGAACATCATGCTCGGTGGTCTGGCCATGGGCTACAGCAAAAAAGAAACCGCCGAACTTGCACCGGCCATCACCGAGTTCGCCGGCCTCGAAGAATTCATCGACCTGCCGATGCGCACCTACTCTTCTGGAATGTCGGCACGTCTTCGCTTCGCGATCGCAGCCTCGCGCAACCACGACATTCTGATCATCGACGAGGCACTTTCGGTTGGTGACCAGCAGTTCCGCAAGCGCAGCGAGGCCAGGATGCGCGAAATGCGCGACACCGCCGGCACCGTGTTTTTGGTTAGCCACAGCATCAAGTCGATTCTCGATACCTGCAGTCGTGTCATCTGGCTCGAAAAGGGTGTTCTCAAAATGGACGGCGACCCGCTCGAGGTTTGCAAGGCATACAACCGCTACACCGGCGTTACGTCGACCGAAGACTGATCATGGCGGCGAAAGCTAATCGTGCATCGGTGAGCGTCATCATGCCGGTGCTCAACGAGGCCGAGCATCTCGAAGCTGCAGTTGGTTCGGTGCTGGCCCAAGACTTTGCCGGTGAGCTAGAACTCTTGCTGGCCCTCGGCCCGTCTAAAGACGAGACCAACAAAATCGCCGCCAAAATCGCCAAGGCTGACCCGCGCATTCGCCTGGTCGAAAACCCCGCTGGCCTAACCACCGCAGGCATGAACCTGTGCATCAAGCAGGCCAAAGCCGACATCATCATTCGGGTCGATGCGCACAGCGAACTGGCCCCCGGCTACATCAAGCGCGGCGTCGAACTCTTGGCCGAAACTGGCGCAGACGAACTCGGCGGCATCATGCTGGCTCGCGGTCGCAGCGCTTTTCAGCAGGCGGTTGCCTGGGCCTATTCCAGTCGGTTCGGCATCGGTGGTGCGGCGTACCACGTCGGCGGCGAGGCCGGCGAGGCCGAGTCGGCATACCTCGGTATTTTTCGGGCGGATGCGCTGGCTCGCGTTGGCGGCTACGACGAGTCGATCATCCGCGGTGAAGACTGGGATCTCGCGCAGCGCATCAAGGCTACGGGTGGTTTGGTGTGGTTTAGCCCTGAGCTCACCGTGACCTATTGGCCGCGCGGTCGATTCGAGAAGCTCATCAAACAGTTCTGGTCGACCGGCGTTTGGCGCGGCGATCTCACCAAACGCAACCTCAAAGCCGCATCGAAACGCTACTTCGCCCCGCCGGTGATGGTGGCGGTTGTCGCTGCCGGGCTGCTCGCCGCGATGTTCGGGTTGGTGGTGGGAATCTTGCCACTGGCGGGTTACCTCGCTGCCGTGGCGGCCCTCGCGGTAACGGCGGCGAACCTCTCGTTGAAGGCACGCGTAGCCTTGCTGATCGTGCTGCCGAGCATCCACTTTTCTTGGGGCGCTGGTTTCTGGTTCGGGTTCTTGCGCGGGGCGGCCAAGACCGTTGATCGAAGCCGGGTGACCTAGATGCCGATTAAAAAACTGCTTCGCAAAGCCAAAATGTTTGCACCCACCCGAATCCTGGGGGCGCTGCGTCGACGAGCCGGGCAGTATTTGCGCAAGCTGCAGTACCGCCCCGGTGCTAAGCCGCTGAACACGAACGCCGTGCTATTCGAGTCGTTTCAGGGCAAGAACATCGGCGACAACCCGCTCGACATTTACTACGAGTTGATCAAACGTCGCCCCGACCTCGAATTCTTCTGGACCACCAGCCCAACCACCGAGGCACCGGCCGGCGCGCGGGGCGTTCGGTTCGGCAGCAAAGAGTGGCTCGACGCCATCGCCACCTCGAAATACCTGGTCAACAATTCGAACTTTCCTTGGTATTTCAGAAAGGTGCCCGGTCAGGTTTATCTGCAAACCTGGCACGGAACGCCACTAAAGCGCCTCGGCCGCGACATCCCCGACTATCAAATGACCAAGAGCTACATCGACACGATGGATCGCGAGGCGCTCGCCTGGGACTACCTGATCGCCCCGAACCAGTTCTGCGTCGATGTGTTCCCCAGCGCGTTCAACTACAAGGGTCGCTTCATTCTCACCGGCTATCCGCGCAACGACCGACTGTCGACCACCTCGCCGGCCGGTCGCCAAGCCATTCGCGAAAAGCTCGGCGTGACCGACCCGAACTTGAAACTCGTGATGTATGCCCCAACCTGGCGCGATTTCAAGCGCACGGCCACCGGCAAGTGGGACACCGTCAACTTTCTTGACAAAAACATTCAGCTGCCCGAAGGCTTCCAACTGTTGTTCCGCGGTCACCACAACACCCACGCCGCTCACACCGATGCGGTAGCCGGCAACGCCATCGACGTCACCAAATACCCAGATGTAACCGACCTCTACCTGGCCGCCGACGTTCTGGTCACCGACTATTCATCGGTGATGTTCGACTACACCGTCACCGGCAAGCCGATTCTCTTTCTAGCCCCTGACCTCGAGCGCTACCGCTCAGAACGCGGTTTCTACTTCGACTACGAGGCCGAGGTGCCAGGCCCAATTTTGAACTCGGATGCGCAGCTGTTGACCGCGCTCGAAAACCTTGACGCACTCATCGCCGAATATGCACCGAAGTACCGCGCGTGGCAGGCCAAGTTTGACCACGCCGAAGACGGCCAGGCCGCCAAGCGTGTGGTAGACATCGTCTGGGGCGAAGCCAAGTGAAGCAGCTGATTCGGCGGTTGGTTGGCTCTGGTCTATTGCCAAACACCTACTACGCCGCTCTTCGCTACCCTCGAATGGCCAAGTCAATCTCGCACAAAAACGATGCTTCACTGCCCAAGGTCACGGTCGTGATGCCGGTTTACAACGTTGCCGAATACCTCTTGGATGCCCTGTCCAGCGTTCTCTCGCAGAGTTACAAGAATTTCGAAGTGATCGCTGTGAACGACGGGTCGACCGACGGCAGCGAAAAGATTCTCGAAATGTTGGCCGCCGAAATTTCACACCTCACCGTGATCAACCAGAAAAACGCCGGGGTCGCCGAGGCTCGCAACCGCGGCATCGCATCGATGTCGAGCGACAGCAAATATCTGATGTTCATCGATTCAGACGATCTGATGCCAAAGCGCACGATAGCCAAAATGGTTGCAGCAGCTGAGAACTCGGATGCACAGCTGACCGCCGGCAAGACGGTGACTTTTTACGGCGTGCGTTACTTCGACCGCCCATCCACCGCCTCTTTCTTTGCGGCCGACCGCGCAGGCATCAAGCTTGAGCAAATGCCAGAGTTGCTGGGTGACGCCGTGGTCTGGAACAAACTTTTTCGCACCGACTACTGGCGGGCACAAGGCTTCAAGTTTCCGAGCGGTGTGAACTACGAAGACATGACCCTGGCAGCCGAAAGCTACCTAAACGCCGAGCGCATCACGCTGCTTAGCGATGCCGTCTATTTTTGGCGGGTGCGTGCCGAAGGAGAATCTCGTTCGACGGTTCGTTTCGAGCAAGCATCACTTGAAGACCGACTACTTTCAATGGAACAGATTTCGAACCGAATCAAAGCCAAGATTCGTGCGGGCAGTCTGCCGTCAGCCGTGCTCGATAGTTACCAGCAGCGCATCATTCGCCACGACCTGCAGTTGTTTGTGCCATACCTCGAACACGTCGACGCCAACTACTTCTCGACCCTCAAGGTGCGCTGCAAGGCTCTGGTTGGCAAGGTTTCACCAGAAGAGTTTGAGGCAGCCGGGGGTCGTTATAACGAAGTTTTGAGAATGGTGATGGGTTCAACGCGCGCCGAAGCCATTCGAACGCTCCAAAGATTAGAAAAGGCTGAAAATCGGCTGACCGCCTAGGCCAGATTCAGTTCGCCAAAGTTAGGCTTAAATCAGCGCTAAGTCAAAGTGGTGCGCCAGTTTTTCACGCTATCGACGACAGGAGCCAGGTTGAAAAAGTTTTTGGTCACAATGGCCGTTGTGCTGGGCACACTGACCTTGAGCGGTTGCCAGTATTTCTACCCAAACTGGGGTGCAACCTCAGCCCCTACCGACCAGCCTTCGGCCTCGCAGACGCCAGAGCCAAGTTCTAGCGAAACCAGCGAGCCTAGCCCGAGCGCGAGTGCCACTCAGAAGCCAAAGAGCCAAGTTGGCCTGCGTGTTCTTAGCAGCATCGCCGATGCCGGTGCTGGCCAAATCACCGTGATTGCCGAAGTTGCCGACATATCTGAAGACGGTGGCAGTTGCACGCTCAAGGTGACTTCTGGCTCGGTTACGAAGACGCTCACGGTCAGGGCCGAGAGCAATGTAACCGATACTCAGTGCTACCCGTTCAACTTGCCGCTCACCGGCATTCCTTCTGGCAACGCCAGTTTCACGGTTAGCTATGAGTCGGCCGATTCGATTGGCGAAACCGGCGCGAACTCTCTGGTGATTCCTTAGGTTCTATGAGCAAGTTCACCAAGCGCATCCTCGCAGGCATTTCAGCATTGCTGATTGCCTTCGGTGGCATTGTCGCGCTTGACGAACAAACCGATCCGGCGGCCGCCCTAAACGGCAACATGTTCGACCCGGGGCTTATTGTTTCTGACAGCGTGTTCTATGACTTCGGCACCATGACCGTTGAAGAGATTCAACGCTTTCTAGACAGCAAGGTGCCGGTTTGCAAGGCGAACGACGGCGGGCCAACCTGCCTGCGTCACTACAAGATGGACACCCAGGCCAAGGCTGGAGAAGCAGGCCGCTGTGACCCGCTGCCGGCGAAGAAAGACGCAAGTGCCGCGCAGATCATCTTCGACGTGGCCAATGCCTGCAAGATTAACCCGCGCGTGCTGATCGTTGTCTTGCAAAAAGAGCAGGGGCTCATTCAGGCTTCGAACCCAACCGCATACATGTATCGGGCCGCTCTCGGTTATGGTTGCCCAGACTCGAAGCCCGAAATTTGCGGCAAGGGTTCGACCATCACCGGGCTGTTCAACCAGCTTTACCGAGGCGCTGGCCAGTTGCAGTGGTACGGCGACCCGCGAGGCTCGTTCACCTATCTCAAAGTCGGCACCACCGTTTCGATCAAGTACCAGGCCGACTTTTGTGACGCCAGAAACACTGCCGGCAGCTGCATCAAGTGGGTAGACAAGTGTGGCTCGAAGAGCTTCACCATGAAGAGCCAAGCCACCGCCGCGCTCTATTACTACACGCCTTACACGCCGAACGCGGCGGCCCTCAAGAACCTTTATGGCTCTGGTGACTCATGCAGCGCATACGGCAATCGCAATTTCTGGCGCTTTTTCTCTGACTGGTTCGGCTCGCCCATCGGCGGTGGTTTCTTGCTCAAGAGTGCAGATTCGAAGCCTTACCTAATCGTTGACGAAACCAAATACGAAATCTCGGATGCCGCGTGGGTTGATGACCTCAAGCCGCTCGGCCCGCTCGGCACCATTTCTCAGCAATACCTCAACAGCTTCAAAGACGGAGGTTCGTTCACTCCACTGGTGATGGCCGCCAACCAGCAGAAGTACGTGATTGCCGGCGGCAAGAAGTACACCCTCACCAGCTGCGCCGTGGCAACCGAGCTAGGTCTCGACTGCACCAAGGCCATCACCCTCACCAATTCTCAGTTGAACGCGCTGCCCACCGACGGCCCAATCACCAGGCTTGTGGCTGGCCCAAACGGCGAACGCTATTTCATCAACGATGGCAAGATTCAAGAAATCTTAGATGACGCGTCGGTCTCAGCGGCCGGCCTCAAACTGCCGGCTGTCACCAACGCCAAGCTCGCCGACTTTTCACACCTGCCTTGGGGCACGCCAATAGTTGCCGACGGTTCTCTCTTTCAAGATCGCAGCTCCAAGCAGTGGGGTGTCTACTCGGGTGGCACCTTCTATCGAATCGACGCCGACCTCGACAAAGATATCGACTTCGCCAAGTGGTTCAGGCCTAGCGAAAGCACGCTTTCTTCGAACGGGCTCTCTGCCGTTGACACCGGCCTAAACCTTCGACCCTTCATCAAAGACACCACCGGCGCATACTGGCTGCTAACTGCAGGCGGTGCGCAGGCTGTCTCGCGAACAGCCCCGATGCTGGTTGATGTGCCTCTGGTTGAGTCGAAGTTCATCGGCGAACTCGATGTGGTTTCTGGAACCATTGCCTCGCCGGCGTTCGTAAAGAATTCGGCGAACAAGCCAACCTACTTTGTGCGCGAAGGTGTGGCACGTCAGGTGCTCAGCGGCACAGACCGAACCAAGCTAGGTGGTTTGGCAGCCTCGACCACAACCTATGCGCTGAGCCCATCGGCGTTCGCCCAACTAACCCTCGGTAACCCGGTGTTTGCCCCAGGTTCGGTGATCAGAGCAAAAACCAGCGGAAAGCTCTACATAATTAACGGCTGGTCACGAGCTTTGCTAGCACCAGACGCGGCTTCGATTGACGCGCTCGGTGTGGCACAACCTCGCACCTTTGCCGACACCACCCTGATCGGCTACGACACCCGCTTCAAGTTCTCGGGTCTCAAGTATGTCTGCGCCGGCGAAACCTATGCGGCCAGTGGCGGTTTCGGCGTTCGAATCGAAGCGGATGCGGTGAGCCACTACCCTGGCGCAGCAACCAAGTTGAGCAGCTACGTGTGTGACGCCATGGTTGCCGATTCCGATGTCTTAGGTAGGTTCATCCGAGTTCAAGACACACCAACCTACTACCTCATCGATGCTGGAAAGAAGCGAGCTATTGCCAGTGCGGCCGCCTATCGAGCGCTCGCACTCAACAAAACCAAGGCGGTGTTGGTTGACGCAAGTTTTGCCGACCGCATTCCAAACGGCGTAGCGGCTCCGGCGAAAATCACCGAAACCAATAACGGTGGGTCAACGGGTGAAAACGGCGGTTCGACACCGGTCACCTACACCGTGAAATCGGGCGACACCTTGGCCGGCATCGCGGCGAGGTTCAAGACCACCGTGGCCAAGCTCATGACGGCCAACGGCATCAAGAATGCCAATAGCATTCAGGTTGGACAAAAACTAACCATTCCGAGTGCCTAGACTTGAGCCATGTCTAAACAGGTTGTCATTCTCGCCGCCGGCATGGGCACACGCCTAGCCAGACCACTACCGAAGCCGCTTACCGAGCTTCGTGACGGTCGCTCAATCATGAAGCAGCAAATCGACAACTTAGGGCTAGCATTCGGTGAGAGCTATCGCGTGATGATCGTGGTCGGGTTCAAGCTCGAAGCCATCATCGAGCGTTTTCCTGAGGCAACTTTTGTTTACAACGAGCTCTACGACCAGACCAACACCTCAAAGAGCCTGCTCAAGGCACTTCGTGCATCTGGCGACGGGGGAGTGCTGTGGCTGAACGGAGACGTGGTCTTTGACCCTCAGGTTTTGGTTCGCGTAACTCCGAAAATCGAGGCCGACCAGTCATTCGTGGTGGTCAACCAGTCGAAGGTTAGCGACGAAGAGGTCAAATACACCTTGGATGCGCACGGCTACATCAACGAACTCTCGAAGCAAGTCGTCGGTGGGTTGGGTGAAGCCGTGGGTATCAACTTTGTGGCTGCTCAAGACAAGAAGTCACTCATTGCCCGACTACAAGAAGTTGGCGACCAGGATTACTTTGAACGAGGCATCGAGCTAGGCATCGAAAACGATGGCTTGAAGTTCGAGGCGGTCGACATTAGCGATCTTTACGCTGTCGAGGTCGATTTCGCAGAAGACCTTGATAGAGCAAACGAACTCTTTTAGGCGATCTGCCAAGCGGCTCTAGCCACTCCTCTGGGTCGCGCACCTTCACAGCAAACATGGTCAGCATCACCCAGCCAAGCTCGCTCAGCAGTCGGCTTTCGGTGAAGTTCTGAACCACTAGTCCCACGAAAACCAGAATCGGCCACAGGTAAAGCGCACTGGTGTGACGCACGGCCAACTGCCAGAGTCGAACAAAGGTCACTGCCACCAGTGCCACAAGTAGACCTGCGGCAATCATTCCACCCTGAAGCCACATGTCTAGAAAAGCGTTGTGGGCTTGGTAGTAGGGCACGAACTCGATTTTCACGAGCCCTTCGTATGGCTTCAGGTGGGGCATCCAGTAGCTAAGCCAGCCGTAGCCGGTGATCGGTTCGTTGCCGATGAGGCCAAGCACCTTGCGCCAAATCATGGTGCGACCGCTCATGTCTGGGGTCTTGCCAATCATGGTGAAGATTTCGGTGCGGTAGACGAATACCAAGAATGCCAACGCCCCAGCGCCCGCCCAGGCGAATCGATAGTAGCGGTGGCGGGTTTCGTACGGCTTACCCTCGGCGGCGATTGAAACCACCGCGGCAGCCACCATGGCCAAAAGCGCAAAGCCGATACCGGCTGACTTGCTCAGGGCAACGCATGCGCCTGCACTCAGAATGCCAACCACGCTGAGCCAACGCGAAGTGCCGAGCACTGCGTATTCGACACCGAAAACCACTAGCCCGATCATGGCCAGGTAGGCGAGCAGGTTGGCGTTGCCGACAATTCCCTGAATGCGCTCGCCGGTGAACAGGTTTCCCTCGGTCCACTGGTTGGCCCAGTCTGGAACCCACTTCCATTCGAAGTTTTTGAACGGCTTATAAATAGGTGTGCCGAGAATGGCGGCGTAGAGCTCGAAGAGTAGCGATGCCACCAGCGCAAACCGAAGCACGTTGGCGAACACTCTGAGCAGGTGACGCCAGTCAAAGGCATGGGCTAGCCATAGGCCTAAGCTCGCGGTGGCCATGCTCACGCCTACGGCACCGAAACTGATTCCTTGATAGTCAGAGAACAGGGCACTGAACAGTAGCGCGACATAGAGAGCAACCATTTGCACCGGAATGCGCTTGATGGTTTCCATCGGCTTCGATTTGATCAACATGAACGCTACGGCGATGAACATCACACCGCACCAGATCCAGAAGCCCGTCCATCCGAGGGTATAGCGAAGCGTGTCACCGCAAGCAACACCGAAGACCGCCAGATAGGCAAGCCAGGTTTTGCTTCGGTAATCCCAAGACTTCGTGTCAAAGACAACACGAATTGGCCGAGTTAGTGGCTCCATGTCACCCCTTAGATACTTGGCTAGTTTATGCCTTCGCGGCGGTACGCAAACTAGGCTAGGTAGGCGCAAGGAGCTCGAAGTGTTAGTCAAAATCGGCAATCACCCCCGTGAATACGACTGGGGGTCAAGAACCTTGCTCGCCGACGCCCTAAACATCGAGGCAACCGGCCGCGAGATGGCAGAACTTTGGTTTGGCACGCACCCGATCTCTGAGGCGTTCGAGGTTGACTCAAACTCGCCACTTTCGAAGTTGCTCGGTGGCGAATTCGGCCTAATGGCAAAGTTTTTGGCGGCCGAGCATCCGCTTTCTATTCAACTTCACCCGAATGCGCTGCAGGCTGAGGCAGGATTTGCGGCCGAGAACGGTGCCGGGCTCGACCTTGCCGATGCGTCTCGCACATTTCGCGATGACAAAGCCAAGCGCGAGGCCATCGTGGCCATCACCGAGTTCGAGTTGCTCGCCGGTCTGTTGCCAGCCGCTCAGATCGCCAAGGTTCTAGAAGAGTTGGGCGAGCTCGTCAGTGAAGGTTCGGCGGCGCTACTTGCGCGCTATTCGGCATTGCTGCTGAGCGCCGACGGCCACCGTGCCATGCTCGGCGACATTCTGGCCGGCGACCAACCGAGCGACCTGCAGGCCGGGCTGCTCAGCGAGCTGGTCGCTTTGGCGCAGACCAACCAAGAGTTTAGATACGCGGATGCTGCACTGCTGCGCCTGCTAACCACCCGTTTCGGTGCCGACCGTGGGTTGTTACTCGCCCTCACCATGCAGCGTTTCAGGCTCGAGCCTGGGGCAGCGATGTTTGTCGAAACCGGGGTGCCGCACTGCTACCTAAGTGGACTCGGGGTCGAGGTCATGACCTCTTCTGACAATGTCTTGCGCGGCGGACTTACTCACAAGCACGTTTCAACTTCTGACTTCATGGCCATGCTCGACGTGGCCGAGGCGCTAAAAACCTCAACCACCGTTCCACGTCAGTTGGGGGCTGGTCTCTGGCGCTACGACTTCGCCGCCGAAGAGTTCGTGGTTCACCGACTCTCGGTCTCTGGCGCGAACATGCTCATCGATTTCGGGCTGCCGGGGGCGAGCATCCTGTTGTGTCTGTCTGGAGAATTGGCCGTGTCAAACAGCCTCGAAGAGCGCTTGGTGTTACGCAAGGGCGAGGCGGCTTTTCTGTCTGACAACGCCCGTTTCTACAGCATCACCGGTTCGGGCGACGGCCTGCTGGCCAGCGCAACCGCCTAGCCAAGAGCTAGTTGCCCGAAGCCACTGCCTTCCAGGCCGAACTCACAATCGACGCCAAGTCTTGGCTTGCTGACCAACCCAGTTCATTCTTGATGCGACTCACATCGGCGCAAAGGTAAGGCGGGTCGCCGGCACGTCGAGGCAAAACCTCGGGTTCGAAGTCGATGCCGGTCGCGGTTTTGACTTCGGCTAGCACCTCGAAAACACTCGAGCCGGTGCCGGTGCCAACGTTGAACGTGTCAAAGTTTCGGTCGTCGCGCTCGAGGTAGTCGAGGGCGGCCAGGTGAGCATCCGCTAAATCGAGCACGTGCACATAGTCGCGAACGCAAGAGCCATCGGCCGTGGCGTAGTCGTCGCCGAAAACCTTAGGAGTCTCGCCAGCCTTGAGTGCGGCGAATGCGATCGGAATCAGGTTGGCCACCGCGGTGTCGGCCAGGTCGTCCCAACCGGCCCCGGCCACGTTGAAATAGCGCAGGTTTACCGCACGTAGACCCCAGGCTTTGCCGGCCGCGCGCCCCAGCCACTCACCGATGAGCTTGGTTTCGCCGTATGGATTGATCGGTTTGCAGTTGAAATCTTCTCCCACGAAGTCGACATCGGGCATGCCGTAGGTGGCTGCGCTTGATGAGAAAACCAGGCGGGTCACACCCTCGGCCTTCATGGCTTCGAGCAGGTTCGCCATTCCGCCGATGTTCTGCGAGTAATACCATTCGGGCAGTTCGACCGACTCGCCAACCTTTTTTCGGGCGGCCAGGTGAATCACCGAGGTAACGTCGTGAGCGCGAATAACGGCGCGGATGCTCTGCACTGCGTCGGCGTCAGCCAGGTCTAGCGTGGCGTGCGTTACACCCTCGAGGCGGCTCGGAATGCCTGTGCTGAGGTCGTCTGCGATGACCACGGCCTCACCGCGCTGGGTGAGTAGGCGAGCAACGTGGGATCCGATGTAGCCGGCACCGCCGGTAACCAATACAGTCATGGCTCAAGAATAGCCAAACGCCCACCCGCAACGCTCAACCGAGCCTTGAACCTTGGCGAATTTACAACTTGACAGCAAGGGAATAACATCGGTGTAATTACACGCAAGAAGTTCTCTTCACGAAGTTGTGTTGCGAACGTGTTAGTTAGGAATGAAGTACATGGAGAATTCAAACCGCGTTCCATTCGATTGGTTTGTAGATCCGCTAAAGCTCGGCGTAGCCGGCGCCTACACCGACTCCGAAGACAACCCACTCGCATGGCAGGCAGACGCGGTTTGTGCGCAGACCGACCCAGAAGCTTTCTTTCCTGAAAAAGGCGGATCAACCCGCGATGCCAAGCGCATTTGCTCCGGTTGCGATGTTCGCCAGCAGTGCCTCGACTACGCCCTAGCCAACGACGAACGCTTCGGCATCTGGGGTGGCCTTTCAGAGCGCGAGCGTCGCAAGCTCAAGAAGCGCGCCTAAGCCAAGAGGCAAAGGCGACAAATGTCTAGCCAGGTAACCGCGGTAGTCGTTTGTCACGACACCGGCGATTACCTAACCCAAACCCTTCAGGCGCTAAGCCAACAAACTAGAGCAGCCGACCACGTTATTGTGGTCAACACCTCGGGTGAAGCCCTCGGTCAAACTTTCGGCTCAAGCCAAACCATCGAGTTGGGTTCGAAAACCAAACTTCCCGAAGCGCTCGCGGCGGCAACCGAAACGCTGATCAGTTCAGACAACCACTGGCTTTGGATTCTGCACGACGATTCTGCACCCGAACCAGACTGCCTAGAGGCGCTGCTAGCGACACTCGATACCACCGCACTGGTTGGCGCTATCGCACCTAAGCAGGTTGACCCAGAAAAGCCGCGCATCATTCGTCAGCTCGGCCTCACGCTCACTCCACTCGGCGAACCGCTGAGCATCGTCTCTGGTGAACTCGACCAATCGCAGCACGACACCATGTCAGACGTTATGGCGGTATCAACCGCAGGGCTGCTGGTTCGCACCGACATCTACGAACAACTTGGCGGGCTCAACCCCAAGGCTCCGCCACTGGCCGCCGACTACGACCTTTCGCTGCGCGTGCGCTTGGCCGGTTTGCGAGTGATGGTGGCTCCGGCCGCTCGAATTCGCCACGCTCAACTCTCGCTCGAGGGCAAGCGCTCGCGGGCATGGCTAGGCGGCAGCCCCAAGACCGCGGTTCGCAAGGCCGCCGTTCACCTTCGCCTCGCCTTTTCGCCGCTGTGGTTTGCTTTGACCTACTGGATGCTGCTGCCGCTTGTCACCGTGGCACGCACCTTCTGGCGACTCTTCCAAAAGCGCCCAGACCGAATCCCTGCCGAACTTGTCGGCGGGCTCTGGGGCTTTTTCACGGTAGGGGCCAGGCTCTCGGCGCGCGCTGGCCGCAGCCGCGACATCCGTGCAATTCGAAAATCTTTCGACGCACCCTGGTCAACCGTTCGAGCCGCTAGTCGCTCGCAGGCCGATCTTGAGCAACAGCAAGAGCTTCAGCAGGCGTTTGCGCGCGGTGAGCATGAGCTCGAGGCCGCCAACGTTGGCAAGAGTTTCACCGCCGACCGGGGCTGGCTCTGGGCGGCTCTGCTGTTGGCCTTGTCTTACGCGAACTTTCCAACCGCCGTTGCCGTCGTATCCAACTCGGTTTCACCGCTGGCCGACAACTGGTGGCAAGTGTTTCTGCGTGCCGGCTCATCTTGGCAGCCGATTGGCCAGGGCTTTGCCGGGCCAGCCGACCCGTTCAACTGGGCGCTTCTAGCCCTCAGTAGCCTCACCCCTTGGGCACCTTCGCTCTCGGTCGGCTTGCTGTTGTTCGCGGCGCCGGCACTGGCATTCTCGGGAGCCTGGCGCACGGCGACACTCATCACTCCAAAAACTTGGATTCGCAACGCTTTCGCTCTCGGCTATGCACTTTGGCCTTGGTTCATTCAGGCGCGAAACGACGCAAGTCTGCCAACCGTTATCGCGGCGGTCACCCTACCTTGGCTGGTATTCACGATCGCTCGTGCTGCCGGGCTCGGTCGCTCGGGTTCTGCACGCTCAATGCGTCAAACCTGGTCATGGGTAGGTGTTTCGGGCCTTTTGTTTGCGCTGGTTGGGGTTAGCTCACCGGTTCTGGCCGCGACAGCGCTAATCGCCCTTGCCGTGGTTGCGCTCACCCGAATAAGAAGGTTCGGCTACCTACTCTGGATCGGCCTGCCGTTCTCTGCTCTTTACACACCTCTGGCGTTCAACCTAATGCTCACCACCGCAAACCCACTCGCACTGCTAACCGAACCCGGGGTGCCGACTTCGGCCGCAGTCACGGGTCTAAGCGGGTTGCTGCTGCCGGTGCATCCGCTTGATTTCATGCAATACGGCTACGCGGTAATCGCCCTGGTTGCCCTCGCTGCATTGCTCACCAAGCGCTGGGTTCTGGCGAGCGTCATGTGGGCTTTCGCGCTGTTGGTGGTGGCCATCGCAGTCGTACACTCGCAAACACTCTTCGCAAACCCGGGTGGTTTGGGCGACCTCGAGTGGGTGGCCGGCTCGCCGTCTACTCTCTTGATTGCTCTCGGCCTGGTTCTGCTCGGTTTGGTTGCAATTGCTGCCGAATATGCAAAGCCGAGCCTGCGAATTTTTATCGGCCTAACCGTAATGCTGGCCGCCGTAGCCCCGATGGCGCTCTCGGCGGCAACCGCGACCCGAAACTACACCTTTGCCGATGACCGCGTGGTGCCTTGGCTGCTAGAGGCAGATGCTCAGATTGGCAAGAACGTCAAGGTCTTGTTGCTAGATGCCCGAAGTGGCGAGTATTCGGCCAAGATACTTCCGGTCAGCGGTCTGCAGCTCGAAGACAACAGCATCGCCTACCGCTATTCACTCGCCGAGCTCAATCGCTCAGACCCCGCCTACAAATCGATGGCCGGCTTGGTTGCCGCTCTGGTTTCGGCAAACGACGACGCCCTTGCCGAGAGTTTGACCGCCTCACACATTGCCTACGTCTTGGTTCCAAGCGCAGCATCAGAGGGCGCTGCCGACCTAATCAACTCACTCGATTCGCTCACCGAACTAAGTTCGGCTGGCAGCACCGAGTTCGGGCGCCTCTGGCGGGTGACCGCGTCGGTTGATGAAGCCGTAGCCGAAGACAAGTCGCCTTGGTCGATCACCAAACTTGTGCAACTTTCGATCTTGGTCGGCTTCATCTTGCTCGCGGTGCCAACCAATGGCTCAAGATCACGCAAATCGAAGACCGCAGAAATCTTTATCGAGAACGATGGAGATAACTCATGATTCGTCGCATCCTCGCTCTAATTGGCGTGCTTAGCCTGCTAGCCGCCGGAGTTTGGGCACCAACCCTGACCATGCCAAAGCTCTATGTCGGTGGGTTGGTTGACTCAAACCAAATTGACGTCAAGCCTAGAGATCTTTCGTTGGTTTGCCCTGGCCCGGTGGTTCGCGCCGGCGGCGCATCTGGCACCGAACTCGGCGTGTTAGACCGCGTTGGGCTTGCCAAGGTTCAAGGTCGATTTGGCTCGTCGGTCGATTCAATTTCTGGTCGCCAAATTGGCTCAGAGTCTGAAAACCTGAGCGGCCCGAGCATCGGGTTCGACACATCGAAGCCATATGTTTTTGTGGCGGCAGACGCATCGGGCGAAATGGCACAGGGCTCAGCCATGGCTACCTCCAGCCAGCTGCAGGTGGTCAACAACGCTCGAATCAAGGGCCTGGTCGGCGCTGCCTGCCAAAAACCTTCGAGCGAATTCTGGTTGGTGGGTGGAGACACCACAACGGGTCGCGAATCGTTGCTGTTGCTCACCAATCCGAGCAAGGTCGATGCCACGGTAAACCTGCAGGTGCTCTCGACCGAGGGTGAACTCAAGATTTCGGGTCTGACCGCAATCAGCGTTCCTCACGAAGACACCGTGATCATTCCGATTAGCGCACTGGCACCAAAACTCAGCACCTTTGCCGTTCATGTGCAATCAACCGGTGGCGCACTTGCTGGGTGGCTGCAGCAAAAGGCTGTTCGTGGCACCAGCGCTGCCGGCGTAGATTTCATCGCTCCGGTTGCCGAAGCTTCGAAGAACCTCGTCATTCCGGGGTTCTTGGTTCGCGGAGTGAAAGATGCTGCGGCACTAAAGAAAGCCAACCCCGACTTTGCCGACCTAACCAATGTGCTGCGCGTGACCAACCCCGGTGACGAACCAGCCGAGATCACCGCTCAGGTGACCGGTTCTGACTCAAAGACTTTCGGCACCGTGCTTCAAGCCACAGTTGCGCCTCGATCAACCATCGATCTTGACATCAAGGGTCTAGCTGACGGCGACTACGCAATATTCATCGAGTCATCGGCCAAAATCATGGCAGCCGCAAAGCTCAACCGCACCAACAAGACAGCAAGCGTCGTAACCGACTTCGTATGGCTGCCATCGGTTTCTGCCGAAGCTGGCTCGCGCGTGATCAACGTGCCAGCGGCCGGCATTTCGAAGCTTGCCATCGCCAACCCAACCGACAAAACGGTCGAGTACTCAATCAACGGTGGCGGGCTGGCGGCCAATCTAAAGCTCGCTCCGGGCGCATTGGTCAGCTTGCTGGTGACCGGCGGGGCGGTGAGCATCAAGGCTTCTGATGCGGGTCTGGCAGCAACCTTGATCGTCGATGTAGACGCATCCATCGCCGCTATTCCATTGGTTGAATATCGCAACCTCGGCGGGCTGATTTCGGTGGTTATTCGCTAAAGACCCAAACCTTTGCAGGCCGATCGACTAGTGGTCGTGGTCGTTGTCCCAAGGCTCTCGCCCCAAAAGCTTGGCGGCCGCCATGAACACAAATTGCTCAATGTGGTGGCGCTCGTCTAGATAATCGGTGCGGCGATTGTGAGTCAGGCGAATCACCGGCACCCGATAAATGGTGATGGTTTGAGTCGCTTCATCGGCACTGAATCGAGGCACTTCGATGTCTGAATCGTCGAGGGTTGGCGCATCGGCAACTCTCCAGTTCAGTTTGGCCAATTCAACCGGATGCTGCGCTCGAAGCCAATCGCAGGTGACGGCCACCACTTGCTCGAACTCGGTGAAGCCGCTGTTGCGAGCGATCCGCTCGCCAACCAACGGTGCACGGTAGCGGTCGCGACCATGACGGTCTCTCGCCTTCGGGCTGTTTCGGTCGCTGTTCACAACTTCATGTTAGGGCGAGATCTATTCGGTTGGTTGGTTTCGGGTAGTGTGAGTGCTTGCAAGGGAGAGCAGATGACCGTCAACTGGCAAGCAATCGTCAAGGCCTATGACGTGCGTGGGCTGGTTGGCACCGACCTCACCGAGCCTGTGGTCGAAGCCATCGGTGCCGCCTTCGTCGACGTAATCGAACTTGCCGGCCAACCTGTCGTCGTCGGTCACGACATGCGTGAATCTTCACCCGGTTTCGCCAAGGCATTCTCAACTGGAGCTCGCAAACGCGGCGCAAACATAATCTTCATCGGGCTGTGCTCAACCGACGAAAACTATTTCGCGTCGGGTCACCTCGATGCAGCATCCGCCATGTTCACCGCCAGCCACAACCCGGCCAGTTACAACGGCATCAAACTTTCTCGCTCGAGGGCCCGCGGCATCAGCATCGACACCGGGCTTGGTGCCATTCGCGATCGCGCGGCCGAGTTTCTCGAGTCGGGCATCCCAGTGGTTGAACAGCAGGGTTCGCTCATCGAGTGGGAGTCGCTGCCGGCCTATGCCGCACACCTTCGCGGGCTCGTGAAACTCGATTACATCAAGCCGCTCAAAATCGTCGTGGATGCTGGCAATGGCATGGGCGGACACACCGTGCCTGCCGTGCTTGGCGTGGCTGCGGGGTTGCCGTCTGCGCCGATCGAGGTCATTCCGCTCTACTTTGAGCTCGACGGAACTTTTCCGAACCACGAAGCTAACCCGCTCGACGTGAAGAACCTTCGCGACCTGCAGGCGGCGGTGCTGGAGAACGGTGCCGATCTTGGCCTGGCCTTCGACGGCGATGCCGATCGCTGCTTCGTGGTCGATGAAACCGGTGCTGTGGTGAGCCCGTCGATTGTTTGCGCCATTGTCGCCGAGCGTGAGATCGCTCGCGCCAAGGCAGCCGGCGAAACCGAAATCTCGGTGATCCACAATCTGCTTACCTCGCGCATCGTTGAGCAGACCATCCGAGCTGGTGGCGCGACACCGATTCGCACCAAGGTCGGCCACTCGCTGATCAAGAGTGAAATGGCGCGAACCAACGCTGTGTTCGGGGGCGAGCACTCTGCTCACTATTACTTCAGAGACTTTTGGTTTGCCGACAGTGGCATGTTGGCGGCGCTGCATGTGCTGCGGGCGGTTGCCGACTCAGAAAGCTCGATGAGTGTCTTGGCTCAGCGTTTAGACCCATACTTTGGCTCTGGCGAAATCAACTCGAAGGTCGAAGACGCCGGGGCAGCCATCGCTCGCATCGAGGCTCGTTTTGAGTCACGCGCGGTGTTTGATCGCTTCGATGGGTTGACGGTCTCGAGCCCACCCGGCACCGAAGACTGGTGGTGGTTCAACGTGCGCACATCGAACACCGAACCGCTACTTCGCCTGTCGGTTGAGGCCTCGTCTGAGAGCACATTAAACGCGATTCTCGAAGAAGCATTAATCGTTATTCGGTCGTAACATAGAAGGCATGACTAACGCACCGGTTCGCTCAGCGACTGCTTTCGAATTCAAAGTTAAAGACCTCGCCCTTGCCGAGGCTGGCCGACACCAGATTCGCCTCGCCGAAAACGAGATGCCGGGCTTAATGTCGCTTCGCGAAGAGTTCGCAGCCGCTGCACCTCTAAAGGGTGCCCGCATCGCCGGTTCGCTGCACATGACCGTGCAGACCGCAGTTTTGATCGAAACCCTCGTTGACCTAGGTGCCCAGGTTCGCTGGGCCTCTTGCAACATTTTCAGTACCCAAGACGAAGCCGCTGCTGCGGTTGTAGTTGGGCGTCACGGTTCGGTCAGCTCACCAGCCGGCTCGCCGGTGTTCGCTTGGAAGGGCGAGAGCCTGACAGAGTATTGGTGGTGCACCGACCGCATCTTCGACTGGTCTGCAAAAGCCGCCGCCGAAGGCGCCGACTATGTGGGCCCAAACATGATTCTCGATGATGGCGGCGACGCTACTCTCTTGGTTCACAAGGGTCGCGAGTTTGAACTCGCTGGATCAGTGCCCCCGACCGGCGTCGACGACAGCGAAGAATACGGCGTGATTCTCGAACTACTTCGCGGCTCACTTTCTCTAAGCAACGACCGCTTCACTCGCATTGCCAGCGAAGTTATCGGTGTAACCGAAGAAACCACCACCGGCGTTCACCGCCTCTACGAATTTTTCAAGCGTGGCGAACTACTGTTCCCAGGCATCAACGTCAACGACTCGGTCACCAAATCTAAGTTCGACAATAAATACGGCATTCGCCACTCGTTACCAGACGGCATCAACCGCGCCACCGATGTTCTCATCGGCGGCAAGACCGTGTTCGTCGCTGGTTACGGCGATGTGGGCAAGGGTGCGGCCGAAGCTATGGCAGGTCAGGGTGCCCGTGTAGTAATTAGCGAAGTCGACCCAATCTGTGCCCTTCAGGCAGCAATGGATGGCTACCAGGTTGCCAAGCTCGAATCGGTTATCGAAACCGTAGATATTTTCATCACCGCAACCGGCAACATGGGCATCATCAAGCCTGAACACCTGGAGCGCATGAAGCACCTAGCCATCATCGCCAACATCGGTCACTTCGACGATGAGATTGACATGGCCGGCATCTCGCGCATCCAAGGTGTTCAAAAGGTTGAGATAAAGCCTCAGGTTCACGAGTGGCGCATGCCAAACGGTCGTTCGGTGCTTATCTTGAGCGAAGGTCGCCTGATGAACCTCGGTAACGCAACCGGTCACCCGAGTTTCGTTATGAGCAACTCGTTCAGCAACCAGGTGCTCGCGCAAATCGAATTGTTTACCAAGACCGAGAACTATCCGGTGGGCGTTTACGTGCTGCCGAAGTCGCTCGACGAAAAGGTAGCCAAACTTCACCTGGCAGCGCTGGGTGTCGAGCTAACTGAACTGACCAACGATCAGGCGCGCTACATCGGCGTCTCGGTTAGCGGCCCGTTCAAGGTTGACCACTACAGGTACTAGGCAAAGAGAAAACATGACCGATAGAAAAAAGATTCTGGTTGTCGAAGACGACCACTTCATGAACGAATCGCTATGCATTTTTCTTGGTAACGCAGGCTACGACACCCTAGGCGTCTTTGACGGAACCTCGGCTCTTCGCGAGTTCGAGAACTACAAGCCAGACCTAATCATGCTCGATGTCATGATTCCAGAGCCGAACGGCATTGAGGTTTGCGAGAAGATTCGCGAAACCTCCGGTGTACCGATCTTTATGCTCACCGCTCTGACCGATAAAGAGGATGAACTTAGAGGTCTTTACGCGGGTGCAGACGACTACATCACCAAGCCTTATGACACCGACAAGATCCTTGCCCGAATCAAGGCGCGCTTCCGCACCGTTTCGGCACCTGAGGGAGTAACCGAACTTCGCATCGGCCCACTGGAAATAGACGTGGCCGGCCACGAAGTTCGTCGCGATGGTGAGCGCATTTCGCTCACCCCACTTGAGTTCAGCTTGTTGCAAACCCTTGCCGAGATGCCGAAGCAGGTTTTCTCGCGCGAAATGTTGCTCGAAAAGGTGTGGGGTTACCAGTACAAGGCAGACACCCGCCTGGTAAACGTGCACGTTCAGCGCTTGCGTTCGAAGATCGAAGATGACCCTGAAGATCCAAAGATTGTGGTCACCGAGCGTGGAGTTGGTTACAAGGCGGGCACAACTTCTTGAACCTTCGAGGCATCGCAAAAGCGGTGATCTCGTATTTCAAGAAATCGCTGCAGGCTCGTTACACCGCCACCACCGTAATTCTCAGTGGTGTGGCGTTGGTGGCAGTAGGTGGCTTTCTTTCATACTCAATCGGTAGCGGTTTGTTCGCAACCAGGCTCGATCAGGTAGTCAAAGACTCGGCACGATCGGCCAGCGAAGTTCAGAACATCTTCTCGTCAGCCAATGCAACCGACGAAATCGGTTTGCAGTCGATCATGAACTCGATCGTGCCGAACCTAGAGTCGAGCACCACTTCAGAGCCTCGAAGAGTCGCACTGCTCCGCGCACCGGGGCAACAAGCATCCGTGGTTTTACAGAGCCCGATCTCACTAGATCTTGACACCGCAGTAATTCCCGAAGGGCTGCGGGCCACGGTGCGCAACACCCCGGGCAAGGTTGTCTATCAGTCGATTTCACTGCCGGTGGTAAACGGTGAGCACCCAGCTGTGGTGGTCGGCTCGCAAATCGACATTCCATCGGCCGGAAAATACGAGCTCTATCTGGTCTATGACTTGGTTAGCGCGCAGCAAACCCTCGATTTCGTTCAAAGCACCCTGGTTTTCGGCGGAGCCATTCTGATTTTGCTTATCGGCGCGGTTGCCTATTACGTGTCTACCCGAGTTGTGAACCCGATTCGCATCGCTGCCAGTGCCGCTGAAGAATTGGCGGCTGGCGCTCTTGACCGTCGCCTCGCCGAAAAGGGTGAAGACACCATTGCAAACTTGGCTCGGTCGTTCAACTCGATGGCTTCGAGCTTGCAGTCGCAAATCGGCGCTTTGAACAAGCTCTCGAAGATGCAGCAGCGATTCGTATCAGACGTTTCGCATGAACTTCGAACCCCGCTCACCACCATCAAGCTCTCGGTGGCTATCCTCGACCAGCAGCGCGAAGAACTGCCAGCCAATGCCCTGCGCTCACTCGACACGTTGCAAAGCCAGCTAACGCGATTCGACGCACTGCTGAGCGACCTGCTCGAGATTTCGCGATACGACGCCGGTGCCGTTACCGCCGAGTTCGAAACCACCGACCTCAACGGCGTCGTCGGCATGGCGCTGGCGCACATCGAGCCGCTGGCTTCATCTCGTTCTTGTGACCTTGTTATCGACATTCCTTCTGGCCCGGTAAACGCCGAGCTTGATGCTCGACGAATCGAGCGCGTGCTGCGCAATCTGTTTTCGAATGCCATCGAGCATGGTGAAGGTAAGCCGATTGAGGTGCGAGTGGCAGCCAGCGATACGGCTGTCGCAGTAACGGTGACCGACCACGGAGTTGGCATGACCCGAACCGAACTTGATCGCGTGTTTGACCGTTTCTGGCGAGCCGACCCTTCGCGCAAGCGCACGGTGGGTGGCACCGGTCTTGGGCTTTCGATCGCCACCGAAGACACCAACATTCACAACGGCTGGTTGCAGGCCACCTCGAAACCTGGCGAAGGGTCAACCTTCAGACTTACCCTGCCGCGCACGCAGGGCGTGCTGTTCACTCAGTCGCCGCTTCCGCTGACCACCAAGAAGGCTGCCGCTAAGAAGGATGGTGCAAGTTGATCCGTCGAATCATCGCACTAGTCGCCGTTGCAGCGTTTCTAAGCGGATGCGCGCAACTTCCGCGCTCGGGCGCAATCGGTGTCGGGCCAGCCGTTCAGGTTGAGTCAACCGACGACTATCTCTACTACAGCCCCTCGCTACCTAGCCCAGGCGATACCCAGCAGCAGATTGTCACCGGCTTTCTAAGCGCTGGCAACGGCCCGCAGAACGACTACGAGGTGGCTCGAAGCTACCTTGCTACCAGTTTCAAATCTGAGTGGTCGGCTTCAGACGAAGTGCTGGTTCAGCAGGGTGGCACCTTGTTTGATTTGATCGATGATTCCAATGCTCGAGTAGAACTTCGGGTCAGTGCCACTATCGACGCCAACGGCGTCTACGAAGCCAAATCGGGCGAGGTCAGACGTTACCTGGATTTCGAATTGGTTCAAGAGTCAGGCGAATGGCGAATCTCGAAAGCGCCCAACCTCACCGTTCTGATTTCGCCGAACTTCTCGGTTCTGTTCAAGCCTTATCAGGTTTACTTCTATGACGTGAATCACCTTTCGCTGGTGCCAGACATCCGCTGGTTCCCATCGAGAACGTCAACCGCCACCGAGCTGATGCAGGCACTGCTAAATGGCCCTAGACCATGGATGCGCGAGGCGCTGGCTTGGGACTTCCCACCGGCCACCAAGCTTTCGCTCAATTCGGTGACCATCACCGACGGTGTTGCAAACGTAGACTTCAGCGATGAATTGCTGGGAGCTAACGTGCAAGCTCTGCGCCACATTCAAGCGCAGGTAAAAGCCACGCTGCTACAAATTCCATCTGTCGAGCGTGTGCGTATTACGGTCAACCGAAACGACCTAGGTATCGAAGAAATTCAAGTGCCGATGCCTCAGGTATACGCAGCAGCGCCGGTGACTCTCGATTCTGCCGGCCTATTCCAAAGTGGCAAAACCAGCGCGATTTACACCTCTTCTTCGAGCGCAGCCATTCTGAACGACGCCAGAGAATTTGCTCTCGATTCGACGTCGAAGAAGCTTGGATTCGTCACCGAGCTCGGTCTCTATCAAGTGAACCTGCTCGCTATCGACAAGTCGCCAACTCTGGTCGACCCGCGCTCGGGGCTACTAGCTCCATCGTGGGATAACCGAGGCTTCATGTGGTCGGTTGGTTCGGCGCAGTCATCAACGTGGCGTGTCTTTGATGCTTTCGGTAATGCCCAGCGCATCGACACCGCCGTTTTGGCCGGTTCGGCGACAACCGTTTTTGGTGTGAGCCCCGATGGCGCTCGAATCGCCGCGCTGCACACGGGCGACAAGAAGGGAATCTGGCTCTATCCGATTCTTCGAGACAATGCCGGGCTGCCTTTCAAACTTGGCAACGGTGTGCCTTTGGTGAACACTTTTGGAGACGCGTTTGCCATGAGTTGGGCTGATGCCGGGCACATCGCAGCCTTGGTCATCGACTCAAACGGTGCTGTGCGCCCCACAGTCATGACCATCGGCGGAACCGCGAGGATGTACACCGCAGTGCCTGGCGGCAGACAGATTGTGGCAAACCTGAATGGACCGTTCTTGTTTGTGTTGAAAGACGACGGAACCCTGCTTCAGTCGCGAAGCTCGGTCTGGAGCGAAGTTCAGCTCGCCGTGCGCACCATGCACTTCGCCGGCCACTAGGGTTTCGCTACTCCCAAAACCGTCTGCCGCCGCAAGCTATTCGCCACGCGCCAAACCTTCGCCACTCGCCACGCCTTCGCATTTGATTTCTCCACAAATTCTTAGCCGCCCGTTCTGGCTGACAATTTGTAGCCCATCATCTCTGTGTGCGTCTAGCTGAATTCGTTGATCTGGTCTTGCCGACCTCTTGCGTCTATTGCCGAAAACTCGGTGCCCAGATCTGCGACAGTTGTAAACCCGAGTGGATGCACGAGCGCGCAGCACCGCTCGAACTTCAGTTGCCGGGCCTGAGCGGCGTCGCCCTAACGGCGTTCGACGGTTCGGCGGCTGCATTGCTCACAGCCATCAAAGATCACGGCCAGACTTCGCTGCTCGTGCCTGTGGGTCGGGCAATGGGTCGCGTGGTGGCCGAGCGTTATGCGGCTTCATCGTCAGTTGCTCTGTTGCCCGTTCCGTCTTCGCGCGCCTCGGTTCGCCGTCGTGGCGTGAACCTTGGCGCTATGCTCGCGGCTCGCGTCTCTCGCCAAAGCGGGTTGCCCGTTGGTCGCGGGCTCAAGCTCGTGCGTGACACCGTCGACCAGCGTTCCCTGGGCGCTGAGCAGAGGTTTGCAAACCTGCATGGCAGCATGCGTTACGAGCCGCAGGGCGAGCGCGGGTTGGTGATCATCGACGATGTCACAACCACCGGGGCGACCATCCTCGAGGCTTTTCGAGCCGTCAGCGAAGCCGGTGGCCAGGTACTCGGGTTCGTTACGTTTGCCCACACCAAAAAAGATATTCAGTAGATCGCAAAATTTGATGCAGAGTCTCGAAAACAGGCGTACATTTTCATCACCAAGCAATCAACGATGATCGATGGAGGAAACAAATGAAAATTCAAATTTCCGCTCACAACCTCGAAATCTCCAGCCGCTTTCATGATTATGTGGCCGATCGCGCACCCAAAATAGAGCATTACGTTCATCAAGAAGCCGACCTGATCATCAAGGTCACCCGTCACGATCACTCAAGAACCGCCGGCCCTGAAGACGAGGTCGAGTTGACCACCCACTCCGGCGGCCAGGTTCTTCGGGCCCACGCGCACGCTCCAGACAAGTTTTCTGCTTTTGACGCCGCCTTTGGCAGGCTTCTAGAGCAGTTGCGTCGCGCCGCCGACAAGCGCAAAGTTCACCGCGGCAGACACGCCCAACCAGGCACCGCCGAGCTGAGTGCCACTGAATTCAAGGGCTTAGACGTTCATCCGGCCGATGTCGAGCTGCTTATTGAACTCGAGAAATTGGCCAGCTAGCAGCAGCGATTTCTCCAATGGCATAACGCCGATTTTGGTTCTAGATTCGGGCACCTTTACCCGCGTCTAAGATTGATTCAAGCCACAAATTTAAGGTTTGGAGCACTACTTTGGCATCAATCATCAACAAGTTGCTGCGCGCAGGCGAAGGCCGAGTGCTCAACCGTTTGCGCAACTATACCTCTGCAGTCAATGCCCTCGAAGATTCATTCAAAGCTCTAAGCGACGAAGATCTCAAGAGCGAGACCGGCATTCTGCGCGAGCGCTACGCAGCCGGCGAGAGCCTAGACGACCTACTGCCTGAAGCCTTTGCCGCTGTTCGTGAGGCTGCACACCGAACCCTGGGCATGCGCCCTTACGACGTTCAAATAATGGGTGGCGCTGCGCTTCACCTCGGCAACATCGCCGAAATGAAAACCGGTGAAGGTAAGACCCTGGTTGCCACGCTTCCTGCATACCTAAACGCCATTGCTGGCCGCGGTGTTCACGTGGTTACCGTGAACGACTTCTTGGCTCAGTATCAGAGCGACCTAATGTCTCGTGTTTTCCGCGCACTTGGCATGACCACCGGTTGCATCCTGGGCGGTCAGAACCCAGCTCAGCGTCGCGATGAGTACCTAGCCGACATCACCTACGGCACGAACAACGAATTCGGCTTCGACTACCTGCGCGACAACATGACCTGGCAGTCGAGCGACCTCGTGCAGCGAGGCCACTTCTTCGCCATCGTCGACGAGGTTGACTCGATTCTTATCGATGAGGCTCGAACCCCGCTCATCATCTCTGGCCCTGCATCGGGTGACGCAAACCGTTGGTTCGCCGAGTTCTCAAAGATTGCCGAAACTCTTCAGCCGGTCATCGACTACGAAGTTGACGAGAAAAAGCGCACCATCGGTCTACTCGAAGCTGGCATCGAGAAGGTAGAAGACTACCTAGGCATCTCGAACCTCTACGAGTCGGCCAACACTCCGCTGATTTCATTCTTGAACAACTCGATTCGCGCCAAGGCTCTCTTCAAGCGTGACAAAGACTACGTTGTCATGAACGGTGAGGTTTTGATCGTTGACGAGCACACCGGCCGCATTCTGCCTGGTCGTCGCTACAACGAGGGTATTCACCAGGCCATCGAAGCCAAAGAAGGTGTCGAGGTTAAGGCCGAAAACCAGACCCTGGCTACCGTTACCCTGCAGAACTACTTCCGCCTCTACTCAAAGCTCGCCGGTATGACCGGTACTGCCGAGACCGAGGCTGCCGAGTTCATGAGCACCTACAAGCTCGGCGTCGTGCCGATTCCGACTAACCGCCCGATGATTCGCCTCGACCAGTCAGACCTCATCTACAAGAACGAAGAAATCAAGTTCGCCATGGTGGTCGAAGACATCGCTGAGCGTCATGCCAACGGCCAGCCAATTCTGGTTGGAACCACCTCCGTCGAAAAGAGCGAGTACCTCAGCAAGCTTCTGGCCAAGCGTGGCGTTCGCCATGAGGTTTTGAATGCCAAGAACCACGCTCGTGAAGCATCGATTGTCGCCCAGGCTGGTCGTCTCGCTGCAGTCACCGTTGCAACCAACATGGCCGGCCGTGGTACCGACATCATGCTCGGTGGTAACGCAGAGTTCCTAACAGTGGATGCACTAGCGAAGCGCGGTCTCAACGCCGAAGAAAACCCAAAGCAGTACCAAGAGGCCTGGGATTCCGAGTTCAACAAAATCAAAGAACAGGTCGCGCTCGAAGCCGAGAAGGTTCTCGAAGCCGGCGGTCTCTATGTTCTAGGTACCGAGCGTCACGAATCTCGTCGAATCGACAATCAGCTGCGTGGTCGTGCCGGTCGTCAGGGTGACAAGGGTGAATCTCGTTTCTACCTTTCGCTCACCGACGATCTGATGCGTCTGTTCAACAGCAACGCCGCAGCCGCGATGATGAACAACCCGAATGTGCCAGACGACACCGCAATCGAATCGAAGCTGGTAAGCCGAGCAATCGCTAGCGCACAGTCGCAGGTTGAAGGTCGAAACGCTGAAATTCGAAAGAACGTTCTCAAGTACGACGACGTTCTAAACCGTCAGCGCGAGGCCATCTATGCTGACCGCAAGCACATTCTGGCCGGCGATGAAATTGCCGATCGGGTTTCTGACTTCCTCGAACAAGTCATCTCAGACGTGGTCGATGTTCATATCGTTGAGCAGTCTGGTAGCTGGAACCTTGAAGCCCTATGGGTCGACTTGGCGAACATTTACCCAATCTCTCTCTCGATCGAAGAGGTCCTAGAAGAAGCCGGCAGCCGCGCGAAACTAACCAAGAGATGGCTCGTCGAAGAAATTCTTTCTGACGCAACCCTCGCTTACCGCAAGCGCGAAGAGCAGATTGGCGAGGTTGCGATGCGCGAGCTAGAGCGTCGCGTTGTTCTGTCGGTTATCGACCGCAAGTGGCGCGATCACCTATACGAGATGGACTACCTCAAAGAGGGAATCGGTCTGCGTGCCATGGCTCAGCGCGATCCGTTGGTTGAATACCAGCGCGAGGGCTACACCATGTTCCAGCAGATGATGGGTTCGATTCGTGAAGAAACGGTTGCCTACCTGTTCAACTTGGATGTTCAAGTGCAGCCAGTCGACGAAACTCAAGACGACGAACTTACCTATTCAGCACCTGGTGAAGATGGCCAGACCGAAGTTATAGACGCCGAAGGTCAGCCGGTTCAGGCGCAAAAGCCGCAACAGCGTCAAGCGCCAGCCAACCCTGCCCAGCAAAAGCCTGAACAGGGTGGCCAGGGCTCATCATTCTTCAAGCGTTCATAGCTTTCGCTTTAGAGAATCGAAACCGCCGTTGCAAGCCAGCGGCGGTTTCGGCTTTCTAGCCGAATTGCGACAGCTCTGGTGCGAATCGAAGATGAGAGCAGAACCACAGACTGAATGACTCCCGGTTTGTTGCTCTCTTGGTGAAGGTTGCGAACCACAAGATTCGGGCGTTCGACCCGTGATCCTGATTCGGCGCGAGACTTTGCCGCCCTTGCTGCACGATCACGAAGTTTCAGATAAATGTTTTCGCTCAACATCGGGCTCAACTGTTCCACGGTGCGCACCCCTGCCAAAACCTCTACGACGGCAGGAGCGATGAATTTCAACTGCTCTGTTGCATCCGGAAGGTTCTCGAAATCTTCGAACTCCTCCTGAAATATGTCTCTTTGCATACCCCCATTACCTTTCTTGTTATTGGTGACTACTTGCGTAGTTTCTAAAAAGTAGACCCAAAACGTTCCATTTGGGAGGCCTGTGGATAACTTTTTAGTCAATGTCTGTGCTGGCATTGTGAGCCCATGACTGAAATCGATGCCGTCTTTCGCGATCTCGAAGCTGGGCTGTTTTTGCAAACCCGAACGAAGCAGGGCCACAGAAAGAGCGCTTCCGCTGATGCCGACTGGCATGCCGGAGTTCTCACCATCACTTTCCAAGGCCGCCAAATCTCGCCCATTCAAGCGCTGATCGGCAGAGATTTTGTTGCATGGGCGGATGCGCAGGGGCTGGTCATCGTGCCTGGTAGCCATGCGAGCATCCGTGTAGAGAAATCGCGTATCGTTCGGGTCGAGTCAGGCCCTAGTTTCGTCGCGCAACACAAACTTAAGCTGGCAAAATACCTGCGCAGGCTTGCCGGCCAGAACTTGCAACTCGAAATGCATTCTTCGTCGTCGAACCTGGCCGGCTCACTGCTCGATGTCAGGGGAGAGTTTGCGCTCATCGATTCGGGTGCGGCTACTGCCTTCGCCCAGCTGTCGCGAATCAGGCGAATCAGGCTGCCTGTGAACAACTTCAGCGAGAACGTCGATCAGGGCTTCAGATATAGAGACGAACCTGGAGTGATGCATGACGAATCTGCGCATTAGAAAGCCACGCACGAGCAAGCGGTTGAATCGAATCGGGCTGGCGGTTGTCTTGGTGCTGGCTTTAGGGTTTGGCGCGGTCAGGTTTCTCGGGCTCGGTCAGCCCTTGCTTCTTGTGGCGACTAAGACCATCGTCGCTGGCGACCAGCTTACCGCGGCGAATACCAAGCTCGTGCCGGCCGACTTGCAGGGTGGCGAATCTGCTTATCTTGCCCAGTTTGCGCCTTCTGAAACCTTTGCGACGTCAACTATCGCAGTCGGCGAACTCGTTCCAAAACGCGTTCTTGCCGAAAGTTCATTAGGCACGCTGGTGTCTGTAACGCTCGAGTTGTCGGGGTCATTGTCATCGATAGTGACCGAAGGTCGGCAAGTCGATCTGTGGAGCGCGGGTGGCAACAGCTTCGACTCGGTGACCTCACCACGGATGCTCGCCGCGCAGGCAATCGTGCGCTCGATAGTCACCGCAACCGCACTCTCGAAAACCACCACGACCGTCGAACTTGCAATTAATCCCGAGTATCTCGAGGCGGTGCTCGCGGCTCAGGCAGCGAAGCAATACCTGACAGTGGTTGCCGTACCTTGAGCATTGAAACCACACCTGGCAAAGTTTCGGCCAAACCTCGCAGCCCAAAGCCCTCAAGCCAGGGCCAAGCTGAGCGAGCGCGACTTGTGGCATTTTGGTCAGCCCCCGGATCGGTTGGTCGCACCACGACGGCTCTGAATTTAGCCGCCTGTGCCGGAGCCAAAATGAGGGTACTGGTGATTGACCTCGATTTCGTCGCTCCCTCGGTTGCGCTACTGGCGTCGAGCCATGACCTACCGTCGCTTTCAACCGTGTTGCACAATCACCAAATAGCACCAAGTGTTGATGAGTGGTTTTTGCGAGAGTTAGCTCATCATTTCTCTGGTTCACCAAGCGGTTTTCGAGTAATCGCCGGTCTTTCGAGGCCAGAGCGTTGGCAAGAAATCGAACCTCGGTTGCTGCACGACTTGTTGAAAGACCTAGCCCCTTTCTTCGACCTGATCGTGTGCGACCTTCATGCGAGTTCACATAAGTTGCTCGCAATCAACGCGGTGGCACGAGGCATGCTTACCCAAGCCGATTCGGTCGTGGCTCTGGCAAATGCCAACCCCCTAGGTCTAGCCCGGCTACTTCGTGAGATTCACGAATTGCGTGCGCTTCGGCAAGGCAGCGATTCAATCCACGTGGTTTTCAGCCGGTTGAGCGACAAGACTTCCCAACCGCCAGAGGTCGCCGCGTTCGTCGAGCTCACCAAGATGCCGTCACCAACGGCCATTCGCGATGACCACGACGCCTTCGAGTTGCTCGTTGCCCGCGCATCCACTAAATCGACGATGCGAAGGCGCTCGGCATACAAGACCGACATGCAAGCGCTCACAGACAAAGTGCTTGGGCTCTAAACTCGAAACGTGTCTACGCTCAGTGAACTAATCAAGAAGCATGGCACCGTATCGAACGGTGACATGGAGTGGTTTCACCTGCTCGTAGCCGACTGGCAGGTTGTTGCCGACATGACCTTTGCCGACCTCGTGCTCTGGGTGCCAAACCAGGCGGGGGAGTTCATCGCAGTTGCTCACGCTCGGCCATCGAGTGCAGCGACGATTTTCTACCGCGACATCAGCGGTGAGGCTCCCAGAAAACCCTGGGATGCTCAGATAAAAAAGGCTTTCACGACCGGCGGCGAAACCACACTCACCGGGGCAGACTCTTTTGACGGTGTTCAAGTTCGATTCGCTGCCATTCCAGTTCGCCGCCCGCAAAGCGCTAAATCGCAAGAAGTTGCGCCTCAGGCCATTGCAGTGGTGACCGTTCACAACAACGTGAGCGAGAGTCGCGAACCTTCAAAACTTCAGATCAACTACCGAGACTGTGGCAACGCCTTGCTCTCGATGATTGCCGACGGCTCTTACCCTGAACGCGATAACCACACCGGGCCAAAGCGCGGTGCCCCCCGCGTAAATGACGGGCTCATCAAGCTTGATGTCGACGGGGTCGTGCAGTTCGCATCGCCAAACGCCCTCTCGGCCTTCAATCGCCTAGGGGTAAGCGGCGAGTTGGTGGCTAAGCCGCTAGCCGAATCGGTCAGCGTGGCTTTGAAACTAAAACTTCGCACCGACGAAGACCTAGCACTGGTGCTCACAGGTCGTGCCCCTTGGCGAACCGACCTCGGGTCACGAAACTTAACACTTTCAGTTCGAGCAGTTCCGCTTCGCCGCAACGGCGAACGCTACGGCGCAATCGTGCTTTGTCGCGACGTCACCGAACTTCGTCGCCAAGAGCGAGAGCTAATCACCAAGGATGCGACGATCCGCGAGATTCACCACCGGGTGAAGAACAATTTGCAAACGGTTGCTTCGCTGCTGCGCATCCAGTCTCGAAGAAGCGATAGCGCTGAGGCTAAGGAGTCGCTCGAACAGGCCATGCGCCGCGTTTCGGCGATTGCCCTCGTGCACGACACTCTCTCAAGCGGCTTGACTCAAGACGTGAACTTTGATGAGGTTTTCGACCGTGTGATGATGCTGGCTTCAGAGGTTGCCGCCAGCCACGGCACTTCGGTGCGAAACCTGCTCGACGGCAAGTTCGGTCAACTGAAAGGTGAGATTGCTACTCCGTTGGCGGTTGCACTCACCGAAATCGTGACCAACGCGGTCGAACACGGGCTCGAAGGCCGAAGCGGTGTGGTTCACGTGAATGCCGAACGCAAGCCAAAGCGGTTGAGCATCACTATTTCTGACAACGGCAAAGGTCTCAAAGACGGCAAGTTGGGTGAAGGGTTAGGAACCCAGATTATTCGCACGCTGGTTGAGGGCGAGCTTCAGGGGAGTATTAAGTGGTTCTCGCCGCACGAAGGTGGAACCAGAGTGGTTATAGAGCTGCCGATTTAGCCAGCGCGACGTGCGCGAGCATACTTGCGCTTGAGCGACTTGCGCTCGTCTTCGCTTAGACCGCCCCAAACGCCAGAGTCCTGGTTTTCTTTGATGGCGTATTCAAGACAGCTGCTAGAAACTGTGCATTCGCGGCAAACAGACTTGGCCTGTTCGATCTGCTCGGCTGCAGGGCCCGTGTTACCTACCGGAAAGAAGAGTTCTGGGTCTTCGGTGAGGCAACGTGCTTCGTTGAGCCACTGCATGTCCATGCTTAGTCCTTCAGTTGTAGTCGGGGGCAAAAATTGAGGCTTCTTTGCCGGTTCGAGGAGGGTTGCTTGTCACCTAAGAATCTGGGGTGATTTACGCTAGTAGAGCGTTCAAAAAGCGAACTTTTCCTATCCATATGTTTTCACAACGCACCCGCTTTGGCAATACCCAATTTGCTCGAAAGGCAGAATTTTGGCTCGTTTTTCATCGATTTGGCAGCTCAGGGTGGCCGCCATCACCCTTTTCGTTGAAGCGGCTGCTCTTCTCGGCGGTGCGGGCTACTTCATCTTTGGCATCATCACTGGCCAGGCTCGACTGCTTCCAACCCTCGCTGCATTGGCAGGCTTCACAGCTCTGGCAGCCATCTGGTTCATCTCGCTCGGAGTCGGGCTCATCACCCAAAAAGCCACCACCCGAACCCCCGCCATGTTCGCTCAAATGATTCCGCTATCGATAGCCTTTGGTTCGACATCGGGTGAAAACGCGAGTGCGCTCGTGGCCCTCGGGCTGACCATCCCAGGGGTGTTTGTGATTTCGCTACTGCTCAGCAAACCTGTGGGTGAGCTGATGAATAAGAAGTTCGACTAGATCGAAAGCTTGCGGCGCAGCATTTGAACGTGGCCGGTGGCCTTGACGTTGTAAAGAGCCAAATCAACCTTGCCACTTGCGCCAACCACAATCGTCGAGCGCATCACGCCGCGGTAGATGCGGCCATAGAGGTTTTTCTCACCGTATGAGCCAAATGCCTTGTGCACCGATAGGTCGGTGTCGCTCAAAAGTTCGAATTCGAGTTCTTGGTTTAGCCAGAAGCGCTTTAGTTTGTCGACCGGGTCTGGCGAGATACCCACAAGTTCATAGCCCGCTGCGCGAAGGTCGGCGATGTTGTCGTTGAAGTCGGATGCCTCTTTGGTGCAACCTGGCGAAGAGGCTGCCGGAAAGAAGAACACAATAAGACCGCGGCCCGCGTATTTGCTCAGTTTGACCGTCTTACCGTCTTGGTTTTGCAGCGAAAACTCGGGTGCTCGGTCGCCTTCTACAAGACGAAACTCATCCATTTAGCTGCTCCTGCGCATCTTATTCGTGTATCCCTACAAGCACTCTAGCGGTCAAAGGTGAACCTCTGCTTGCGAGTTCGCCAGTGGCGAGATGTGGCACCTCGGGGTTGCTGAGCGAGCACGGATGCTGGTATTGTTGTCTCTCGTTGCGCTTGTCGCAGCACGCACCTCTAGCTCAATCGGCAGAGCAACTGACTCTTAATCAGTGGGTTCTGGGTTCAAGTCCCAGGGGGTGCACGAAAGCCCGGTTTCTTCTCACGAGAGCCGGGCTTTTTCAATATTGAGACTTTCCACGGAGAGTTCAGGTCTCCCTTATGAGGAGTTGCCTACTTGTAGGGCACCAGCAGCCCATGAGTAGGCTGAGGCTATAGGCAATTCATTTTTTTTACACAGGGGACTGAAATGAACTGGGTTCTTAGAGTTTTTGGGCTAACGATTGTTCTCGCACTCCTTGGCGGTTGCGCATCTGTTGCAACTCCTAGCGATAGTTCACCTCTACCGAGTTCGAGTGCAGATGCAATTGATGCATCGACGCTGGCTTTAGAATTCCAGAAAATTGCTGCTTCAAGCTGCGATAGGGCATATGACGAGGGTGTCACCGAGCGAGTTGATGGAATCGCAAATCGGCTAGTGCTTCTACCAGTGAGCTATTTATACAACGACTTCTTTGCCGCCGTGGTTAACGACGAGGGAGGGGTAGAGCCAATATGGTCGACCGAGATTTTTTCAGCGTGCGCAGACCACATCAACTTCCTTATGGCGGAAGAGTCCAATTCCGAATACGAGATACAAGTATCTGGGGATCTAGCTGGCGGAAAACTACGAGCCGAATACCAGGGTGGCGACTATGGGACGATTGTTACAGACTACGTCGTAGTTGACGGTTTTTTTGTCGAGGTCACAACCAATTCCGCAGAATCGAAACAAGCCACCGTATTGGAGTATGGAACTCCATCAGAAGCGGACATTGAGTCCTTTCGAGAGGCAATTGATCTATTTCTAAGCAACGAGTAGATGCCGACGCCATCTAGCTTGAATTGCCAGTGGCTTGAACCAACGGTCACGTATTGGGCACGAACCTTGCGCGAGGCGGGCTTTTTGATTTCAGACCCAACTGCACGTCCGATTTACGTCACGCTAGGCTAGCCAAATGTTCTCGATTCTGCCCGGCTTTCTTGTCGGCCTCTCACTGATCGTCGCCATCGGCGCGCAGAACGCGTTCGTCATTCGTCAGGGCCTTACTCGTCAACACGTGTTCGCCGTGGTCGCCATCTGCGCCATCGCCGATGCGGCACTCATTGCGTTGGGCATCGCCGGCCTCGGTGCGGCGATCTCGTCACTTCCTTGGCTGCTCGAGGGCATCCGCTGGTTTGGTGTTGCCTATCTGACCTGGTTCGGCATTCGCTCGATTCGTTCTGCCCTCAAAACCCAGTCTCTCGACGCTGGCACTGGCCAAAGCGCATCGCTCAAAACCGTAATCTTGAGTGTTCTCGGCTTCACCCTGCTAAACCCACACGTCTACCTTGACACCGTGATTCTGGTCGGCAGCGTGGCCAACCAGTTCGACGAAAACAAGTGGTGGTTCGGCGCGGGCGCAATGTTCGCCTCGCTGGTTTGGTTTAGCGCGATCGGTTATGGTTCGCGAGCTGCTTCAAAGTGGATGACCAAGCCGATCTTCTGGAAGGTGCTCGACTTTGCCATCGCCGCCGTTATGTTCTCGGTGGCTCTAACGCTGGCGTTCTACCGCTTCTAAGCCTTGAACTTGAGCGAGATTTCGATCTCGTCTCCGACTGAGAGTTTTTCGGGCAGGCGCACCATGTTCTTGATTGGCACTAGGTAGACGCCATCGCGGGGGATCAACGAAGTCGTGAATTCGGTGGCACCGATGCGCCCCTCGACCGGAATAACTCCCCAGCCATAGGTGAGCATCGACTCCGATGCCTTGATTTCGGCGCTCTGCTGCTCGGGAACAGTAACAAAGTAGAACGGGGCTGGACCGCGCCACTCAAAAACCGTGCCGACTATCGAAAACTGCATAACCGCAAGACTAGTGGCTCTCGAGCTACTAGCCGGATGCGCCTAAAGACCGAGCTGCTCGCGCAAAAACTCGACGTGACCGGTTGCCTTGACGTTATAGAAGGCGTGCGAAATCTTGCCGGACTCGTCAACCACAAAGGTTGAGCGAATGGTGCCCATGTATTCCTTGCCGTACATGCTCTTCTTGCCATAGGCACCGTATGCCTGCTGAACAGAGCTGTCTTCGTCGCTAAGCAGTGCAAAGTTCAGTGACTCTTTCTCGATGAACTTCTTTAGCTTGCCCGGCTTGTCAGGAGAGATTCCGAGAACCACGAAACCGAGCGACTGCAGCGAGCTTAGGTTGTCGCGAAAGTCGCACGCCTGCTTCGTGCATCCTGGTGTCGACGCTGCAGGGTAGAAGTAAACGATGGTCTTCTTGCCCGCGCTATCGCCGAGAGCTACGGTCTCGCCATCTTGGTTGAGTAGTGAAAACTTTGGGGCGACATCGCCGGCTTTTAGGGCTACTTCAGACATTTGCTGACCTTTCGTAAGACTGTGAAAACCTCAACCATGCGCATCGCGTTTTTATTCGCGGTGCTAGATTTTGTCGTATGCAGAGAACCTATGCGCCAGCCGGAGTTATTCCGCCAGAGCCCGAGCACATCGCTCGCAAGCTGCCCAAGCGCATGGTTCAGCTCGAGCGCATGGTCTCGGTTTTCGAAGCCGACCGCCGATACAGCGAGTTCGAAGTGAACGTAGCCTTGATGCCGTTCGTGATTGACCATGTTTTCGCCCGCCGACTCTTGGTCGAGTGGGGTTTTCTGGGTCGCGAAACCGATGGCTCGGCTTATTGGATGCTTAGAACCGAACGCCCCGAAACCGCCCCAAGATAGCGAGTGACCGATGCCAGATTCTAAGACCGAGACTCCAGCGCTCGCCGACCTATATTCGAGACACTCGTCGAAGTGGCGCAGATTCAACACGGATGTTCTACCGATGCACGTCGCCGAAATGGACTTTGCCATCGCCGAACCCGTGCGTGAACTTATCGCGCGAATGGCGCACGAATCAGATCTTGGTTACCTTGGCCCCGTTCCAGAAGTCGCCCGCGCCTTCGAGGGCTTCGCCCGTGACCGCTGGGGATGGCAGATTCACAAAGCCGAGCTAAAAATCGCCACCGACGTTGGCGTCGCCACTGTTGAATACCTGAGGGCAAACCTGAATCCCGGCGAGCGAGTCATCGTCAACTCACCGGTTTACTCGGGCTTTTACGAGTGGCTCAAAGAACTCAACATTGATCCGGTCGATGTGCCGCTAGCGCACACCGATGCTGGTTGGCGATTAGACCTCGAGGGTCTTGAGCAAGCCTTCAAGGCCGGCCACCTAACCCTGCTGCTGTGCAACCCGCACAACCCTGTCGGTCGCGCATTCGACCGCGCCGAGCTCACCAACCTCGCCGCTCTCGCCAACCGCTACGGCGCAACCGTGATCAGCGACGAGATTCACGCACCGCTCACCTATGGCGAATTCACGCCATACCTCTCTTGTGGCCCAGATGCCGAAGAGACCGGCGTGGTCATCACCAGCAGCAGTAAGTCGTTCAACCTCGCTGGCCTAAAGGCTGCGCTGCTAGTCACCCAAAGCGCCAAAATGGCCGCGCGCGCAGATCGGTGCCCACCTGGAATGCACTGGCGCACGAGCATCCTCGGTGCTTTTGCAATGGCCGAGGCCTACACAAACGGTCGGCAGTGGCTAGACACCACGGTGGCTACCCTCGATGAAAACCGCCGCCACCTCAAAGCCGAACTCGAGCGCTTGTTGCCAGATGTCGGATTCGAACTGCCAGAGTCTGGCTATCTTGCCTGGCTCGATTTTTCAAAAGTGGATGTCACGACCGCCCGCATCTTCGACGAAGCCAAGGTTGCCCTCGTTCCGGGGCCAGACATGGGTGGCGAGCGTTACGACCGCCACGCGCGACTGAACTTTGGCACGAGCAAAGAAATCATTACCGAAGGTTTAGAGCGAATCGCACGCATTCTCTAGGTCGCGAATCAGGTCGGCAACCGACTCTAGGCCAACCGAAATGCGCACTGTCGATGGCGTGATGCCCATCTCGGCCTGAATTTCTGGGGCGAGTCGACGATGCGTGGTTGAAGCCGGGTGGGTAATCAAGCTCTTGCTGTCGCCGAGGTTGTTCGAAATGTCGATCACTTGAAGTGCGTTCATGATGGCGAACACCCTCTCTTGCGAGGCATCGAACTCGATCGCAACTGTGGTTCCGCCGCCGCTCATCTGAGCCTTGGCAAGCGCGTGGTGCTTGTGGCTCGGTAGGTAAGGGTAGTGCACGGCCTTGATGCCCTTGCGGCCCTCAAAGTGCTTAGCCAGCGTCAACGCCGATTCGGCCATGCGCTCAACGCGCAGGTTCAGAGTCTCGAGCGACTTGAGCATCACCCAAGCGTTGAACGAGCTCATCGACGGGCCGGTGTGTCGAGCAAACGGCACCACCGAATTCTTGATGTAGTCGGCCGATCCAAGAATCGCACCGCCGAGCACTCGACCCTGACCGTCGATGTGCTTGGTAGTCGAATACATCACGACATCGGCACCCAGTTCGAGTGGCTTCTGCAATACGGGTGAGGCCATCACGTTGTCAACGATCACGGTTGCGCCAACCTTGTGCGCCAAGTCACTTACGAAGCGGATGTCGGTAATCTGCATCAGCGGATTACTCGGGCTCTCGATGAACACAACCTTGGTTGGTTCGCTAAGCGCAGCCTTCCAACCCTCAACATCGTCGGCTTCAACAAGAACGGTTTCGATGCCCCAGCCAGGCAGAATCTCGGTAAGCACGACGTAGCACGAAGAGAACATTGCAGCAGAAGCGACTACGCGGTCGCCGGTCTTCACCAAACAAGCAACCGAGGCGAACATCGCGGCCATTCCGGTGGCGGTGGCAAAGGCGGCCTCGGCACCCTCAAGGGCTGCGAGGCGGTTTTCAAACATCGCAACGGTCGGGTTCGAAAAGCGTGAATACAAAAAGTGATCGGTCTCGTCTTTGAAGGCTGCAGCGGCCTGCTCGGCGCTGTCATAGGTGAAGCCCGAGTTCAAAAATGCGGCTTCGCTAGTCTCGCCAAAGCCGGTTCTGGCCAATCCGCCGCGCACGGCAAGGGTCTGCGGGTCGAGTTGCCAGTCAGGCTTGCCCTCATCGTTGCCCGACTGGTAGCCCCAGGGGCGATTGCGTTTGGTCATAGGGGCAACTTTAGCAGCGAGAAATGTCCCCCAAACGGGGAACACCAATCTGATGCACGAAACACAAAATTCAAGCCAAACTAGAGGCAGTTACTCGCACCAAAACAGAAGAGGGGATCTCATGTCTGGTGATTTCTACGTATTGCCGCTTTGCGACCACGAAATCGCGGTCACCGAGTTTACGAGCGACTGGGTTCAATGTCGCTGTGGCATCTACTATCGCGAAAGCAGCCTGATTGCATTCAAGGATGCTCTGCAGCAGCTCTCGGCCGCCAGTAACCGTCTCGACCACATCGAAGCAGCGGCGCAGAAGCTAAACATTCAGCGTGCATCCGAGCTTGGCTACCAGGATGCTTCGCCCGCAGCTTCTGCGCAGGTACCAGTCGCCGCGGCATCAGCCTCGGTTGCGGCAACAACCACTGTCGCGGCACCAGAGATTCCAAAGTTCACACCACCTCCGGTTGCCAAGCCAACCCGACCAAAGCGCGAATTGCCGAAACTGTCACCACAGCAAACTCTGCTAGCCGTGGCCGGCGCTCTAATCGTCATCGCGCTGACGATCTTCTTGGGAACCTCTTTCGCCTACCTAGGAGAAGCGGGTCAAGCCGCTGTTATCGCAGCACTGGTTGCAGCGAGCGCATTCGGGTCAATAAAGGCAAAGAAATACTTCACGATCATTTCGAACTTCTTGGCAATGCTCTCGTCGCTGTTCTTGGGCGCTGGCCTGTGGGCTGCCTCAAGCCTCGGTCTGCTGCCTAAGGCGTGGGCAGACCCGATACAGAGCCCTTATGTGCCCGCGGTTATCTTGGCCGTTGGTGCTTACAGCTTCTTTATGGGTAAGCGTTTCGGAATCTTCGGCTTCTCAGCACTGGTTGCCCCTGCCGCTGCTACTGCCTCTCTGATTTTCTCTTCAACCTACTTGGCAGGCATTCTGGCTAGCAGCTCTCCGGTTCGGTCGCTTTCTGCGATTGCCATGTTGTCGGTAAGCCTCGGCATGTTTGCCACGATCATCATCGGGCGTCAAACTCTCGCGACTCGTCTTGCTGCTGCAGCTGACGCCAAGGGCGCATCGAAGTCGAAGTCAAAGAAAACTCCTGAAGACGAATCAGCAGAGGCCAGCTACCAGAAAGATTTGGCGGAGCGCGAGATCAACGCCCTAACCGTTATCTATCGAGCATCCGTGGTTGGCCTTTTGGCTTACCTCGCAGTTCAAACTCTTGGGCTGCTTGCCCCGCTGGTGCAGTCTGCATTCTGGCAGGCGCTTCCTATTGAGATCACCCCAGAGCCAATTTCGGTTCTCTCACTCGGTTTGCTCTGGTTGCTCGCAGCCCTCTTTATCGAACGAATCGGCGCTAAGTTCACAGCCGCTGGAACCGTCAAGACCTCGGTCAAACGTTTGGCCTGGAATGCCGGTTTCTCGTACACGGCAATTTCACTGGCCGTTCTAACCTCAACGCTTCAACCTGGCGTCGGTGGTGTGATTCAAGAAACCTCGATTTTCATGCTGATCTTGAACGCGCTCATCGGAGCCGCCTTCTTGTTCTCTGTTCCAAAGCGCGTGGCTGAAGACATGCCGAACTCGGTCATTGCGTCGCAGGTTGCCGCTTACGTGAACTGGGCTCTGTTCGGCCTGCTAACTCCAGTTGATGTCAACTTCAACCTTTACGCATCGATTTGGCTTGGTGTCATAGCGGCATCGCTTGTCGCTAAGTCTCTAGTGGCGAAGGCTCAAGCCTTGGCTTGGGTCGGCCTGGGCGTTGGCTCAGCATCCACGCTTCTGCTCATCTCTAACCCGAGAATCGACACTTCTGCAGATGCAGGGCTATCGGTCTTCGCCCTCATCGTGCTAGCTCTGGCTCTCGCCTTTGCTTGGCGAGTTGTGGTCGAGAAGTCTTTGAAACGAAGCGAAGGCACAAGCGTCTCAGCAGTCGGTTGGATTTACTTTGGCGTCAACTTCCTTGTCACCGCAGCATCCATTTCACTGTGGGTGCGACACTTCTTCGAGGCAGGGCAAACCAACAACTTGGCATCGTGGCCAGTTCTTAGCCTGTTCGCGGCTCTAAGTGCTGGCTTCGCTTGGTTGGCTACGGCCAAATCTTCGAGACTGGTCGAATTGCCATCACCGAGCCTCGTTGCCGTTTCGGCTAACTACGCGCTCGCGGGTTACGGTCTGATGATCTTGAGCCCTGTCGATGGAACTCAAAACCTCTCATGGGCCATCTATTCGCTGGCGGTATTTGGTTCGGTTGTTCTATATGCCCTTCGCGCCAAGTCAGATGCGGCAAAGTCGGTTGCTCTGGCACCGGCGCTGCTCGCAACAATCTTCTTTGCGCTACAGCTGGTCGACCTGAGCGAGCCGATTGCATTGATCTCGCCGATCTACTTCTTCGGTCTTGCAACGCTCTTCACGGTTGTGCTGAAGCGCTTCACCAAACCTCAGGGCAATGGGTTCACCATCAGCGCCTTGGTTATGTTTGGCTTGACCTTTGTCGAGTACTGGGTCACCAAGACAGACAAAACCCAAGCGTGGATGCTCGACTCAGCCGCCCAGCTCAACAACGCGGCCTGGGCAACCCTAGTCTTCGTGGTGATCGCCGCCGTATCGCTGATCACCATGCTCAAGAGTGGTTTCACAAACGACAAGTTCTGGTCGATCTACCTTCGGGTCACCGGAATCTTCACACTGGTTGCGGCTCTTCAAGTCGCGGCTAGCGTCACCGAAACCATGGTCTCTGTCTGGCTTGCAACAGCCGTGCTGTTCGCGGCCGTGGTTCTAACCGGTCTGGTCGGTTCGAAACTGCGCAGCCAAACCTGGTTGGTAGCTCTGCTCGCATCGGCCCTCTCGTTCGTGCTAGCTCTTCAAGCCTCAGCAATCGGCCAGTTCGCTTTGGTAACCGGTGGAATTTTCGAAGTTTGGGTCGCCTTGCTCGTGCCTGTGTCTCTCGCATTCGCTTGGCTGGTTTACTCGATTGTCGTCACCTTCAGCGCAAAGCGCGAAGTTACCTTCGGTTGGATTGGCCTACCGGCGACAACGGTCGCCGCCGCACTGCTTGCCTACCTCACGACACCGCTGTTAGGTCTCTATCGCAGCGACGCCCTTCCGAGCATCGATTCGGCCAACCCTTGGCCGCTGGTCTTTGGTTTTGTCGGGCTCACCGTTGCCTACGGTCTAATTCGCCTTCGCGTTCGTGAAAACGCGGATGCCGGCCTAGCGCTTCTCGCCTCGTCGTTCGTTGCACTGGCCCTGAGCATCATCGGCTTGGCCGCATACGACCGAACGGCCCCAGGGTTTGAGTTTGCACTCGCAGCACTGCTTGCTGCGAATGCGCTCATGCACTTCGCCGCTTCGTTCATCGCCAAAGAGGCCAAGACCGCTCTCTACGGTTTCATTCTCGGAGTGGGAGCATCCTGGGTTGCGCTGGCCGAACTAGTGCAGCAGTTCAACCTGTCGTTCGTGCAGAGTTTTGCGTTCGCATCCACGTTGCTATTCGTGGTCACCACGATTCTTTTCAAGCGCTCTAACGAGAAGCCTTCGATGGAAACCTGGTCGCTGGCTCTTCCGGTGACCTCGGCAATCGGCTACTTTGTTGCCCTGCTGTTCATCGACGTGTACTCATTGGTCGACCAGCCAACCTTCTGGATTGAACTCATTGTTTCCGCCCTCGTGGGTTCTGCCTACCTCATGCTCTCGCGCACCAAGGTGTTGGGTGAAACTCGTCAGGCAAAAGCTGCGCTGATTGTCTCGGCAGCTATTTCATGGGTGTTTGCCGTTTGGCAGTCGACTCTCGATAGCTCAACTCGAGACATCCGCTTTGGTATCGTCACCGCTGTAATCGGCGTTACCTTGCTGGCCTACACGCTGCTCGAGCGCAAGTTGGTCACGGTATTGGTTGGCGCATTGGCGCTAGCGCTTTCGGCCTACTCATTTGCTGAAGTGCTGGTTCGTCAAATTGGCGGATACGACGCTCCTGAAATCCACGCCACGCTGATTGCCATCACCCTCGCCATCTCGGTGCAGGTGGCAAACCGTGCCGGGCTTGTGGCCGAGAGACTGAAGTCGCTGCTATCGCTTGGTTTGCCACTGTTGGCAGTGGGGCTACCATCGACGGTCTACAACTGGGGCGCGGTCGTGCAGAACTTCTCAGAGCAGTCTTCGACCGATATCACTAGAACACTCGTTCTGATGATCGGTGGTGCCGTGCTTCTGACTCTCGGTTTGCGATTTGGCAACCTTGGTCTCACCGTTGCGGGTAGCGTGCCGCTTGCGCTCACCCTGCTACCGAGCATCTGGTTCAGAATCGGGGAGTACTTCGAGGGCAAGGTTGAAACCGAAATGAAGGCGCTGTTCATCGGTGGTCTGCTCTTCGGCATCGGCTACGGTCTGGTCGCCGCGTTCAAGTTGAAGCTCAATTCGTCGCTGTACATCGGTCTGCCGATCTTGGTTGCCATGTCACCGGCACTCGCCAATACCTTCGGCGCGCTAAACCAGGCCACTCTAACGGCCGAGGATTGGTATCGCTTTGCCATCGTTCTCGGCGGTTCATTGGTGTTCTTGATTCTGGGAGCCCTTCGTCGCCTCGCCGGCTTCTTTGCCCCGGGCGCAATCGGTGTTCTCATCGCAGCGGTGCCTTATGCCTGGAAGCCGCTTTCGGAGCAAACCTGGTCGGTTTGGGTAGTGCTCATCATCGTCGCTGGTCTCTTGGTTTGGATGGCGATAAAGCTGGAGCAATTCAAGAAGAACGCCAAGTCGACGAGCGTTTGGCTCAAAGAACTCCGCTAACCCCCATGTGTTAGCGGCAGCAATCGGGTGACCAGATCCCCTCGGGTCACCCGATTTGCAGTTAAGCCCTAACCCGCTTATCCGCCTGTGGGCTTTAGTCTTGGCTTGGTCGCATGAAATGAAACGAGGGATGACGCCGATGCAGATTCGCCTCGAGCAGCTCGGGCCTGAGTTCATCGAGCCTTATCTCGAGATGCTGGCCGAACCCGAAGGCAGAAGGCTGACTGCCACAACCGAAGATTTCAATAGAACCGAAATTGAGCAGTGGTTGGCGACCAGGGCGACGGCATCAAATCGCCGTGACTGGGCCATCACCAATGCCGAGACCGGCGAGTTCTTGGGTGAAGCGGTGCTCAACTTCTTCAACGACGCAGACAATTCGATCAACTTTCGAATCGCACTAAAAGCGCCCGAGCTTTATAACCGTGGCATAGGAACTCAAGCTGTCTCAATGGCGCTCGAGTATGCCTTTGATGAGTTGATGGTCAAGACGGTTGCCCTTGAGGTGTTGATTGATAACCCTCGCGCAAAGCGTGTGTATGAGAAGAACGGGTTTCAACCAAGGCGCTTTTTCAAGTCGAAGGGTCATCAATACCAGCGAATGACCTGCACCAAAATCAACTATGTCGAGGCCCGAGCGCTTGCTCTGATGAAAGCGCACTTGGATGTTTCGCGCTGGGCATTTGGTTGGGACAACGCCAAGCGTCGCGCAGGTCTTTGCAACTACACCGAGAGCAAGATTTCGATTTCTAAGTACTTGGTTATGGCGCACTCGGTCGACGAAAGCCTTCAGGTGGTGCTGCACGAAATCGCCCACGCACTAAGCGGTAAAAAAGAGGGTCACGGCAAAAAATGGCTCGCCACCGCCAAGTCAATCGGCTATCGCGCCGAGCGTTTCACCGGAACCGAGATTGCCCGCGAGGTTGCACCTTGGCGCGGCCAGTGCCCGGTCGGCCACGAGCACTTTCGCTATCGCAAACCGACGCGCCCGCTGTCTTGCGGCGTGTGCTCGAGAAGCTTTTCGGCCGCGAGCCTCATCACTTGGATGAGAGCTTAGATAAACGCAGCCCAGATGGTGATCATCGTCACGATGAACCCGGCCAGATAGTTGAGTTTGATGAACTGCTTCCAGCCGCGGTTGGCGGTTTCGCACGAAGCATCCGTGATGTTCAAATGTGGCCACAAAATCGCGAGGTATGGCACGGCCGCAACTGCCGCGAATGCAGCTGGGTAACCGGATGCTGCCACCAACGCACCGGCGGCGGCGTAGCAAGCGAACGCGAAGCGGGTAGTTGCCCGGGCGCCGATCACGGTTGCGATGCTCGAAATTTGAGCCTCGCGGTCGGCCTTCACGTCTTGAACAGCCCCAAACGCGTGCGACGCCACGCCCCATAGGGTGAAGCCGACGATTAGCAACAGGGGAGCGGTGTCGGTGAGGCTTGCTCCGGCCAGGGCTAGGCCATAGATCATCGGGCCGACGAAGTGGCTGGCCGAGGTTAGCGAATCAAGAAACGGCTTCTCTTTGAAACGAAGACCCTTGGCGCTGTAGGCAATAACGGTGAAGACGAATAGCAACAGCCAAAGCTTCGACGCAACGTCGCCCTGAAGCAACAGGTAAGCCACGAAAGGCAAGGTGAGGGCAACCGACCAGAAAAGGGTTGGGCGGTGCCACTTTGGGTGAAGCAGTGCACCTTCGATGCCGCCCTTGCGAGGGTTGCGCAGGTCGCTTTCGTAGTCGAAAACGTCGTTCACGCCATACATGAGCAGGTTGTATGGAATCAAAAAGAACAGTGTGCCGATCAGCAGATTCAGATCGAGGCTGCGGGTGGCAAAAAAGTAGGCAGCCGCGAACGGAAAGGCCGTGTTAATCCACGAGATTGGCCGTGATGACCAAAACAGCTGGCTGACCAAACCCTTTGGCACGAGTGAACGCGAGCCGTCGGCACTGCTCATTTGCGCCTTCTCTCTAAAGCCAGCCAGATTCCCGGCACGAGTGCTGCCGCAACCACAGAATAGGCGAAATCTTCGATCGGGGCTAAGCCAATCATCAGACCCACGATTTTCTCTGGGTCGTAAGCAACTATGTCGAACGCAATGATCAGGTTGTCGCCGATCGCGGTGACGCCCAAAAGTGCCAGCAGCGTGAGCGTGAGCGCGCGCATCCGTGTGCCCCAAAGCAATGGCGCTGCCACCAGCGCGGCGAGAAGCATGAAGGCCGCGTTCACGAGCAGGTAGGTCATTCGGCCTTCACCGCCGCGCTACGTTTGGCCAAGCCACGGCGGATGCTCAAGAACAGAATCAGCGTCGTGTAGCAGAGCAGCACAAGAAAGAACGGCTCTTCGAGAGGCAGCTCGGGGGCAAGCAA
>JBIKSH010000003.1:0-168002 GCA_044348705.1 Rhodoluna sp. | reverse complement strand
AAATCGACAGCAGGGTCGTTGCGGCGATTTCTTTCTTGGTCGAGGCGCGAACTTCGGCCGAGCGTCCAGGCAAGAAACCGTCAGAGATGACCTCGAGCAGGTGAGCCTTTTCGTCGCCGGTGACTTCGGTGGCGCGTCCGAGAACAACAACCGACCGGTAGTTCATGCTCGAGTTGAAAGTGCTGCGAGCCACCACCATGCCGGTCAACTCGGTGACGGTCACGCAAACCGGAGCACCATCGGCGAGGGCACGCATGAAACGAGCGCCACTCGAACCGTGCAGCAAAATGCGGTCGCCATCGCGGGCGTAGCCATAAGGCAGAACGAAAGGTTGGCCATCAAAAATCAAACCCAGATGACACAGGATGTTCGAATCGAGCACCTCATACATGGCGGCTCGCTCGGTCACGGCACGATCGCGCATGCGACCAGGTTGGGTGCGTTCTGTGTTGCTCAGCGGCTTTTCACTCATGGTGAAGCCAATGCTAGAGCAGAGCGGCGCTAAGTTTGCGGTTTAGTTCGGCGAGGTCGAAAAAGTGGTCGATCGAAATAATCTCGGCTGGCAGGCCCTGAAGTGACGCAACCAGCTCTGGGGTGGTCAGAACGATGTTGGCCTCGAAGCCCAGCTGGCGAGCGGTGCTCATGTCGGCGGCGGTCACGGTTGCCTCAATGCCAAGCTGAGCCAATACCTTTTCGGCGTTCATCTTGAGAAGCACACTGGTGCCGATGCCCATGCCACAAACCGCTACGATCTTCATTCTTCAATCCTCACAGACCAGAGGCCAAGAATTCGTGGATTCGGGCAGCATCGGGGGCATTTAACAGAAAGTTAACCTTTGCATCGTCGCTGAGCACCTCGGCGAGGCCAGACAAAACTTCGATGTGGCCATCGTGATCTTTCGCGCAAAGCCCAAAAACCATGCGAACCGGGTCGTTGTGATCGCTGCCAAACTCAATCGGCGTTGCCAACACAGCGAGCGAAAGCCCCGCCGACACAACCGATTCGCTCGGCCGTGCGTGAGCGATGGCGATGCCTGGTGCAATCACAAAGTAAGGCCCGAGTTCGTCGAGCACGGCGAGCATTTCGCCCGTGTAACCGGCCGTTGTTCGACCGCTGGCCACAAGCAGCTCGCCTACCCCAACAATCGCCGCCTCGCGAGAGTCGACGACCACACCAACTGCGATTGAGTTTGGTGCGAAGGCTGAACTAAGTGCGGCTAGAGACAACTATTCGCCTCGCGCCTTGGCGAAAGCCTCTTCGATGCGAGCCACCATGAGTTCGCGTGAAACGATGTCTGCGAAAGATGCACGAGCGGCATTCACCTGAAACACCTCGAGGTCGTCAAGCGTGTAGCCGAAGGTTTCGGTGAGCAACTCGAGTTCGCGGGTGAGGCTGGTTTCGCTCATCAAGCGGTTGTCGGTGTTCACGGTCACGTTGAAACCTAGGTCATAAAGCAACCCAAACGGATGCTGCGCCATGGTCGTTCCCCACGCCTCGATGGCACCGGTCTGAAGGTTTGACGACGGCGAAAGTTCGAGCGGAATCTGACGTTCGAGCACCCAGTTCGCGACCTCGCCCAGCTCGACGGCGATTAGTTCACCGTTTTCTTCGGTGGCGATGATGTCTTCGGCGATGCGCACGCCGTGACCCAGGCGCAGCGCGCGACCGTTGACCAGTGCATCCTTGATGCTTTCAATGCCGTCGGCCTCGCCAGCGTGAACCGTTACCGGAAACAGCTGGTCGGCAAGGTAATCGAAAGCAATCTTGTGACGAACCGGCAAGAAGCCCTTTTCGGCACCGGCGATGTCGAACCCGACCACGCCGTTGTTGCGGTGGCGAACGGCAAGCTCGGCGATTTCGAGACCGCGGTCGGCGTGACGCATGGCGGTGACCAACTGCCCGATCATAATGTCGCCGCCGCCGAGTGCAACCAGGTCGATGCCCTCTTCGATGCCCTGCTGAACCGCCTCAACGGTTTCGTCGAGGGTCAGGCCGCCGCGCAGGTGCTGCTCTGGAGCCCAGCGCAGTTCGCCGTAGATCACGCCGTCGGCGTGCAGGTCGAGCACGAATTCACGGGCAACGCGAGCCAACCCCTCGCGGGTCTGCATCACGGCTATGGTGTGGTCAAAGGTTTCGAGGTAGCGCACCAGCGAGCCAGAGTCGGCAGCGTCTCTAAACCACTTGCCGAGTTCGGTTGCGTCGGTGGTCGGCAGGGTGTGCCCAACTTCGGCCGATAGCTCGACGATGGTCTGCGGGCGAAGTCCGCCGTCTAGGTGGTCGTGCAGTGAAACCTTAGGCAGGCTGCGAAAGTCGATGGTCATGGATGCTCTTTCTGGTGTTTCGCGAAACTAGGCGGTTACTCGGTCAAGCACGATGGTTTTTTGTGATTCGTTGGCAGCCGCATCGATGGTGATGCCGCCTTCTAGCGATGCGAGCGCACGATCGAAACGAGCCGGCTCGTCGGTGTACAGGGTCATCAGCGGCTGTCCCGCGGTTACGCGCTGGCCCTGCTGAGCGTGAAGGGTGATGCCCGCGCCGAGTTTCACGGCATCTTCTTTGCGTTCGCGACCGGCACCCAAGCGCCAAGACGCCACACCTACGGCAAGAGCGTCGAGCTGGGTGAGCACACCGCTTGTCGAGGCGGTGACCACGTGTGATTCGCGAGCAACCGGCATCGGTGCATCCGGGTTTCCACCCTGGGCGGCAACCATCTCACGCCACTTGTCCATGGCTCGTCCGTCGCGAAGGGCGGCAGCGACATCCGCGTCACCAACCCCAGCAAGGCGAAGCATTTCGCGAGCGAGTTCGATGGTGATGTCGATCACGTCTTGCGGGCCGCCACCGGCCAAAACCTCAACCGCTTCTTGCACTTCGAGAGCGTTACCGACCTGAAGGCCAAGCGGGGTAGACATGTCGGTGAGCATGGCAGAAGTCTTCACTCCAGCGTCGTTACCGAGCTGAACCAAAACGGTGGCCAGCTCGCGGGCGCTGTCGATGTTCTTCATGAATGCGCCAGAGCCAACCTTCACGTCGAGCACCAGCGAACCGGTGCCTTCGGCAATCTTCTTACTCATGATCGAAGACGCAATCAGGGGAATCGCCTCAACGGTGCCGGTAACATCGCGCAGGGCATAAAGCTTCTTGTCGGCTGGGGCGAGGCCCGAGCCAGCGGCACAGATGACCGCACCAACCGATTCGAGCTGGGCGTGCATCTCGGCGTTGGTGAGGTTAGCGCGCCAACCGGGAATCGCCTCCATCTTGTCGAGGGTTCCGCCGGTGTGACCGAGGCCACGGCCCGAAAGTTGAGGCATTGCAACGCCGAAGCTGGCCACCAGCGGCGCGAGGGTGAGGGTGATCTTGTCGCCCACGCCACCGGTCGAGTGCTTGTCGCTGGTTGGTTGCTTGAGCGTGCTGAAGTCGAGTCGCTCACCCGAGGCAATCATGGCCAGGGTCATGTCGCGAATCTCGCGGCGGTTCATACCGTTTAGCAAAATGGCCATCGCCATCGCCGACATTTGCTCGTCTGCAACGACGCCAGATGTGTAGTTTGCGATGAGCCAGTTGATGGCTTCGGTGCTCAGTTCGCCCTTTTCGCGCTTGGCGATGATCAGTTCAACTGCAGAGAATGCGTTCATTAGCGATCCAAGTCTTTAGGGCCGAATGCATCTGGCAAAACTTCGGCGATGGTTTTGATGCCGGATGCGGTTTCTAGAACCATTTCGTCGGCTGCGTGTTCGAACAACAGCTGACGGCAGCGACCGCAAGGCATTAGCAGGTTGCCGTTCTTGTCTACACAGGTGAAGGCCACCAGTTTGCCGGCCTGCTTCATGGTGAGTTCGCTCACCAGCGAGCACTCGGCACACAGCCCAAGGCCGTATGAAGCGTTTTCTACATTGCAGCCCGAGACGAGTTCACCGGTAGTCGTGAGCGCGGCCGCCCCAACCGGAAAGTTCGAATAGGGAGCGTAGGCCTTGTTCATGGCCGCGTTTGCGAGGTCACGAAGTTGTTGCCAGTCGATCTGCATTGGTCGCCTAACTGTTTTGTTTGATAGCCAAAGTGCCTGCGTTTATCGCTTCTAGAATCTCACGCAGCGAGTTGCTCATGTCACCGCTCGGTGAAACGGAAAATTCTTGGTCGATTTCGGTAACCGCAACGGTTGCCTCGCCGGCGACGAACGCACCATCAAGAGCGCTCGCAATCGCCGCGAAGGTTGGCAACTCGATTGCCTTGCCGATTACCGCAAGCGTTGAGTCGGTGAGCCTAGTTGAGGCGTCGCCCATACCAGAAATCTCGGTGGTGACCCCGTCGATGCTCACCAACACGGTGCCCGATTGCTTGAGTTTTGCCTCGAGCCCAGACACCTCGGTGGTGCCGGTGGCCAGCAAGAGCACGTCAGCGCCGCGGTCGATGAAGCTCGAAGCGAGGCGAGCGGTTTTGCCCGCACTTGCCCAAGAACTTGTGGTCGCCCATCCGGATGGATTCACACCCGAAACGCCAAGCAAGAAAACGTTGGTGCCGTTCGAATCGTTGTAAAGCGCAACACCCTGCTTGAAAGCGAAGAGGATGTTGGTGGTCGGGGTCAGGCGATCGCCGCCGATTGCAGCCACGATGCCGGTTTTGGTTTCGCCCGCGGCACGGTAGCCGGCGAGAAACGCTTGGGTCGCGACATCCGCGTTGATTTCAACAACGTTTGCAAGGTCGACCGGCTCGCCTGCGTCGTTCACCAGGGCGGCATCGACCAGCGCGAACTTGGCCTCGGGGTTAGCCAGCGCGGCTTGGTGCACAGCCTTCGACATGCGGTGGCTGGCAGCAAGAACAAAGTCGCAGCCGCCATCGACGAGTCGGTTCATGGCGGTCACATAACTGCCGGTGCTTTGAGTTTGGGTGAAATATGCTTCGTCGAACTGAACTCCGCGGGTAAGCACGGCGCGTTCGATGGCATCTAGGGCCTGATCTGCGGGCGAACCGGCAACGATCTTGGCGGATGGGCTAACTAGGCAAACCTTGAAATCGACCGCGGTCGGAGTCGGCTCAACTGCGGCTGCGCTGCAACCGGTGAGCATCGCGGCAAGCGCGATGGCGGCGACTGCGCGGGTAGCGCGTGCACGAACCGCAAAACCGGCCACAGAGAAAGATTTCATTGCTCTTATTCTGCCTGTTTGTGGTCGGCGTTGGCCTTCGAAAAATGCTCGGATGCTGCCTTTACGCCTTGGGCAGAAGCCTTGGTTGTCACCAATAGCCCGTGTTCGGTGTCAATCACCACAACGTCTTCGAGCCCAACCACGCTGATTGGGCGGTTTTGGGTGCTCAGTACGAAGCCGGTTGAGTCGATTGCAGCAACCTCGGCCGAGCCAATCACCGTGAGGCGCTCGGGCTCGCCAAGCTCTTCGCTCACCGCAGCCCAGTCGCCGAGATCACGCCAGGCGAACGTGGCCGGCACCACCGCGACCAGACCACGGGCGGCTGCCGGTTCGGCAAGCGAATAGTCGATGGCGACCTTGGGCAACGCGGGCCAGAGGGTGCTCAGGGCTTCGGCGCGAGCATCCGTGTGCCAAACCTCGGCCAGCTGCCCAACCGTTTTCACCAATTCGGGCTCGGTCTGGCTCAGCAGCTCGAGCAAGACTGATGCGCGAACGACGAACATGCCGGCGTTCCAGAAATATTCGCCGGTGGCCAAAAACTCGGATGCTCGATTCGCGTCAGGCTTCTCAACGAAAGCCGTCACTGCGCGGGCAGTTTCGAACCCCGCGAGCGCGGGCCCCGCCTGAATGTAGCCGAACGCGGTTGAGGCATGAGTCGGGGTGATGCCGATGGTGACAACTAGACCGGTTTCGGCAACCGAAACAGCCTGGGCCACGGCAGCGGCAAAGGCGCTCTGATCGCCAATCAGGTGGTCGGCAGCAAACGAGCCGATCACGGCGTTGGCGTTCTCGCGAACCAGCACGGCCGCGGCTAGGGCAATTGCGGCGGTTGAATCTTTCGGGCTCGGTTCGAGCAATAGGCGCGAGCCCTGAAGGTTTGGCAGTTGAGCGGCAACCGCGGCACCGTGAGCCTCGCCGGTAACCACCAAAATGCGGTCGTTTGGCAGGAATTCGGCAAGGCGCTCGAAGGTTTGTTGAAGCAGTGACCTGCCTGCGCCGGTTAGGTCGTGCAGAAACTTTGGATGCTCGGGCTGAGAGATCGGCCAGAGACGCGAACCAACTCCACCAGCGGGTATTACCGCATAGAAATTTGGCGAGAGTTGTGGGTTGGTCACGGAAACAAACCTAACCCACGCGGGTTTAGACTTATAGGGATTTTGTGCTTCAGCGCAGTAGCCATTACAGGAGGATTTCGTGCCATCAAAGCCAGCCGGCACTCTCTATCGCGGAAAAATCGGGATGTGGTCCTGGGTTCTTCACCGCATCACGGGTGTCGCAATTTTCTTTTTTCTTCTAGTTCACGTGCTAGACACCGCTCTCGTGCGCGTCAGCCCTGAGGCTTACAACGCTGTTATCAACACCTACAAGACCCCAATCATCGGTTTGGCCGAGCTCGGTCTCGTTGCCGCTATCTTGTTTCACGGCCTAAACGGCATTCGCGTGATTCTGATCGACTTCTGGCGCAAGGGCGCGAAGTACCAGAACGTCATGTTCTGGATCGTTGTTGCAATCGCACTCGTGATCTTCGCCATCTTCACACCACGCCACCTATCTCACGTGTTCGGCTAAGGAGGAACGACAAATGGTAACTATCGAAACTCCTCGCAGCCCGCGATCGCGCAAGCACGCCAAATGGGAAAAATGGGGCTGGCTCTACATGCGTTACTCGGGCGTCATTCTGCTCGTGCTCATCTTTGGCCACCTTTTCATCAACCTCTACAGCGGTGAGGGCATCAAGGCCATCGACTTTGCTTTCGTGGCTGGCAAGTGGGCTGACCCGTTCTGGCAGGTCTATGACGTGTCGATGCTTTGGCTCGCTCTGATTCACGGCACCAACGGTATGCGCACCATCGTGAACGACTACACCGAGCGCGAAACCGTTCGCAAGCGCTTGAACTACACCCTTTGGATCGTCTGTGGAGCCTTGATCATTCTCGGCACCCTGGTTTGCGTGACCTTTGACCCATGCATCGACCAGAACGCCGTGAACTACCTACCTGAGGTTTGTAAAGGATAAGAATTGACCAAGCCTAAGATTCACAACTACACCTACGACGTAGTAATCGTCGGTGCCGGCGGTGCCGGTATGCGCGCTGCCATCGAGGCTGGACCGCACGCCAAGACCGCCGTTATCAGCAAGCTTTTTCCGACCCGCTCGCACACCGGTGCAGCTCAGGGTGGTATGGCCGCAGCTCTTGCCAACGTCGAAGAAGACAGCTGGGAATGGCACACCTTCGACACCGTCAAGGGTGGCGACTACCTAGTTGACCAGGATGCTGCCGAGATTCTCGCGAAAGAGTCGGTCGAGGCAGTTATCGACCTCGAAAACATGGGTCTTCCGTTCAACCGCACCCCAGACGGCAAGATCGACCAGCGTCGTTTCGGTGGTCACACTCGCGACCACGGCAAGGCTCCGGTTCGCCGTTCTTGCTACGCAGCAGACCGCACCGGTCACATGATTTTGCAAACCCTGTACCAGAACTGCGTAAAGCTCGGCATCGAGTTCTACAACGAGTTCTACGTTCTCGACCTAGTGATGGTTGGCGAGGGCAAGAACAAGAAGCCTTCGGCCGTTGTCGCCTATGAGCTTGCCACCGGAGACCTACACGTGTTCCAGGGCAAGTCGATCGTTTTCGCAACCGGTGGTTTCGGCAAGATTTTCAAGACCACCTCGAACGCCCACACCCTCACCGGTGACGGCGTCGGCATCATCTACCGCAAGGGTCTTCCGCTAGAAGACATGGAGTTCTACCAGTTCCACCCAACCGGCCTAGCCGGCCTCGGCATTCTGCTTTCAGAAGCAGCCCGCGGTGAGGGTGGCATTCTGCGCAACGCTTCGGGCGAGCGCTTCATGGAGCGTTATGCACCAACCATCAAAGACCTCGCCCCGCGTGACATGGTTGCCCGTGCCATGGCGAACGAGGTTCGCGAGGGTCGTGGCGCTGGCCCCGAGAAAGACTACGTTCTGCTCGACCTCACCCACCTTCCACCAGAGGTAATCGACGCCAAGCTTCCAGACATTACCGAGTTCGCCCGCACCTACCTAGGTGTTGAGCCTTACACCGAGCCGGTGCCGGTTTTCCCAACCGCTCACTATGCGATGGGTGGCATTCCAACCAACGTCAAGGCAGAGGTTCTAAGCGACAACAAGACCGTGGTTCCAGGCCTTTATGCCGCGGGTGAGTGCGCTTGTGTATCCGTGCACGGAGCAAACCGCCTCGGCACCAACTCGCTGCTCGACATCAACGTCTTTGGTAAGCGTGCCGGCCGTTTCGCCGTCGAATACGCCAAGACTTCGAAGCACGTGCCAGTGCCTAAAAACGCTGCCGATGAAACCATCGCTCTTATCGAGAAGGCCCGCGCCGCCAACGGAACCGAGAAGGTTGCCGTGCTGCGCAAAGAACTTCAAGACACCATGGACAAAAACGCACAGGTGTATCGCACCGAAGAGTCGCTCAACGAGGCTCTCGACAAGATTGCCGAACTTCGCGTGCGCTACGAGAACATCTCGGTTCAAGACAAGGGTCAGCGCTTCAACACCGACCTACTCGAGGCAATCGAGCTCGGGTTCTTGCTCGACCTGGCCGAGGTTCTTGCCATCACCGCTCGTGAGCGTCGTGAAAGCCGTGGCGGTCACTACCGCGAAGACTTCGAAGACCGCAACGACGACAAGTTCATGGTTCACTCGATGGCTTACCTGACCCCTAAGAAGGCCAAGAAGCCGGGCGACAACATCAAGATCGACTGGAAGCCAGTCACCATCACCAACTACCCGCCGATGGAGCGTAAGTACTAATGTCTGCTGAAACCAAAAAGATTGGCGAGATTCCGTCGTTCAAGGTCACGCTGTTCGTTCGCCGCTACAACCCTGAAGACGGCTTGGATGCCCGCTGGGAAGACTTCGACGTTGAGGTATTTGGCACCGACCGCGTGCTCGACGCACTGCACAAGATCAAGTGGGAACAAGACGGTTCACTTACCTTCCGCCGTTCATGTGCTCACGGTGTTTGTGGTTCTGACGCGATGCGCATCAATGGTCGCAACCGTCTAGCCTGCAAGACCCTGATCAAAGACCTCGACATCACTCAGCCGATCTACGTTGAGCCAATCAAGGGTCTAGCAGTCGAAAAAGACCTAGTTGTCGACATGAACCCGTTCTACCAGGCTTACCGCGACATCAACCCGTTCTTGATTGCCAGCGACAAGCCTGCCAAAGAGCGCCTACAATCGGCCGAAGAGCGCGAGCGTTTCGATGACACCACCAAGTGCATCCTCTGCGCAGCCTGCACCACCTCTTGCCCAGTGTTCTGGACAGACGGTCAGTACTTTGGCCCAGCTGCAATCGTCAACGCGCACCGCTTTATCTTTGACTCGCGCGACGAAGCTGCCGAGGTTCGCCTCGAGATTCTGAACGACAAAGAGGGCGTGTGGCGCTGCCGTACCACCTTCAACTGCACCGAGGCCTGCCCTCGCGGCATTCAGGTGACCAAGGCAATCGCCGAAGTCAAGCAAGCCATTTTGAGAGGTCGTGCCTAACATGATGCCGGATGCAACCAAGTGGGTTTTTGAAACCATCGCGGTAATCGCGATTCTTGGAGTGATTATTGCTTTCGCTGTTTGGACCTCGGGAACGAACAAGCGATGAGCAACTGCGACGGCGTTTGCGGCAACGAGCCAGTTCAACCGGTCGAGCCTAAGGGCCTGTCACGACGAGCTTTGCTAGCTTCGTTCGGCGCTGGCCTAGCCGCCATCGGCTTCAGTACTCTAGGTGAAACCGCAGCCTATGCCGCCAAAACCTACACCGTTTGCAAAACCACCGACGTCAAGGTCGGCTCGGGTAAGGTTTTTCGGCCGAAGGGTAGCTCGAACTCGGTGCTGGTAACCCAGCCTCGCAAGGGCGTCTGGCGAGCATTCGACGCACGCTGCACCCACGAAAATGTGCCGGTTGCCGGCGCCTCGAAAAACGTCGTCGTGTGCAACATGCACGGCGCCAAGTTCAACGCCGACACCGGTGCTCGCACATCAGGCCCAGCACGCCGCGCACTAACCAAATACAAGGTTGCCGTCAGCGGCACCAGCGTGAAGGTTACCTTCTAGTCGCTCTTGCGATAAAACAGGCTTCTCGCCGGCACGGTAAACCCCAGCTCGACAGGCTTGTGATTAATGTCGAGCCAAGTGCCCGAAACATCCGTGTTCAAAAGCTCGTCTCGATAACCCGTGTTAACCAGAACGCGGATGCTCTGCCCAGACGCCGCACGCTCGAAAATCATTGCGTGGTTCTTTAGTTCGACAACCTCGATGCCACCATGGCTCAGCGCTTTCGAGGTGCCGCGCAGGTGCATCCACGGGGTTGAGAATTCGAGGGCACTGCGCTGATCGGCCGAGAGTTCGGTCGGGTAGGTGGCGCGGCAGCCTGGGTCGTTTACGCCTTCGAGGGCAAGTTCGGTGCCCGAGTAAACCACCGGAACGCCCGGGATGAGCATGTGCAGGGCGAAGCCGAGCATCCAGCTGTCGCGGCGGCCTTCGACGAGTGTGGCGAAGCGCGCGGTGTCGTGGCTGTCGATAAAGTTTGGCAGCACGCTGAAATCGCCCCAGGTTTTACCCCAGCGCATGATGTCGAGAATGAAGTCTTCGGCGTCGGCGGCGTGCTTGTGCACGTAGTCGAGAATGCGGTAGCCCGAGCGGTAGTTCTGAACCGCTTCGAAGTTGTCGGCGAAAGACCACTCGTTCCAAGCCTCGGCGATGAAATAGCGGGCCGAGTCTAGGTCGCGCACTCGCTCACGCAGAGCTGCCATGAAGCCAGGTTCGAACTTGTATGGCACGTCGAAGCGCCAGCCGGCGATGCCGAACTCGTGCCAATGGCGCAGCACGCGCTCGACGAAATCGAGCATGGCTGGTTCGGCGGTGTTGAACTTTGGCATGAAGTCGGTGCCACCGAACGTTTGGTACGAGCCGTCGGGGTAGAGGTGAAAGAGCTTGGCGAGTTCGGCGTCGCCGGCCTTGGCGGCTAAGAACTCTGGCATGGTTTTGCCGCAGTGGTTGAACACGCCGTCGAGCAGCACGCCGATGCCTCGGGCGCGAGCATCCGCGGTTAGAGCCTTTAGGTCTTCGGCGCTACCGAGCAGCGGGTCGATTTCGAAATAGCTCTCGGTGTCGTAGCGGTGGTTGCTCGGGGCACGAAAGATTGGGTTGAAATAGATGTTGGCCGCGCCAAGGGTGCTGAGGTAGTCGAGCTTCGATGCCACTCCGCGCAGGTTGCCGCCAAAGAAGTTTTGCGGGGTTGGCTCGGTCGCCCACGGCACCAACGCACGGTCAGCCGGCACGCTCTCGTCGCGGGCGAATCGGTCAGGAAAAATCTGGTAGATCGGCCCTTTTCGCACGAAGTCGAGGTGATCTGAACCGCGTTGTTCTAGCTTCATACGGCAAGCCTAGACTTAAAGGCATGACCACTCTCAAAGTTGCCACCATCAACGTCAATGGCGTTCGCGCCGCCTTTAGAAAAGGTATGGCCGACTGGGTGGTAGCCGAGCGACCAGACATCATCGCCCTTCAAGAGGTGCGCGCCGACACCACCGATCTGCTCGAACTTTTCGCCGGCACCGAAGACGCACTCGGCCACAGCTGGCACGTTCTGCACGATGCCGCGAGCGCCAAGGGTCGCGCCGGCGTTGCCGTGTTGAGCCGCTTTGCACCGATCGCCCACCGCACCGAACTTGGCCCAGACGAGTTCGACAGCGCCGGCCGCTGGCTCGAGGTTGACTTCGACGCGAACGGCAAAACCTTCACCGTGATCAGCACCTATGTGCACTCGGGCGAGGTTGACACCCCGAAGCAGGTCGAGAAGTACAAGTTTCTAGACGCCATGACCGCCCGCATGGATGCACTGCGAGCAGACGGCGCATTTGTTGTAGTTCTTGGCGACCTCAACGTCGGCCACACCGAGCTCGACATCAAGAACTGGAAGGGCAACCTCAAGAACGCCGGATTCTTGCCAGAAGAGCGCGCCTATTTCGACACCATGATGCACAAACAGGGCTGGGTCGATGTCGGTCGTGCCGCGCATCCAGATGTTGCCGGCCCTTACACCTGGTGGTCGTTCCGCGGTCAGGCTTTCGACACGGATGCTGGCTGGCGCATCGACTATCACCTAGCCACCCCGACTCTTGCCGAGAAGGCCGCGAACTACAAGGTTCACCGTGCGGCGAGTTATGACACTCGCTGGACCGACCACTCCCCTGTGGTTGTCGACTACACGCTCTAGAGAAGGCGATGCAGCCGCTCGAATCGGGTAGCCTGAGAACATCGCGATTTTGATTCAGGGGGAACCAATGAGAAAAATCGACCCGAGCTGGGCTACCTTCACTTCGAAGCGCTGGTTGAACGCGCTTACCTTAGCCATGCCTCTCGGCGCATTGATCTACGTCTCTCAGATGATCATCGCCATGACGCTAATGCCCGCCAGCCCCTCGATGCTCGGTTATTTCGTTGAAGTCGCCCCGCTTTATTACCCTTGGCTCACTCTCGGCGCGGTGTACCTATTGACACAGGCGAAGCGCTCTGTGAGGCCCGGCGAGGTTGAAGGGCCTGAGTCAAAAATCGAAACCTTCTTCGCAAACCGCATTGTGAGCAGGGTTCGACTGAGCATCTTGGTGCTTGGTATCGGTCTCGCCATCTTCAGTCGAATTGCAATGCAATTCTTGGTGGCGACCTTCGGCGTTGAAGCGTTGAGCTTTGGCTTACCTTCTGTGCCTGCTACCCAGATTTTGTTTGCGATCATTTCACTACTGTTGCCTGTAGCTTTTGTGACTTACGCGCTTCCGCTGTCGGTTTGGGCTCGCCGTGCCGCCAAAGCTAACCTCTCGACAAAACGCGAAGTGGATGCTGTTAGTTGGGTAACACTTACGCGTCGCAAGGTTCGCTTCTTTCGCTGGTTCATGGTCGGCTGCGTCGCTTGGCTATTTCTGATGGCCTTACTAACACCCCTGATTACAAACCGCGGAATGCTCTTAAGCTTTTTGCTCGGCCTGTCGCTTTATGCCATTCTTGGGCTCTACTCTGTCTGGGTGCCTGGAGCGATTATTAGACTTCGCTGGCTCTTCGAAACAGAGGTCGGTCGCCACTTCAAAACAGTCGCGGGTTTTTTGAGGCTCGTAAGTTGGTCGATGCCAATAACTTTGGCGTTTGCGGGACTATTGCCAGGTCTGGTTTTCAGCAGCCGTCTTGGCCAGATGAGCGACTCGCTGCCTCACCTGCTCCTTGGTCAGCTGCTGCAGGTCAACCTAATCGTGCTCTACCCAGTTACGGCAGCCGCTTTCGTAGCCGTAAACGTTGCCTATCGCAAGCAACTCAAGATTAACCAGCTGCCGGCAACCCCGAGCGAGTAGCTAGCCAAACTAAACTTGTCGCTATGACCAAGCCAAACCTGCTCAGCGGAATGCAGCCTTCCGCCGGTTCTCTTCACCTCGGCAACTACCTTGGTGCGCTGGTGAACTGGGCGAAGATGCAGGATGACTTCAACGCCTTCTACTGCGTTGTAGATCTGCACGCCATCACAGTGCCTCAAGAGCCAGCAGCGCTTCGTCAGAACACTCGAATCACCGCCGCGCAATACCTGGCCGCCGGCATCGATGAGAACAAGTCAGCCCTATTCGTGCAGAGCCACGTTCCGGCCCACGCCCAGCTAGCTTGGGTGCTCAACTGCATCACCGGCATGGGTGAGGCCGGCCGCATGACTCAGTTCAAAGACAAGACTCAAAAGGGCGGCAGCGAAAGCGCTTCGGTGGGGCTCTTCACTTACCCGATTCTTCAGGCAGCCGACATCCTCTTATATCAGCCAAAGGCGGTGCCGGTTGGCGAAGACCAGCGCCAGCACCTCGAGCTAACCCGCGACCTTGCCATGCGATTCAACAGCCGTTTTGGTGAAACTTTTGTGATTCCCGAGGCCGTCATTCTCAAAGAGACCGCCAAGATTTATGACCTGCAAAACCCTGAGGCCAAGATGTCGAAGTCGGCGGCTGACCCTAAGGGCCTAATCAACATCATGGATGACTCGGCCGCAGTCGTGAAAAAGATCAAGTCAGCCGTGACCGACACCGACGGCGTTATTCGCTTCGACCGCGAGACCAAGCCTGGCGTTTCGAACCTGCTCGGCATTCACAGCGCCATCTCGGGTGAGAGCATTGCCTCTCTCGAGGCTCGCTTCGAGGGTGCCGGTTATGGTGCGCTGAAGGGTGAAGTGGCGGATGTTGTGGTTGGCGCAATCGAACCGATTCGTAACCGCACCGAAGACCTATTGAGCGACCCGGCCGAGCTTGACCGCCTGCTTGCCAAGGGTGCTGCCCGAGCATCCGAGCAGGCCGAGGCAACTCTCGCACTGGTTTATGACCGCATCGGGTTCGTAAAGGCTTGACCGCCGCGCCCTCACGGGCCTGTTTCGCTCTCAGCGCTGGGAATAACTTCACCCCACATCGTTGTTTTCTGCCATGATAGACAAGCATTACAAGTTCTTCGGGGTCAGTGAAAATCTGAGCCGGCGGTTAAAGTCCGCGACCCGACTAGCTGCTCGCGAGAGCAACGGCAATCAAGGCAACTTGAGAACCGGGTTAGGCGGTTGAGCTGGTGAAATTCCAGCACCGACGGTTAAAGTCCGGATGGGAGAAGAACGAGGGTTTGGCGCTTCGCTTTTTTCGCGTTGTCGCTAGACCCTAGGCTTTGCGCTTTGCGCGGGCCCTCTCTCGCCAACCCCGAAGACGAATAAGTACTTCGAGAGGTTTGGCCCAATGAGTCACGAGACATACGAGAACGCGATGCGTCGCGCGCTCGAACTCGCGCTACTCGGCCCAGCCTGGGGCGTGAACCCGCAGGTGGGTTGCGTCATTCTTGATGCCGACGGCCAGATCATCGCCGAAGGCTGGCACAAGGGCGCTGGCACTCCGCATGCCGAAGTGGATGCCCTGAGCAAGCTTGCCTCGGTGCCTGCAGGCGCAACCGCGGTGGTCACGCTTGAACCCTGCAACCACACCGGCCGCACCGGCCCTTGCGCACAGGCCCTGATTGCCGCTGGCCTTAGCCGCGTTGTCTATGCCGTGAGCGACCCAGGTGCAACCTCGGGCGGAGGCGCACAAACCCTGCGCGATGCCAATGTCGAAGTGGTGTTCGGCACACTCGAGAGCGAAGCCCGCGAACAGAACCGCGTGTGGCTAACCGCCAACACCCGCCAAAGACCCTTTGTGACCCTCAAGTGGGCTTCGAGCCTCGACGGTCGCGCAGCCGCGAACGACGGCACCAGCAAGTGGATCAGCGGTCCGGAATCTCGCGCCGACAGCCACCTGCGCCGCAGCCACGTTGACGCAATCTTGGTCGGCACGGGCACCGTTCTGGCCGACGACCCCGAACTCACCGCGCGCAAACCTGACGGCACGCTATACGAACATCAGCCGCTTCGAGTCGTGATTGGCGAGAGCGAGCTGCCAGCATCCGCGCGCATTTTCAACTCGGATGCCGAGACCGTACACCTGCGCACCCACTCGCTTCACGGCGTGCTCGCCGCGCTATGGCAAGAAGACGTGAAGCACGTGTGGGTTGAAGGTGGCCCAACCGTGGCCTCGCACTTTGCTCGACTCGGGCTAGTTGACGAGTACCTGGTCTACCTGGCACCGACTTTGCTTGGCGGCGCACGCACCGCAATCGCCGACCTTGGCGTAACCACAATGGCCGAGGCAAAGTCGCTCGACTTCGTAGAAATCAAGCAACTCGGCGCAGACATTCTTATTCGCGCCACCGAGAGGGGCAACTAATGTTTACCGGAATCATCGAAGAACTCGGTCGCATCGTGAGCATCGAAGACCAGCCAGACGCCAAGCGCATCACCATCGAAGGCCCTCTGGTGACCAGCGATGTGAACCGCGGCGACTCGATTGCGGTCAACGGCACCTGCCTAACGGCGGTTGAAATCGAACCGGGTCACTTCACCGCCGACGTGATGCACGAAACGCTTCGCCTCACCAGCCTTGGTGCGGCAAAGGTTGGTGACGTGGTCAACCTTGAGCGCGCCATGAACGCAGCCACCCGCTTCGGCGGCCACGTGGTGCAAGGGCATGTTGATGGTCTAGGCCACATCGTGAGCCGTGAACCGAGTGATAACTGGGAATGGGTTCGCGTGAGCATCCCAGCAGAACTAACCAAGTACGTCGTGCTGAAAGGCTCGATCACCATCGACGGAGTTTCGCTAACCGTCAACGAAATCGAAGGCAACGTAGTCGGGCTCAGCCTGATTCCTGAAACTTTGCGACTGACCACCCTCGGTGCCAAAACCGTGGGCGACCCAGTCAACATCGAGGCCGACATCATGGCCAAACACATCGAGCGTCTGCTCGAAGCAAGGGGTATCTAATGGCACTATCAACCATTGAACAAGCCATCGAGGCGCTAAAGGCCGGCAAGCCGGTTCTGGTTGCCGACGACGAAAACCGCGAGAACGAGGGCGACGCGATCATCGCGGCCGAGCTCGTGACCGAAGAGTGGATGGCCTGGATAGTTCGCAACACCACGGGCTTTTTGTGTGTGCCGATGGAAGAGTCGCGCGCCAACGAGCTTGAGCTGCCGCTGATGACCATTCAGAACGAAGACCCGCACAACACCAACTACACAGTGAGCGTGGATGCCGCCAACCGCTTCTCGACCGGAGTTTCGGCCGCAGACCGCGCCAACACGGCCAACGTGCTAGCCGACCCTAAGACCTCGGCTGAGGCTCTTATTCGACCAGGACACATGCTGCCTCTTCGCGCCCACCCACTTGGCGTGCACGGCCGCCGTGGTCACACCGAGGCAACCGTTGACCTGCTAAAGCTAGCCGGCCTGCAGCCGGTTGGTGTGATCGGCGAAATGGTTTCGAGTGACGGAACAATGATGCGCTTGCCTGAGTTGATTGAGGTAGGCAGAGCTGAAGGGTTACCTGTGATCACAATCGAACAACTAGTTGACTTCTTGGGTGAGAACGGCATTTTGCACGAGAATAACCCAAACAACCGCATCCGCTTTGAGGCTGAGGCTAATGTGCCAACCAGCCACGGCCAGTTCAGACTGCGCGGTTACTACGACATCAAAACCACCGCCGACCACGTTGCCATCATCTCGGGCAACCCAACCGGCGAAGACGTGCTCGTGCGCATGCACTCTGAGTGCATCACGGGTGAGGCTTTCGGTTCGCTCAAGTGTGAGTGTGGGCCGCAACTCGACTTTGCGCTTGACCAGATTGCCAACGACCCTCGAGGCGGAATAGTCATTTATCTGCGTGGCCAGGAAGGTCGCGGAATCGGTCTGTTGAACAAGCTCAAGGCCTATGCGCTGCAAGAGCAAGGGCTCGACACAGTTGAGGCCAACCTAGCCCTCGGCTTGCCTAGCGAGAACCGTGAATACGGCGCTGCTGTTGCGATATTGAGCGACCTTGGCGTGAAGTCGGTTCGTCTGATGACCAACAACCCGGCCAAGAGCTGGTTCTTGAACGATGCGGGTATCACCGTAAATGAGTATGTTCCAGTGATCGTCGGTCTCGCAGCCGAGAACGAGGGATACCTCGACACCAAGCGCGAGAAGATGGGTCACATCATTCCAGAGATTGCGAAGAACTTATGAGCGGTGCGGGAGCTCCGAAGCTGAAGATTGATGCGAGCGGCCTTGCGGTGAGCATCCTGGTGACCTCATGGCACACCAACATCACCGATGGTCTGCTGGCCGGTGCCGAAAAAGCCCTCCAGGATGCCGGCAACGACGTTTATTCGATCGTGCGAGTGCCTGGCGCATTCGAGTTGCCTCTGGCAGCACAGTACGCGATTGAAGATGGTGCCGAAGTGGTCATCGCGCTTGGCGTTGTGATTCGCGGCGGAACCCCGCACTTTGAATACGTGTGTCAGGCAGTGACCGACGGGCTCACCCGCGTGCAGCTAGACAGCGGCGTGCCGATTGGTTTCGGCGTGCTGACCGTTGACGACGAGAAGCAGGCACTCGACCGTGCTGGGCTACCCGGCTCTAAAGAAGACAAGGGTGCAGAGGCCGTAGAGGCCGCTGTGCTCATGGCTAGACTGAAGCCGTAGGGCAAGCCGCTATTTCGGGGTTGCCAAAAAAGGGAAAGGCAACTCGTGGAAATCGCAGAAAAAGCTCTTCTAGTTCTTCACTTCGTCGGAATCGGTGCGCTGTTCAGCGGATTTTTCTACCAGCTCAAGCAGTGGGGCGAGGGCATGAAAGTGAATGCCGGCATTTTGCACGGTGCTTGGCTGATGCTCGCAACCGGCCTCGGCATGATCGGCATTCTTCAGATGCCTGGCAGCGAAGAGCAGGTCAACAACTTGGTTCTGGTGGTCAAGACCATAGTGATCACAGCCGTTTTCTTCGTGGCCTACACCTACAACAAAAAAGAGAAGACCCCTACCTGGGTTGTGCCTACGATCGCCGGTCTAACCACCTTGAACATCATCTTCGCCGTGGTTTGGGGCATCGTCAGCTAACGCAAGAACAGCGCCGTGAGGCGTTTGGTGGTGAACACCAGCCCAACCACAATCATCACGACAAAGTACAGCACGTGTCCGAGTGTGGCCAGCCCAACTGCGCCGGTCATGAGGCCGCGAACGAGTTCGATGGCTTGCCAGAGCGGTAGCGCTTGAACGATCCACACGATGAATTCTGGGTATGCCTTGTTGATGTCAAAGAACGCCCCCGAAAACAAGAACATCGGCAACAGCACAAAGTTGACCCAGTTCATCTGCTGAAAACTCTTTAGGTAAGACGTAACACCCATTCCCACGGATGCGAATCCGAAGGCAATCAAAACAGCCGCCGGTATCGCCATCAGCCCCCACCATGAGGTGACCAAACCGAGCGGCGTGACGACAATCATGAATCCGATTGCATAGACCAGACCGCGAAGTAGCGCCCACCCGATTTCGCCGAGCGCGACATCTAAGGGGCCAAGCGAAGTCGACATCATGCTCTGGTAAAGCTTGCCGAAGTGCATCTTGAAATAGACGTTCCAGGTGCTGTCGTAGATTGCACCGTTCATGGCGCTGGTGGCGAGCAAGGCCGGCATGATGAACGCCGCATAAGCGTTCGCACCGCCATCCATTAGGCTTCCGATGCCGTAGCCGAACGAAAGCAGGTAAAGCACGGGCTCGAAAAAGCCCGAGATTACCGCGATGGCGTTCGAGGTTTTGAGCGCGTAGAAATTGCGCATGAGCACAGCCCCTGAACGGCCGGCGTAGACGCCAGCTGAAGCTCGGTTACTGCGGCGTTCGGCAATGGCTACCGCCGAATCTAGTGCCGTGTTTATCATGCTCATGCTGACAACCTCTTGACGAACTGTGGGTAGACCCAGGCAAAGCCACCGATGGCCATGGCGATCAGAAAGCCGAAGTGCACAATCATTAGCGAGCCATCAACCTGTGCGCCATAAGAAAGTGCGCGTCCGATGTCGGTTGCATGCCAGAGCGGTGAAATCCAGCCGATCCACTGCAGGTAAATCGGAGTGTTTTCTAGCGGATAGAAGGTACCCGAGAACATGAACATAGGTGCGATTACGAAGCGACCGATGATTGCGAAGAATCCGTCGTCGTCTTTAATCTTGACCGTCACGGCAAACATGACCGCCGCGAACGCAAGCGCCGCAAAACTCGACGAGAGCAGAAGCGGCAAGATCGCATCCATGGTGATTGCACCAAACATCAGCAGAATCACTTCGTAGATGAACACGGTGGCGACCGCACGCAGCATGGCGGCGACCATCATGCCGTTCACCATTTGCGGCCCAGTGATTCCGGTCGAATTGATCGCAAAAAAGGTTTTGTCCCAGACGAATCCCTCGATGGTCGGAAACGAAACTTCGTCCATCGCGGCTTGAATGGCAGCAGCAGCCAACAGGGCTGGAGCTAGAAAAGTCAGATAGCTGACGCCGTCGACCGGGCCGCTAATCAGCGAGCCGATGCCAATGCCGACCGAGAACAGATAGAGCACCGGGTTGCCGATACCAAAGGCAACGATTGCTGGCCACCACTTAGACATGTTGCGCAAGCGGGCTTCGGCAACGTACCAAAAGCCCCAGCGCTTGGGCACTGCCGGGTCTACCAGTTCGCGCGCACCCTGCCAGGTTTCTTGCATGGTTTGCATTATTCGACCAAGCTTCTGCCGGTTAGGCGCAAGAAAACGTCTTCGAGGCTCGAGCGACGAACCAACGAGGTGACCGGCTTGAGGCCCTTCTTGACGATTTTCTCGAGTTCTTTCTCGCCATTAGCCGAATACACGAGGATGCGGTCTGGCAGAATCTCGAGACGCTCGCCAATGCCGGCGAGGTCTTTAGCGACCTGCTCGTTGTTTGCCGAACCAAAGCGAACCTCGAGAACCTCTTTGCTCGAGTACTTCTTGATTAGCTCGGCCGGGCTACCTTCGGCCATGATCTTGCCCTTGTCCATGACCACGAGGCGGTCGCAAAGCTGCTCGGCTTCATCCATGTAGTGGGTCGTTATTACCAGGGTGACACCAACCTCTTTGAGGCGAAACAGTCGATCCCAGAGAATGTGGCGGGCCTGCGGGTCGAGACCGGTGGTTGGCTCGTCGAGCAGCAGAATCTCTGGCTCGTTAATCAGACCGCGGGCAATGGTTAGGCGGCGCTTCATACCGCCAGAGAGCTCGTCGGTCTTGCTGTTGCGCTTTTCTTGAAGCTGCGCGAAGTCGAGCAACTCTTCAATCTTCTTCAAGATGAAACTGCGCTTCAGGCCAAAATAGCGACCGTAAACATAGAGGTTTTCCCAAACCTTGAGCTCGCGGTCAACCAGGTCTTGCTGAGGCACGACTCCTAGGTGGGCGCGAATCTCTGGGCCCTTTTTGTCTGGGTCTTTCTCAAGAATTAGCAGGTCGCCGGATGTTCGCTGGCTGGTAGCGGCGATCATCTTCATCGTGGTTGACTTGCCGGCACCGTTTGGACCGAGAATGCCGAACGACTCACCACGCTTGACCTCAAAGTCAATGCCGTCGACTGCAACGAATTCTCCGTATGTCTTGGTGAGTTTGCGCGCGACAATCATCGACTCGCGCTCAGTTTGCTTGGCCAATTGAAATCCTGTTTCTTCGTTGAAAGACAAAAATCTGTGCCCAATCAAGGCAGCCCTTCAGACTAACCGAAAGCCCGCGACATCCGCGTGCATTTTGGTTATCTTTTTGCCGATATTCTTTAGTGGTGACCAAGCCAGCAAGCAAGCCATCGAAAGCCGCCAAAGCGGTCAAGGTGCGAGCTGGCAACACCCGAGTCACGGGCAAAGAGCAGTACTACACGCCAACCGCTCTGGCCGAACGCTTGGTCGGCGAGGTTGCCACCCTGGTTGGTGACTTTGGCTCTCGAACCGTAATCGAGCCAGCTGGTGGAACAGGTTCATTCGTTGAGGCGGCCGAACGAGCTGGCGCAGCCCGCGTGCTCAGCGTAGACATTGAGCCAAAACACGCGCGCGTGAACCTGGGTGACTTTCTCGAGGTTGAACTGCCGGCGCACAATGCCATCACCATCTCGAACCCGCCATTTGGGCGAAACAATTCGCTCAGCATCCCGTTTTTCAACCGCGCCGCCGAGGTTAGCGAGTACATCGCGTTCATCGTTCCGCGATCTTGGCGCAAGTGGTCGGTTATCAACCGCCTTGACCGCCGGTTTCACCTGGTGAGCGATCACGACCTGACCCTCGATTACCTAGACGACGCCGGCCAAAGCCTGAGCAGCCGCAAGTTGCTGGCCACCTGTTTTCAGGTCTGGCAACGGCGCGACGACCTGCGAGAGCTGGTCAAAGTGACCGACCACGCATTTGTCGCCAAGTGTTCGCCGGCCGAGGCAGATGTTGCGCTCACGGTTTTTGGGTTCGGCTGCGGCACCGTGCGCACAGAGTTTGAGCGCAAGCCAAATTCAACTCGGATGTTTCTAAAGCTGGGTCACCCTCGCGCGCTCGAGGCACTTCAGGCGGTTGATTTTTCTCGGTTCTACAAAAACACCGCCTACACCGAAGCGCTGGCTTTTGGTGAGATCAACTACTTGCTAAACGAATACCTGACCGGCGACCCGGGGTTGCGCGGCTAGCAGGCGGAAATCTGTGGCTCGGTGCCGCGAGGGCACAAACTAGAAGTGAGCCTTGGTTTGCTTATAAAGATCGCGAACCCATTCGAACTGTTCGTTGATGATTTCGCGGTATTCGACTTCGCGCTCAAAGAACAGCGCGGTTTGTGGCGGAGTTGGCTCGACGATTAGTTCGTCTTCTTTTGGCTTGAAGCGCCTGGCTTCGCTCTGCGCTCTAGACAACGAACTCTTGGCTCGATTGAGCGCATTGCGGTTGGTGTTGTAATCGCTGGTGATCTTCCAGTCGCTGCGACTGCGCAGTGACTTGGCTGCGCTAATCGCTCGATCATATTCGGGCTTTGTCCATTTGGTCTTGACCTTGATTCGCTTGATGTCGTTTTCGAGCATGCGAATCTTCCAGTCGGTTTGGCTGATCAAGCTTTTGTTGCGTGAAATCGCCCAACGCTGACTGCTGGTTGGTTTGCCCTGCCAGTTTTCTGAATGCCAATGCGAGGCGGCGTCATAGCTGTCGTCACTTTCGAACTGCTTAATGTAAAGCAGAGTGATTTGGTAGCGAAGGTCGGCCTCGGTGGCAATGCGAAGCGCTTCGAGCACCTCTGGGTCTGGCGCCCATGGTGGCGGCGTTGGGCTTGGGCTCTCAGATGGCTCGATGGTTTCGTTTGGGTCGGCCGAAGGGCTTGGGCCCCAACTTGACGAAGCGGATGGTCGTGGCGAAGGACTCCGCGAAGATGTCGGCTCGGGACTAGGCGTTTGGCTCGGCTGCCAACTGCCGGTTGGGCTCGGGCTCGGGTTGGTCGATGGGGTTGGCGTGAGCGAAGAACCAGAGGGGTAAGGCGACGGTGACGCCGTTGGCCATTCGCTCGAGCCAGGTGTTGGTGAGCCGCTAAAGCTTGGATTTGGTGAGGCGCTCGGAGTGCTGGTGGTGAACGGAATCGGGGTGAGCGACGGGTCGGGCACACTAGCCAGCGCCGGGGTCACGGTGATGCCGACGGTTGCCGCTGCAATCAGCGACAAAACCACAGAACGTAACTTCAACTCATCACCCCCGTCTGTTGCGCATTTAGCGAAAAATCTCCGTGTGTGTAATTTATCGCGGACTTATGACATTGAATAGTCATATGAGTATGCATTCAAGTCGCCCAAACGCGCGCGCCGCCAGAGAAGACAAAAAAGACTCAGGTCCAAAGGCCAAGTTCTCACAGTTAGTCCCTTATTTAAAGGAACACACTGCCGCTCTCTGGGTTGCGGTAATCCTGAGCCTTGTTGGAGCAGGAACCAGCCTCGCCCAGCCGCTCGTGGTTGGTCAGGTCATCGACGCAGTTACCAACGGCGACGACCTCACCACCATCATCGTTCTTCTAGTTGTGATCACCATCGCCTCGGCCGTAACCAGCGGATTCATGTACTACGTGCTCGCCAAAGCCGGTGAAGGCGTGGTCTTCTCGGCCCGCCGCAAGCTCACCCACCGACTACTGCGCCTACCCGTCGTCGAATACGACACCCGCCGCACCGGTGACCTCGTCTCTCGCGTTGGCTCAGACACCACCCTGCTTCGCGCAGCCCTTACCCAGGGCCTCATCGACGCGGCAGGTGGCGCACTCATTTTCGTTGGTTCGGTAATCGCCATGGCGATCATCGACCCGCTACTGCTCGGCCTAACCCTGCTCATGATCTCGGTTGCAGTTGCCAGCATCGGCTTCTCGGCCCGCCGCATTCGTAGCGCCACCACCAAGGCTCAGGCCCGCGTCGGCGACATGTCGGCATCGGTCGAGCGTGCGCTTGGTGCGGTTCGCACCATCCGTGCTGCAAGTGCCGAAGATCGTGAAACTGCTCAAATCACAGCGGATGCTTCGCAGGCCTTCGACCAGGGCGTCAAGATTGCGCGCATCAACGCAGCCATCACGCCGATTGGTGGCCTCGCTGCGAACGGTGCTTTCATGGTTGTCTTGGGCGTTGGCGGATTCCGCGTGGCGACGGGCGAAACCGACGTTGCCAGCCTGATTACCTTCATCTTGCTCATGTTCCTAATGATTCGCCCGGTTGGCCAGGCGTTTCAGGCCTACTCTTCGGTGCAGAGCGCACTCGGTGCCCTGGCGCGCATCCAAGAAATTCTTGACCTACCGCTCGAGAACGCCGACGAGGCGAGTGACAAGCCGGTTGGTCGCAAGGGCAACAACACCGTGGCCATCGAGTTCAAGAAGGTCAACTTCTCTTATGCTCCGAGCGAGCCTGGCACCGTTGCCCCGGTTGTACTCAATGGCGTTTCGTTCAAGATTGAGCGCGGTTCACGCGTTGCGATTGTTGGTCCATCGGGCTCGGGCAAGTCGACCACCCTGTCGTTGATCGAGCGTTTTTATGAGCCGAGCTCGGGCGAGATTCTGCTCGACGGCCAGCCGGTAACCAACATCAGTCGCCGCGAACTTCGTGCGCAGATTGGCTACGTGGAGCAAGATGCGCCGGTGCTTGCAGGAAGCATCCGTGAGAATTTGCTAATTGGTAAGCCAGACGCAACCAACAAAGAGCTAAAGGCCGTGCTGGCCGCGGTGAACCTAACCGACGTGATCAAGCGCGACAAGCGCGGGCTCGACGCCGAAGTGGGCGAACAGGGCATCATGCTTTCGGGTGGTGAGCGTCAGCGTTTGGCGATTGCCCGTGCGTTGCTCGCCGCACCACCGATTCTGTTGCTCGACGAATCAACCTCGTCGCTCGACGGTTTGAACGAACAGCGCATGCGCGAGGCCATCGACGCCGTTGCCCAGCACCGCACCATGATTGTGATCGCACACCGCCTTTCGACCGTGGTCGACAGCGACCAAATCATCGTGATGCAGGGCGGCAAAATCGTCGGCGTTGGCACACACAAGCAGCTACTCAAATCAACGCCGCTCTACAAAGAGCTGGCCGCGACTCAGATGCTCGACTAGCGCAACCGCACTAGGCTGAAGCCGAAACCTTTCGACGAAGAGAGACCAGAAGTGCAGCCCACCGAACGCGCATTTGCCGAGGCATTAGACGCCGCCGACCCGCTGGCACACTATCGCGACCAGTTCGTCATCACCGACCCAGACCTTTGCTACCTCGATGGCAACTCGCTCGGGCGCTTGCCCAAGGCGACCGTCGAACGGGTGGCCAATTTTGTGACCAACGAGTGGGGTCGTGAGCTGGTTGACGGATGGGCGCACTGGATCGACGAGGCAACCACCGCGGGTGACCTGCTGGGTCGTGCGGTTCTTGGTGCGGCGGCTGGCCAGGCGCTGGTCTGCGACACCACATCGGTGAACTTCTATCAACTTTGCAGCGCTGCCATTCAGGCCCGTCCTGGTCGCAAAACCGTAATCATCGATGCGGCCAACTTTCCGACCGATCGCTACATTTTGGCGGGCATCGCCGAGGCGCACGGCCTAAACCTCGTCACGCTAGACAACGATGGCAGTGGCGGGCCTGGCTCGGTTGCCATCGAGTGCGAGAACGAACTCATCACCGCCGAAGCGCTCGCCCCGCACTTGAACGACGACGTTGCGCTCGTCACGCTGCAGGCGATTCACTATCGTTCGGGGTCGAGACCAGACATCCGCGCTATCACCGACCTGTGTCGCGCAAACGGCACTCTTGTGGTCTGGGATTCGAGCCACGCAGCCGGCGCGATTGAACTCGACTTCGATGCCAACGGCGTCGACCTCGCGGTTGGCTGCACCTATAAATACGGCAACGCCGGGCCAGGTTCGCCGGCTTGGCTCTATGTCGCAAAGCGCATGCAGGCCGAGCTACGAGTGCCGATTCAGGGATGGTTCGCTCAAGACAAGCAGTTCGAAATGGGGCCGTTCTTCGAGCCGAGCAACCAGATGCGACGTTTTCAAATCGCCAGCCCGAGCATCATCGGCATTCGGGGCGTGCAGGCCAGCTTCGAGATGATCGAGCACGCGAGCATCCGTGCGATTGCTCACAAGGCCGCGATTGGCACCGACATGATGGTTGCGCTGTTCGACGCTTGGCTTGCGCCACTCGGCTTCACGCTGCTGACGCCGCGTGAGTCGAGTAAGCGCGGCGGTCACATCACCGTCGGTCACCCAGACGCCAAGGCCATCGCGGCTGGCATGCGCAAGTTGGCCAACGTGATTCCCGACTATCGCACCCCGAACTCCATTCGCCTGGCGATCGCCCCGCTGCCAACCTCGTTCGTCGAGGTTTGGGATGGCATGGCTCGCATGCGCGACCTCGTAGCAAGCGGCGACTACCTGAATATCGAAGACAACGGAAGCAGAGTCACATGAGCGGCAACGAAAACGGCCCGGCCAACCACGAAAAAGCGCTCACCTACATTTCGTATTTGAAAGTGGATGAACTGCTCGAGTTGCAGCAACCGGTGTCTGACGGCCCCGAGCACGACGAGATGCTCTTTATTGTGATTCACCAAACCTATGAGCTGTGGTTCAAGCAGCTGCTGCACGAGGCCGCCGCACTGCAGTCGGCACTCAGCGCTGGCGACACACACCGCTCGCTAGGTTTGCTCGGTCGCATGCGCACCATCATGAAAACCTGCGTGGCCCAGATCGACATTCTCGAAACCATGACCCCGCTGCAGTTCAACTCGTTCAGGGGTTTCTTGCAGTCATCCAGCGGTTTTCAGTCGGCTCAGTTTCGCGAGTTTGAGGCCGTTCTCGGTCGTCGCGACAAGGCTGGAGATGGCGCGCCGGCCGGCAGCGGCATGGGCATGGCCGAGCACCTAATCTATGGTTCGCCGGCTCGCTCTCGAGTTGAGGCGGCCATGAACCGCCCTTCGCTGTGGGACAGCACTCTCGCCTACCTCGCCACTCGCACCGACAAGCTGCCAGCATCCGCTTTGAACAGGGATGTCACGAATGCCTGGTCGCCGAACGAAGAAGTTCAGGCGGTGCTACTCGACATTCATCGAACCGATGCCGACGCGGCGGCAGTTTGCGAACGCTTGGTTGATCTCGACGAAGGTTTGCAAGAGTGGCGTTACCGTCACGTCAAGATGGTCGAGCGCACCATCGGTCGCAAGGTTGGAACCGGCGGCTCGGCCGGAGTCGATTACCTAGCATCGACCCTGTTCAGGTCGGTGTTCCCTGACCTTTGGGCGATTCGCTCGAAGTTCTAGAGCCGCTACCCGATCTGCGCGATCGGATTCAACTCGATTAGCCCCTAGTAGCCGTGTCGACCACGTTTTTGACCAGCATCGCGCGGGTCATCGGGCCGACGCCACCAGGGTTTGGAGAGAAGAATCCGGCCACATCGGCAACCGCCGGGTCAACATCCCCGACCTGTTTTGCACCATCTGGACCTTCAACACGGGTGATGCCAACGTCGAGCACTGCCGCCCCCGGCTTTACCCACTCTGGGCGAACAAAGTGCGGCACGCCAACAGCGGCAACCACAATGTCGGCGCGACGCACGGCGGCCTCGATGTCGAGCGATGCGGAGTGCAGCAGTGTGACGGTCGAGTCGATGCCCTTGCGAGTCATCAGCAGGCCGAGTGGGCGACCAACGGTAACGCCGCGACCAATCACGGCCACCTCGGCACCACGGGTTGGCACGTCGTAGCGACGCAGCAACTCGACGATGCCGGCCGGGGTGCAAGGCAGCGGCGAAGTCAGCTCACCCGAAACACCAAGCACCAGGCGGCCAAGGTTGGTTGGGTGTAGGCCGTCAGCGTCTTTCGCAGGGTCGATGAGCTCGAGCATTTCGTTGGTGTCGATGCCAAACGGCAACGGCAGCTGAACGATGTAGCCGGTTACGTCGCTGGCCGCGTTCAAATCACGGATGGCCGCCCGCACATCTGCGCTAGACGCCGAAGCAGGCAAATCGATGCGCACGCTGTGCACACCAACCTCGGCGCAGTCGCGGTGTTTGCCGCCAACGTAGGTGTGTGAACCAGGGTCATCCCCGACCAACAAGGTGCCGAGCCCCGGAGTGATGCCACGCTGCTTAAGCGCGATAACGCGTTCGGTAAGTTCTGCCTTGATGGCCTTGGCCGTTGCCAGCCCATCGAGCTTGACCGCGGTCATGCGACTACCAGTTCTCTAGACCGGTATAAAGCGGGTAAGCCTCGGTAAGAGCGCGAACGCGAGCCTGAAGGGCGGCAACATCTGGGTTCGGCATCAGCACGTGAGCGATGATGTCGGCAACCTCGGTGAACTCCTCCTGGCCAAAGCCACGGGTGGCGAGGGCTGGGGTTCCGATTCGAACACCCGAGGTCACCATTGGTGGGCGAGGGTCGTTCGGCACCGAGTTGCGGTTGACGGTGATGCCAACTTCGTGCAGCAGGTCTTCGGTCTCTTGGCCGTTGATCGGTGCGTTGCGCAGGTCGACGAGCACGAGGTGAACCTCGGTGCCCCCGGTTAGCACCTGAACGCCGTTTGCCGCGACATCCGCCTGAGTCAAACGTTCGGCAATCAAGCGTGCACCGTCGAGAGTGCGCTGCTGGCGGTCTTTGAACTCAGGCTGGGCTGCCGCCTTGAAGGCAACGGCCTTGGCGGCAACCACGTGCATAAGCGGGCCACCCTGCTGGCCAGGGAACACCGATGAATCGATCTTCTTGGCATACTCTTCGCGGCAGAGAATCAAACCCGAACGAGGGCCGGCCAGAGTCTTGTGAACGGTGGTCGAAACGACGTCGGCGTAAGGCACCGGGCTTGGGTGCAGGCCAGCAGCGACGAGACCGGCAAAGTGAGCCATGTCGACCCAAAGCTTGGCCCCTACCTCGTCGGCGATCTTGCGGAACTCGGCGAAGTCGAGGTGACGGCTGTAGGCCGACCATCCGGCAATCAAAACGTGAGGCTTCACTTCGTGGGCACGCTGGCGCACGATGTCCATGTCGATCAAGAAGGTGTCTGGGTTCAGACCGTATGCGTGAGCCTCGTACATCTTGCCCGAGAAGTTCAGGCGCATGCCGTGGGTGAGGTGACCACCGTGGGCCAGTTCAAGACCGAGGATGCGGTCGCCAGGGTTTGCCAGCGCCATGAGTACAGCGGCGTTCGCGCTCGCACCCGAGTGAGGCTGAACGTTTGCGTGCTCGGCACCGAACAGTGCCTTCGCGCGGTCACGGGCTAGGTTTTCGGCAACGTCGACGGCCTCGCAACCACCGTAGTAGCGCTTACCTGGGTAACCCTCTGCGTATTTGTTGGTGAGAACCGAACCCTGTGCCTCGAGCACGCCGCGGCTGACAAAGTTTTCAGACGCGATCATTTCGAGGGTGTGACGCTGGCGGTCGAGTTCGGCGTCTAGAACGGCTGCGATCTCTGGGTCGGTTTCGCTCAACGGCTGGTTGAAAGTCGATGGCAGTTTTGACATTTCGGGGCTCCTAAGAGTGTTGCAGTGCACGGCTTGGATGTTGGCCCAGGCGCACGACCAAAAATGCCTATCGCTCCCCGATGGATACCCATCTTTAGCGCCAGTTGCGATGACGTAATTCTAACCCCGAATAGACTTGACCCCATGACTTCTGAAGCAAAACACTGGGTGCTAACGCTGGTTTGTGACGACCAGCCTGGAATCGTGCACGCGGTGTCTGGCGCAGTGGTTTCCGCTGCCGGAAACATCACCGAATCGCAGCAGTTTTCATCAGAAGACACCGGTCGTTTCTTCATTCGCCTACAGATCGAGTCGAACGTTTCTCGCGAAGCTTTCGTAGCCGAACTTCAGCCGGTCATCGACCGCTACGGCATGACCTGGCACCTCGACGAGGTTGGCCGCAAGATTCGCACTCTGGTGTTGGTTTCGAAGTCTGCCCACTGCCTGAACGACATTCTTTTTCGCCAGCGCGCGAGCCAGCTTCCGGTTGAGATTCCAGCGGTTTTTGGCAACCACCCTGACCTAGCCGAACTTGCGTCGTTCTATGACGTGAAGTTTGAGACACATGCAGTCACGGATGCTGGCAGCAAGGCCGCGTTCGAGCACATGTTGCGCGACTACATTCACGCCGCGGGAATCGAGCTCATCGTGCTGGCCCGATTTATGCAGGTGCTTTCGCCAGAATTCGTTGCCGAGTTCGAGGGTCGAATCATCAACATCCACCACTCGTTCTTGCCCGGCTTCAAGGGCGCAAACCCTTACGCCCAGGCCCACGCGCGTGGTGTGAAGCTAATCGGCGCAACCGCCCACTTCGTGACCGCCGACCTCGACGAGGGGCCGATCATCGAGCAGAACGTGGTTCGCGTAACCCACAGCGACTCGAAGAACCGTCTCGTTTCAATCGGTCAAGATGTTGAATCGAAGACGCTGGTTCAAGCCATGCGCTGGTTCGCCGAACACCGAGTTCTGCTCGATGGCGACCGCACCATTATTTTCGAGTAGCAGCTAGCTTTTTCGACGCAGTCAGCGAACGCCCAAGCATCAGGGCCGCCGAGGTGGCTGCGATTGCAGCCAACCCGACATCCGCGTTTTTGAACGCCTTTGCAACTCCGAACGAAACAGCCTTCATAGTGGTGGCACCGCGCGTTGTGGTGCCGACCTTGGCGATGACTCGTGGCCTGGCCATGCCGCCGCCGGTTGTGGTGCTTCCGCTAGCCGCATCGATGATCACCGAGGCCGACTCGATTCCTGTGGTCGGGCCTAGGTTGCCGCCGGGGTCAGTTACCGACGAGGGTGGAATGCCCATACGCAAAGTTCCGACCGAGCATCCGCTGGTTGCAACCCTGAAACTTACGCCCGCGGTCAACTCGGTGAGCGTGAACACACAGCCGGTGGCTGTGCCCGAGTGGGTGAAGGTGTCGAGTGTGAGCCCGGTGACCGGTTCGCTGAAGGTGACCGTGAAGCTCGGGCTTACCGATGCGTTGGCACGGGCATCCGCGCTGATTGTCACGCGAGGCAACTGGTCGTCGACCTTCACGGTTGGCGAAGAAACATCGACAGTCGGCCCGGTGTTACCGGCCACGTCGGTCAGTGAACCCGATTCGAGAACCACTTTCGCGCTCGCGCCCTCGGCACAGTCGGTGACCCAGATCGAATAGACGTTGGCGACGCTGCTGACCTTGGTGATCACGCAGCCAGAACCGCTGACCGTGAAGGTTTGCGGGTCGTTAGTCAGGGCATCCACGCTCTCAGACAGGGTCAGTTCGAACACCAGCAGGTCGTTGCGGGAGGCGGTCGATTTGGTGAACGCGCTAACCGTTGGGCTCACGCGGTCGATGATCACCGAGCTCGATGCGAGAGCGGATGCTGGCCCGAGGTTACCCGCCACATCTGCCCCCACCCCGACTTTGACGGTCAGCGTTGCTGTGGCGGTAGAGGCGCAACCGGTCACGTTCACCACATAGCTCGCGGCGGAGCCCGTGACCGTGCCGATCGCACACGACGAGCCGGTGACGCTGAACGATGAGGCGCTCAGGCCGGTAACCGGTTCATCGACGCTCACCGCGAAGGGCAGCACGCTCAGGTTGGTTGGAGTGGTCGGCGGAGTGATTGCGAACACCGGCTTTTTGCGGTCGATGGTGAGGGTCGACGAGGTTGCCACCTGGTTGGGGCCGGTTGTCGCGCCGAACACCGCGTCGGCCGCGAGGTTTAGCAAAACCGTTCCGTCGCTGCAGTTCGAAACCGCCACCGTGTAACTCGCGTTTGCTCCGCTAATCGAGCTGACCAGACATCCGCTCGCTGTGCCCGCGAAGGTGAAGTCGGTGGCCTCGAGACCCTGCACGTCTTGGCTAAAGGCGAGAGCAAAGTTGGTCGCGTTTGCGTTTGTGATAGCGGATGCTGGCGCAAAAGCCGTCACCACCGGCGCGTAGGTGTAGGTGAGCACAACTTGGCCGTTGCCCGTGCGAACACCCTTGGCGTGCGAGATTGTTGAGGTGGCAGCGATGCTTGCGAACGATGAGCCTCCTCCGCCACCACCGCCGTCGAGGCCAGATGGAATGCCGTCACCGCCCGCACCTCCACCGCCGAAGTATCCCCCGCCACCGCCACCGCCTCCAGCGGTTGAGCCGTTGCCGCCGGCCCCACCAGTGCCGAGCGCACCCGCCGTGCCGTTGTTTGCAGCGCTGCCGATTCCGGCTGAGCCACCGGCGATTTGGGTTGCTCCGCCACCCGCACCTCCTTGGCCCGCTGTTCCCGCGCTGGCAATAGTGCTTCCGCCAGCGCCACCCGCGCCGCCAACCCAACCTCCGGTGCCACCGCCACCGCCGGCCACAACCAGTCGGTCGGTGAGAGCCGTCGATGAGCGCAGGTCACTTGCGCCGCCGCCCGAACCTTCGTCACCGTGACCAGAGCCGCCCGTGCCACCGCCGCCGAAGCCGCCGGTCTGCCCCGAGCCGGTCTTACCCTGACCGCCGACATAAACAAAAAGTGAAGCTGGGATGCTCGTGAAGCGGCCCGAGATCTTGCCGCCTAGCCCGCCCGAACGACCACCCTGCGCACCGTAGACATCGAACCACAGGGTTTTGATGCCCACCGGAGGTGTCCACTGGTAGTAGTCGCCCGTGTGATCGAAGGTGACCGTGCAAGAACCGTTGGCGCAAACTGCGGCCGGGCTGACGCTGACTGCCGAGGCGGGAGTCGCGACGAGCACACCGATGACGGTGGCTAGCGATGTGGCGGCGGCTAACAGCGCGCGCACCTTGTTGCTCTTAGTTGATTTCATGCACGAAATGTAAAACTCCCGCCAAATTGTTGACGGGAGTTATACACAAGTGCTTTTGGGGTAACGAGTTATCCCCAGATTTGAAACTAGGCCAGACGTGCTCGCAGGTTCTCTGCAAGAGTTGCCATGAACTCGTCGGTGGTCTGGTAAGCCTGACCGTTGCCAACCAAGAGCGCGAGGTCTTTGGTCATGTGGCCGGCTTCAACGGTCTTGATGATTACGTCTTCAAGAGTCTCGGCGAAGGCGGCAACCTCTGGGGTGCCGTCTAGCTTGGCGCGGTGCATTAGGCCTCTGGTCCAGGCGTAGATCGAAGCGATCGGGTTGGTCGAGGTCTTCTTGCCTGCCTGCCAGTCGCGGTAGTGGCGGGTCACGGTGCCGTGGGCTGCCTCGGCGAGCGCGGTTGCGCCGTCTGGAGTGGTTAGCACCGAAGTCATTAGACCGAGCGAACCAAAGCCCTGAGCCACGGTGTCTGACTGCACGTCACCGTCGTAGTTCTTACAGGCCCAAACGTAGCCACCCTCCCACTTGAGAGCCGCTGCGACCATGTCGTCGATTAGGCGGTGCTCGTAGGTAAGGCCGGCTGCCTTGAACTTGTCGGCATACTCGGCGTCGAAGACTTCTTGGAAGGCATCCTTGAATGCACCGTCGTAGGCCTTCAGAATGGTGTTTTTGGTCGAAAGGTAGACCGGAAAGTTACGCGCCAAACCGTAGTTGAACGATGCGCGAGCAAAGTCACGGATGCTGTCCATGTAGTTGTACATACCCATGGCCACACCACCGTGCTCTGGGTAGTCGGCAACGGTCATGGTCTGAACTTCGCCACCGTCGGCCGGGGTCCAGGTCATGGTTACGCGACCGGCACCCGGCACCTTGAAGTCGGTTGCCTTGTACTGGTCACCGTGAGCGTGACGGCCGATGACGATCGGCTTGGTCCAGCCTGGAACCAGACGTGGAACGTTAGAAATGATGATTGGCTCGCGGAACACCACACCGTCGAGGATGTTTCGAATGGTTCCGTTCGGCGACTTCCACATCTTCTTCAGACCGAACTCGGATACACGAGCTTCGTCTGGGGTGATGGTGGCGCACTTCACGCCAACGCCGTGTTTCTTGATGGCGTTCGCTGCATCGATGGTCACCTGGTCATCGGTAGCGTCGCGGTGCTCGATCGATAGGTCGTAGTACTCGAGGTCAACGTCTAGAAACGGGAGAATCAGCGAGTCTTTGATGTTCTGCCAGATGATGCGAGTCATCTCGTCGCCGTCTAGTTCGACGACCTTGCCAACAACCTTAATTTTCGACAACTTGGTATCCATTCATTACTTGTGAAAAGGCTGAAAGTTAGCCCCATCACCTAGCCTACCGCCTCGGGGCGTTTAGACTTTGGCTATGAAAACTCGACTGTTTCGCCGTGCATCCGCGCTCATTTCTGCCATCGTTTTGCTTGTTTCTGGCGTTTCAATTTCACCAGCAGCCGCCAACGGGTCGGCAGTACCAAATAAGGTAATCGACGAGAGCACAGTGGGCATTCAAATGTTCATGTATTCGTGGAACTCGATCAAAGACGAGTGCACCAACCACCTCGGCCCAAACGGCATCGACTGGGTGCAGATTTCACCACCGCAAGAGCACATTCGTGGCGAGCAGTGGTGGGTTCACTACCAGCCGGTTAGCTACAAGATCGAATCACGCCTAGGCACCCGTGCCGAGTTCGCCGCCATGACCCAAGCCTGCAACCAAGCCGGCGTGATGATCATCGCCGACGCCGTGATCAACCACATGGCCAACTCTTCGGGTGTTGGCTGGGACGGCACCGAGTTCTCGAAATTTGACTACCCAGGTTTGTATGGCGAGAGCGACTTTCACGCCACCATGAGCATGGACGAAGACCGCTTCTGTGACAGCAACATCGAAAACTACGACACCCTTTGGGAAACCACCAGCTGTATGCTCGGCGGGCTTCCCGACCTTGCCACCGAAAAACCTTCGGTTCGCGCCAAGATTGCCGACTATCTGAACGACCTGATTAGCCTCGGCGTTGCCGGTTTTAGAGTGGATGCCGCGAAGCACTATGGCGCAGCGGACCTAAAGGCGGTAGTCGACATGCTCGACCCAATCAACGGTCGCCAGCCAATCATCATGTCTGAGGCAATCGGTGGTGGTGGGGTCAACGAACCGTTCACCGAATTCGGCTATGCCTGGGCATGGGACATGCCGAACATCCTGGTTAGCAACCTGAACCAGAACTCGCTGGCATTCGCCAAGAACGACTTCTGGACCTCTGGTTTCAACGGCAGCGACAAGACGATCACCATGGTGAGCAACCACGACACCGAACACCACGGCCCGTCTTCACTCGCCTACTGGGAGACTAAAAAGTACCAACTCGCGCATGTGTTCATGCTCTCGTCAAGCTTCGGAATTCCTCAGCTTTATTCGGGATACAGCTTTAGCGATGAGCAATTTGGCCCAAACACCGACGCAGTCACCCAAAAGGTGGTGCAGGCAAAGTGTGCCAGCTCGACCAAGCCGGTGAACATCATTCGTGAAGGCCTCTACAACTGCATTCAGCGTTGGCGCTCAACCAGTGGCATGGTCGCCTGGCGCGATGTTGCTGGCTCGACTCCAGAGACCAAGGTTGGCTACACCAAGCACGCCGACGGTGCCAAGATTCTCAAGTTCAACCGCGGCGCTAACACCTTCATCGCGATGAACTCGACCCAGAGGGCTCGCAAGATGGGCATTCTGACTAACCTGCCAGCCGGCACCTACTGTGACCTGCTCACCGGCGGTCGCGGTGCGGTTGTCTCGAGCACCAAGTGCCTCGGCACGAGGGTTGTTGTAGATGCCCGCGGCAAGGCAATGGTCACCATTCCGGCAATGCTCGGAATCGCCCTGACCACCAGCCACAAGCTGCCGTAAAACTAAACCAACGAGTCGCGCCAGGCCTTGTGCATCTTGGCGAACTTGCCGGTACCAGCGATTAGCTTGGCCGGGGTGTCGTCTTCGATTATGCGACCGTGCTCCATAACCAACACGCGGTCGGCGATCGAAACGGTCGACAAGCGGTGCGCAATGATGATCGCGGTGCGGCCGGCAAGCAGGGTCTTTAGACCGTGCTGCACTAGGCGCTCGCTCGGAATGTCGAGCGAAGCGGTGGCCTCATCGAGAATCAGCACGCGAGGCGAAGCAATGAACGCACGCGCGAATGAAATCAACTGACGCTGACCGGCGCTCACACGACCGCCACGCTTGTTCACGTCGGTGTCGTAGCCGTCTGGCAGAGCCATGATGAAATCGTCGGCACCAACCGCACGGGCGGCGTCGCGAATCTCTTCGATGGTTGCATCTGGCTTGCCGAGTGCAATGTTGTCGGCAACGCTGCCCGAGAATAGGTAGGCCTCTTGGGTGACCATCACGATTGCGTTGCGCAGGTCTTGATCGCGGATGTCGCGCAGGTTGACACCGTCAAGGCGCACGATTCCCTTGGTGGGGTCATAGAAGCGTGACACCAGCTTGGCCAGCGTCGACTTGCCCGCACCGGTGGTTCCCACCAGAGCGATGGTTTGACCGGCAGGAATGTCGAGACTGAACTCGTGCAGAACCTCTTTGCCGTCGCCATAAGAGAAGCGCACGCCATCGAATTCGATGTGGCCCTTTGAATCGGTAAACTCCACCGGCTCGGCTGGGTCGGCGACCGAAGGCTCTTCTTGCAGCACGCCCGAGATCTTCTCGAGACCAGAGTTTGCCGACTGGAACGAGTTGTAGAACATCGCCAACTGCTCCATTGGGTCATAGAAGCGACGGGCATAGAGCATGGCGGCCATCATGACGCCAACGCCCAAGGTGCCCTCCATCACGCGCAATCCGCCATAAAGCAGAATGAACGCGGTGGTCACCTGACCGATAAGAATCAGACCCGGGTCGTAGATACCGAACAGCTGAATAACCTTGGCGTTTACGCTTCGGTAGTCTTCGACCAGCTCGCCGAACTTCTCTTCGTTGGCGCGCTCCTTGCGGAAGGCCTTCACAGCGCGGATGCCGGTCATGGTCTCAACGAAGTGCACGATCTGCTTGGCCGAAGCCACTCGGGTCTTGCGGTAGTTGAGGCGGGTCATCTTCTGGAACCAGCGGGTCAAGAACCAGAGCGGGATGAACGAAATCACCATGATGGCGAAAGATGGAGCATCCAGCAAGATAAGTGCGATGGCCGCAAAGATCATGTAGAGCAAACCGGCGATCATTTCGTTACCGCCCGAGTTCAGCAGCTCCATGATCGAGTCGAGGTCGTTGGTCTGACGCGAGATTACGCGGCCCGAGGTGTAGGTTTCGTGAAACTGAACGCTCAGCTTCTGAGTGTGCCTAAATAGGCGACCGCGAAGCGAAAACATAATGTCTTGGTTGATGCTCGCGGCGTAGCGCACGAAGAATGCGATCAACGCCGACGAAATAACTGCGGCACCTAGGTAAGCGGCGCTGACAGCCCAAAGTGGCTCAAGGTTGCCCTTGATGGCGGCCGGCAGAGCGGTGTCGATCGCGACGGCCATCAAGAACGGCATCGAAACGCGCAGGCCCTGAGAGCCGATTACCAGAAATAAGCTGCCCCAGAGACGATTGCGAACCGGGCGAATAATCGACCCGAGCAGAGTCATGGAACGTTTGCGAACCGCCCGCTGCTCTTCTTTGTCGAGCTCAATCTTTTCTTCGTTTTGAACGCCTTGCATTGACATAACTACTTCACCTCAATCAGGTCGCCCGCAGCATCCAAGCTGCTGATTACAAATCGGTAGTGCTCGTTGGTGGCGAGCAAATCGCTGTGCTTGCCGATGGCGGTGATCTTGCCGTCTTGCATGAGTGCAACCTTGTCGGCCAGTTGAACAGTGGATGGTCGGTGAGCGACAATCAACGCGGTGGTGGCCTTGAGTACCGTGCGCAGGGCATCTTCGACCATGGCTTCGGTGTCTACATCGAGAGCAGATAGTGGGTCGTCGAGAACTAGCACTGCAGGCTTGGCGGCAACCGCGCGAGCTAGAGCTAGGCGCTGACGCTGACCGCCAGAGAGGCTCAAACCTTCTTCACCGATTTTGGTGTCGAGGCCTTCTGGCAGGTCATACACGAACTGCGCCTGGGCGATGGCGAGGGCCTGCTTGAGGTCTTCTTCGGTTGCATCTGGTGCACCGAGCAACACGTTTTCGCGAACAGTTGCCGAGAACAGAGTGGCATCTTCGAACGCCATGGCAATGTGGCTGCGCAACTCTTCGCGGTTTAGGTCGCGAATGTCGACTCCGTCAATTTTCACCGAACCGCTGGTGACCTCGTAAAGGCGAGTGGCTAGAGCGGTGAGTGTCGTCTTACCACAACCGGTGACACCGATTAGGGCAACCGACTCGCCGGGCATGAGTTCGAGGTTCACACCGTTGAGAAGGTCTGGCTGCTCTGCAGGAGCATCCTGATATCTAAAGTGAACGTTTTCAAACACCAAACGGCCTTCGACCTTTTCAACCTGCTTTGGCTTGGTTGGGTCGTCAATACCAACCGGCTCATCGAGCACCTCGAAGAAGCGCTCAACAGCGGTGCGGGCGTCGATGGTCATCGAAAGCAAGAAGCCGATCGAGTCCATTGGCCAGTGCAGAACGGCTGCGGTTAGCAAGAACGCGGCGAGGGCACCGATGGTTAGTTCACCGTCTTGAATCAGCCACACGCCAACGAAAAGTGCGATACCGACGGCGACCTCTGGAATCACCGAGAGGTACCACCAGAGGCTCGAAACCATACCGGCTTTCTTGAGCTCGGTCTTGCGAAGTTCGGCGGCGGCCTTCGAGAACTTGTTTGACATGAAACTGCCTCGACCGAAAGCTTTTAGAACGCGGATGCCGTGCACACTCTGCTCGACAGACGTCGCAAGGTCACCGGCCTGGTCTTGGCTGAGGCGTGCGGTCTTGTGGTATTCCTTTTCGAAGTTGAAGCCGATGACCCAGAGTGGGGCAACGATGACGAGAAAGATGGTGCCGAGAATCCAGTGGAATGAGAACAGAACCACCATTCCGACCACGATGGTAACTGCGTTGGCGACCAAAAGCACAAGGCCGAACGATAGCCAGCGGCGAATGAGGCTTAGATCTTGGGTGGCGCGGCTGAGCAGCTGACCGCTCGGCCACTTGTCGTGAAACGCAACCGGCAGGTCTTGAAGCTTCTTATAAAGAGTGTTGCGAAGACCGGCTTCGACGAAGGTTCCCGGTGTGAGCACGAGCCAACGACGCAGCAGCACCATGAAGGCCTCGAGCACTCCGAGACCGAGAATCACAAAGAAGGTCGGCCAGATCAGGCTCTCGACACCGACCTTGTTGAACGAGTCGATCAGGCCGCGCAGGTATTGCGGAATTGCCAGTGCAATCAGATGCGCGCCGAGTGCGGCGAAGATGCCGAGAATAACTCGGGGTAGCGCCGATTTGGCAAACGGAAAGATCCGCAGCAGTGTGCGCACGTTCCCGGGCTTTTTAGTGCTTACAGACAAGACAACGCCTTCGTGTTCTTTTGGGTTTTGAAAAAGCTATGAGCCGACACAATCAGGTCAGCTTTGTAGGCTAACACGCCTCGAATAGGAGTTATGCCCAAAAATACAGCTTTGGGCAAAGAAAAAGGGCCCGATTTCTCGAGCCCAAATTCTTGTAGTTCTTTTTGAGCGGATGCGCGTGCTTAGAGGTTCTCTACGTCGGCCTGCTTGGCGCGAACCGCCTCGGCAGCAACCTTTAGGTTCTCTAGCTCTTCGGCGTCTAGCGGGGTTTCGACAACCTGCTTGATTCCGCCCTTGCCCAACTTGGCCTCGACGCCCAGGTAAACACCCGAGATACCGAACTCGCCGTCAACCCATGCGCAAACAGGGAACACAGCGCCCGAGTCTTCGTGCACGGCCTTGGCCATGCGGGCAACAGCGGCGCTCGGTGCGTAGTAGGCAGAACCGGTCTTTAGCAGTGCGACAATCTCGGCACCACCGTTGCGGGTGCGGTCAACCAACTCGGCAACCTTCTCGGCACCTAGAACGTCGACAATCTTCTTGCCGTTGACGGTCGAAACGCTGGGCACCGGAACCATGGTCTCGCCGTGCGAGCCGAGGGTTAGAGTGCGAACATCCTTGGTCTCTGCACCAGTAGCCTCGGCCACAAAGTTGGTGAAACGTGCGGTGTCGAGCACGCCGGCTTGGCCGATCACGCGCTCCTTAGGGAATCCTGATGCCTTCTGAGCCAGCGCGGTCATTTCGTCTAGTGGGTTTGAAACCACGAGGATCACGGCGTTCGGCGCGAACTTGGCAATGTTCTTGGCAACTCCACCGACGATGCCGGCGTTTACCTCGAGAAGGTCCATGCGGGTCATGCCCGGCTTGCGTGGCAGACCGGCGGTGATGATCACGATGTCGCTGTCGGCGATGGCCTCATAGCCCGAGCCATCTGGCAGGGTTGTGGCACCGACAACTTCGGTCTCAAAGCCTTCGATTGAACGGCTCTGGTTGATGTCGAGGGCAACACCCTGAGGCTTGCCGTCGAGAATGTCGGTGAGCACGACGGTGTCAAAGATGTCGTATTCGGCTAGACGCTGGGCGGTGGTTGTGCCGTAGAAGCCCGATCCGATAACCGAAACTTTTCCGTGACGCGACATGATTTTCTCCTTTTGGGATTTTCTTTGGATTGGTTTAAAGCCTAGTGATAGAAGTGGCGCTCGTTGGTGAAATACATGGTGACTCCGGCCGCCTTGGCTGCCTCGATTACCTCTTCGTCACGTTTCGAGCCACCCGGCTGAACGATAGCCTTGACGCCCGCTTCGATTAGCACTTCGACGCCGTCTTTGAACGGAAAGAAAGCGTCGGATGCTGCGACCGCACCATTGGCTCGACCGCTGGCGCGCTCGACGGCAAGCTTGCACGAGTCAACTCGGTTGACCTGACCCATGCCGATGCCGACCGAGGCGCCCTCCTTGGCGAGCAGAATGGCGTTCGACTTGACCGCACGGCAGGCACGCCAGGCGAAGACGAGATCTTGGTAGGTTGCCGCGTCGGCCTTGGTTCCTGAAACGAGAGTCCAGTTGCTTGGGTTCAGCGCCTCGAAGGTGTCTGGCTCTTGAACCAGCAGACCGCCTGAAATCTGACGAATCTCGAGGGAGTCACGGCCGAAGTTCGGCGGAAGAAGCAGAATTCGCAGGTTGGCCTTGGCGGCGAGAATCTCGAGCGCTTCAAAGTCATAGGCAGGGGCGATGATCACTTCGGTGAAGATGCTGGCAACCTGTTGGGCCATGGTCTTGGTCACGGTGCGGTTCGCGGCAATCACACCTCCGAACGCAGAGACCGAGTCGCAGACGTGGGCCTTTGCGTGAGCATCCGCTATTGGATCTGGCGCACTTGCATCACCGATCGCAACGCCGCACGGGTTGGCGTGCTTGATGATGGCGACGGCAGGTTCGGTGTGGTCGAAGGCTGCGCGAAGGGCGGCATCGGCGTCGACGTAGTTGTTGTAAGACATCTCTTTGCCGCCGAGCAGGCGAGCCTGGGCGATGCCCGCGGTAGCCTCGGCCGACGTGTTGCGGTAGAGCGCCGCGGCCTGGTGCGAGTTTTCGCCGTAGCGCAGGGTGTTGGCCAGCTCGGCCTGAAGTTCGAAGTTGCTGGCAAAGCCAGGGTTCTTGCTCTCGTTGTTCTGGGTCTGGCCGGCGTCTTTGCGCCACTGGCTCTCGATCTCACCCGCGAACCACTCGGCAACCGCCGCGTCATAGCGCGCGGTGTGGGCGAAGGCGTGGGCGGCAAGTTCGCGTCGCTGAGCAAGGCTCGTGCCTCCGTCGGCAATCGCTGCGATGATTTCGCTGTACTTCGACGGGTCAACCACGATGGCAACGTTGGCGTGATTCTTGGCGGATGCTCGCACCATCGCAGGCCCACCGATGTCGATCTGCTCAACCACCGTGTCACCCTTGGCGCCAGAGGCCACGGTTTGCACGAACGGGTAAAGGTTGACCACTACGAGTTCGAACGGCTCGATGCCAAGTTCGTTCAGCTGGTTTTCGTGATCGACGAGGCGAAGGTCGGCGAGTAGTCCGCCGTGAATCTTTGGGTGCAGAGTTTTGACGCGACCGTCGAGCGCTTCGGCGAATCCGGTTACTTGCGAAACCTCGGTGACCTTGAAGCCTGCTTCGGCAATGGTCTTGGCGGTTGAGCCAGTTGAAACAATGTCTACGCCGGCGGCGTCTAGCGCTGCGGCTAGTTCGAGCAGGCCGGTCTTGTTGCTAACCGAGATGAGTGCTCGCTTGATTGCGACGCGGTCGCGGTGACGGTATTCGGTTGGGTTGCGGTCGGCAGAAGCCACGAGCAGCCTTTCGGTTTTAGTCGTCTCAGCGAGTATCGCTGCGAGCGGCTATGCGGGTTGTTGAGCTTTCGCCTCGGCGAATTGTTTAACCACGTCGACCAGCAGTTCGCGCTCAACTACTTTGATGCGCTCGTGAAGCTCGGCTTCGGTCTCGCCGGGGTGAATCTGAACCTCGGCCTGTGCCAGGTGAGGCCCGGTGTCGACACCCTCGTCGACAACGTGAATGGTCACCCCGGTGCGAGTTGCACCGGCGGCCAAGGCGTCGCGCACAGCATGCGCTCCCTTGAACTCGGGCAACAGCGAAGGGTGAGTGTTGATTAGGTTTGGGCTCAGTGCAGACACGAAGTTGGGCGGCAGAATCTTCATGAAACCGGCCAAGACAACTAGGTCTGGGTCAAAGTGTTTGATGTTGGCCAAGAGCGCATCGGCCCAAGCTTCGCGCGACGCAAAACGACCAGGTTCAACAACAAAGGTAGGCACTCCGTGCAATTCGGCGTGCTCTAGACCGGCGGCCGGGTTGTCAGAACCAACGGCCAAAATGCGGGCAGGGTAGAGCGGGTTTGCGGCGGCGTCGAGCAGGGCACGCAGGTTAGAACCTGACCCAGAAATGAGAACGACGACCGACAGCACCGCTCTAGTTTATCGCTTGAGGTGTTCGGGAATCGGGGCTGCCTTGTCGGGGCGGGCGCTATAGAACGCCGCCAAGAATGACACAGGTGCTACCTCGACGAAGACCACCAGCGCGAGCATCCACGGGTTCACACCAAACTCGGCGAGACGCTCTGGGCCAATTCCGCCACTGGCCACCCAGGCGAGCAGCGCCGCCTCGAGCGCCGCCACCAACCCGATGCCGAGACCGAGCGAGATTGCCGCGCTAAGTGGCGATGCGAAATTGAAGCGGATGTCGGCTGCGTGAGGTTTCACGAGCACGGTTGCGGCCAACGCCAAAAGTACCGGCACGACCAAAACCATTAGGCCGAACGGGTTTTCGCCGATTGGTAACCCGCCAAAGAACGGAATCGACGGAATCGGCCCAAGCTCGGTGCCGAACGGCGAAACGGTCGAGCCCGCGCCGATCGAGAAGCCGAGGCCGGTGAGCCACGATGCGCCAAAGATGATGAGGTTTGGTAGCAGCGCCAACTGCGCGAGGGTTACCGCGATGCCACCGATGAGGCTAACCTGCAAGCCTTCGTATAGGCGGGTTACCGAAACCCAGTTGAAGGTGAGGCTGACCGCGAGAAAGATTGCCGAAACGGCCAACAGACCAACAACCACGGCGGTTCCGGCGATGAATGCCGGCTTGCTGAGCGAAGCCAAGAACCAGTTAGCGGTCTGTGAGCGGCGTGCGATTTGGTCGTCGAGCCAAGCGCGTTCACGAGTAACAACCTCGGTGTTTTGCGAACGGCCGAACAGGTTGGTGACCACCATCGACGCCACGTAAAGCAGCGCCGGAATCGCCGCCGCTTCGTTGGCCACCGGGTGAACCGTTGGGCTCGAAGCAATCGGCGTGAGCACAATCGCGACCGTTGCATAAACGATGAACGCACCCAACCAGCCCGGCCAAAACTCGAGAGCACCCCAGAGCTTGCGAGCGGTGCGTCGACCGAACAGGTAAACCACGGCCATTAGCCCGAGCGGTGCTAGTGAAATGTCGAACGCCGGTGAATCGATTCCGGCGAGCGCTTGTTCACCAACGTGGATGCTCACGCCATGCCCGGCAAACCACAGGTTTCCCATGGTCTGTAGCGACATGATCCACGGAATGTCTGGATCGTTTTCGATGAGCCAAACTGCGGTGCCTAGGCCGAGCAGAATGACTATGGTTAGGGCAGAAATAAAGAGCGCATCCAAAGCACCAACCAGCAGGGTTAACCTGCGGCTACTTGCGTTGGATGCGCCCTTTGCCACTTTTGTTGAGAGCTAGAGGCTCTTGACCACTTCGCGCATAAGCGCTGCGGTCTCGCTTGGAGTTTTGCCAACCTTTACGCCAACAGCTTCGAAAGCTTCTTTCTTGGCCTGAGCGGTTCCGGCTGAACCAGAAACAATCGCACCGGCGTGACCCATGGTCTTACCTTCTGGTGCGGTGAATCCGGCAACGTAGGCAACCACTGGCTTGGTGACGTGCTTGGCGATGTAGGCGGCAGCCTTCTCTTCGCTGTCTCCACCGATTTCACCAATCAGCACAATGGCCTTGGTTTCTGGGTCGGCTTCGAACGCTTCGAGTGCATCGATGTGGGTGGTTCCGATGATCGGGTCTCCACCAATACCAATGGCGGTCGAGAAACCGATGTCGCGAAGTTCGAACATCATTTGGTAGGTCAGGGTTCCCGACTTCGACACAAGGCCAATCGGGCCGCGGCCGGTGATGTTCGATGGGGTGATACCGGCGTTCGACTGCTCAGGGCTGATGATGCCTGGGCAGTTAGGGCCGATGATGCGGGTCTTGTTGCCCTTCGAGCATGAGTAAGCCCAGAAGCTAGCCGAGTCGTGAACCGGAATGCCCTCGGTGATAACTACTGCCAAGCCGATCTCGGCATCGATTGCCTCAACCACAGCGGCCTTAGCGAAGGCTGGTGGAACGAAGATGACCGAAACGTTCGCACCGGTTGCTGCCATGGCCGCGGCCACGGTGCCAAACACCGGCAGGCTCTTGCCATCGATCTCAACGGTTTCGCCGGCCTTGCGTGGGTTCACGCCACCAACGATGTTCGAGCCACCGGCAAGCATGCGGGTGGTGTGCTTCATGCCCTCGCTACCGGTCATTCCCTGAACGATGATTCGCGAGTTGCTGTCTAGAAAAATAGCCATTTTGTTTGTTCCTTCTCGCGTCTATCGGTTGGCCAGTTCGGCGGCCTTGTCGGCAGCCTCATCCATGGTTTCGACCACGGTAACTAGCGGGTGAGCAAAATCAGCGAGGATGCGGCGACCCTCGACCACGTTGTTGCCATCTAGGCGCACAACGAGTGGCTTGGTTGCAGCAGAGCCGAGCTTCTCGAGGGCACCGACGATTCCGTTGGCAACTGCGTCACAGGCGGTGATTCCACCGAAGACGTTTACGAACACGCTCTTCACCTGGGCGTCGCCGAGAATGACGTCGAGACCATTGGCCATAACCTCAGCCGAGGCACCGCCACCGATGTCTAGAAAGTTTGCTGGGCGCACGTTGCCGTGACGCTCACCGGCGTAGGCAACCACGTCGAGGGTCGACATAACCAGACCGGCACCGTTACCGATGATTCCAACCTGACCGTCGAGCTTGACGTAGTTCAAGTCCCACGCCTTGGCCTTTGCCTCTAGCGGGTCAAGGTCGTCGCGCTCCATCTCGGCGCGCTCGTGACGAAACTCTGCGTTGTCGTCGAGGGTCACCTTGCCGTCGAGGGCGAGAATCTCGCCGTCGTGGGTGAGAACCAGTGGGTTCACCTCAACCAAGGTGGCGTCTTCTTTAACGAACACGTCATAGAGCTTGACCAGAACCGGGGCAACCTTGTCGGCTAGTTCTGCCGGAAAGTGACCGGCCAGTGCGATTTCGCGAGCCTTCGCGAGGTCGATGCCGGCAACAGCATCCACTGCGATTTTGGCTAGAGCATCTGGGCGCTCGACCGCGAGCTGCTCGATGTCCATTCCACCCTCAACGCTGCAGAGCGAGAGAAAGGTGCGGTTTGAGCGGTCAAGCATGACCGAAAAGTAGTATTCCTGGTCGATTGCAGCACCCTGCGCGATCATGACGCGCTTGACTACGTGACCCTTGATGTCTAGACCCAAGATGGCTTCGGCGTGTGCGCGAGCTTCTTCTGGAGTCTTGGCAACCTTGACGCCACCGGCCTTGCCGCGACCGCCAACCTTTACCTGGGCCTTGACGACAACAACTCCACCAATCTTGGCGGCTGCTGCCTCGGCTTCTTCTGGGGTGTCGGCGATTAGGCCCTGTAGAACTGGCACGCCGTGAGCCTCGAACATGTCTCGGGCTTGGTACTCAAATAGATCCAATGTCTTTTCCGTTTCAATGGGATTAGAGGCCGAAAGAGACTAATAAAAAGGCCTTCGACAACCAAAAGTTTACCGCTGTTGGGCACCGGCGAACGCCTTTGCCGGCTAAACGCCGCTACCGCCGCCGCCACCGCCGCCGCCACCGGCGGAACCTCCGCCCCCCGAACCACTGCTCGAGCTGCTGGCAAAGCTGGCTGCAATCGCTGAGTTGAGCGAAGCAATGCTTGAGCTGTGGATGAATGCCAGGGGTACATAGTTCGGCGGAGTCTGGTCGGTGTAGAAGAGCGACAGCACCTTGGTCCATTCGGTCTCGAGCCCTAGCAAGACTGCCCATGGCAGCACTTGCTCGTAAAGATGCAAAACCTCACCCTGACCGAGCGGGCCTTTCGCTCTGGCTGCCCCATCGGGTGATTGCAAAAATGCGAGCCGATCTTTTTCAACCAACCGAATGAATTCGCTCAAACCTCGCATGTAGATGCTCAGTTCGACGCCGGCCTGCGTAGCCTGTCGCTTTGAAAGCATGATGATGGCGTGTGCGATGCTCGCCACGAAGCCCAAAAGAATCGGAATCAGCACAAAGCCCGCGTCGACTCGGGCGTCTAGGCTTGCCGTCACAAAAGCCATTCCCACCGTGACGCCAAAAATGGGTAGCCAACTCAAGAATGTCGTCTTGACCGCAAAGTGCGAGTAATACCGCTCGTCAAGGCCCTCTCGAACCGCCAGTGCCATGTGCTCGTTGAACACTGCGGCAATACGCCCCGATTCGGGTTCTACTACTGCCGCGCCAAGTCTCACCGATGCGCCGACCGAATCACCGCCCTGCTCGCTAACCAGCAATGCGCCAAGTAGCTGTTGCAGGTTCGGTTCGACCACTTTCTTATCGGTTCGAGTCACCAACCAGGTGCCGCCTTCTTCTGCCAAAGTCACATAGCCGAGCACTGCGGCTTGCATCAGAAGGGCAGCCTGCCAGCGTTGACTGCCAATCACTTGGGCAACGACGGCAAGGTCTGGCTCTTGGGGGCCTTCGTATTGAACGGTTATGAACTTGCGCCATTTGCGCCCACCGATGTGAACGATTCGGTAGTAGACCGACCAGATCAATAACGCGAGGATGCTCGCACCGAGCACCCAGAGCAGCGCATACTCAACGGTGCCCGTCACTTGCGAAACCGATCCGGTGTTGACCACACCTGCGGTGAATGGCAAAACAATGGTCAGAGTCTGGCCGGCTGCTAGCTCGGCACTCTTGAATTCGACACTTGTCGAACTCATTGTGCTATTCAGCTGTTTCTCGTCGCAAGGCGCGCTCTCGCCTTGAGCGCCTTGATAACAAGAGATTTCGTCAACCATCAGCGCGTCAGATAGTTCAGGAGCAACCACCACGGTTGCGCTCACCGAGTCAAAAGGTTGAGCCCAACCGGTGCCGTTGACATCCCAGTAGAACTCATCGGTATCGCCGTAGTTTGCGATTACCCAGCGTTGGTTATAAGTAATCACATAGGTCTGGTCGAAATGCACGAATCTGTCGTCACTGTGCTTCGACACTAAGTTCACATAACCGTCGGCGTATTCGACCGTGAAATCTCTTGGTGCGCCATTCTCATCGGTGACCGAAATGATATTGGTCGCTAGAGAGTGATCTTGGTGAAAGTCTGGAATCAAGCGGCGAATGCCACGGTTCTGGTCGGTTTCAGGAAACACCGCCACCAGCGTTTCGGTGACCTTCAGTTGTGCAATGTCGTATTCGCCGAGTGAAAGTTCGTAGCGAACATCCATCGACTTGAATTCAAAGTCATCGACGCCCGCGTGTGAAATTTGCGGTGTGAACACCAAAGAGAAGACAGAAGTGAGAATCACCGCCAGCAGTTTCAAAACGCGAGTTTTGCCCATGCACTAAACCTATCCCCCGGGGCCGTGTTAGAGCTTTGTGATGGGTGCGACTTTGACCAACAGGCGTTTGGTGCCGTGGCCGCCAAAGTTGATCTCGGCGGTCTGCTTGGTGCCCTCGCCCTGTACCGCAACGACTCGGCCCTTGCCGAATGCGTCGTGCTCAACGGTGTCGCCGACGGCCAGTTGCAGACCCTCGTTATTGCGAACCTGATTGATCGCCCCGGCCCACTCGGTCTTAGGCTTTTCGACGCTTCTGAAACCGGTGGTCTCGGCGATCGATGGGGTGTAGCGCTTTGGCGTGCCACCGCGACCCGAGCCAGATTCGCGCCATTCGATTAGGTGGCCGGGAATCTCTTGCAGATAGCGAGACGGGGTTGCCGATTCGCTCTCGCCATAGAGCGAGCGGCTCATTGCTAGCGATAGATAGAGCTTTTTCTTGGCGCGCGTAATGCCCACATAGAAGAGTCGACGTTCTTCGGCCATGCCGCCAGCCATTACGAAAGACATTCGGTGCGGCAGTAAGCCCTCTTCGAGGCCGGTCAAGAATACGATCGGATACTCGAGGCCCTTTGCGGTGTGCAGGGTCATGAGCGATACGGTGCCCGACTCGTCGTCTAGATCGTCGGCGGCAGCAACTAGCGCAACTTCGTTCAAGAAGTCGGGCAGGCGGCCTTCTGGGTTGTTCCGCTGAAAGTCGCGTGCCACGACGATAAGTTCTTCGAGGTTCTCAACACGAGCTTCGTCTTGTGGGTCGCGGCTGGCCTTGAGCACGTCGAGGTAACCGCTCTTTTCGAGCACACCCTTGAGCAGCAGGTCGACCGGCTCGGTTTCGATGATCGCCGTGAACTCGTCGAGCAGTTCACCCAAGCGTTTAATCGAGCCGGTGATCTTTGGGCCAAAGCCGAGGTCGTCAACGTGAGCGAGGGCTTGGCGAACCGATAAGCCGTTGCGCTCGGCGTAGTTGGCAAGCTGGGTTTCGGTGGCATCGCCGATGCCGCGCTTTGGCACATTGAGAATGCGCCTGGTGGCAAGGTCGTCGCGGGCGTTCGCAATGGCCACTAGGTAGCCGAAGGCATCCTTGATTTCTTGGCGCTCATAGAACTTGGTGCCGCCGACGACGCGATATGGAATGCCGGCGCGAATGAAAATTTCTTCAAGTGCACGGGTCTGAGCGTTGGTTCGGTAGAACACGGCAACATCGGCGTAATTTGCGCCATCTCGGTGCTGCTGGTTGATTTCGTCCGCGATGAACTGCGCTTCGTCATGTGCCGAGTAGCCGGTGTAGCCAACCAGCTTGTCGCCAGCACCGCTGTCGGTGAACAGGTTTTTGTTTGGGCGGTCGAAATTGTTCGAAATAACCGCGTTGGCGGCGTCGAGAATGTGCTGGGTCGAGCGGTAGTTTTGCTCGAGCAAAATCGTCTTGGCACCGACAAAGTCTTTTTCGAACTCGACAATGTTGCGAATGTCGGCACCGCGAAACGCATAGATCGACTGGTCGCTGTCGCCAACCACGGTGAGACTTGCCGGCGGCAGCATTTCGCCGGTGCGAGCATCCACGTCGCTGAATTCGGCAGGCACAGCCTTGGTCAACTCGCGAATAAGGGCGTATTGCGCGTGGTTGGTGTCTTGGTATTCGTCGACCAGAATGTGGCGAAACTTGCGCTGGTATTGCGCGGCAACCTCAGGAAAGTTGCGAAACAGAAAAACCGTCTCTGAAATGAGGTCGTCGAAGTCGAAGGCGTTGTTGCGCTTGAGTTCGCGCTGGTAGCGGCCAAAGATTTCGGCAATCATGCGAGCGGCCGGGTCGGCGGCGTCGGTGTTGCGCATAAAGTCTTCGGCGTCGTGCAGCTCGTTCTTGGCATTCGAAATTACCGAGGCAACCAGACCCGGGGTGAGCTTGTGAATGTCGGCGCTCATCTCTTTGATGAGGCGCTTGAGCAGGGCGCGCGAATCGCCCGAGTCATATATGGTGAAGTTTGGGTCGTGCCCGAGGCGCTCGGCCTCGCGGCGAAGAATCATGACGCAGGCGGAGTGAAAGGTCTTGAGCCACATTCCGTTGGCATCTTCGCCGAGCAGGTGGCGCACACGCTCGCGCATTTCGCCGGCAGCCTTATTAGTAAAGGTGATCGAAAGAATCTGGCTCGGCCATGCCTCTTTATTGGCAAGCAGGTGAGCGATGCGGTGGGTTAGCACCTTGGTCTTGCCCGAACCGGCACCGGCAACGATGAGCAACGCAGGGCCTCGGTAGGTAACGGCAGCGCGCTGCTGAGGGTTCAGACCTTCGAGAAGTTGGTCTGAGCTGGCAGCGGGCGTCGAAAAGAGGTCGATTTGCGTCATAACTTAGGCAAGTTTAGGCGTGACCAGCGACATAGTTCTGCAGCAGGTCGGGGTGGTCGGCGAAGATGCCGTCGGCACCAGTGTTGACGATGTGCGAGAAGTACTCCTCGACCGAATAAAGCGCCTGCTCAACGCGCGCCGTCCAGGTGTAAACCATGAAACCGAGTGCGTGAGCCCGCTCGACCAGCCCAGTCGGCGAACCAAAATCGGCACTCGAAAACGCCGGCTTTTGCCCCAACAGCAGGTCGATGTCGAAACTAACTCCGTGCACCTTGCCAACGAGCGCAGCCAAAAACTCGTCACTCACATAACGAGTTTGACCCGGCAGGTGGTCGCGATCAACCAAAAACACATACTGACCGATTTCGCCGAGTTTGGCGCGGGCGCGAGTCAGAACATCCAAGTTGAAGCTTTCAAAAATCAAGCGGATGCCCCGCTCACGCCAACCGCTCGCCTCGACCTCGGCGGCCAGCAGGTCAAGCACCGGAATGCCGATACCCTCGAAATAAGCGCCGTGTTTGAGTTCGAGAATCACTGAGCGGTTGTTCAAAAACGGCGCCGCCAAAAGTTCGCCAAGGGTTGGCACGGCAAACTGACCGTCGAAGGCCGCCGACCCCGGTCGCCACTCCGGCAGGCGCTCGATGGCTCGAAGCTGCCTGATCTCGGCGAGGGTGAAATCTTCGGTGAACCAGTCGCTCACGGCATGGCCGTCGACAAATCCGGCGCGCTTTAGGTGAGCGAATTCGGGGCGGGTGGCAACGTCGGTGGTGCCAGAAAGCGCGTTCTCGTGACGCAGCACGAGGGCGTGGTCTTTGGTCGGCACAATGTCGCACTCGATCGCAGCGACCCCCTGTTCATAGGCAAGCGCGAACGCCTCGAGCGTGTTTTCTGGGCGATAAGCGCAAGCGCCGCGGTGGCCGAAGACTAAAGGTTTCACGCTCATGAGATTAGGCGGGCGAAGTAAACGCCCGGTTACTCCCACTCGATGGTGCCAGGCGGCTTTGAGGTTACGTCGAGAACCACGCGGTTGACTCCCTCTACCTCGTTGGTGATGCGGTTCGAAATCTTGGCCAGCAGGTCATAAGGCAAACGCGACCAGTCTGCGGTCATGGCGTCTTCGCTCGACACCGGGCGAAGCACAATCGGGTGGCCGTAGGTACGCCCGTCTCCCTGAACACCAACCGAGCGAACATCCGCCAGCAACACAACCGGGCACTGCCAAATCTCGCCGTCTAGGCCAGCGTTGCTGAGCTCGTTACGCACAATGGCGTCTGCCTTGCGCAGCAGGTCGAGGCGCTCTTTGTTGACCTCGCCAACGATGCGAATGCCAAGGCCTGGGCCTGGGAACGGCTGGCGCTGAACAATTTCGTGCGGCAATCCGAGCTCGGCACCAATGGCGCGAACCTCGTCTTTGAACAGCGTGCGAAGTGGCTCAACGAGCTCAAACTGAAGGTCGTCTGGCAGGCCGCCAACATTGTGGTGACTCTTGATGCCGGCTGTCGCGCCGCCACCCGACTCAACTACGTCTGGGTAGAGCGTGCCCTGAACCAAGAAGCGAATCGGTCGGTCGTCGGCCTTCGACTCCTCAATCAGCGCAGCCTGCGCCTCTTCGAAGGTGCGAATAAACTCGCGGCCAATAATCTTGCGCTTGGTTTCTGGGTCGCTGACGCCGGCGAGAGCATCCAAGAATTTCTGCTCGGCGTCGACAACAACCAAACGGATGCCCGTAGCCGCCACATAGTCACGCTCAACCTGCTCGGCCTCACCTTGACGAAGTAGCCCGTGGTTCACGAACACACAAACCAGTTGATCGCCCACCGCCTTGTGAACCAAAGCCGCGGCAACGGCAGAGTCGACGCCGCCCGAAAGGCCACAGATAACGCGGTCGGTACCCACCTGCGCGCGAATCTTTTCAACCTGCTCGGCAATGACGTTGCCCGAGTTCCAGGTTGGGGCGATGCCGGCTGCGTTGTGCAAGAAGTTTTCTAGAACCTTCTGGCCAAACTGCGAGTGCTTCACCTCTGGGTGCCACTGCACGCCATAAATCTTGCGCTGCTTGTTGGCGAACGCAGCCACCGGGGTGATGTCGGTCGAAGCCAAAACCTCGAAACCTTCTGGAGCCTGCATCACCTGGTCGCCGTGGCTCATCCAGCAAATCTGCTCGGCTGGCTGGCCCTCGAGAATCTCGCCGCCGTCGCTCACGCGAAGTTCGGTTGCGCCATATTCTTTGATGCCCGAGCGATCAACGCGACCACCAAGCAGGTTGGCTAGCGTCTGAAAGCCATAGCAAATGCCAAGCACCGGCACGCCGAGCTCGAGAATCTGCGGGTCAAGTTGTGGCGAGCCAACCTCGTAAACAGACGAAGGACCACCCGAAAGAATAATGGCTGCCGGGTTCTTGGCGCGCACCTGCTCGGCGGTCACATTGTGGTGAACAATCTCGCTATAAACACCGGCCTCGCGAACGCGGCGGGCAATCAGCTGTGCGTACTGCGCACCAAAGTCAACGACTAGAACGGGCTGGTTAATTGGAGTCTCCCTTGGCTAGGCGGCCGTAGTAGTTCTCGGTGAAGAATGACAAGAATGGCACAACGCCACCGGCTGCCATGACCAAAAAGCGAAAGAACGACCAGCGCGTCTCTGTCCACACCCTGAAGCAGGCGTATAGATAGAACACATAAAGCCAGCCGTGCACGATGAGCGAGATTGAGGTTAGGTCTAAGCCGCTCTGTGGCAGCCCCTCGCGAAAACCGTCGGCGGTCATGGTGAAAGTTTCGAGGGTCAAAAACCCGTTCGGCCCTAGCGCCCAAAGTTCTTGGTTGGTCGCCAAGCGAATCACATAAAGAATCGTGATGGTCAGCAGAAAGATTCCGGTGGTCAGCGAGGCAACGCGAAACAGTTTGAGTGTGAACGCGGATGCTGGGCTCGAAGTCTGGGGCATGGCTCTAGTTTAAGCCTTAGCTTGATTGAGGTTCGAATCGGGGCACAGGATGCAGTGAAGATGATTTATTCACGTTCACTCCTATCGATATGTGCGGTCACGACAAAAATCAATGAAGAGATGCCGATTGTAATGAGTGCATAGAAAATCTTCGCCATGTCAAAATCAGCCAAGGAAAAGTACCAGGTCAGAAAACTCAATCCCGCGACAACTTGAACAAAGTAGCCGGGACGTAGTGTGGTTAATTTTTCGCCCTTTAGTGATGTGGACAGGAGCAAGCCACTAATTTGTGCGAAAGCGTTAGTTAGTAGATAAGCGGTAACGCCAACATTGCTCATCACCAGAGTTTCCTCAAGTCGAGCGAAAATCTTTTCAAGGGAATGCCAGTAACGTTCCGAGCTGTTCCTTGGTCCAAGGATCAGCATGAAGAAAACGCTTGTTGCAGATGAAGACACACTAAAAAAGAGAGCGAGAATAAGAAGGCCAAATCGCTCCCTTGGGGCGAAAGTTTTTTGTCTCTCCCCAGCCCCATATTGAACAAGCCCAACTCGTCGAGCTAAGTCAAATAGATGTTGGCCGAACCTACTCAAGTACTCCATTGTTTAGCTCCCCCTACCTCAGTCACTTGCTGATGTTAACCTTCACCCTCGATGCGCTTGCGCTCATCTTGCACCAAGCGCCCCCACAAAAACAGCGCAAAGCCCGAAAAGATGATCCACTCGGCGGCATAGAAAGCACTGAGCCAGTTGAGCTCGGTTTGAGTTTGACGCACGCCGATGACGATTGACTCGGCGGTGGTGTCTTTAGCACCGTGAAGCGCCTTCTCGCTGACCACAAAACCCGGGTAAACCTTCGGCTTCTGTAACGGCCAAAAGTTAATCAATTGTTCGATCGATAGTGACGAGAACAACGGCGCGGCCTCGCTCAGTCGAAGTGCCGGTGCCTCGCTCGGCTCATAGCGCCCGACCAGAGCGGTGCCCGTGTCGAAGTCGAGACTCGGACCTTTGCGGCAGGCTGCCAGCGCGGCATCCTTGCTCTCATAAAACGCCGCAGCAATCACGATGTGAATCTGTTCGCTGGTGATCGAGTCAAAAACCACCCAGTAGCCGGCCTTGGTCGAACCGTCTTCGAGCAACTGCTGTCGCCCCTCAACCACGGCGCAAACCGTGTTGTTGACGAACACGTTCGCGCTCACCAACCGGTCGGCCTGAGCCTCGAGAAACGGCTTGCCAAGTTCGGCAACTTCTTCTATCGGGGTGGCAACCTTGCCCGGCAAATCGCCTTCAATAACGCGGATGCTGCGCGAAAGCTGCCAGTTGCCGAATAGTGAAAACACGATCGCAACCACGATGGCAAGCGCGAGACCTGCAAGCCACTTGGGCTTGCCCGCAACTTGCCAAAAGGTGGGCTTCATTTAGGCCTGGTAAGGAGCCGCAACCACGTCGACGCGCTGAAACTCTTTGAGGTCGCTGTAGCCGGTGGTGGCCATAGCGCGACGCAAAGCGCCAATCAGGTTTGCGGTGCCATCGGCATCTTGGGCTGGGCCGAGCAGAATCTGCTCGAGCGAGCCGCCGGTGCCTACGTGCACGCGGTGACCGCGAGGCAACTCGGCGTTGTGCGCCTCGGCACCCCAGTGCCAACCGGCACCCGGAGCCTCGGTGGCGCGAGCCAAAACCGAACCAAGCATTACGGCATCGGCACCGCAGGCGATTGCCTTGACGATGTCGCCCGAAGAACCCAAACCGCCATCGGCGATTACGTGCACATAGCGGCCGCCCGATTCATCCATGTAGTCACGGCGAGCGCCGGCAACATCGGCAACAGCGGTAGCCATTGGTGCGTGGATGCCCAACACACGTCGAGTGGTCGAAGCCGCTCCACCGCCGAACCCGACGAGCACACCGGCTGCACCAGTGCGCATGAGGTGAAGTGCCGCGGTGTAGGTGGCCGCGCCACCAACGATTACCGGAACATCGAGTTCATAGATGAACTGCTTTAGGTTTAGTGGCTCGCGGTTTTTCGAAACGTGCTCGGCCGAAACGGTGGTGCCGCGAATAACAAAGAGGTCAACGCCGGCGGCGATAACGGTCTTGGCGAACTCGGCGGTGCGCTGCGGCGACAGGGCACCGGCAACGGTTACGCCTGCTGCGCGAATCTGGGCGATGCGATCGCGAATCAGCTCTGGCTTGATCGGCTCGGCATAAATCTGCTGCATGCGAGCGGTTGCCTGTTCTGGCGAAAGCTTGGCGATTTCGTTGAGCTGCTGCGATGGGTCTTCGTAGCGAGTCCATAGACCTTCGAGGTCTAGCACGCCGAGGCCACCAAGCTTGCCCATGGCGATTGCGGTGTCTGGTGAAACCACCGAGTCCATCGGCGCAGCCATTACCGGCAGGTCGAACTTATAGGCGTCGATGTTCCACGAGGTGGTTACGTCGTGAGGGTCACGGGTGCGACGCGATGGCACGATGGCGATGTCGTCAAACGCCCACGCTCTGGTGCCGCGCTTGCCGCGACCGATTTCAACTTCGCTCATTTACAAGCGCTCCTTAACGGGTTCCGTAGTTTGGCGCCTCGGCAACCATTTGAATGTCGTGTGGGTGACTCTCGCGCAAGCCAGCCGCGGTGATGCGCACAAACTTGCCCTTGCTCTGAAGCTCGTCGATCGTCTCTGCGCCGACATAGCCCATGGATGCTCGCAAGCCACCAATTAGCTGGTGCGTTACCGAGGCAACCGAACCGCGATAAGGCACGCGACCTTCGATGCCCTCTGGCACTAGCTTGTCTTCGCGAAGCACGTCGTCTTGAAAATAGCGGTCTTTCGAGTAGCTCTGAGCCTGGCCGCGTGACTGCATGGCGCCTAGTGAACCCATGCCGCGGTAGGTCTTGAACTGCTTGCCACCAACAAAGGTGATCTCACCCGGAGCCTCGTCGGTTCCGGCAAGAAGCGAGCCGATCATCACGGCGTTTGCACCGGCAACCAGCGCCTTAGGAATGTCGCCCGAATACTGCAGACCACCGTCGGCGATAACCGGCACACCGGCCGGCTTGCAGGCAAGCGATGCCTGGTAGACGGCGGTAACCTGTGGCACACCAACACCGGCAACAACACGGGTGGTGCAAATCGAACCTGGGCCTACGCCAACCTTGACGCCATCGGCACCAGCGGCAACCAGCGCGGCAGCGCCTTCGCGAGTGGCCACGTTGCCGCCGATGATGTCAACGTTCTTGGCGAATGGCTCAGCCTTTAGCTTGGCAACCATTTCGAGCACGGCGCGGTTGTGGCCGTGAGCGGTGTCGACAATAAGAAGGTCAACGCCTGCGTCAACCAGAGCCATCGAGCGCTCCCAAGCGTCTTGGCCAACACCAACGGCCGCGCCAACCAGCAGACGACCAGATGAGTCTTTCGAAGCCAGAGGGTATTTCTCGCTCTTGTCAAAGTCTTTTACGGTTATGAGCCCGCGCAATTTGCCGTTCTCGTCGACCAGAGGCAGCTTCTCGATGCGGTGCTGAGCTAGCAGGGCGATTGCCTCGTCTGGGCTGCAACCAACGCGCGCAGTAATAAGAGGAACCGGAGTCATCACATCTTTAACCAGCGTGCTGGTGCGCTGAACATCAAGCACGAAGCGCATGTCACGGTTGGTGACGATGCCAACGAGAATGCCGTTGTCGTCAACCACGGGAAGGCCCGATACGCGGTAGTGGCCGCACAGGGCATCCACTTCTTGAATGGTTGCGTAAGGAGTTGTGGTGACCGGGTTGGTGATCATGCCGGCTTCAGAGCGCTTGACGATGTCGATTTCGGCGGCCTGACGCTCGAGCGAAAGGTTGCGGTGCAAAATGCCGATGCCGCCCTGGCGAGCCATCGCGATTGCGAGGCGGGCTTCGGTGACGGTGTCCATGGCCGATGAAAGCAAGGGGATGTTGATCTCGATGCGCTTCGAAATGCGAGTCTTGGTGTTCACGCCGCTCGGCACAACGTCAGATTCACCAGGCAGAAGAAGAACGTCGTCGTAGGTCAAACCGACAAAGCCGAATGGGTCATTTTGCGTCATTATTGCGCCTTCAATAGCAGCGGAACGGATTTAGCCAATTCTACCGCCCCCGCAAGGGTTGCTCTACTGCGGTTTTTTGTAGCGCGGATGCTCGTGCGCGAAGTGCAACGACTCTATTTCGTTCTGGTTACGGCCCATTTTGCCTTTCATTTTTCTAGTAGTGTCGGCATAGATAACGCAACGGTGCGCAGCATTGCGCACGAACAACGGAGGTTGGCTTGAATCAGCTAACACATAGGGCGCAGGCCCACCCGGCCAAATGGCTAGGGGCAGTCATCCTGTTGATGACCTTGATATTTGGCGGTACCGGCGCTTTTGCAGCGACCCCCGCCCCAACCGATATTTCTTCAGACTTCTCGGTTGGCGGTGCAATCAAGCAGGGTTCGGCGAACCCAGTCGAAGGCGCTGTGATCACCGTGGTCGGCGAAGGGTTCGAAGGTTCGGCAACCACAAATGCTCGAGGCAAGTGGGAGGTAGCGGTTCCGGCCAAAGGCACCTACACCGTCACCCTCGACCTAGCCAGCCTGCCTGAAGGAGCCAAACTAAAGGCCGACTTCTCGAATGTGCGCGAAGTCACCATCGACAAAGTGAACAGCGTTGTTGCGCTGTTCCCTCTCGAAACCAAGCCAGGCACTGGCCCAGTCGAACCAGCACCGACAACCAACGTTCTGCTCAGCCGCATCTTTGCTGGCTTGAACTTCGGAATCTTGCTAGCCATGGCGGCCATCGGCCTTTCACTCATCTACGGAACCACGGGCCTCAGCAACTTTGCCCACGGTGAAATGGTCACCATCGGCGCTCTATCGCTCTTCACCTTCAACAAGGTGCTCGGCCTCGATCTGATTCTTTCGGCTCTGATTGCAACCGCAGTGGTTACAGCATTCGGATACACGCAAGACGCCGTGCTCTGGAGACCTCTGCGCAAGCGCCGTCTGGGCATCACGCAGATGATGATCGTTTCGATCGGTCTCTCGATCTTGATTCGCTACTTCTTGCAACTCGTTTACGGCGGCGACACCAAGGTGCTTTCGCAGGGTGAAACCTGGAATGTCTTCGGTGTGCTGATGCCAGCGTTGAACGTAATTACCGCAGGGATCGCGCTTCTTGCACTACTCGGATTCGGGTGGTTCCTAACCCGCACCCGAATCGGTAAGGCAACCCGCGCCGTTTCAGACAACCCATCGCTTGCTGCCTCGACAGGTATCGACGTTGAGCAGATTATTCGCATCGTCTGGGTCGTAGCTTCGGCTCTAACCGGCCTCTCTGGTGTGTTTATCGGCCTCTACTTCCAGGCCTCGTGGGACACCGGCTTCTCGATTCTTCTTCTACTGTTCGCAGCCGTCACGCTCGGTGGCCTCGGCACCGCATTCGGTGCAGCGGTTGGAGCGCTAATCGTTGGAATGTTCGTAGAGCTCAGCACACTGGTGATTCCACCAGACCTAAAGTTTGCTGGCGCACTGATCGTGCTCATCCTGGTCTTGCTATTTAGACCACAGGGTGTTCTCGGTCGTAAGCAGAGAATCGGATAGGACCGAAGATGGAACAGATTCTTTCAAACGCACTGGGTGAACTTTTCACCCCGATGACCGCGGCCTACGCGCTGGCTGCCATCGGTATCGCAATGCACTTCGGGTTTACCGGTTTGCTCAACTTCGGTCAGGCTGCCTACATGTTGGTTGGCGCTTATGCCTTCGCAATGGCAAACCTGGCAGGTCTCGGTCTTGTGCCAGCCATTCTGCTTTCGTTCGCAGCTTCGATTGTGCTCTCGCTGATTCTCGGTATACCCACGCTGAGGCTGCGGTCTGACTATCTGGCCATTGTGACGATTGCTGCCGCAGAAATCTTGCGATTCATCGTTTCGACCACTGGTCTAAACGACGTGACCGGTGGCCCACAGGGCTTGAGCGGCTTCGCCAAAGAGTTCTACGATCTGAACCCGTTCCCAGTCGGCGAATACGGCTTCTGGGCCTGGACCATGGATGAAAAGGGCCTCTGGGTTCGCGTCGTCGCCTGGTCACTCGTGATCTTGGGTGCACTGTTCGTCGCACAAATGATTCGCAGCCCTTGGGGCCGAGTCATCAAGGGTATTCGCGAAGATGAAGACGCAGTTCGCTCACTGGGTAAGAACGTCTACAGCTACAAGATGCAGTCACTGATCATCGGTGGTCTGCTCGGAACTCTTGCCGGAATCGTGTTCGTGCTACCTCGCGCAGTTCAGCCGGGTAACTACGGAACCGGTCTGACCTTCTTCATCTGGACGATTCTGCTTCTCGGCGGTGCGTCTACCGTGCTTGGCCCAATCATCGGTTCGATGATTTTCTGGGTGCTGCTATCGCTCACCGAAGGCTTGCTAAGCGCCGGTGTAAGCAGCGGCATCATTACTTTCATTCAGCAAGACCAGATCGGCGGCATCCGCTTTATGTTGGTCGGTCTTGGCCTAATGCTGCTGGTGATATTCAGGCCGCAAGGAATCTTCGGCAACAAGAAGGAGCTCTACTTCAATGCCTAACCAAATCGCATTGGGCGAAATCGCCCCAGGCTGCGCCAAGGTTGACCCAATCTTGGTTGCCGACAACGTAACCCGTCAGTTCGGCGGTCTAACGGCTGTCGACGTGGCGCACGTTGAGATTCCGCGTGGCCAGATCACGGCTCTCATCGGCCCTAACGGTGCCGGTAAGACCACCTTCTTCAATCTGCTGACCGGTTTCGACAGGCCAAACACCGGCACCTGGATCTTCGACGGCAAGAACCTTGCTGGCGTCGCGTCATACAAGGTTGCCCGCATGGGAATGGTTCGCACCTTCCAGCTCACCAAGGCGCTTTCGTTGCTCACCGTGATGGAGAACATGCGTCTCGGTTACCAGAACCAGACCGGCGAGAACCCGCTGGCAGCGATGTTCCGTTGGGTTTGGCGCAAGCAAGAGAACCAGGTAACCGAGATTGCCACCGAGTTGCTTACTCGCTTCAAGTTGTACGACAAGAGCGAAGACTTCGCGGCCAGCCTCTCTGGTGGCCAGCGCAAGTTGCTCGAGATGGCTCGCGCACTGATGACCAAGCCAACCATGGTGATGCTCGACGAGCCGATGGCCGGTGTGAACCCTGCGCTGACTCAGTCGCTACTCGACCACATCAAAGGGCTCAAGTCAGAGGGTATGACCGTTCTATTCGTTGAGCACGACATGCACATGGTTCGCCACATCAGCGACTGGGTAATCGTCATGGCCGAGGGCAAGATTGTTGCCGAAGGTCCGCCAGCCGAAGTTATGAAGAACCCTGCGGTTATCGACGCCTACCTTGGCGCACACCACGACTCAGATCTGGGCGCAACCAACATCAAGAAAGACAACGCATGAACGACGTAGTGGTCGAAGCCAAAAACCTGGTTGCCGGTTATCTGCCGGGCGTGAACATTCTGAACGACTGCTCTTTGGTAGCTCGTCAGGGCGAACTGATCGGCATCATCGGCCCTAACGGCGCCGGCAAGTCGACCCTCTTAAAGGCCATCTTCGGTCAGGTGAACATTCGCTCGGGTCAGGTTTTCTTGCAGGGCGAAGAGATCACCGGGCTCAAGGCAAACAAGCTCGTCTCTAAGGGCGTAGCCTTCGTTCCGCAGACCAACAACGTGTTCCCAAGCCTGACCATCGAAGAAAACCTCGAGATGGGCGTGTTTCAGAACCCGAAGACTTTCAAGGAACGCTTCGAGTTTGTCGGAGAGCTCTTTCCTGACCTAGTCAAGCGCCGCGCACAGCGTGCTGGCTCTCTATCGGGCGGTGAGCGCCAGATGGTGGCCATGGGTCGCGCACTCATGGTAAACCCTTCGGTTCTTCTGCTCGATGAGCCATCGGCCGGTCTATCGCCGGTGCGTCAAGACGAAGCATTCTTGAGAGTCAAAGAAGTGAACCAGGCCGGCGTGACCGTGATCATGGTTGAGCAGAACGCTCGTCGCTGCCTGCAGATCTGTGACCGCGCCTACGTGCTCGATCAGGGCAAGGATGCACACACCGGCACCGGCCGCGACCTGCTCAACGACCCGAAGATGATCGAGCTTTACCTAGGTAACCTAGCCGACCTCTAAAGCCCACTGAGTTAAAGCAAAACCCCCGAGCCTTTCGGCCCGGGGGTTTCGTGCTACTTGAGGTAGTCAGTTAGAACTAGTCCAACTTGCCGTACTCGACGTCAACACCAGTGTTGATGTTCTTGTCGTCGTACAGGTAGATACCTACGTAGGCTTCGGTTGGGTCACCGTTGGCGTCGAACGAGATCGGGCCAGAGACACCTTCGAAGTCGATGTCAGTACCAGCGTTGATCAAGTCCATAGCCTTCTTGAATGCGCCTGGCTGTGAGAAGTCAACCTTCTCGCCACCTGACGAAACTTCAGCCATGTACTTCGAGATGTTTGCACCGGTGACTTCTTCGCCATTCTTTGCAGCAGTGGCAGCAGCCAAAGCAACAAGCATGGTGGCGTCGTAAGACTCAGCAGCGTAAGCCCAAACGGTTAGGTCAGGGTTTGCAGCAGCTAGACGGGTCTTGAAGTCGTCCGAAGCGATAACACCAGGAATGGTTCCCTGTGCACCGGCAATGTTGAAGTCGGTGAAGTCAGCGTCGAAGTTTCCGGTGTTTCCGTCAACTAGGTAAAGCTTGGTTGGGTCCCAACCCTTTACCTTGACTAGCTCAGGAAGAATCGACTTAACCTCGTCGAACGAGATAACTGCGATTGCGTCTGGGTTAGAAGCTAGAACCTTGTCGATCTGGCTCGAGAAGTTCTTGGTACCAGGTGCGAACTCTTCGTTCGCAACTACGGTTCCACCAGCTGCTTCAACAGCAATCTTGGCGTTCTCGAATAGACCGGTGCCGTATGGGTCTTGAAGGGTTAGGAATGCAACGTTGCTTGCACCGTCTCCAACCATCAAGTTACCTAGCACACGACCCTGTAGCACGTCAGAAGGAGCGGTACGGAAGTACAGTCCACCATCTGCGTAGGTGCTTAGGTCAGGAGCGGTGTTAGCAGGCGAGATCTGTAGAACACCGGCACCGGTGATCTGGTCGATAACGCTTAGCGATACACCCGACGAAGCTGCACCAACGATGGCGTCAACGCCGTCGTTGATAAGAGCGGTCGATGACTGAGTTGCGATGTCGGTGGTGGTGTCACCTGAGTCTTTGTGCGAGACCGATACACACTTACCAGCTACACCGCCAGCTTCGTTGATCTCTTTGATTGCGAGGTCAACACCAGCGATTTCTGGGGCACCGAGGAACGCTAGGTTACCGGTGGTTGGAAGTAGGCTTCCTACGCTAAGTGCTGCATCGGTGCAGTTAGCTGCATCGAATGAAGGTGCAGCACATGACGAAAGAATCATGGCGCTAGATGCAGTAACTGCAAGTGCGGCAAAACCTCTCTTGAGCTTTGAATTCATTGTTTCTCCGTTTCAATGGTTGTTCGCCAACCGTCGTTGACAAACGCACGCGTCAGGGGTCTGACACGCTTGCGTTTAGCCTAGTGAACCGCGCAAGTCGAAAACCGTTTGTGACGTAACAATAGTGTTTCGACTAAGAAAAGGTTTGGTAACGGAACCTTTGCGGCAAAATGCTGCCGCCGCGACTCAACTCTGAGTGCGCAGTCTGCGGTTTGCGCGATTGCGCCGCAGAGCATCCGTGGTGAGAGTAAGCAAAGCAACCCAGACGAGAATGAACCCAACCCAGCGAGCTGGCGGCATCTGCTCTTGAAACACCGTCAGTGCAAGAACAAACTGGATGCTCGGCGTCATGAACTGCATAAAGCCAACCCAGCTCAGCGGCAGGTTTTCGGCCGCGGTGCCGAACAGAATCAGCGGAACCGCAGTCATGATGCCGAAGATGGCCAAACCGGCCACGCCCTGCCAGCCGTGCTCGGTGATTTGAAGCCCAGGAGCCAGGCTGGCAACGATCGCGCCTTGGATGATGGCAACCGGCAGCAGTGCACCCGATTCGATGGCATAAGAATTCAACGGCGTAACCTTGCCGCCGAGTTTGTTTTTGGCTAGGCCATAGATTCCGAACGAGCCGGCCAGGGTGAGGGCGATCCAAGGTAGGTGGCCGTAGTCGATGGTGAGCACGGTTACTGCAACCGCGCCGAGGCCTACCGCCGACCACTGAATGGCGTTTAGCCGCTCGCGCAAGAACACCACGGCGAGCAGCACGGTGACCAGCGGGTTGATGAAATAGCCGAGCGAGGTTTCGACCACGCGGCCGGCCGAGATGCCGATTACATAAACCTGCCAGTTGATCATGATGAAGAACGAGCAGAGGGCGATCCAGCCGAGCATCCGCTTGTTTTTGAACACGGCCGCGAGCGAACCCCAAGTGCGCGTCACCGAAATAAGCAGCACGGCGGTCGCGAAGCCGAAGACGATGCGCCAGACGACGATTTCCCACGGGTTTGCGAACGTGGCGAGGCCGGCGATGATGAGGGGAAACGAGCCCCAGATGAAGTAGGCGGTGAGCCCGAGGCCAAGACCCTTGGCTACGTTCTTTTCGCGGGGCGCTGTGGGTGCCGCATTGATTTCGCTCACCTCTACAACCTAGCGGGGCGGGTCAGGTGCGGGGCGCGAACCTGCGAAAATGTAACCGAAACGATTCGCTCGAAAGGCTCGCATGACACCGAAGAAACTGTTCAACAACTTCGCCAAGGCCGAGGCCGTCACCTGGACTCTGCTGATCGGTGCGCTCGTCGCCCGCGGACTAGGTGTCGACCCGCTCGTGGTCACAGCCGCCGGTGGCACGCACGGTGCGGTGTTCTTGGGCTACGCGGTTACCGCCGCCCTCGTGGCCGTCAACCAGCGCTGGGCGCTTGGTAAGACCATGCTGGCCGTTGCCCTTGCGATCGTGCCGTTTGCGACCATCCCGTTTGAAATCAAATTGAACAAGGATGCTTCGCTCGACGGCCCTTGGCGCGTGAGCGCTGGCACCGACCCGCGTGATGCGCACTGGTTCGACCGACTTTTTCGCTGGTTCATCGCTCGCCCGCTCGTGTTGATTCTCACGCTGCTGGTTGGCCTAACCGCGGTGTTCAGCTTGCTTCTGTCCCTCGGTTCGCCGACCGAGTGGTTCAAGAACTAGTTCGACTCTGCGCTAGGCCCGGTCGAGGCGTGGGCCGCAGCCCAGGCGCGCTTGCCCGAAGGTGACAGCGCGGCAAACGCAGCAATCACCACAGTTGCCGCACCCGTGCCGATGAGAATCGACTCAACCGAAACCACGTCGGCAAGTGGGCCCAAAACCGCCATGCCGAGTGGCATTGCCACGGCCATCACGATTCCGACGAAACCGAACACGCGTCCCTGGCGCTCAGGCTCAACGGTTTCTTGAAGCAGGGTCATTGCCGAAGTCGAGAACGCCGGCACGATCACGCCGATAAAGAAGAACAGGCTGAAGAACAAAATCAGGTTGGTCGAGAAGCCCATGACCACGGCCAAGACACCGAATGCCACCGATGTCGCAATGATTGTTGTGATTCGGTCAAGCTTGTTGGCGAGCAGCGCCATCAATCCACCACCGATAACCATGCCAACGCCGAATGAAAGTTCGAGCACCGTTAGCAGCCAAACGTCGCTGCCCCAGTTTCGAACCAGCATCAGAGGCGAAAGGTTTGACGGTGCAACGATGAGCAAGAAGACGACTCCAAAAACGACCATTACCCAGCGAACTAGCTCGTGGGTGAAGGTGTAGGTGATGCCCTCTTTGAGGTCGGTGAAGTAAGACGGTTTGTCTGCGCTGGATGCTCGTGCCAAAGTCGGCACGGCAACGGTGGCAAGCAGCGAAAGTCCGATAACTGCGGTCACAAAGTCGATGAACAAAATGCCAACCAGCGACATGTTGGCATAAACCGCGGCCGCGGCTAGCGGAGCAACCAAAGTTAGCGAAGACTGCACGCTGCTGTTGATTCCGTTGACGCGCATCAGCTTGTCGGTTGGAACGATTTGCGGAAGCAGCGCCGAGATGGCAGGCATCTGAACACCGGCACCCACCGAGCGAACCGCCATCACCAAGAAAATCAACCAGAGGTCATCGATGCCCGAGAGCATCAAGAAAGCGAGGCCAAGGGTTGCCAGGGCAATCGCCGAGTCAGAAATGATGATCATTAGCTTGCGGTTGACGCGGTCAGCCCAAACGCCCGCGAAAATCGAGACGATTGCCTGAGGCAAAAAGCCGAACACTGCCGCAAGGGCAAGAATTAGCCCTGACTTAGTGGTCAGGGTCAGGTGCCAAAAAATGGCGTACTGCACCAACGCCGAACCCAGCGTGGTGATGGTCTGACCGACCAGAAAAACCGCGACGCGCTTTTTCCAGCCTTCGAAACCGGCCTGCACTTGCGCTTGCTCGGTCTCTGCCTGAGGTGTCACTTCATTCATCGGTCATCCTGTTTTGGTAGAAAGAAAAACCCCAGTCGTGGAGGACTGGGGTTTCGTGGCTAGTGAGGGATTCGAACCCCCGAAGGCTGAGCCGGCTGATTTACAGTCAGATCCCTTTGGCCGCTTGGGTAACTAGCCTTGCCGCAAACTTTTGCAAGCTACGCGAACTAGTAAAGGATACAAGAACTTGTGCCTAAGCGCTAACCGGCGGTTGTGAGCATCCGCTTCTGCAAGTAGATTTGTAAAAACTGAACCACTCGAGAAATTTACAGGTTTTTTACATGGTCGGCATTGAAGAAGTTGCAGCACTCGCCGGGGTCTCTACGGCCACCGTCTCTCGCGCCCTTCGCGGCAAAGACCACGTGAGCGCCAAGGCTCAGAAAAAGGTTGAGGATGCTGCCAGCGAGCTCGGCTACGTTGCATCTTCATCAGCCGCAACTCTGGCTACGGGACGCACCCAAAACATTGGCGTAGTTCTTCCACGCATCGACAGCTGGTTCTTCTCTGTGATTCTCGAGGCGATAGAAACCGAACTCATCGACCACGGCTATGACCTGACCCTTTATAACCTCAGCGGCGGCGAGAAGCAGCGCAAAAAGATTTTCGACGAGCTGCTGCTGCGCAAGCGAGTCGACGGCGTGCTTACCGTGGCCGTGAACCCAACCGAGGCTGAGCTTGCCACTCTAAACCGCATGCACAAACCCATCGTTGGCATTGGTGGACCAATTAAGGGTGCTCGTTCAATCACCATGGACGACGTTGCCGCTGGCAAACTCGCCACCGAGCACCTTCTCTCACTCGGGCACACTCGCATCGGAATGATTCGTGGTCTGCCAAACGCCGACGAAGAGTTCGGCCAGCCGAGCCTTCGCTACTACGGCTATGCCCAAGCCATGAAAGAAGCCGGACTTACCATCAACGAAGATTGGGTAGCCGACTGCGACTTCACCATTCCTGGCGCATACGTTGTTGCAAAGCAGCTGTTCACCGACCTGCGCAATGCTCCCACCGCGGTGTTCTGCGCGTCAGACGAGATGGCGTTCGGGGCCATCATGGCTGCCAAAGACCTCGGACTCGAGGTACCCAAAGACCTGTCGGTGGTCGGCATCGACGATCACAACCTAAGCGAGTTCTACGGGTTGAGCACGATTGCTCAAAACCCGGCCGACCAGGGTCGCGCTGCGGTAAACACCTTGCTCGACATCCTCGCCCTGCCGAACCCCGAAGACCATGACAACATCGAAGATAAGAAAGAGTGGCCGGTGAAGTTGGTGGTTCGAGCCAGCACCGCCAAGTATGCCAAGCGGTAAACTTTGACTCATGGCTGATTCCTCATTTGACATCGTTTCTAAGGTCGACAAGATGGAGGCCGACAACGCCCTCCACCAAGCACAAAAAGAGATCGAGCAGCGCTACGACTTCAAGGGCGTAGGCGCAGAGATCGACTGGTCTGGCGAAAAGCTACTCATGAAGGCCAGCAGCGAAGAGCGTGTGAAGGCTGTGCTCGATGTGTTTCAGTCGAAGCTGGTCAAGCGTGGCATTTCACTAAAGAGCTTGGATGCTGGTGACCCCTTTGCCTCAGGCAAGGAATACCGCATCGAGGCTTCACTCAAAAACGGCATCGACCAAGAAAACGCCAAGAAGATCAGCAAGATCATTCGCGAAGAGGGCCCAAAGAGCATCAAATCTCAGATTCAGGGTGACGAGCTGCGCGTTAGCAGCAAGAGCCGCGACGACCTGCAAGACGTGATTGCGTTGCTCAAGTCGAGCGATCTACCAATCGACGTTCAGTTCACCAACTACCGCTAGGCGTTTTTCGGCAGACGGTTTTTTGTGCGACCGGCGCTAAGCGTCGATGGTTGAAATCGGCCCAGTTGGCGGGTAAGCGCTGGCATTTTCGGCTCGCAGCTTTTTAGACTTTTTCACCACTACCCCGGCGATGATGCCTGCCGCCATAAATGACACCAACGGAAACACAAACGCCTCAACGATGCCGGGGCCTTCGGCGATGGCACCCATGATCACCTTGGCGAGCATCATCATCAGAGCGTTGGCCAAGCTCATGCGCGAAAGTGCCTGTGCGGTCGACAGCCCACGAATGTCACCGGCTGCGCTATAGAACGAAGGCACCATCGAGGCGATGCCAAGACCTGCCAACGCGAAGAAAACCACCTGAACGGTTAGGGCCGCGTCGACGCGATCGGCGAGAGTCGAGACATCCCCGTTCGCAACAATCGCCGCGGGCCAGAACACGCCGATCGACATCATCACCGAACCCAAAATGCCGCCCCACTGCGACATGGTGCTGAAGTGGATGCGCTTGGTGATGTGCACCACCGAAAAACGGCCGACGATCATGGCCGCCACGAACACCGTGTAAGGCAGAGCGCCGCGACCGGCCTCGAGTTGCAGAACGTCGCGGCTGAACACGGCGCTCCACTCCATCATGACGAGCTCGGGCCACATTCCCGCCCACAGCCCGAGTGACAAGAACCAGAGGTAGCCGGGGGTGGCTAGCCAAGAAACCTTTTTGTCGCCAGCCTTCGGCTTTTCGGCCTCGTGACCGTCTTCGCTCGGTGAGAGCAGGTAGTTGCCCGAAAGTTGGAAGGCGATGAAAACCAGAATCGGCACAATGACCAGGTGCAACCAGAGTGGCAAGAAGGTGGCGAGCACGCCGCTCACCGCAGCCGAGCTAGCCGCACCGATCGACCACGAACCGTGGAACGAACCGAGCAGCACCTTGCCGAGCTTCTTTTGAAACATCACGGCCTGGGCGTTGAGTGCAATGTTGAAGGTGCTGAACGCGAACGACTGAAGCGTGTAGGCGATGAAGAACAGAATCGGGTTGGTGATCCAGGCCAGCGACATCAGAACCAGAGTGATTGCGATGGCCGAAACCTTGATGACCGGGCTGGTGCCGAAGCGGTTGACCAGCTTGTTGGTGAACACCAGCGGCAGCAGCGAACCGAGACCGGCGAAACCGATGATGGCACCCCACTGCGCAAAGTTCACGCCGATTTGGTCGATTAGCTCGGGGATGCGCGGCAGGGTGGTGATCGCCGCAAACCCTTGCGTGAAGAAGATCACGAAGAGTGCGAACTTCGCGCTCTTCAGTCGCTTCGGGTCTAGACGGTTTGGCAATTGGCTAGTTCTTGGTCGCTTCGATCAGCAGCGCTTGCTCGGGGCGAAGTGCCGGGGCACGTAGTCCAAGGCGAGCAAGTAGGGCACCTGAAACGTTGACTCCGTCGAACCACTTTGGCGGCGCGATCTGCGTGTACTCGGGGGCTCCGGCGGGCTCGACTACCTTGACGAAGTAGGTTGCGTCAGCATCCAAGCCGGTTAGTCGAATGTTCGCTGGGCGGCTGAACTGCGACTGGCGCAGGGCAACGTGCGAGAACAGCGCCTGTGAGCCGTCGGCGGCAATCACGCCGTGAGTCCACGAGTTAGCCTCGGTCTGGTCGACGCGAACCACGCGGCCAGAGTGCAGCATGTCGCGCTTCGACTTGTAATAGGTGATCCAGCCGGCGAGTTGGGCCTTCTGGGCATCGGTTGCTTCGGTGAGGTCCCACTCGAGGCCGGCGTGACCCCAGAGCGCGGTCGCCCCGCGGAACGACACCGAGTGGGTGCGACCGGTTGAGTGAGCCTTGGTTGGGCCGATGTGAGTGCCGAGCATCTCGGGTGGAATCACGATCGAGGTAAATCGCTGAATCGACTGACGCTCGAGGGCGTCGTTGTTGTCGCTTGTCCAGAAACGGTCGGCGTGGTTGATCATTTCGAGGTCGATGCGACCACCGCCCGATGCGCAAGATTCGATTTCTAGGCCCGGATGCGCTGCCTTGAGCTCATCGAACATGCGGTAAATCGCCTCGGTCTGCTTGCGAACGGTTGGGCGGCCAAGGTGCGCGGCTTCGGTGAGCACTCGGTTGTGATCCCACTTGATGTAGGCGATGTTGTATTCGCTCAAGATGGCGTGCACCTGGTTGAACACGTGGGCGTAAGCACCAGGGTGCGAAAGGTCGAGCACCTGCTGGTTTCTGAACTCTGGTGGCACGCGGCCGCCAGACTGCAAAATCCATTCCGGATGCGCGCGGTAGAGGTCGCTGTTGGCGTTGACCATCTCGCCCTCAAACCAGAGGCCGAACTCCATACCTCGTGAGTTCACGGCTTCGACGAGGGGGCCAAGGCCGTTAGGCCAGACATCCGCGCTGACCACCCAGTCGCCGAGGCCGGCAAAGTCGTCGCGACGAGCACCGAACCAACCGTCATCGAGCACGAAGCGTTCGACTCCAATCTCGGCGGCAGCATCGGCGAGGACGGTTAGCTTTTCGAGGTTGTGGTCGAAATAGACCGCCTCCCACACGTTCAACGTGACCGGGCGAGGGCGAATGTTGGTTGGGTGAATGGCGCGGGCTCGCACCGACTGGTGAAAACGTGCGCTTGCTCCGTCGATACCTTCGGCCGAATAGACCGCCCAAACCTCGGGCGCGCGGTAGGTTTCGTTCGACTGCAAGATGACTTCACCCGGTAGCAGCAGTTCGCCGGCACCCAGGCTGGTGCGACCGATCGGGGTGCGCTCGAGAATGTGGCGGTTGTTGCCGCTCCAGGCGAGCGAGAGACCCCAGGCTTCACCCGACTGAAATCCGGTGCCAGCGGTAAGTGCAAACTGCACGAGCGTGTAGTCGTGACCGGTGCGGCCTTCGCGACCCTCGCGCATCCACGAACCAACCCCGATCGGTCTGCGCTGCGGGTTGCGCTCGTTGAGCCAGCGGCCGGTGAAATCGAGCGACTCGGTGGTGTAGTCGGGCACCGGCACGAAGCTGGTGAGCGACTCAAGGTTGAACGGAACAAGATTGAGGTTGGTCACCGACTGGTTGATGCGCAAGATGCCGGCTGGGTCGAGGGTGAACTTTGCGCAAACCTCGAGCTCGGCGTTCGCGTCGACCGAGCAGAATTCAACGCTGTGCTCGTCGGTCTGCTTGGTCTCGCGCAGGTCGAACTTTTGCGTGAAGTCGGCACCTTCGCGCGAACCGATGATGGTTGGGCGGCCGAGATAGCCGCGCGCGTTTTCGCGCCAGATGCCGATGGTCTGCGGGTCGTCAAAGTCACACGGTGGGGTTAGCTCGAGCTGTGTGCGAACGAGGTCAACAGCAGCGTGGATGTCGGCCACCGCCGCACCCCAATACAAAATGGCCGGGGTGCCCGAACTGGTGTCGAAGATTACCGAGACGCCCGCGCGACGAAGATGAATTAGCTGCATAAAAAGAAATTTACTCGCCAAAACTGCAAGCGTTTACCGATTGGTGCGAACTAGCCCTTGGCGACGCGCAAAAAGTCTTCGCGTTCGACGAGCTTGATGCGCTCGCGACCCTCGGCCTCGCCGAGTGCCTTCTCGTGTGCGTCGATCAACAACCACTCTGGCCAGCCAACGAATTCGACTCCGCGCGAGTTCAGAAGAGCATCCACTGCGCTTTCGTCGGCGTTTTCTGGGCTCCACCACTTGGCGCGATCGGCGATGACGTGGCCGATGGTTTCGAGTGCGTCGCTCTTGGTGTGACCGATGAGGCCAACTGGGCCGCGCTTGATCCAGCCGGTGGCATAGACGCCGTCGATCTGCTTGCCGTCGGCGCCCTGAACGCGACCGCCGTCGTTCGGAATCACGCCGTACTTGGCGTCGTATGGAATCTGGTCGAGCTCTGAGCCGAAGTAGCCAACCGCGCGGTAGACGGCCTGAACCGGAATCTCGCGGAACTCACCGGTTGAGGTGACTCCCCCGCGACCGTCGAGTTCTGTGCGCTCGACGCGAATGGCGGCAACCTGGCCGTCTTCACCGAGCACCTCGACCGGGGCCGAGAAAAAGTGCAGATGCAGGCGACGCGGTGCGCCGGTGTTCTGTGGCTCGGCACGCAGGGCCTCGAGGGTGTTGACCATCACGCGGGTCTGGTTGTTTGAGTCGATGGCCTCTTGCGAACCCTCGTCATATTTGAAGTCTTCGTCATAGACGATGCAGTCGACACCTTCGATGTGCGTCGCCTCACGAAGTTCGAGCGGGGTGAACTTGACCTGAGCCGGGCCGCGACGACCGAACACGTGCACATCGGTGACCGGTGAGCTCTTGAGGCCTTCGTAAACATTGGCTGGGATGTCGGTTGAGAGCATGTCTTGCGGGTGCTTGACCAGCACGCGGGCCACGTCGAGGGCAACGTTGCCGTTGCCGATCACGGCAATCTCGCGCGCGTTCAACGGCCAAGTGCGCGGCACGTCTGGGTGGGCGTCATACCAGTTGACGAAGTCGGCGGCACCATAAGAGCCGTCGAGTTCGATGCCCGGAATGTTCAGGTCAGCATCCTTGATTGCACCCGTCGAGAAAATCACTGCGTTGTAGTGCTTTTTCAAGTCTTCGAGGGTGATGTCGGTGCCGTATTTGACGTTGCCGAAGAAGCGAATGTCGCCGCGGTCAAGAACCTCGTAGAGCGCACGAATAATGCCCTTGATGCGCGGATGGTCGGGGGCGACGCCATAGCGAACCAAACCGTATGGCGCTGGCAGTAGGTCGAAAAGGTCAATCGAAACCTCGAAGTCGCGAAGCTCAGATTTGATCAGCAGGTCGGCGGCATAGATTCCGGCCGGGCCGGCTCCCACGATGGCAAGTCGCAGCTTGGTCATTTGTTCCTCTGGTGTTTCGTTGGCTAGGTCGTTTTTGGCTTTTTTGGTTTCGGCTTGAGGCTAGTTGTCGCGGTCGACTACTGCCTCGGCAAAGTTCTTGAGCGCCGACTTCACGTTGCTGTCGGGCAGTGGTGCTAGCGCGGCGACTGCTTCGTCGGCCCAGCGCTTGGCCTGCTGGTAGGCCTGCTCGGCCACCTCGTGTTCGCGAAGACGCTTTACCGCCTCGGCAAGTTTGGCATTGTCTTCGAGACCTGAGTCGATGAACTCGACGAGCTCTGCGGCCTTGCCGTCGGTCTGGGCCTGCGCGCGAAGCAGCAGCATTGGCAGGGTTGGCACGCCAGCGCGCAGGTCGGTGCCGGGAGTCTTGCCCGAAGCGCCAGCCTCGGCGATGTCGATCACGTCGTCGATGAGTTGGAAGGCAACGCCGACCTTTTCGCCGTAGCTGGTGAGCGGCTCGAGGAATTCGTCTGGGGCGTCGGCAAACATCGCGCCGAGCTGAGCCGAAGCGGCAATAAGCGAACCGGTCTTGTCGGCGAGCACGCGAATGTAGTGGTCAACCGCGTCTTCGCCTGGCTGCGGGCCAACGGTTTCGTGCAGCTGACCTAGGCAGAGACGCTCGAAGGTGTCGGCCTGAAGGGTCAGGGCCTTCTCGCCAAGTCGCGAAACAATCTGGGATGCTCGTGCAAACAAAAGGTCACCGGTGAGAATCGCAACCGAGTTGCCCCAAATGTTGTGGGCGGTCGGCACACCTCGGCGGGTAGGGGCATCGTCCATCACGTCATCGTGATAGAGGGTAGCTAGGTGGGTGAGTTCGACAACGACGGCAGCATCGATGACGGCTGCGTTGTTGTAGTCACCCAGTTGAGAGGTGAGCAGAACGAGCACGGGGCGAATGCGTTTGCCACCGGCATCCACTAGGTGACGAGCGGTGACCTTGGCAATCGGGTCGGTGTGCTCGGTTGCCTGTTGCAGGGCGGCTTCGACCAACTCAAGGCCAGTTTCGATGCGCGAAAGTAGGGCCTTATCGGCCACCTTGCGCATCTGCTTTGGCAGTGAGGGTTTTGCCATCTATTTGCTCGCCTTTGGTTTGAATCCCACATGGATAGCAACGATTCCGAACGATAGATTCCTGAAAGTGACTTTTTCGTAGCCGGCTTTTTCGATCTTGGCGGCCAGCGTGCGCTGGTCTGGCCACGCGTCGATCGACTCAGACAGGTAGGCATAGGCCTCTGGGGTCTTCGAAGCTAGTGACGAGAACGCCGGTAGCACCTTGCGCAGGTAGAAGTTGTAGAACGGGCGAAGCACCGGGTTGGTGACCTTCGAGAACTCGCAAATCACGATGCGGCCGCCCGGCTTGGTAACGCGGAACATTTCGCTGAGCGCTGCCTCAACGTCGACCACGTTGCGAAGACCGAACGAAATCGTGGTGGCATCGAACTCTTTTGCCTTGAACGGAAGCTTGGTGGCGTCGGCGAAGACGAACTCGATTTCGGGGTGTCGTTTGCGGCCTTCGGCGAGCATCCCCTCGCTAAAGTCGCCGGCCACGAGGCGAACGCCTGGGCGGGCAAAAGCAGCGGTTGAAGAGCCGGTGCCGGCGGCCATGTCGAGCACGCTTTGGCCACTTTTTGGGTCAACGGCTTTGGCTACGATTCCGCGCCAAAGACGCGATTGGCCGAACGAAAGCAGGTCGTTGGTCTTGTCGTAGGTAGGCGCAACCTCGTCAAACATGGCGGCAACCTGCGCGGGTTGCTTAGAAAGGTCGGCTTTGCTCACTACTCAAGTCTACCTTCGGCAAAAACGAACCCCACCGCCGGGGGTGGGCGATGGGGTCGTTCGATGCGGCTTTCGCCGCAAGGTCTGTTTAGTTTTCGCTGTCGTAGAAGTAGTCGGAGTTTGGCTTGCGGCGAGCGCTGAGCGACTTCACACCAGCTGCCGAACCGAGAGCCAGTGCACCGGCACCCATGGCCACGAGGCCCCAGGTAGCCGATTCCATGAATACGTCGGCAGGTGTCTTGGCCGAGGTGCGAATGGTGGCTGGGTCGATCGCGGGTGCGGCGTCTGGGTTGATTGCGTTTGCGCCAACCACCTGGTCAGAGCCGCTAGGGGCTAGAGGTGAAGCTGGAACACCCGTTGGAAGCAGTGGCGAAACCGAATAGGTTGCTCCGGTGCCATTCCTGTTTGAGTCATAGGGAGAGGCGCTTGGTGCGGCGTTAGGGTCTACACCCGGGGTGGCTGGAAGTACGAAACCGTCTTCGTCGTCGTCTTCATCTTCATCTTCGTCTTCATCTTCATCTTCGACGTCATCGTCGCCGTGTGGGCGAATGACGACCGGAGGAAGTGAGTGGTTGTCTTCATGACCCCATCCGAAACCGTCATCATCATCTTCATCTTCGTCGTCTTCGTCTTTGTCGCCGCGGTCGGTGAAAATCGGTGAAGAGGCGGTCGAGATTTGTGCGGCCGATGCTGGTGCTGCAAGCGCCATTGGGGTTCCGAGAACCGCAAATGCCACTGCCAGCGCTACTAGCTGCTTTTTCGACATGATTACCTTTGTTGGGCGGGAGTAAAATCTTTTAGTGCTGAGTTCAGATTAGAAGCGCGGCAACGTGTAACCCAATCAAAATCAGCCACTTCACAGAAAACGCTCAGTGAGGTGCCAGTTTCTAAAAGTGCGGCCGTTCGATCGTCTGCCAAGTTCGAGCCAGTTAGGGGCATCCGTGCGCGTTGTCTCTAAAGAACTAACCGGCGATGTCGCCCCCCTTCTGCAGCGTTTGCCTGCTAACCCGATCACTTTTTTGCGCCACGGTGAAGGCATCGTCGGAATTGGTGAGCACGCTCGTCTAACCGCAACCGGAGCTAATCGATTCGCCGAACTCTCGGCCGCCTGGCTCGCGCTTGTCGCCGAGGCCGAGGTCACCGACGAGGTCAACCTGCCGGGTAGTGGGCTGCTGGCCTTTGGTGCCATCGCCTTTGCCGACTCATCGTCGACCGAGAGCACGCTGATTGTGCCTCGTGTTGTGCTCGGTCACCGAGATGGTCGCAACTGGATCACCACAATCGACGAAGCCTCGCTTGAAGATTTCAACTCGGATGCTTCTCCGCAGCCTGCCGATGCCCCTAACCTTGCCGAGCCGCTCGCCCAAGGCCGTCTCACCCGAGGTGGATTCAAACTGGCCGTTGCCAGCGCGCTCGAGGCCATCGCGGCTGAACGCGTTGAGAAGGTTGTGCTTGCCCGCGACCTGGTTGCGCCGCTCGCTGCCGACTTCGACATTCGTAACCCGCTGATCGCACTGGCCGAAACCTACCCGAGCTGCTGGGTTTATTCGGTTGATGGGTTGTTCGGCGCCTCGCCAGAGCTACTGGTTCGCGTTTCACACAAGCAAGTTTCGGCTCGGGTGTTGGCCGGCACCGCGGCTCGAGGAACCGATAAGGGTGTTGACCACGCCATTGGTCAGGCGCTGGCCACCTCACACAAAAACTTGGCCGAGCATCGCTTCGCCGTCGACTCGATGGTGCGCTCGCTCGACCCGTTCTGCGAGCACGTTGACGCAGACGAGTCGCCGTTTTCGCTCGCGCTTCCGAACGTGTGGCATCTCGCCAGCGATGTGCACGGTGTGCTGTCGAGCAACTCGACGGTTCTCGACCTGGCCGCCGCGATACATCCGACTGCGGCGGTGGCAGGCACCCCGCGTGCGAACGCCATCGAGCTCATTGCCGAGTTAGAACCTTTCGACCGCGGTCGCTACGCCGGCCCGGTTGGTTGGATCGGCGCCGATGGCGATGGCGAGTGGGCGATTGCACTGCGCGGGGCGCAGCTCGAGGGGTCGAACATCCGCGCGTTTGCCGGTTGTGGAATCGTTTCGGAATCTGAACCAGACAGCGAAGCGGCTGAGACCGATTTGAAGTTCAAACCAATCACGGATGCTCTGGGCTAAAGCTCAACCTCAATAAGCACTCTGCCCTCAAGTTCTAGGGCCTCGCGCAGTTCGTCTTCGTTTTGCACAAATTCGTGACGCCATCCGTAAGCCAAGGCTAACGCGGCTAGGTTGACCTGTTGTGGAGTTCGGAATAGTCGGTCTAAGGCGGTCGCAGGTAGCGCCTTGGCCATTTCGAGCGCTTCAAAAATGCTGCCACCGTGGTCGTTCACCACCACGAGTTGAATGTCTAGCGGTGAATCCACCGGATCAATAACGAGTGAGCCAACATCGTGCAAGAAGGTCAGGTCGCCAAGAAGCACTCGGGTTTTTTGACCGGACGCTAGGGCGATGCCCGTTGCGGTCGCTATGGTTCCATCGATGCCGGCCAAGCCTCGGTTCGAAAAGACGTTGATTGGCTTTGCCGGAGCCCAGGTTTCGGCTTCGCGAATCATGCGGCTCGCGCCAAGCACTAGGTTTTGCGCATTCTCGGTTGCCGCCCAGAGCGTTTCGACGATTTCGCGTCGTGAAAGCTCGGCAGCCACGGGAGCTGCAAGGCGCAGGGTTTGGTCGGCGAGCTGCCACTGGCGCAGCCAATCGAAGTCAACTTCGCTGTCGAGCGTGATTTCGTCGACGAAGGCCGATGCGCGGTGTGAGACGTCGAAGTGGCCCATGCGGCGAGATTTAACGACAACCACGTCGACGCCTTCGTTGAACAGAAGGCGAATCACTGCGCGCGACAGAGTCGGTTTGCCGAACACGATGACGCGGCCGATTTGGGCGGTCAGTGCTGGCTGCTGGTCAAAAATCAGACGATAGCCCAAGATGGCGTTCGCACCCCAGCGCGCGCCCGATGAAGGTTCGGCAAACAACGGCCATCCGAATGCTTCGGCAAGCTCAACAGCGTCTGGTCCAGCTTCTGCTCCGGCGATGACGACGGTCGGGGTGGCTCCGTCTAGCACGGCAAACTCAAGTTCGATGTTTTGTGGCTCGAGGTTCAGCGGGGCCGGCTCGACAGTTGCGGCGTTCGGCAACGAGCTTGAAAGTGGCTCTCTGAAGGCTAGGTTCAGCTGCACGGGGCCAGCATTCTGGCCACCGAGACCACGTGCTGCGGTGAGGGCAACGCGGGCGAGCTCTTCGATTGAGTCAAGGCTGCCGTCTTCATCGGGCGCTTCGACGTCGAAACAAACTCGAACCGCATCTGCGAAAATGCCGACCTGATCGGTGGTTTGGTTTGCGCCTACGCCGCGAAGTTCGTGCGGGCGGTCAGCGGTGAGCAAAATTAGCGGCACACCTGAGTGATGTGCTTCGAGCACTGCTGGGTGCAAGTTGGCCACGGCAGTGCCACTGGTGGTAATCACAATTGCGGGGTCGTCGGTTGCCAGAGCCGAGCCGAGAGCGGTGAAACCTAGGCTGCGTTCATCCAAGCGAATAAAGAGTTCTGCCTTGCCTGCCTCTGCCAACTGACCGGCTGCGATGGCCAAGGCCTGCGACCTCGCTCCCGGGGCTAGAAAGATGCGCTTGGCACCGCCAGCCACCAGGGTTGCCAGCAAGTGAGCGGCAAACTGCTGAGCTGGGCTAGCACCCGGCACGAGGTTAGACATTCGGTAGGTCGCCACCCTTTGGCTTTTGGTCGCCATCCTCGTCATCGTTTTTCGACAAGCGATCGCGCAGGTTACGCAAGAAATCTGGGTCATCGTCTGGAGCAATCACGCGAGAGCCACCAGGGGTAAAACCAGGCTTGGCAATCGGGCGACCGATGGTGATGTAGAGCAGCCCACCGATGATTGGCACGATGAGGCAGAGCACGACCCAAAGCCACTTTGGCAGGAGCCGAACTTCGTTTGGCTTAGCGCTGATGGCAAACACCGTGGTGAAAATGGTGAAAATTGCCGTGATCCCCATGGCGAACAGTAAATACCTCATGGTTTAACTCTAACCAGATGGCTACTTAGACTTGTTTCGTGAAGAAACATTGGTTGGTTTATATCTCGGCCCGTTTGGGCGTGTTTGCCGCAGTGCTGACCGTGTTTATGCTCATCGGTTTCGGCTGGCTCTATTCAACCCTGATTGCCGCGGCGCTAAGTCTCGCCTTCTCACTAATTTTTCTCAGCAAACAGCGTGAGGCGCTTTCTAGCGACATCTACAGCCGAGTCAAGAAAACGAAGGATGTCGGAGTCGATGATTCCGATAGCGACCTCGAAAACGACTTGCTAGATCTAAAGTAAGAAGCGGTTAAAACCCCAGCCGATAATCAGACCCCAGCTCAGCGCGCCAAAAGAGGTGAGCTTCAGAGCCAGAACAAGTTCGCGTGGATCGCGGTAGGTCCAAACAATCAACAGCGCTGGCAGTAGCAGTAAGAACGCCACAAAAGCAAAAATCGTTAGCGGGTAGAAGAACGGGATCGCTGCCCAAACTCCAGCCGCGGTCAAGATAAACACGCTGAACAGAATCTTCGAGAACAACAAACCAAAACGAACCGAGAGGGTCTTCTTGCCGGCGGGGGCATCGGTTGAGACATCCCGCATATTGTTGACTAACAAAACGGCGGCAGCCAAGAACCCTAGCGCTACAGATCCACCGATGAGAATCCAGATCGTAAGGTCGTATTCAAACATCGGTGCAATCTGCACATACGCCGTACCGAGAACGGCAACCGGGCCGAAGAACACAAAGGCAACTACCTCACCGAACCCGGCATAGCCGTAAGGCTTCTTGCCTCCGGTGTAAGCCCAGGCGGCGACCAGAGCCACTGCACCCACCGCAATGAGCCAGAGGTTTTCAGAGAGCACAGAAAGGGCAACACCAGCTGAAGCCCCGAGCGCGAGAAAAACAAAGGCCACCGCGCGAACGGCTTTTGGGTTCACTTTGCGCGAAGCAGTGAGGCGAAATGGGCCAACTCGGTCGTCATCGGTGCCACGCACACCATCGGAATAGTCATTGGCGTAGTTCACACCGATCTGCAAGAACACTGCTACAGCTAGAGCCAGGCCAGCGAAAGACCAGTTCTGGCCTTGGTTGGCTAAGGCGACACCGGTACCGAAAGCCACCGGGGCAACGGCGAGGGTAAGGGTGCGAAGACGAGCTGCTGAAATCCAGTCGCGAAGAGTTGGTTTCTTTTTGCTTCGTTCAGATGCTGGGTTTGTCTTAGTTTTGGCCATGACGAAATTCTAAATCTCTCCTCGGGCGCGGGCTTCGCGCAACTGGTTTTGGTAGGCAGCAAAATTCTCGGCCAACCCTTGGTAGTCGGGTTTACCGTTGCCGAGCATCGGAATCTCTTCGGTCGTCGCCCACACCGCAAACTTCGCCGGCAGGCCAAGTTCGGCCACCGCCTTTTCGGCATCTAGATGGTGGCGCTCTGGGTCGAAGACGACCATCCAGCAAATAAATGTTTCGCCATACTGCGGGTTAGAAATTGGCAACGAGACAGCGTCGCGAACGCCGGGCTGCGACTTGGTCCACTGCTCCACGAGGTCGAGCGAGAGCTTGATGCCTCCAGAGTTGATCACGCGGTCGGCGCGACCAAGCACCACAAGCCGACCCTCGGCATCGAGTTCGCCAAGATCGTTGGTGGTGACGCTGCCGCCAACCACCATCGGGCCGGTGAGCGTGATTAGGCCGCGTTCGCCGAGCGTGACATCCACGCCATCAAGCGGAACTCCGTCATAAACACAGCCGCCCGAAGTTTCGGTCATGCCGTAGGTGACAACTACGTTCACTCCGAGTTCGCGAAGGCGGTCAACGGTCGCCGCACTCGGTGCCTGACCCCCGACCAAAATGGCATCAAACGAGCGCAACTGGGTGAGCAAAAAGTCATCTTGCTGGGCGGCTTCGGCAAGACGCTCGAGTTGGGTGGGCACGAGGCTGGTGAAACGTCGCTCGCCAGTCATCAACGAGGATGCTCGACCAAAGCCCTCGGCCGAAAACGGCACCGACGAATTCATCAAAATTGGCTGGGTGTCGGCGAGGTGCGAACGAACGAGAACCTGCAGGCCTGCGATGTAGTTGATCGGCAGGGCAAGCAACCACTGCCCCGGACCACCGAGCCGAGCCTGTGTGGCCTTAGCGCTGCTGAGAAGATTTTGCACGGTCAAACCGATTCGCTTTGGAACACCGGTTGAACCGGATGATTCGACGATCGCCGCGTAGTGGTCGTCGACTTCTGGAGGCAAACCGTGCACCTCAGGCATCAGACCGTTCACCTCTGGTGGGGTCACGAACAGCGCTTGTTTTCCATCGAGCACATCGGCGAGCGCAACCAACGCCGCAAACGGGTCATTGGCTGCAATCAGCTTTAGTGGAATCGCCATCTTGAGGTTCGAGTTCTTGAGTTTGTTCTCGAGGTTAGAAGTGCCAAGGGTATGGAGACCAGTCTGGGTCGCGGCGCTCTAGAAAAGAGTCACGACCTTCGGCTGCCTCGTCGGTGCCGTAGGCCAAGCGCGTTGCCTCGCCGGCAAACATCTGCTGGCCGACAAGGCCGTCATCGACAGCATTGAAAGCAAACTTGAGCATGCGAATCGACTGCGGCGACTTGGCCAAAATCTCTTTGCCCCAAGCGATACCGGCGGTCTCAAGCTCGGCGTGAGGCACAACCGCGTTCACGACACCCATTTCGTAGGCGCGCTGGGCACTGTATTCGGCACCCAAGAAGAAGATTTCACGGGCGAATTTTTGGCCAACCTGGCGAGCCAAATAGGTAGAACCATAACCGGCGTCGAACGATGCAACATCGGCATCGGTCTGCTTGAACTTGGCGTGCTCGGCACTGGCGATCGAGAGGTCGCAAACCACGTTTAGTGAATGGCCGCCTCCAGCCGCCCATCCTGGCACCAAGGCAATAACAACCTTTGGCATGAAACGAATGAGGCGCTGAACCTCGAGAATGTGAAGTCGGCCTGCGCGACCCGGCTCAATGCTCGCAGCATCGTCACCATCGGCATATTTGTAACCATCTTTGCCACGAACCCGCTGGTCGCCGCCGCTTGAGAACGCCCATCCGCCATCTTTTGGTGACGGGCCATTGCCGGTTAGCAGAACGACGCCCACGCGTGAATCCATACGGGCGTGGTCGAGGGCTCTGTGCAGTTCGTCGACGGTCTTGGGTCTGAAGGCATTGCGCACCTCTGGGCGGTTGAACGCCACGCGCACCATGCCAAGAGTTTGGTGCTTGTGATAGGTGATGTCGGTTAGCTCTTCGAAGCCGGGCACCTCGTGCCACACCTGGGCGTCGAACAACTGCGAAACCTGTTTTGCCATGCTTCTAGACTAACTAACGTGGATGCTTCGCAAAACGGTTCGGCCTACGGGCGCAGGTTTGCGCTGCCGAGCCTTGAAGAGCTCATAGCTTCGGCCCGCGTGGTGAGTTTGCCCATGCGCACCAAGTTTCGCGGAGTCACCGAGCGCGAGGCTCTGCTCATCGAAGGGCCGCAGGGTTACACCGAGTGGTCGCCGTTCGTTGAGTACGAAGACGAAGAAGCCGCCGTCTGGCTGGCCGCCGCTCTCGAATTCGGCTGGGATGCTCTACCGCAACTTCACCGCACCCGCATAGGTATCAACGCCACTCTGCCGGCTGTTGCGCCAGATGCGATCGAGCGCGCGCTGGCTCCGTTCGGCGAGTTTCGCACGGTCAAGGTGAAGGTTGCCGAGCCGGGGCAAGAGCTGAACCAAGACCTTGCGCGCGTGATTCGAGTGAGTCAGCTTTACCCAGAGGCGCGCATCCGCCTAGATGCCAACGGCGGTTACAGCATTGACCAAGCCATCGCGATTGCGGGCATGATGCTCGAAAACGGCATTGCGCTCGACTACTTTGAACAACCCTGTGCCACCATCGGCGAGCTGGCCGAGCTGCGCGTGAAGATTCGTCGCTATTCAAACTCGATCAAAATTGCGGCCGATGAATCGGTGCGAAAGGTGAGCGACCCGTTGGCGGTTGCGCAGGCTGGTGCGGCCGACCTTCTTGTACTCAAGGCCGCACCGCTTGGTGGTATGCGACGAGCACTTGAGGTTGCCGCCGAGGCCGGGCTGCCGGTGGTTATCTCGAGCGCACTCGACACCTCGGTTGGCATCAGCATGGGGTTGCACCTGGCTGCGGCGCTGCCCAAACTTGAGTTTGATTGCGGGCTCGGCACTGCGGCAATGTTCATCGGCGATGTCACGCGCGAGCCACTGATTGCCAAAGACGGCTACTTGGATGTTCGTCGCGTCGAAGTCGACTCAACCAAACTTGAGGTTTTTGCCGCCGAAGATCACCGCGGTGACTGGTGGATCGAGCGCTTGGAGCGCTGCTACCGCCTGCTATAAAGCTGCCGGTCTACAGACCGCTGTAAACGTGCAGCCCCTTGAAGAACAAGTTCACGATCGTGAAGTTGAACAGCACCGAGGAGAAGCCAACCAGCGATAGCCAAGCAGCACGACGACCTGTCCAGCCGCGGGTTGCGGTGGCGTGGAAGTAGCCGGCGTAGAGCACCCAGATGATGAAGGTCCAAACCTCTTTGGTGTCCCAGCCCCAATAGCGGTGCCAGGCGCGCTCGGCCCAGATGGCTCCGGCGGCGAGGGTGAATGTCCAGAGAATCAAACCAACCGCGTTGAAGCGAACCTGCAGACGCTCGAGGGTTTTCTCGGCCGGGAAGAACTCGAGAACGCGACGCGCACCGACGACGAACTTCTTGGTCGAGCCAGCGATGCGGGTCGAAGTGCGAAGCAAGTATGCGACCGAGAGAGCAGCAGCGATGTTGAAAAACGCGGTGGCAAGCACGGCAACGGTCACATGTATGACCAGCCAGTAAGACTGCAGCGCGGGCATCAGAGTCTTGACCTGAACATAAAAGTAAGTAGTTGCCGCACCGAGAATCAGCAGTACGAAGCCGTTTACGAAGGCGGCGATGATGCGGATGTCGCGCAACCGGTAAAACGCAAGGAAGATGGCAACCAGCACGAAGGCGCCCGAGATTGAGAACTCATACATGTTGGCCCAGGGCACGCGCGAGGCGGCGACGCCGCGCATCACGACACCGGCACCGTGAATCAGCGCACCGAAGCCGAAGAGGGCAAAACCGATGTTTTCGAGCTTGGTCGAGATGACCTTGCCAGAACCCTTGCTGCTTGCGATGTTGGTGAGGTGCCAAGCGAAAATCAAGAACGAAACCGTGTAGACCACCATCGACGCAAAGATGAAGACCAGCGATTGCTGGGCGAGCTCTAGATCAAGTTTGACGTCAGTCAATTTTTAGTTGCCTTTCTTTGGCGCAATGGATTCGACGAGGTCAGCGACGATTTCTTCGAGTTTCGGGTCATCGTTTCTTGCAAGAGCAGCAACCTCAAAACCGCCATCAAACTTCCGAACCCAAATGCGGCGGCGTGGCACCGATAGTGAAACGGCCAAACCGATGAAGGCCAGGATGGCGAACGCCAAAACCCAAACCTGGCCGGGGTTGTAGGCGAGGTCGAGAGATGCGAAACGCTTTAGGCCGTTGAACGTGACCGAACCAAGGTCGCCTGGCAGCTGCTTTGTCTCGCCGATCGTGAGCATGACGGCTTTGGTGCCGCTCTTGCCGCCGGCCACCTGATCGAGACCGTGGGTGTCGAGGCTGAACACGCTGCGCGGCACTCCACCGTCGAGCCCAAGGTCGCCAACATAGAGGTTCATGCTGAGCATCGGGTCAACCGGGTCAGGGTAGATCGAAGTGAAGGCTCCCGTTTCGAGCTGCTCTTTGGTCGGGTAGAAAAAGGCGAGCACGCCGTATTGCTTCGGCTTAGCATCCGGCAATTTGATGACGCCGAGCGAGGTGTAGTTGGAATCTTGCGGTAAGAAAATCACCGGGCCGCTGAACGCGATCTGACCGTCTGGGTCTTTGAAGGTGAGCACCGGTGCGTAACCGTTGCCGGTGAGGTACACGTGAGCGCCAGGCACTTCGAGCGGTTCATTTACTCGGATGACCGACTCGCGCTTCTCGCCACCGGCAAGCTTGCTCGAAACGAAAGCCCTGAAGTCGAGCGGGGTGCCGATGTTCGTCGAGTTTTGCAGGTCGAAGTCGACTTCGAACTTGTCGAGCGACATTGAGAACGGCTCGAGCTTGTTCTCGTCGAAGAAGACACCTGGTGAGAACGAGTCGTATGACGCGAGGTTATTCACAAAAACTTCGCCCTCGACCAAAACGCGCTGGCCGTTGTAAGAGAATCCGCCGCCTAAGCCCGCCGCCACAAGCACACCCATGAGCGAGAAGTGAAAAATGAGGTTTCCGGTTTCGCGAATGTGACCGCGTTCGGCCGACACTGAACCTTTGCGCCTGACCACGCGGTAGCGACCCTTGCGAAGGTGCGCCTCGGCACGGTCAAGCACGGCAAGTTCAGAAGTTTGCGCGGTGACCTTGGCATAGGCCGGAAAACGCTGCATGCGAGCTGGCGCATCGACCGGTTCGGCGAGCATCGCGCGCCAGTGAACTCGGGTTCGCGGAACAACGCAACCGATCAGCGAGGTGAAAAGCAAAATGTAAATCGCCGAAAACCAAACCGAACCATAAACGTCGAACAACTGGAACCAGTCGAGCACCTTGGCAAGCTCTGGGTTGTTTTTGTAATAGGTCGTCACGCCGTTCGGGTCGGCACTGCGCTGCGGATACACCGAACCCGGAATCGCGGCAGCGGCCAATAGCAAAAGCAAGATGAGTGCGGTTTTCATGCTGGTGAGCGAACGCCAGATCCAGCGCATCCACCCGGCAAGCCCAAGTTCGGCCGAGTTCACGGTTTGCGAGGCAACTTCGGCATCGCTGACCATCAGGTCTTGCGGCGCCTGTGGTTTAGAGGGCTGGGATGAAGCCACTGAACACCACCTGACTGAATGTGACGACTTCGTTCCAAAGACCGGTGACCATGAGCACGCCGAGAATCACGAGCAGGGCACCACCGGCGAGGTTGAAAGCGCGGATGTGCTTCTTGACCCATGCGACCGATTTAGTTGCCCAGCCGAAGCCGGCTGCCAGCGCGATGAACGGTAACCCGAGACCGAGTGAGTAGAGCACGCTCAAGACCGCACCGCGCAAGGCGGTGCCCTCGTCTAGCGAAAGTGTGAGCACGGCCGAAAGGGTTGGGCCGATGCACGGGGTCCAGCCGAGGCCAAAGGCAACGCCGAGCAGCGGTGCGCCGATTAGCCCTGCGCGCGGGCTGAGGTTGAGTTTGAATTGGCGCTGACCAAAGCCGAAACCGCCAGCCATGACCACACCGAGCACGATGATCACACCGCCGAGAATGCGCTGGGCGATGCCGGCAACTTCGGCATACAAAATGCTGCCGATGCCGCCGGCCATGGTGCCGAGGGTCGCGAACACAGCGGTGAAGCCGAGCACAAAAAGCACGCTGCCCAGAATCACGCGAGCGCGAGTTGCGGCGACTCCCGAAACGTAGCCCAAGTAACCGGGCACCAACGGGAGCACGCACGGCGACAAAAACGAAACCAACCCAGCCACCAGCGCGAGCGGCATGGCTAGCCACATCGAACCACTGAGAATCAGGTCGGTCATTTAGTTCACCGTCTCTTTGAGCGCGGTCTTGATTAGGGCCTTGAGAATGCCGGGTTCAAAACGACCCAGGATGCGCGCCGAAACGCGACCCTCAGAATCGAGCACGAGCGTGGTAGGCACGGCCTGCGGTGTGACGATGCCGGTGTAAGCAAGCATCACGTCGCCGCTCTGGGCGTCGACCACCGAAGGGAAGGTCCAGCCAAAGTTGCGAGCAAAGGCAAGAATCGTCGGCGCGGTGTCACGAACATTCACACCGAGCATCTGAACGCCTTCAGCTTCAAACTCTTCGTAGAGAGCCTGAAGGTCTTTGGCTTCGGCTCGGCAAGGGGCACAGCCCGCATACCAAAAGTTGATGACGGTTACGTTGCCTTGGGCGGTTAGGTCGGCACTCGAGAGAATCCCGCCGGATTCGGTAACGCTGGTCCACTCGGTGCTTGCTCGGCGAGCATCCGCGTTTTGAAACTCGGTGACGGTGCCATCGCCGGCGATGTAGTTTTTGTTGTCGCCCGAGCGAAACTGCTCGGCGAGCGGGTCGTTGGCGCAGCCGGTGAGCGCCAGCGGGGCAGCCACGGCGAGCGCAACCAGCGCAACAAAACGGCGAACAGTGCCAACAGTTTTCATCACACCGCACCCCTGTCGGTGGCAATCAGCTCGCGAGCGGGCTCAACGTAGTCGACCTCGACCCAGTCGCCAGACTTGTTGCGCTCGATCGTGGTGATGCTGGCGAGTGCGCAGCGACGCTTGCGAGGGTCGTGTGCCAGACGCGCGCCTGCCAAGTGGCGGTGCACCATCCAGATTGGAAGTTGGTGGGTGACCAGCGCAACCTCGCCCTCGCGGGTTTTGGCGTCGATGTCTTCGATGGCCTCCATCATGCGGGCAACGATCGAAACGAACGACTCACCCCAAGACGGCTGAACCGGGTTGCGCAGGTGAAACAGCAGGTGCGGGCGCAGGGCGATTGCCTTGGCCGAAAGTTTGCGACCCTCAAAAATGTTGTGTGGCTCGATCAGGCGCTGGTCGGTGAGTGGGTCTAGACCAAATACATCTTGGATGCGCTCGGCAGACTCTCTCGTGCGCAAAAGTGGTGAGCAATAAACGGCCGAAAGCTTGGCCCCACGAGCTTTGAGTTCTTCGGCCGCCAAACGGGCCATTTCGTGACCAGATTCGGTCAAGTGAAAGTGTGGCAACCGGCCATAGAGCACGCCGCCGGGATTGTGCACCTCGCCGTGGCGAATGAGGTGAATGCGATTGGCGGGCATGACACCATTCTACCTTCGCTAAACTTGAGCGCAGAGGCGACCTAAGCGCTCATGGAGCGCATTCTCAGGTTGCAAATGGAAGAAAGAATGTCATGCGCGAACGCACACTCGTCAAAGATCTCGCCGCCCGCGAAGACGGTCCAGTAGTTCTGGGTGGTTGGGTTGAAAAACTGCGCGATCAGAAGCGCATCCAGTTCATCATTTTGCGCGATGAATCTGGCGATGTTCAGGTCACCTACCCTCGCCCGTTAGTCGACGAACAACCGGTCGAAGACGACGCGCTAGCTGCCAAGGTTTCGACCCTCACCAGCGGTTCTTTCGTTTGGATCACCGGTCGCCTAGTTCACGACGAGCGCGTCAAGCTCGGTGGCCTTGAGGTTCAGCTAGACGACTTAGAAATCGTCACCCTCGCCGACCCGGTTAGCCCGATCGCCGAAGACACCTCAATCGACAAGCGTCTCGACTGGCGTTTTCTCGACCTACGCCGCAGCGAGATGAACCTGGTCTTTCAGATTCAAACCACCATCGAGCAGGCCTGGCGCGAGTACTGGACAGAGAACGGCTTCATCGAGATTCACTCGCCAAAGCTCATGGCCTCGCCATCTGAGTCAAACGCCGAGTTGTTCAAGCTCGAATACTTCGAGGGCCACGCCTACCTAGCCCAGAGCCCACAGTTCTACAAGCAAATGGCGATGATGGCCGGCTTCGGTCGCATCTTCGAAATCGGCCCAGTGTTTAGAGCCGACCCTTCGTTCACCTCGCGTCACGCCACCGAGTTCACCTCGGTCGACATCGAAGTCTCTTGGATCGACAGCCACGAAGACATCATGGCGATTCAAGAGCAATTGCTTGTTCGCGCACTCAACGCTGTTTCAGAAAAGCACGGTGCCGACATCAAGCGCCTGTTCGACATCGACGTTGTTGTGCCTACCGTTCCGTTCCCTCGCATCACGCTTGCCGACGCCGTTGACATCGTCAAGGCTCGCGGTCACGAGATTGCTCGCGGTGGCGACATGGACCCAGAGGGCGAGCGCCAGATTGCCGCCCACGTTGCCGAAACCTTCGGTCATGAGTTCGTATTTTTGACCGACTACCCGGCTACCGTTCGCCCGTTCTATCACATGCGTCACGCCGACGACGAGACTCTAACCAAGTCATACGACCTCATCTGGCGCGGCACCGAGATCACCACGGGTGCTCAGCGTGAACACCGAGTGGATGTTCTAATCGAGCAAATCAAGCAAAAGGGTCTTGAGCCAGAAGGCCTAACCAGCTACACCGACTTCTTCAAATACGGAGCGCCGGCACACGGTGGCTTCGGTATGGGTCTGCTGCGAGTGATTATGTTGCTGCTACACCAGCCGAACATCCGTGAAGTTGGCTACCTGTTCCGCGGCCCAAACCGCCTAGAACCGTAAGGTCAGCTTTTCGTAACTGCTTGGCACGTGCGCGAAGCCTTCGAGGTTGTGGTGCACGATCGAATCTTCGCCAACGCTCCACGCGCCGAATTCGCTGAGCCAGATTTCTAACAGGATGCGCGTCTGCAGTTGCGCGAGGTGCAAACCGATGCACGAGTGACGCCCGTAACCGAAGCCGAGGTGCGGGTTGGCCCCGCGGTCGAGGCGAATCTCGGAAGGGCACTCGATGGCCGTCTCGTCGTGGTTAGCCGAGATGAAACTGAGCCACACAAACTTAGGGTTCTCAGGATCGGTGGTTTCTTGCTTATCGACTCGGTGCATCATCGGCAGCGGGCTCAAGAATCGAACCATCTCACTGATGAAACCCGGCAGCGCTTCGGTGTTGGCGACAAGCGAGGTTCGAAGTTTGTCATTGTGCGCGAGGTACGAGAGCGAACCGCAAACCAACTTCACCACGGTGTCGCGGCCTCCGGCGAGAACCAGGTTCGCAATGCCGTATTTCTCGAGACGGGTCAGTGGGCGACCGTCAAGTTCGGCACGATTGACTTGGCCGAAAAGGTCGTCGGTCGGGTGAGCATCCAGTTCATCAAAGGTTTTCTTGAGATAGCGGTCGAGGTGGTCGCCGTGACGAATACCGTCTTCGTCGGTGATCCAGGTGTCTGGCCCCCACGAATACCATTCGTCGACATCTTGCGGTCGACCGAACACAACGCCGAGGCACTGCACGATCATCGGTAGCGCGAGCTGCGAAATCACCTCGACTTCACCAGCGGCCCTGGCCTTTTCGACAAGCGCGGTGATCAGCGTTCGAAACTCGGTTTCATGCGTGGCGAGCGAGTCTTTGGTGAACACCGGCGCAATCAATGAGCGGATGCTCGTATGCAGTGGCGGGTCAACCTCAAGTGGAAGCTGCTTGTAGTCACGAACATCCTGGTCGCCTTGTAGGTCACTCGAATAGCGCTCATAGTCGCGGGCAGCCGAGCGAACATTTGCGTTACCGGTGATGAGCTTCATCAGAGTCTCCAGGGGGCCAAGTCTTCGAGTGCGTTGCGCAGTCGCTCTGGGTCGATGCGCCAGTAGTTGTGCACCTTGCCGTTGATCAGCAGCACCGGAATTTCTTCGGAGTAACGAGCGCGAAGTTCATCGTCAAAGTTGATGTCGTGTTCGACCAGATCGACCTGAACGTGGCGTGCGACGCCGGTGTATTGGGCTCGAAAGTCGCCAACCACTGCATTGACCACAACGCGCGCCTCGTCGCAGAGGTGACAACCGGCCTTGCCGATCAGGGTGAGTTGAATGCTTTGCGACACGTGAACATCCTAAGGCGGCTCTAAACTTGTGAAGTGCCTCAAACCCCCAAACCGGTGAAGACAGAAGCTGCCTTCTTCGACCTAGACAACACCCTGTTGAGGGGGTCGTCATCTTTTCTGTTTGGCAAGGCAGCCTTCGAGCGCAAGATTCTGGGGCGTCGCGATATTTCACGTTTCGCTTGGCAGCAGTTCAGATTCATCACGAGAGGTGAATCGGCCAAGATGATGGCCAGCATCGAAGAAAAGGCGCTCGGCTTGGTGGCCGGTCACAAGGCTTCTGAGTTGGCTCAGATGGTGATCGACGTCTACCCCGAATTCATTGCACCAAAGCTTTGGCCAGAAACCGTTCGTATTGCGCAAGAGCACATTGCCAAGGGTCGCGAAGTTTGGATTATCACCGCGAGCCCGATCGAGATGGCAGAGCACATCGCACACCAGCTTGGCCTAACCGGAGGTCTCGGCACCCTCGTGGCCCGCGACGAAAACGGCATTCTTACCGGTGAACTAACCGAGCGCCCACTTCACGGCCAGCGCAAGTTGGCCGCCATGAAAAAGTTGGCTAAAGAGCGCAACATCAGCCTCAAGCGTTCGTTTGCATACAGCGACTCGGCCAACGACCTGCCGATGCTGACACACGTTGGTCACCCGGTTGTCGTGAACCCAGACAAGACTCTCGAGCGCTACGCCAAAGCCGCCGGTTGGAAGATTCTCGATTTCAAAAAGCGCGAGATCAAAAAGCGCAACAAGGCCGCTAAAAAAGCCGCTGAGTAACCGCCCCACCGTTAAACAAAAAACCCGTCAGTAAACACTGACGGGATGATTGTTTTGAAAATCTACTTCTTATTGCGACGCTGGTGGCGAGTCTTACGAAGCAGCTTGCGGTGCTTCTTCTTCGACATGCGCTTACGACGCTTCTTAATAACTGAGCCCACGAAAACCTCACATTTAGGGATGTTGCCGACCGAACGTCGACCAACAGACTTTCTCCATTCTAGCCCGTACAGACCTAGAATCAACCCGTGACCGAAAAACTCCCTTACGAACTAATCGAGAGCCGCGATGGCTTTGAGCTGCGACACTACCCACGCCACGTGGTAGCCGAGGTGAACATCCGTGGGGGCTTTATGAACGCCGGTAACGCTGCTTTCGGCCCGCTCGTCTCTTATATCAGTGGCCGCAACGAGCGTTCGCAGAAAATCGCGATGACGGCGCCGGTGATTCAATCGAGCACGGATGCTTCGACTCACGTCGTGAGCTTCGTGATGCCGAGCGACATGAAGCCGGGTGATGTGCCAAACCCAACCGGTGGTGTGGTGAGCACTCGCGTGGTCCAGCCAACCAACATGGCGGCTATTCGATTCGGTGGCGGCTGGAACGAGGAGCGCTTCATGGGCTTTGCCGAAAAGCTCGTTGCCTCGGTCAAAGCCGCAGGTCTCGAGGTCGTCGGCGAGGTTCAGTTCGCCCGGTTCGATCCACCCTGGAAGCCAGGATTTTTGAAACACAACGAGGTTTTGGTCGAGGTTAACCTCTAGTTCACTCAGCTGCGAGAAGGTTTAGGCATGACTATTGCATCGGTTTTATTTGTTTGTGTTCACAACGCTGGTCGTTCGCAAATGGCTGCTGGCTACCTGCAGCACCTAGCCGGTGACCGAGTCGAGGTTCGCTCGGCGGGTTCAATGCCTGGCAACCTGGTGAACCCATCAGCGGTAGCGGCCATGGCCGAAGAGGGCATCGACATCTCTAGCGCCCAGCCAAAGGTGCTAACCACCGAAGCGGTGCAGGCCAGCGACTACGTCATCACCATGGGTTGCGGCGACGCCTGCCCAATCTTTCCTGGCAAAAAATACCTCGACTGGGCTCTTGATGACCCAGCCGGTCAGGGTGTTGAAGCTGTTCGCCCAATTCGCGACGAGATTCGCGGTTTGATCGAAGGCCTAATTGCCGAGATCGACGAGCGCGCGGCTAAGGCTTAAGCTCACTCATTCATGTCGCTGCGCTGAGGCGCACAACTACAAATTCTTCTAGCGCTTTTTGCTGCTAACGGTGATTCCGCTTCGGCGCATCCATGCACGTGGCGAGGCTTTAGCAATCCAAACCATCACCCGATACTGCCAACCCGGAATGCTGATGGCCTTGCCGCGCTGAGCGTCGGCCCAACTCTTGGCAACCAAGAAGTCGGCGTTTAGCCACATGAACTCCGGCAGAGAATCCATTTTCATTTTTGCTCGCTGGTGAAACTCGGTTTTTGTGAAGCCGGGGCAGAGCGCTGAAACGTTAACGCCGTGCTTGCTTACCTCGGCGTGAATCGACTCGGTAAGCACGGTCACATAGGCCTTGGCAGCGCTGTAGTGACCGGCGGCAAAGTATCCGGCAACCGATGAGACATTCACGATGGTGCCCGACTTGCGCGCCACCATCTGCGGCAGCACCGCGTGAGAAAGCTGCATCGGGGCGGTGACCAAAATATTCACGACCGACTGCTCGTCGGCGGCGCTGCTCTTGACGAACGATGAGTTCAAGCCGAAGCCGGCGTTGTTGATGAGCACTTCGATTTCGTTTTTGGCGATGAAGTCGGCAAGGGTCGCGATGCCCTTGTCGGTGGTTAGGTCTGCGGTGAGCACCTGAGTCTCAATGCCGTGCTTGGCGGTTAGGTCAGCGGCCGTTTGCTTTAGGCGCCCCAGGTCGCGCGAAACGAGCACGAGGTTGTAGCCCTTAGCGGCGAGCAGCTTGGCGTAGGCCGCTCCGATACCGGCGGTTGGCCCGGTGACAATTGCCCATTTGATCATGGCTATTTTCCTTCTGCGATTTCGCGTGCGCGAGCCAATGCGGCTGCGGTTGCTCGACCGAACAGTTCATGCAGGTTCGCCTGCTCGAAGACGGCGATGGCCTGCATGGTGGTTCCATTCGGGCTGGTCACCTGTCGGCGAAGGTCGGCCGGGGTTTTGCCCGAGGCTGCCAATAGCTCGGATGCTCCGAGGAAGGTTTCTTCAACGAGCATCCGTGCCTGATCTGGAGTAAAGCCGAGTTCGACGGTAGCCTTGGTGAATTCTTCGATGAAGTAGAAAACATAGGCCGGGCCTGAGCCACTCACGGTGCTGAGCTGGTCAATCTGGTCTTCGCCGACGACAACCACGCGACCGACCGATTCGAATAGCTCGGATGCTGTGGCTAGCTGCTCTGGCGACACTCTCGACCCCGCAGCGAGGCCGGTAACCGCACGACCGACGATTGCCGGAGTGTTTGGCATTGCGCGCACCACGGCCACGTTGTCGGCGACTGCGGCCTGCATGGCTGCGGTGGTGATGCCGGCGGCAACGCTGATGACTAGGGCGCCGGGTTTGAGGCCCTCGGCCACCTGGGTGAGCACCTCGATTACATAGCCGGGCTTGACCGCGACGAGCACGATGTCGGCATCGACCACGGCTTCGGCGTTGGCGGCGGCGTTGGTTTCGGTGGCGATGGCGGTGATGCCGAACTCGTCGGCCAGTCGGCTCGCGGTGGCTTCGGTTTTGGTGCTCGCGACAACTTCACTCGCGTCGACTCCTCGGCGCATCAATCCGGCAAGAATTGCGGTTCCCATTGAACCTGAACCAAGAATGGCTAGTTTGTTGAACTTCACAGGTTCAGTTTAGGCGTGCACTAGGTGTCGGGCGGGCTTGGTAGTTTTGAACCAAAGACTTTGGAGGGTCGATGGCCACGCGCGCAAAAAACGAATACACCTGTGGTGAATGTGGCTGGTCGAGCACGAAGTGGGTCGGCCAATGTGGCGAATGCCAGCAATGGAACAGCATGGTCGAGGGCGCTGGTGCCACGCGCGGCCTCGGCACCATCAAGTCGATCAAACCGGCCACCATCGTTGCCTCGTCTGCAGCTAAACCCATCACGGATGTCTCGACAGTAGCCGTGGCATCACGCTCGACTCGCGTCGGCGAGTTCGACCGCGTTCTCGGCGGTGGCATCGTTCCCGGTGCCGTGGTCTTGCTCTCGGGTGAACCCGGTGTGGGCAAGTCGACCCTGCTGCTCGAGGTTGCCGCCAACACCGCCAAGTCGGGTGCCAAGGTGCTCTATGTTTCTGGTGAAGAATCGGTCGGGCAGATTCGCCTTCGAGCCGAACGAACCGGCGCAATGACCGACCACCTTTATTTGGCATCAGAGACCGACCTCTCAGCTGTGCTTGGTCAGATCGACGCGGTTGGCCCAGAGCTTCTGGTGGTCGACTCGGTGCAAACCATCGCCGCTGCCGAAATCGATGGCGCTGCCGGCATGCCGAGCCAGATTCGCGAGGTTGCCGCCAACCTCATTCGCGTCGCCAAAGAGCGCAACCTTCCGGTGATTCTCGTTGGTCACGTCACCAAAGACGGCTCGATTGCCGGCCCACGCGTGCTCGAGCACCTAGTCGATGTGGTTTGCCACTTCGAAGGCGACCGTCAAACTTCGCTACGTTTCGTTCGCTCGCTCAAAAACCGTTACGGCCCGACCGATGAGGTTGGCTGTTTCGAGATGACCGGTGAGGGCATCCGTGAAGTGCCAGACCCGAGTGGGCTATTTCTCTCACGCCCAGAGCAACCGGTTTCGGGAACCTGCGTCACTGTCACCATCGAGGGTCGCCGCGCACTCATCGCCGAGGTGCAGGCTCTCGTAGTCAAGAGTTCAACCCCGCAGCCGAGGCGCGTGGTCAATGGGGTCGACGCATCGAGAGTTGCCATGCTGCTCGCAGTGCTCGAGCGTCGTGCCGGCATGCGAGTCGGCGACATGGATGTTTATGTCTCAACAGTCGGTGGCGTGAAGCTAACCGAACCCGCAGCCGACCTTGCCATTGCGGTGGCCATTGCCTCGGCCGTGCAAGACAAGCCGATTGCGCATGACCTGGTTGCATATGGCGAAATCAGTTTGGCCGGCGAGATTCGTCAGGTTACCAACTCAAAGCAACGTGCCACCGAGGCTGCTCGCTTAGGGTTTGCCCGTCAAGTTGACTCTGAGGTCGGTGGGCTAAAGGCCGCGCTGGCTCTCGCCCTCAACTGGTAGTTCGCGCACCAGCCTCGCTGGGTTGCCCGCAACAACTGTGCGTGCCGCGACGTCGCGAGAAACCACAGCGCCGGCACCAACCACGGCACCGTCACCGATAGTCACTCCGGCCAGAATGATCGCACCCGAACCCACCCAAACGTTCGAACCAATCGTGATGGGCAAGCCAGCCTCCCAACCGAGAGCCCTCAACTCAGGGTTGAGCGGGTGAATCGGGGTCATCAACTGAACATTCGAACCGAACATCGTTCCTGCACCGATTCGAATTGGTGCAACATCCAAGGCAATGAGCCCATAGTTTGCGAAACAGTTTTCACCCCAGTGGATGTTCTTACCGAAGTCAACCTTGATCGGCTCTCGCAACCAAACTCCGGGAGCAACGGTACCGAAAATTTCGGGCAGCAGGGCGAGCGCAGCGTCGGAGTCGACCGGCAACAGGCTGTTGTACTCGGTAGTAAGACGGCTAGCGTGCGCGATGGCTTGCCACTGCTCAGGGCCGGCCTTGTACCAATCACCAGCATCCATGCGCTCTTGCATGGTTCTCTGGTCGTTAGGGTCGACCGGTTTCATGTGTGAATCAGATGCCATGGCGGTTAGTTTAGTAAGAATTGGTTGCCGTCAGACAGCACGCCGTTGACCTCAACTGTGAGGTTGTAGGCGCCAGCGGTTACCGGAACCTGTGTTTCGGCGTTACAGCCGGTTGAGCTCGAGCGCACGCGCTCCCAAGGCGAAGTAGGGCTTGGCAACGACTGACCCGGCTCTAGGGTTACAACCTGGTCAAGCAGCCCTGTGCGATCGCAGTCGCGCGATGTCCAGATGAGGTCGTTGCCAGAACGAATGGTGTAGAACTGCACAGCAGGGCCGGCGTTAAAGGTGCAGGTGACGGTGCCCACGTTTTTTATGGTGAACCAGATGTATGGCTGCTCGCCCGTAGCGAAAGACTCGGCTTCGGTGCTGTCTTGGCGGCCAACAATCGCGGTGGCCAAAATGTCGCCGGATGCACACTGCTGGCCCTCGACGTTGGTTGGCGCGGTGCTCGGAGTCGGCCCTGAGAAAGCAGAACCGATGGCCCCTACGATTGCGCTCACGAGAGCGATGATCGCCCAGCCGACCAGCACGATGGCTGCGATTGCAACAATGCGGCGGCGGCGATAAATCTGAGGGGAAAGTCGCTTTTGTGGGGTTCTTCTTGGGGCAGCCATGCCTCTAGGTTAGCCAGAGCGAGGCTTATAGAACCTTAAGCATCCTCGTGTTGCCTAGGGTGTTTTGCTTTACGCGGGCCAGGTCAAGAAACTCTGCTACGCCGTCGTCGTTAGAGCGAACCATTTCGGCGAAGGTTGACTCGTCGACCGGTACATCCGAGATTTCTTCAAAGCCGAGCTTGCTAAAGAAACCGACCTCGAAGGTCAAACAGAACACGCGCTTGACGCCGAGTTCTTCTGCTCGAACCAGCAGCGCTTGCACCAGCGCAAGGCCTACGCCTTGGCCACGAGCTTCAGTCGACACAACGATTGAGCGAACTTCGGCGAGGTCTTCCCACATCACATGCAGAGCGCCGGCGGCGAGCAACTTGCCGCTCTCGTCTTCGACCACCATGAACTCTTGCACCTTTTCAAAAAGGCCGACGAGGTCGTGGTGAAGAAGAACCTTGCCTTCACTGGGTTCGCGAAGCGCTTGGATGCTGCGCACATCGCTCGCCAGCGCAGCACGAATGCGCAACTGAGCTGAGGTGCTTGAGGCCATTCCTAAATGGTAGCGGTTTCGCGAACCTTCGAATCAAAGGTGAAGGCGCTGTCAACGAAGTCGACCGACACGTGGCTTGCAGTTGGAAGCTTGCCGGCAATCATCAACTCGCTCAACTGGTCTTCGATCTCACGCTGAACTGCACGACGCAACGGTCTTGCACCCAAGGCCGGGTCATAACCGAGTTCGATCAGGCGAGCCTTGGCGGCATCGCTGATTTCGATGGTCATGTCGCGGTCTTCGAGGCGGCGACCTAGCTTCTTGATGAATAGGTCGACGATCTGCAGAAGTTCGGCCTGTTTGAGCTGAGGGAACACGATGGTGTCGTCGACGCGGTTCAAGAACTCTGGCTTGAACTGCTTCTTCAACTCTTCGTTGACCTTGCCCTTCATGCGGTCGTAGTCGTTGCCGTCGTCACCCTCGAGAGCGAAGCCCATGGTGCCGCGAGCGATGTCGCGGGTTCCGAGGTTGGTGGTCATGATGATCACGGTGTTCTTGAAGTCAACAACTCGACCCTGACCATCGGTGAGGCGACCCTCTTCGAGAATCTGAAGTAGCGAGTTGAAGATGTCTGGGTGAGCCTTTTCGATTTCGTCGAACAGCACTACAGAGAACGGCTTGCGGCGAACCTTTTCGGTTAGCTGGCCACCCTCTTCGAATCCAACGAAGCCCGGAGGAGCACCGAATAGGCGGCTCACGGTGTGCTTTTCGCCGTATTCGCTCATATCTAGTGAGATGAGCGCGCCTTCGTCGTCGAACAAGAACTCGGCGAGCGCTTTAGCAAGCTCGGTCTTACCGACACCGGTTGGGCCGGCGAAGATGAACGAACCAGATGGGCGGTTCGGGTCTTTGAGGCCGGCACGCTGGCGACGAATCGACTTAGAGATTGCGCGAATGGCCTCTTCTTGACCAATGACGCGCTGGTGCAGCTCGTCTTCCATGTAGATGAGCTTGGCGCTCTCTTCTTCGCTGATCTTGAACACCGGAATGCCGGTCGCCTGTGAAAGCACCTCGGCGATTAGACCTTCGTCAACGGTTCCCTGAGCAGCAACGTTGCCGTTGCGGAATGACTTTTCGAGCTTCACGCGCTCGATGTTTAGCTTCTTCTCTTCGTCGCGCTTTGATGCGGCGAGTTCGAAGTCTTGAGCCTCGATGGCCTTCTCTTTGTCAACCCGTACGCCAACGATGCGCTCTTCAAGCGCACGTAGCTCGGGTGGTGAAGAAAGAATCGATAGGCGCAAACGAGCACCGGCCTCATCGATTAGGTCGATGGCCTTGTCTGGCAAGAAGCGGTCGGTCACGTAGCGATCTGACAGGGTTACCGCCGAAACCACGGCCTGGTCGGTGATGGTCACCTTGTGGTGAGCCTCGTAGCGGTCGCGCAGACCCTTCAAAATGTTGATTGCCATTGGCAAGGTCGGCTCGCTGACGTTGACCGACTGAAAACGACGGGCAAGTGCAGCGTCTTTTTCGAAGTGCTTGCGGTACTCGTCAAGAGTGGTCGCACCGATGGTCTGCAGTTCACCGCGAGCCAGAAGTGGCTTCAAGATGGATGCTGCATCGATGGCACCCTCGGCCGCACCCGCACCAACCAAGGTGTGGATTTCGTCGATGAAGGTGATGATGTCGCCACGGGTGCGAATCTCTTTGGTTACCTTCTTGAGGCGCTCTTCGAAGTCACCGCGGTAACGTGAGCCTGCAATGAGCGAACCCATGTCTAGGGTGTAGAGCTGCTTGCCCTTTAGGGTTTCTGGAACGTTGCCGTTCACAATCGCCTGAGCCAAACCTTCGACCACGGCGGTCTTACCCACACCAGGCTCACCAATGAGCACCGGGTTGTTCTTTGAGCGGCGAGACAGAATCTGCATCACGCGCTCGATCTCACGCTCGCGACCGATTACCGGGTCGAGCTTGCCCTCGGCTGCTGCCTGGGTGAGGTTGCGACCAAACTGGTCGAGAATCTGCGAACCCTTTTGAGGTGCGTTGGTTTCGCCGCCGACCTGAACGGCCTCTTTGCCTTGAAAACCTGAGAGCAACTGGATGACCTGCTGACGCACACGGTTCGTGTCAGCGCCCAACTTGGTTAGAACCTGAGCGGCGACACCCTCGCCCTCACGAATGAGCCCGAGCAATAGGTGCTCGGTTCCGATGTACGAGTGGCCCAGCTGCAGCGCCTCGCGCAACGACAGCTCGAGAACCTTCTTGGCACGTGGAGTGAAAGGAATGTGACCACTAGGCGCGGTTTGACCGGTGCCGATGATCTCTTGCACCTGCTCGCGCACAGCATCCAAGCTGATGCCAAGTGCCTCTAGAGACTTGGCTGCTACGCCTTCACCCTCGTGAATTAGGCCGAGCAACAGGTGCTCGGTGCCAATGTAGTTGTGGTTGAGCATCTTCGCCTCTTCTTGGGCGAGCACCACTACACGACGGGCCTTGTCGGTGAATTTCTCGAACATTTCAACTCCTTGCGACGACTAGGGTGTAGCCGTCTATACAAGGATGTTAACCGTCGAACATGACGGATTTACGGGCTGTTCGCTAGGGGAATAAAGAAGTTGTGAGAGTCAACTAGAGTAGGTGACAAAAATGCAGACGGCATTAGACCAATGCACGGGGGAACCATGAATAGAGTTAGCTCAATCTCGCTTGAGTCGATATTTAAATCGCTTGGAATAACGATCGTTGCATTTTGGATCGGAGTTAGCTTAGAAGCAGTGCTCGCCTACGTTCACCACTTAGAGTCTTGGATTGATGGGGTAAAGTGGGCGACTTCATTGCCTCCCGAGCTCTGGGAGAGCGTCATAACGCGCCCACACCCCAGAGATTCAGTGGGAACCCAGCTAGAGATGTCTGCTTTCAAGGCTATGGGGAGCGCTTCTTGGTTGATCCTCGGAGGAGCTACGGTATTTGTTTGTAGCAAGTTACTTCAGCTAGCGCGATTGAAAGTCTCGTCTTGGATAATTCTTGTCGTTCTGCTCACGAGTGTTGGCATCGCGGTCTACCTGGAAAGCATTTACACCCTGCAAATGAGCTACCCATGGGCCCGGCCGTTAAGTCTGAGCGTGGCCGCTTCTGTCGCTGTAGCTATTGCGCTTGCAGCAAGACACCCAAGACACGGCCTGAAGAACTAGTTTCCAGAGCTGTTTACTTTGGTTGTTCTAGACCCTCAAGCTTGGCGCGCTCTTCGGCTTCGATCTGCGAGTAGACCTCGCGCTCTTTCGAATCGGCACGCAAAATCGAGCGCATGATCACGTAGAACACACCACCGACCAGAATCGGTGGAACGAGCGAAAGCGCTACGTCTACGAAAATCTCCCAAGCGGTCAACTTTGCCTACTTCACTAGAGGGAACATGATGGTCTCGCGAATTCCGAGACCGGTGAGTGTCATTAACAAGCGGTCGATGCCCATTCCCATTCCACCGGTTGGTGGCATGCCGAATTCGAGAGCCTTCAAGAAGTCTTCGTCGAGCTTCATGGCCTCTGGGTCGCCGGCAGCGGCAAGCTTCATCTGCTCAACAAAACGCTCGCGCTGAATCACTGGGTCAACTAGCTCTGAATAGCCGGTTGCTTGCTCGTAGCCGCGAATGTAGAGGTCCCACTTCTCAACCACGCCAGGCTTGCTGCGGTGGTTGCGAACTAGCGGTGATGTGTCGACCGGAAAGTCCATCACGAAGGTAGGTGCCACGAGGTCACCCTTTACGAAGTGCTCCCACAACTCTTCGACATACTTGCCGTGCTGCGGGTGGTCGATTTCGAGACCCTCTTTGTCGGCAAGCTTCTTGAGTTCGGCGATTGGGGTTTCTGGAGTGATTTCGACTCCGGCAGCAGCCGAAAGCGACTCGAACATCGAGATGCGAGCCCATTCACCGCCGAGGTCGTTGATGGTGCCGTCATCCAAGGCCACCTGATGAGTGCCGAAGACATCCATCGCCGCGTTCTGAATCAAACGCTGGGTTAGCTCGGCCATCACGTTGTAGTCACCGAATGCTTCGTAAGCCTCGAGCATTGCGAACTCTGGGCTGTGGGTGCGGTCGGCACCTTCGTTTCTGAAGTTGCGGTTGATCTCGTAGACGCGGTCGATGCCACCGACCACGGCGCGCTTCAAGAACAGCTCAGGCGCGATGCGCAAGAACAGTTCGGTGTCGAAGGCGTTCGAGTGGGTCTTGAACGGGCGGGCCGATGCGCCACCGTGAATGGTCTGCAGCATCGGGGTTTCGACCTCGAGGTAGGCCGAGTCGGTGAAGGTTTTGCGCATCGAGGCCATAACCTGCGAGCGAATCTTGACCACTTCGCGAGCGCGGTCGCGCACAATCAGGTCGATGTAGCGGTGACGAACGCGAAACTCTTCGCCAAGTTCGTTGTGCAGGTTAGGCAGCGGGCGAATGGTCTTGGCGGCCATCTTCCACTCGCTCACCAAAATGCTCAGCTCGCCACGCTTCGAGGTGATTACCTCGCCAGCCACGAACAGGTGGTCGCCCAGGTCGACGAGCTCTTTATAAAGCTCAAGCTGCTCTTCGCCAACCTTGTCGAGCGAAAGCATTGCTTGGATGCGCGCGCCTGAGCCCGCCTGCAAAGTGCCGAAGCAGAGCTTGCCGGTGTTGCGCTGAAACATGACACGACCCACGAGGGCGACCTGGTCGCCGGTCGCGACATCCACTTCTAAATCTGGGTAGGCAGCGCGAACCTGGTCGATGGTGTGGGTGATTGGAAGCGAGACCGGGTAGGCGTCGCCGAGCTCATTGAGTCGAGCGCGCTTTTCGAGACGAATGGCGATCTGCTCGGGCAGGTCTTGTTCGTCTTCGTGCTCGATTGGCGAATCGCTCATGCGTCTTGCTCCCGAATTTCAATGATCTGGTTATCGATTAGTCGAACCCCACCAACCTGTGCCGCGACTATGGCAAGGGCTTCACCCTTGAATTTGTCATTCACCGGTTTGAAAAGTTGGCTATCAACTATCGCTAGGTATTCAAGTTTAGTCTCGGGCTCGCCGGCGAACAGCGTGAGCCCGGCTTCGATGCAGTACGAGGCAGGCAGGCCGTGGTTGGCTGCGAAGCCGACTGCACGCAGGGCCTTCGAAATGACGGTTGCCGATTCGCGCTGGGCCGGGGTGAGGTAGCGGTTGCGGCTAGACATGGCGAGCCCCGATGGTTCGCGCACGGTTGGGGCAGCAATGATCTCGAGCCCTTCGAATTTTGCGCCGGCCAACTTGCGCACCATAAAGAGTTGTTGAGCGTCTTTTTGCCCGAAGACCGCGACGTCTGGCTTGACCAGGTCGAACAGGCGACCGACCACGGTGAGCATTCCGTCGAAGTGACCCGGGCGGGCGGCCCCTTCGAACGTTGAACCGATGATGCCGGCGCGCTCGGTTGGCTTGCCTGGCTTGCCTTCTGGTGGGTAAACCTCTTCGACCCATGGTGCGAAGACAACATCACACGGATGCCCCTCTAGAGCATCAACGTCGGCCTCGAGTGTGCGCGGGTAACGGTCGAAATCTTCGCCCTCGCCGAACTGAAGCGGATTCACGAAGATGCTCACGACAACGAATTCGGCGTGCTCGCGAGCGATATCGACCAGGCGCAGGTGACCTTCGTGCAGAGCGCCCATGGTTGGCACGAATGCAACACGCTTGCCTTGCGTCTTGGCTTCGGCGACGAGCAGGTCGAGCTCTGCGTTGGTGTGAACAAGTTTCATTTCTCTAAGAGTAATGAAGACTTTCTCGCGAGAGGCGATGTTAGGAAAATGACAAAAATAGCCACGAGGCTATCTGCCAAGAACAGACCTATCCCCCCAGTGTCCGGCAAAAAAACTACGTATGATGCCGCTTTCAATAGAACACCGGCAAACAGCGAAGCGACGGCCACAAGGGTCGCTTTTCGCCCCGGATGGCGAGACTTCGTTAGCTCTGCCAGCAGAAAGAGGCCTCCTGCAAAAACGAAGTGCCCCAGAAAAACACTTCCGTAGATCTGGATAACCCACAAGCTGATCCAGATCCAGATAAATACAGGAGTCCAGGTTCCAAACGCTTCCGAGTCAGGCTGGGAAGTGTTTGACAAGAACAAACTAATCAGCAAACCAGACACCGGCCAGGCAATAAGGCTGGCAAGTGCCACTCGTGCCGCACTGCTAGAAAAAAATGTCTTGCTCTTGGTCAATTGAATCCCCCTTGGATAGGCATTTTAGAAGTCGGATGGGTCGAGCGGTTGGTGGCCGTCGGCGAGCGCACGTTCAACCGCGCTGCGCACGCTTGGGGCCAGAATGCCGCGGGCGTTGGCGATGCCGGCTTCTTCGAGCAGCCCGATGGCCTGGTTGACCACGAGGGTCGAGAAGGTGGTCGAAACTTCGAACGCTTCGGCATAGGCGGTGCGCTGCTGCTCATCGATGACCACCGGCTCGCCACCCATTTCGATCACCAGCGCTTGGGCGATCGGCAGCACCACCTTCGGAGCCGAAACGGCAAAGAAAACTTCACGCATTCGCTGCAGGTCGAGGCTGGTGCCGCTGAAAGACATTGCCGGATGCACAGCCAAAGCAATCGCACCTTGCGCCGATGCCGACCCGAGCACCGAATGCCCGTGGTGTGGGCTGGTGTGGGCTACGAGTTGTCCCGTTCGCCAAAGATGCGCCTCGCTGATCGCACCCACGGTGCCCTCAAGTTCATCGTCGGCAACGGCGAGCAGCACTAGTTCGGCACGGGCCAGCAGCTCGCGCAACTCGAGTGCATCGAGGCCGGGCAGCGCAGCATCCACGCGATCGGTGTCGGCGGAGTTCGTGATGGTGATTCCGATGAGCAGGTGACCTGCGCCGGCGAGGGCCGAGGCCATGGCGATGCCGGCCGGGGCGGTGCCAACAATGCCTACCGCGAGTCTTGCCTTGGTGTTGTCAATCATGCGGCGGCTCCGTCGGCGTCGCCCGACTCAAGCTTGGCGTCTGGCGGAACCTTGCAGGCACGCTCGACGACTAGGCCGCACACCACCATGGCGATAGATCCGACCACAGCCAAAATGGCGCGCCACAGCAGGCTGGCGGTTGGTGCGGGTGAGCTGAGCAGTGCGATTAAGACGCCTGCGTGCCATCCGCTGAAAAATGCGCCGGCGATTGCCGTCGATTTGGCGAGTAGCGCAACCCGCACGGCATAGAACGGATCAACGCGTTTTGGTGCCGGGCTGTTGGTGGCGGCCGCCGGGTCTTTTTTGACCTGCTCGAGTCGAGCGCGCACGGCCGAACGGTATTTGAAAATCGGCCAGGCGAAAACCACGAGCGAAATCGAGATGAACGGCAGCACGGCAACCAACGAGGCCGGCGACACCGGAATCGGCGAGCCAGAGCGCACCAAGAACTCGGCTAGAAAGACGCCGATGATCGAACTGGCCACCGCATAAGAGACGATCGCCGAAAGCTTGGTTGGCTTCATCGCGCACTCCCAATCATGCGATCACCCAAACTTCTGACTCCACGGTCTTGGCGAGCGTCGCCACCGAACCGTGGCCTGGCAAAACCGCGTCTGGATTCATGAGCGCCCAGGGCACCAGCACGAACGCTCGTTGATAGGCACGCGGATGCGGCAACTCAAGCCGCTTGCCCGCCTTGATCAACGTGCCGTAGGTGATGATGTCGATGTCGAGGGTTCGCGAACCCCAGCGCTCTAGTCGCACGCGGCCGTGCTCTTGCTCAATCACTCGAACGCGGTCGAGCAGGTCGCCGGGCTTTAGCGTGGTTTCGATTTCGACCACGCCGTTTAGATAGTTGGGGCGGCTTTCGTCGATGCCGGCCTCGGTCACTGCGTGCGATTCGACCAACGGCGACTTGGCAACAACCTCGATGCCCTCGGTGTCTTTAAGCGCACGGATGGCCGACTTGATGGTTTGCTTACGGTCGCCGAGATTGCCACCCAAAGCCAACACGGCGCGAACTGTGGTCATTAGTCTCGTTTGGCCTTCACGGTGACCGAGACGTCTTCGAAGTCATAGACGATTGGGGCGTTTGGTTTGTGAACCGTGATCTTGGCCTTGCGAATGGTTCCGGTGGCATCGCCGCCCGCCATGTTCATCACGGTTTCGAGCAAACGCTGAGCAAGGGTTTCGATTAGGTCGAACGATTCGCCCTTGGCGTTTTCGACCAGTGCCTTGGCGATGTCGGCGTAGCTAACGGTGTGGGCTAGATCGTCGTTCACGGTTGCCTTGGTGGCGTCTAGCCAAACCGAGCAGTCGATGTAGAAGTCCTGGCCGTTCTGTCGTTCGAAGTCAAAAACGCCGTGGTAGGCGAAGACACGCAGTCCCTTTAGTGAGATTTTTTGCTGCATGGTTTAGCTCTGTTCTGCGTCTCTGAGTGCGGCAACGACCCTGATTGCGTCGGTTGTTGCAAGAACATTGTGTACCCGAACGCCCCAAATTTTGCGTTGCAACAGCAGTGCGGTGAGCACGGCGGTGGCTAGGTCACGGCGCTCGTTGCTAACTTCGGCTGGCTCATCTGGCTCGATCACACCGGCGATGAACCGCTTGCGGCTGGCACCGACCAAAATCGGGTAGCCGAGCTCCTCAAGCTTGTCGAGGCGGGCGACGAGCTTCCAGTTCTGTTGCATGTCTTTGGCAAAGCCAAGACCCGGGTCAATCACGATTTGCTCTGGTTTTATGCCGGTCGCGAGCGCAGCATCCACGCGGGTTTTCAACTCAGCGGCAACCTCGGCGGCAACGTCGTCGTAGGTGGCGAGGGTGTCCATCTGGTCGCTGAACCCGCGCCAGTGCGAAATGATGATGGTCGCGCCGGTGTCGGCGGCAACTTGAAACATGCCTGGGTCGGCGAGGCCACCAGACACGTCGTTGATGATCGATGCGCCGGCAGCAACCGCGAGGCGGGCGGTCTCGGCGTTCATGGTGTCGATTGAAACCTTGGCACCGAGCTGGGCGACGATGGCTTCGATAACGGGTAGAACGCGAGCCTGCTCTTCGGCTGGTGTAACGCGCGCCGCGCCGGGTCTGGTTGATTCGCCGCCGACGTCAATGATGTCTGCTCCGGCAATCTGCAGCACGCGGGCGTGGTCGAGGGCGGCTTCGAGTCGAACGAATTCACCGCCGTCGCTGAATGAATCTGGGGTGACGTTGAGCACCCCCATCACTAGCGGCTGGTGAAAGTTCATTTGCTGATGAGCCCCATCACTTCGGCGCGAGCGACCGGTTCGTCGTAGCATCCGCGCGCCGCCATGGTGATGGTGTTTGCTTCGGGCTGACGAGCACCGCGCGAAACCACACAGTGGTGGCGAGCCTCGATTACCACGACGACGCCCTTGGTGTTGAGACCACGCACTAGAGCATCTGCTACCTGTGCGGTGAGGTTTTCTTGAAGCTGCGGGCGCGATGCCACGATTTCAACAAGCTTGGGCAGGCGACCGAGGCCAACCACACGATCGCTCGGCAGGTAGGCCACGTGAGCGACGCCGGTGAAAGGCAGCAGGTGGTGCTCGCACATCGAAACGAAGTCGATGTCTTTGAGAATCACTACCTCGTTGTGCTCGGCTTCGAACGTTTCGCTGAGCACGGATGTCTCGTCGACACCCACACCCTTGAAGAACTCTGCGTAAGCCCCCGCCACCTTTTCGGGCGTCGCCAATAGTTCGGCACGGGTAGGGTCTTCACCGATTGCCGAGAGCAACTCGGTAACCGCGCGTTTGATGCGTTCGGAGTCGATCAAGGTTTAGGCCTTGGGTGCGGCTGGCTTCTTGCGAACCACGCGCTTGACCGGCTTGGCTGCCTCGGCTGCTGCAACCTTTGCGGCGGCTGCAACCTTCGACTTGGTCGAACCCTTGGTTGGAATCGCGATTGGGCCCTGGGTCGAAACAGGTCGGGTCTTCTTCGATAGCCACTGGCCGCGCTTTGGCACCTTTTTGACGGTCTTGAAGATTTTGGCGATCTGGTCTTGGTTGAGGGTTTCTTCTTCCATCAGAGCCTTGGCCAGTGCATCAAGCACCTTGCGGTTTAGGTTGATGGCCTTGTAAGCCTCGTCGTGAGCGGCGTCGAGAATGGCGCGCACCTCGGCGTCGATCTGCTGCGCGGTAGCTTCGCTGTAGTCGCGCATCTGGCCCATGTCTCGGCCGACGAAAACCTCACCTGCGCCACCGAACGACATTGCACCCAGGTTGGCCGAGAAGCCGTATTGGGTAACCATCTTGCGAGCAATCGAGGTTGCCTTCTCGAAGTCGTTCGATGCGCCCGTGGTTGGGTCGTGAAACACAACTTCTTCGGCAACTCGGCCACCCATTGCATAGGCAATTTGGTCGAGAAGCTGGTTGCGTGAAATCGAGTAGCGGTCTTCAAGCGGAAGCACCATGGTGTAACCCAGTGCGCGGCCGCGAGGCAGAATGGTGACCTTGGTAACCGGGTCGCTGTCGTTCATGGCAGCGGCAACCAGTGCGTGGCCAGCCTCGTGATACGCGGTGTTCAAGCGCTCCTGATCTTTCATCAGGCGGGTCTTCTTTTGTGGGCCGCCGATGACGCGGTCGATTGCCTCGTCGATGGTGGCTGCAGTGATTTGCTTCTCGTTCTGACGAGCGGTTAGCAGGGCTGCCTCGTTTAGAACGTTGGCAAGGTCGGCACCGGTGAAGCCTGGTGTGCGACGAGCAACAAGTGCTAGGTCGACATCGTCGGCGACAGGCTTGCCCTTCGCGTGAACGCGCAGAATCTGCTCGCGACCCTTTAGGTCTGGTGCACCAACGCCAATCTGTCGGTCGAAGCGACCTGGGCGAAGAAGCGCTGGGTCGAGAACGTCTGGGCGGTTGGTTGCCGCGATGAGAATCACATTGGTCTTCGAGTCGAAGCCGTCCATTTCAACCAACAGCTGGTTGAGGGTCTGCTCGCGCTCGTCGTTGCCGCCGCCGATACCGGCACCGCGCTGACGACCTACTGCGTCGATCTCGTCTACGAAGATGATGGCGGGCGCGCTCTGCTTGGCCTGTTCGAAAAGGTCACGCACACGTGATGCACCAACACCGACGAACATTTCGACAAAGTCAGAACCCGAGATTGAGAAGAACGGCACCCCTGCCTCGCCGGCTACCGCCTTAGCGACCAGAGTTTTACCGGTTCCCGGAGGGCCATACAAAAGCACACCGCGAGGAATCTTGGCACCGACGGCCTGAAACTTCTGCGGGTTTTTCAAAAAGTCTTTGATTTCTTCGAGCTCTTCGATTGCCTCGTCAGAGCCGGCCACGTCGGCAAAGGTGACGGTCGAGTTTTCTTTGTTCACGAGCTTGGCGCGTGACTTGCCAAAGTTCATTACTTTGCCGTTGCCACCGCCCATACCGCTCATCAAGAACCAGAAGATTGCACCGATGATGATGAACGGAAAAATCGTTCCGAGCAGGGCTACATACCAAGGGGTGTTTGGCACCTGGTCGTCGTAGCCATCGACAATGTCGGCCTTGGCGACAGCCTCGGTTACGGCAACGCCGCGGTGAAATACATAGAAGAACTGAACATTTTTGCCAAGTGTCGCGTCTTTGTTTTTGAGCACGATGTCAACGCGCTGTTCGCCGTCATAAACCTTGACCGACTCGGCCTTGCCGCCGCTGAGCAGCTCAAGACCAACCGAGGTCTCGACGCGCTTGTAGGTGGTGCCGGTCGATAGTGATGTGCCGATGAAAACGATCAGCAACGCGGCGAAGATCCAGATGAATGGACCCTTCAAAAACTTCTTGGATTTCATAGTTGAGGCTCGGGCCTCTTCCTTTCGGTGGCAAGGAACAACTAGAGATAAGGCTACCTGCTGGGGGTGCATCCGTGCAGGGCTGTTCGCTCAAGGGTGAGCGATAAAGCGGATGCTCGGCTAGCGACCGGGGCTATGAATAGACATCTGGCGAGAGCACCGCAACGCCTTTGAGTGTGCGGTATTTCTCGGCGTAGTCGAGGCCGTAACCAACCACGAATTCGTTTGGAATGTCGAAGCCGACCATGGCAACGTCAACCTGAACCTTGGCAGCATCTGGCTTGCGCAAGAAGGCCACGATTTCGACCGATGCTGCGCCGCGGGCTTTGAGGTTCGAGATTAGCCACGACAGGGTGAGGCCTGAGTCGATGATGTCTTCAACAATCAGCACGTGGCGGCCGAGAACATCGGCGTCGAGGTCTTTGAGAATGCGAACCACACCAGAAGATTGGGTGCCTGAACCATACGAAGAGACGGCCATCCAGTCCATCTGCGCGTGCATCTGCATTTCGCGCGAAAGGTCGGCCATGAACATCACAGCACCCTTGAGCACACCGACCAACAGAAGGTCTTTGCCCTCGTAGCGCGCATCAACCTCGGCGGCTAGCTCTTTGATTTTCGCGTTGATTTGCTCTTCGGTGACGAGAATCTTGGTGATTTCGCCGGCTACCTTGTCGAGGTCCACTAACAGGCTCCTGTTTTGAGGGTTTTTGTGGTTCTGAATACGAGCGATCGGCCCGTGCGTTCTACTCTAGTGCCCGAAAGTGTAAGCGGTTTCTGCCCGTGCCAGTCGAGCACCAGGTCGGTCACCGAGTCGATTGCGGTTGCGCTAGCCTGCCCGCCGACGGTCTCGATGGCGAGCTTGATTAGGCGAGAAGAAAGAGCACTCGGATGCTTCGCTAACGCCTCGCAGTCGAGCGTCACGCTGGTGGCCGCAACCTGCGCTTCGGCGGCAAAAAGTTCGGCGGCCAGTTGGTCGAGCGCCGAGGCATCGGCTCGAAGCAAGTTTGCGGTGCGGGCCAGAGCTTCTGCTACCCCACCCCCCAGCGCCTCCTCAAGTAGCGGCAACACCTCGTGGCGAAGTTTCACGCGCGTGAACCGCGGGTCGGAGTTTTGCGGGTCGGTCCAGTAGTCGAGCGAGCTGTCACGGCAGAAGGCTTCGGTGGTGGCTCGCCGAATGGCAAGCAGGGGGCGCAGGTAGCTGCCGCTCACCGCACTCATGCCGGCGAGTGACTTTGGCCCAGACCCTCGCCCCAGCCCCAGCAAAACTGTTTCGGCCTGGTCGTCGAGCGTGTGGCCGAGCAACACGAACCGTGCGCCGTGCTCGGCGGCAGCAGCATCCAGAGCTTCATAACGAGCGGTTCGAGCCGCGGCTTCTGGCCCTGCGCCAGCGCCAACCGACACCGGCGAAACATCAACTGGCGAGAGTCCAAGACCCCGCAAAACTTCTGCGGTGGTTGCCGCGACCGACACCGTCTCGGCCTGCAACCCGTGTTCAACGATCACGGCCCCAACTCGAACGCCGGCCCGCGCACCCTCAAACCCGGCGGCAACCGCGAGCGCGAGCGAATCGGCACCGCCCGAACAGGCCACCAAAACCAGCTCGCCAGCCGAAACCTCAGCCTCGGCGAAAGACTCACGCACAGCGCGACGCACATCGGCAATCGCCGGGGTCAGCCTGGCACGGGTTGGCATGCGTCGCCTTTCGCTAAACTCTCTTTCAGACAACTCTATTTAGGAGCACCATGGCACACGACGTAGTTATCGAAATCCCTCGCGGCAGCCGCAACAAATATGAAGTAGACCACGAGACCGGTCGCGTTCACCTAGACCGCGTTCTATTCACCCCGTTCGTCTACCCAATCGACTACGGCTACTTCGACAACACCCTCGGTGGCGACGGCGACCCGCTAGACGCTTTGGTCATGCTCGAGTTCCCGGTTTACCCAGGTGTGGTTTGCACCGTTCGCCCAGTTGGCGTGCTCACCATGGAAGACGACGGCGGCATCGACGAGAAGCTCATCTGTGTTCTAGAAAAAGACCCGCGCTGGTCGCACATTCAAGACATCGACGATGTTCCGGCTCAGACCAAGAATGAGATCAAGCACTTCTTCGAGCACTACAAAGACCTCGAGCCTGGCAAGTGGGTCAAGGTTGGCGAGTGGCAGGGCAAGGCTGTTGCCGAGCGCCTAATCGCCGAATCGATCGAGCGCTTCAAGGCCGAAGGTCACTAAAGCTTTCAAACGAAAAACCCCGTCGAGCAATCGGCGGGGTTTTTTATTTGAGCGGATGCGCTGCTCGCGCAAGCGGTTTATGGAGCGCTCGGGCGACCACCGTATTTGAACATCTCGCCCCAACGAATTGGAACGATACGAACTACTGCACCAGGTCTCGGAGCCTCGAGCATCATGCCGTTGCCGTAGAACATCACAACGTGATACTTGTCGCCGTCGAAGTTACCTGGCTCTTTGGTGTACCACATCAGGTCACCACGCTGAAGCTGGTTGAGCGGAATCAGCTTCTTGGCAGCAGCCATTGTTCTGAACTGGTTGGTTGCCGAGTGGGTGCCGATGTAGATTCCGGCAGCGGCATAAGAAGCCTTGGTGATGCCAGAGCAGTCCCACACGTTCGGGCCGATGCCGCCGAGAACATAGGGTTCACCGAGTTGCGCTTTGGCGAAGTTGAACATCACGTCGACCTTGGCGGTGTTGGGGTCGCCTACGTCATACAGCTCTGGTGCCGTGGTGTCGGCGGTTCCGTTGGCCTGAGCACGCTCCCGCTCCAAGCCCTCAGCGCGCTGGCGTTCGAGCTCGGCCGAGGTGTTTCGAAGGTTGGCCAGCTGCGCATAGAAGGTGCGGTTCAGCGCCTTGTTTTCGTCGACCTTGGCTTGCAAGGTGTTGGCGGCAGCTTGAGCTTCGGCATAAGCATCCTGGGCGATTTTGGCCTTGGCAGCCAACTCTGCTTTAGCGGCACTTAGTTCGTCGGCCAAAGCCTGGGCATAGCGCTGCTTCTCGATCGATCGCTGGTAAAGCTGGTCGCTCTGCTGAGCAATCTTTTCGCTGGCACCAAGTTGGTAGAGCAAGTCATCGGCCTTATCGGCGTTCAAAAATAGGTTGAGACTGTTGCCGGCCGAACCGTTGCGGTACATCTGGGCAGCAAGCTGGCCGAGTTGCTCGAGCGCTTGGTCGGCCTGCGCGTTGGCTGCGTCAACCTGGGTCTGCAGCGAGTTCACGCGGGTGTTCATCAGGTCGACAGAGTCTTGGGCCTGGTTGTAGGCCTCAGCCTTGATTAGAGCGGTGGTGGCCAGGGCATCTGACTCAACCGAGAGATCGGCGAGGTATTTTTCGAGGCGCGCTATCATGGCACGCTTTTCGCTGACCTTCTTTTTGGCTGCGGCAACCTCTTCGGCGCTCGGGTAATCGGGCACGGCCCAAGCGGGGCCAACCACGGTTGAGGTGAACAACATGCCGGCGATAGCGGCCGTAGCCGTCAAAATCAAGCGGATGCGAGGCATCCGAGCACGCCGAGTCGAAGCAGTCATAACTTAAAGGTAACGCTCGGGTTGCACAATCGCCACTAAGGCGGGTAATCTTGGCTCTTGGTGCTTTACGGCACCGCGCTTTTTGGCCCCATCGTTTAGAGGCCTAGGACACCGCCCTTTCACGGCGGCAGCACGGGTTCGAATCCCGTTGGGGTCACCAAAGCGCGGTACTAAAAGCAGCAAGGTCCTGTAGCGCAGTTGGTTAGCGCGCCGCCCTGTCACGGCGGAGGTCGCGGGTTCAAGTCCCGTCAGGATCGCTGGGTGTTTATTCGCCCTTGGCTCTGTAGCTCAGTTGGTAGAGCGAACGACTGAAAATCGTTAGGTCACCGGATCGATGCCGGTCGGAGCCACAAAAATCCTCAGTTATCGCGACTGGGGATTTTTTGTTTCCTGAAGATTGCAACCCCTAGGCTGATGCACGAAGGAGGCCCATGCTCACCGTGTTACTCGGCTTTGCCACTTCGCTCGTCTACGGCTTCGCCGACTTCTTCGGAGCGATCGCCTCGCGGCGCATCCGCCCAGTCACCGTCACCGCCGTTTCGGGTGCCATCGGTTTGGTCTTTCTAATCACGCTGGTTCCCATCTTCGGTTTTAGCTTCGACTCGGATGCTCTGAGCTGGGGCATTTGGGCCGGTGCTTGGTCTGCCGTCGCAATGTCTTGCCTCTATGCATCGCTCGCCCTCGGGCCAATCTCGATCGTCTCGCCGCTCAGCGCGGTGATTTCGGCGATCGTTCCAGCTGCCTTCGGCCTCTACCTTGGCGACACCTTCAGCCCGTGGGGTTACCTCGCCATCGTGCTACTTCTCATTGCCGTGGTGCTCGTCGGCTTCGTGCCGGGTGCCGATGTGCGCATGCCCACTCCGCAAGCGCTGCTGCTCGGTGCTGCGGCGGGTGCCGGCATCGGTGCCGTGCTCATCTGCCTAGACCAAGCGCCCGAAACTTCTGGCCTCACTCCGGTGATCATGTTGCGCGCAGTGAGCGCGAGCCTGCTCGGGCTGTTTTTGATCGCTGTGCTTGTGCGCGAGCGCGGCAAGGTGCGAGCATCCGAGTCGAAAAAGGGGATGCACCGCTTCTGGTTCGCGGTCGCCGCTGCGGGTCTTTTCGACTCCTCGGCCAACGTGTTCTTTTTGCTGGCCTCACGCACGGGGTCGCTCACGGTGGTTAGTGTGTTAACGGCTCTGTACCCTCTGGGCACCATTATTTTGGCTCGCATTTTTCTCAAAGAGAGAATTGCGAGAACGCAGCAGGTTGGAATCGGTTTGGCTCTCGCAGCCAGCGCGATTCTCGCCATCACCTAAGTTTTCAAAAGCTTTGCACCACCTATAGAGAGAATCAACATGACTAAAGAACGCAGCCGTTGGATTGCCCTGGTATTTATCTCGGCGGCAATCTCGCTCGTGATCATTGACGGAACCATCGTCAACACCATTTTTCCGAGCATCATCAATGCCCTAGAGCTCGACTCAACCGACGTTCAGTGGGTTCAAGAGTCCTACGTTCTCGTCTTCGCGTCGCTACTACTGGTCTGGGGTTCGATCGCCGACCGCATCGGTCGCAAACGCCTGCTGCTGATCGGTATCGCGATCTTCGTGGCTGCTTCGGTTTGGGCGGGTCTCTCTGAAGACGCATCCTCAATGATTCTTGCCCGCGTGCTTCAGGGATTCGGTGGCTCGATGGTTCTGCCAACCACTCTCTCGTTGGTCAACGCATCGTTTCAGGGCAAAGAGCGCGGCATTGCTTTCGCGGTTTGGGGCGCAACCATCGGTGGAATGGTGGCCGTTGGCCCGGTTCTCGGTGGCTGGCTAGCAACCGACTTTGGTGCAGATGGCTGGCGCTTAGCGTTCAACATCAACTTGCCGCTCGGCCTCATCGTGATGGCCGGTCTCTGGTGGTGGGCAAAGGAGTCGAAGCAAGAGCAGCGCGTTCCTGGCGTTGACATAGTTGGCGCAGTGCTTTCGGTAATCATGTTTGCCACCCTCGTCTTCGGTCTAATCGAAGGCCGCGTTTATGGCTGGTGGGATGCCTCGACCAAGAACCAGTTCACCCTCGGTGAGTTCGCTTGGCCAACCGAGGGGCTCTCGATCATTCCGGTTTCGCTCGCTATCTCGGCTGCCGGCTTCGTCTTGTTCATTCTTTGGGAGCGAGCTCGCGCCAAGGCCAACAAGGCCGTTCTGCTAGATCTCGACCTATTCAAGGTTGGTTCGTTCAGAAACGGTTCGATCGCAGCGCTCATCATCTCAATGGGTGAGTTCGGCATCTTGTTCGCGATTCCTCTTTGGTTGCAGAACGTGCTTCTGCTCTCCCCAATCGAATCTGGCATGGTCTTGCTATGGCTCGCCGGCGGTGCGTTCTTAGCATCTGGTGTTACCGGTGGTCTTAGCGGCAAGGTGTCGCCAAAGGTTTTGGTTCAGGGCGGTGTAGCTCTCGAGCTCGTCGGCGCAATCGGTATTGCATTGTTCGCCAACACCGAGGCTGGCACGTGGTCGATCGCTCCGTTCCTATTCCTCTACGGAATCGGTGTCGGTATGGCGACTGCTCAGCTAACCGGCGTGATCATGGTCGATGTGCCGATGGACAAAATTGGTCAGGCCTCTGGCTCGCAGTCAACCGTTCGTCAGGTTGGTTCGGCTCTCGGAATCGCCGTGCTCGGAACCATGCTGTTCACCGGGGTTCAGTCGAGCCTCGAGACCCGCATCGCCGACCAGGGCGTGAGCGCTGAACAGTCGGGCGCAATAGTGCAACTCGTAGTCGACTCAGCCGGTGGAGTGATTCCTGGACTTGAAATGACTCTCCAAAACCCCCAAGACTCCAACACCCCCGCGCTAAGCCCTGAGGTTGCCAAGCAAATTACCGAGGATGCTGGACAAGCCTTTACCGATGGCGCAAAGTCATCGGCTTGGGCCGCGGCCGCGTTCTTGTTGCTCGGCTTGATTTCAACCTTCAACATCGGCTCGGCGAAAGTCCAAACCGCGGCAAAGACTGGCTCAAAGGAATAGCCCCTGCAATGCAGCTAAAGATTCTTGGTTTCGTGTTTCTGGGCGGTGCCCTAGGTGCTGTCACTCGCGGGTTTCTCACCAATTTCGGCAGTGAGCCGCTCGATATTTTCATCGCGAACATGGTGGGTGCGTTCATCCTCGCGCTCTCGATGACTGTGCCCGCGCTAGCGACTCCCGAGCGTCAAGCGTTCGTCGGCTCAGGCTTTGCTGGCGGCTTCACAACACTCAGTGGAGTTGCAATCATCGCCGTGCTTGGCAAGCTGAGCCCGGATGTTGCGGCTGAATACATCGCCCTCACCATCGGCTTCGGTCTGGTGGCCTATTGGATGGGCGACATCGTTGGACGTCGCATTAAGCAGGCCAAACGATGAACATCGACATTTGGGTAGTGCTTGCGATTGCTTTGGCGGGTGGCATCGGATCGGTCATCCGCGTGCTTTTGGGTCGCTGGGAAGGCAAGTTGCCTTACGGCATCTTGTTTGCCAACACACTCGCATCTGCGGTTGGCGCTTGGGTGCTGCTCGAGGTCGGCAACGGTGAGTTCACTTCGGTGGCTCTGATTGCCGGTTTCGCCGGTGGACTCTCGACCTTCAGTGCTTACGTTGGGCAGACCGTGAACTATTGGCGTAAGGGCCGTCTGATTCAGGGCGTACTGAACACCGTTTTGCAGTTTGGGCTTCCATCCACAGCCGTATATCTGGTCGCACTTTGGTGCACGCCGCTGATAAACTAGCGGCAGGTTTTTGGCGTGACGAACGGTTCACGCTTTCGAGTCGAACACTGTTAGGGGGCTCGCCATGGGGCGTGGCCGTCAAAAAGCGAAGCACACCAAAGTTGCGCGCGAACTCAAGTACTTCAGCCCGTCGGTTGATCTCACTGCGCTAGAGCGCGAGCTAAAGCCGGTCGGTGGCAGCGAGCCAGACTACGAAGATAAGTGGGCAGACCTCTATCCAGAAGCAGTCGAAGACGCTGACGGCGAAACCGGCACAACCGTCGCCGAACTAGAAGACGTTGTCGAAACCGAAGATGCCGACGAAGTTGGCGATCAGCTCGGTGACATCGACGATGATGGCGCTGCTGAGCGCTAAACCAAACAAAAACCACTGAAAAAAACGGGGGAACCAAATGAACACCAATCGCAAAATCGGCGCAGTAATGCTCGCCATGCTCGTGCTAGTGCTAACCGCAGGCTGCATGAAGCTCGATATGAACCTAGAGGTTTCGAGCCAAGACACCGTTTCGGGCGACGTCACCTTTGCCATTAGCAAGTCACTTGCCGAAATGGGTCAAGAAAACGGTGGCGAGGCCGGCGTGCCAGCAACCGACAACCTCTTTGGTGGCGAAGTAAACGCCGAGGTTACGCCTTTTGACGATGGCAAGTTCGTTGGCAGCACCTACAAGCTAGATGCTGTTCCACTTGAAAACTTTGCAACCTCAAACGACTCCTCTCAGCTGAGCATTGTTCGCGAGGGTGACTACCTAGTGGTCAGTGGTCTTCTCGACATGACCGGTGGCGACCCAGACAGCATCAAGGAGGCGATGGAAAACCCATTCACCTCGGCTCTGTTTGAGGGCACCTCGATTCGTGTGGCAATCACTCTGCCTGGCACCATCGAAGAGACAACCGGCGTGGTCGAAGGCAACACCGTGGTCTGGGAGGGCACCATGGGTGACAGCCTAGACATCAGCGCCAAGGCCAAGGCTCCACTGCCAGGTTCAATCGACTGGGTTCTCATCGGGGTGATCGCGGTTCTTCTAGTTGCCGTTGCAGCCATCGTGTTGATCGGTCGCGGTAGAGCAAAAGCTAAGAAAGAGTCAGCTAAAGATTCTGGGGTTCAAGACTCTCAGGCCGAGCAGGCTCAAACCAACTCAAACATCTAAGGACAAACCGGTTTAGGCGTGGTAGTTGCCGACAAGACGCACCGCGCCACCGTCGGTGCCCTTAGCGCCCTGAACCCAGCCGTCTAGGTTGTTTGGCTGCTCGGCGATAACGCCGAGCTTGAAACCATCGATTGCGGCTGCGATTTCGTCGGCCTTGTCTGCCGAAACCACGAGGGCTTGGCCGAGGCCGAGGTTCCAGGTACCTTCGACCGACTCGAGCGAGAAGCCGCCCCAACCGGCCAGCACGCGAAACACGTCTTGCGGGGCCCAAGCCGAACGCTCGACCTCGAGCGCAACGCCCTGAGGCAGCACGCGGGCGAGGTTGGCTGCGATGCCGCCGCCGGTGATGTGGCTCATCGAGTGCACTCCGGCACCGAGTTCGCTTTCGAGCAGTTTGTTCAAGATGCCTGTGTAGAGACGAGTTGGCTCGAGCAAAACCTCACCGAGGCTGCGTGAGCCGAACTCAGAGACGGTTTTGTTGTAATCGAGCCTTGAGTCTGCCACGATCTTGCGCACCAGCGAATAGCCGTTCGAGTGCAGACCACTCGAGGCCATGCCGATGACAACATCGCCAACCTGCACCTTGTGCGCACCGAGCAGCTTCGAGGCTTCAACCACACCGGTTGCCGCACCGGCAACGTCGTAGTCATCTGGCCCAAGCAAGCCAGGATGCTCTGCCGTCTCGCCACCGACGAGGGCAACGTCAACGGTGGCACACGCCTCGGCAATGCCCCGAACTATGTCGGCGATGCGCTGTGGCACAACCTTGCCGCAGGCGATGTAGTCGGTCATGAACAGACTCTTTGCCCCAACCACGACGATGTCGTCAACCACCATGCCGACCAGGTCTTGGCCGATGGTGTCGTGCTTGTCGATGGCCTGTGCGATGGCAACCTTGGTGCCGACCCCGTCGGTTGAGGTGGCAAGCAGCGGGCGTTCGTAAGACTTGAGAAAAGAAACATCCATCATGCCGGCGAAGCCACCAAGGCCACCGACGACCAGTGAGTTGTGAGTCGCGCCTACGGCACGCTTCATGAGTTCTACGGCTAGGTCGCCTGCTTCGGTGTCGACTCCGGCGGCTGCGTAGGCGTTAGCTTCGCTCACTTGGTCGAACCGCTCTCGGCCTCGCGAATGATCGAGTCGAGTTCGCTGTCAGGCCCAGGGTTGCAGGCGGCCGGCTCTTCGGTGCGTTCGAGCAGGTTCTTGCCCAGGCGGTCGGCGGTCGGCAGTTCGATCGGGTAGGTGCCGGTGAAGCAGGCGGTGCAAAGCTCGCGCTCTTGCTGACCGGTGGCCGCGATCATTCCTTCTTTGGTCAGATAACCGAGAGAGTCTGCGCCGATCGATGCACGAACATCCTCGACGCCTAGACCCGTGGCAATCAGTTCGGCGCGGGTGGCAAAGTCGATGCCGTAGAAGCACGGCCAGGTGATCGGTGGCGAAGAAATTCGCACGTGAATCTCAGCGGCACCAGCTTCACGCAGCATTTGCACGAGAGCGCGCTGGGTGTTACCGCGCACGATCGAGTCGTCGACCACGATGATGCGCTTACCGCGAATGACCTCTTTGAGCGGATTGAGCTTGAGGCGAATACCGCGCTGGCGAATGGTCTGCGAAGGCTGAATAAAGGTTCGGCCGACATAGGCGTTTTTCACCAGGCCGTGACCAAAGGGGATGCCCGACTCCTGGCTAAACCCGATGGCAGCAGGCGTTCCAGACTCCGGGGTCGGAATCACAAGGTCAGCCTCGACGGGATACTCGCGAGCCAGCGTGCGGCCCATCTCGACGCGGGCGTCATAGACGTTCTTGCCGTTGATCGCGGTGTCTGGGCGAGCGAGGTAAACATATTCAAAAACGCAGCCAGCACGTTTGACGGTTGCGAACTTGCTCGAACGCAAACCGTTTTCGTCGATGGCGATTAGTTCGCCCGGCTCGACCTCGCGCACGAAAGATGCGCCCACGATGTCGAGGGCTGCGGTCTCAGAAGCGATTACCCAACCGCGCTCTAGGCGACCGAGAACTAGAGGGCGAACACCCTGAGGGTCACGGGCGGCGTAGAGGGTGGTTTCGTCCATGAAAACCAGGCAGAAGGCGCCCTTCACCTTTGGCAAAAGTTCGAGCGCGGTTGCTTCGAGGGTATGGTCTAGGTCGCCCGCCATCAGTGCGGTGAGCACGGCGGTGTCGGTGGTGTTGCCGCCGGTGATTTCGTTGTTGGTCTGGTCTGGGTATTTCTCTCGAAGCATTTCGAGCAAGTCGGCGGTGTTGGTCAAGTTGCCATTGTGGGCAAGGGCCACGGTGCCCGAAGAGGTTCGGCCGAGGGTTGGTTGGGCGTTACGCCAAGAAGAAGAGCCGGTGGTCGAGTAGCGGTTGTGGCCAACGGCGATGTGGCCGGTGAGGCTTTCGAGTGCACTTTCGCTGAACACCTGAGACACGAGACCCATGTCTTTGTAAACCAAAATTTTCTTGCCGTCTGAGGTGGCGATACCGGCCGATTCCTGGCCACGGTGCTGAAGCGCATAAAGGCCGAAGAAAGTGAGTTTGGCGACTTCTTCACCGGGTGCCCAAACTCCGAATACGCCACATTGATCTTGCGGCCCCTTCTCGTCTGGAAGAAGGTCGTGATTCAGAAGTCCGTCGCCACGAATCAAGTGATTCCTTCGTTTGGGGTGCTTGCGGGCAGAATCTGCCCCATCGCAAGCCCAACTACCCCTTTAGTTTAGTGGCTTCAACCTGCTTGGCACGAGCCCTCGAAAGCCAGTCTGCACCGAGTGAAACTACGGTTCCGCCCAAGAAACCTGCACCACCGATATAGACCACCAAAAAACCTAGGATGCCCGGCTGCGCTTTCTGCGAATCGCTCGAGAGAGCGAACATAACGAACGCCAGAACGATGCCGACGAATGCGCCAGTTGCCATGAATGCGAAGAGCTTAGGCGCGCGGCGCACCGAAACAACTTCGATGGTTTCTTGTGGTTGAGATTTCTTCGAGGTTTTAGCCATGCTTCAATTCAACCCGAAATTCAGTGGCAAAACTTCCGAAAGGTCGGCACGTGTTCCAGAGGCAAGAATGCGACCGCCGGCAACCGCGTCGCTCCAAGACATTTCACCAACCGCAATGGCAAACCACGTTTGCGCGTCGCATTCGATGACGTTCGGCGGAGTGCCGCGGCGATGCGTCGGCCCTTCGATGCACTGGGTCGCGCCAAGCGGCGGAACCCGAACCTCTACCGAGTTACCCGGGCGCAGTTCGGCCAAACACTCGAGCAGGTAGCGCACCGCCATTGCGAAATTCGCATCGCCGTGGTTGCGCTCGGAACGACCGGCGAGTACTTCGCGAAGTGCGTGCAGCCCAGCATCCGGGTTGATCTTTCGTTTGGCCATGAAAACCATTCTCGCCCCTCGCCATAAACTTGAGGCAATGAAGATTCTGGTTTTGGGTCAGGGCGCCCGCGAACACGCCATCGTGAAAGCGCTCGTGCGCACCGGAACCGAGCGAGCCGACATCATTTGTGCTCCTGGTAACGCCGGCATCGCTGCCGATGTGACCGTCGATTCGACTCTCGACCAACTGAACCCAGCCGCCGTTGCAGCGTTTGCCGTTGCCGGCGGTTTCGAGTTGGTCATTATCGGACCAGAAGCACCACTTATCGCAGGCGTGGCCGACGCGGTTCGCGAAGCCGGCATTGCAGTCTTTGGCCCGAGCCAAGCAGCCGCCGCTCTCGAAGGTTCGAAAAACTTTGCCAAAGAAGTGATGGCTGCCGCCGATGTACCAACCGGGCTTGCTCGCGAGTGCAACACCATCGCCGAGGTTGAAAGCGCGATGGATGCCTTCGGCGCACCATACGTAATCAAGGCCGACGGTCTGGCGGCCGGCAAGGGCGTGATCGTCACGAGCGAACGCGACGCAGCAATCGCGCACGCCGAAAAGTTCATCGACATGGGCGTTCTGGTCGAAGAGTTTTTAGACGGTCAAGAGGTGAGCCTGTTTTTCTTGAGCGACGGCAAATCGGTGCTGCCGCTCACCCCAGCCCAAGACTTCAAACGTGCTTTCGACGGCGATGCTGGCCCGAACACCGGAGGTATGGGTTCTTACAGCCCACTACCGTGGTTGCCAGCCGGGTTTGTCGCAGAGGTTGAACGCACTGTTGCCGTGCCAACCGTTCGCGAAATGGCGCAGCTCGGCAAACCATTCGTAGGTCTGCTCTACTGCGGTCTAATCGTCACCACCCGCGGCATTCGCGTCATCGAGTTCAACGCCCGCTTCGGCGACCCAGAGACTCAAGTTGTTCTCGGCCGCCTAACCAGCTCACTCGAGAACTTGCTGCACAAGGCGGCCACCGGTCACCTCGACTCGGCCAGCGAGCCGACCTTCACTCACGACGTGGCTGTTGCCGTGGTTCTTGCCAGCGAAGGTTACCCAGACATTTCCGCCCCGAACCGCCCACTTCACGGCATCGCAGAGGCCGAGCAGGTTTCCGGCGTTGAGGTTTGTGTTGCCGCAGCGACATCCGATTCAAGTGGCCAACTGGTTGCCAACGGCGGGCGAGTGCTCAGTGTGGTTGCCACCGGATCGACCTTCAAGGATGCTCGTGCCCTGGCCTACGAGGGCCTCGCCAAGATTTCGCTCGAAGGCTCACACCACCGAACCGACATTGCCGCCAAGGTTGTTGAAGGGCAGGTGAACTAATGCCACTGAAACTCGACGGCTGGAAGCACATTTACTCGGGCAAGGTGCGCGACCTTTACGAACCGACCGACCCAAACTTTGCGCACCTGATTCTCGTGGTGGCCAGTGATCGCGTTAGTGCCTTCGACCACGTGCTCGAGCCAAGCATCCCAGGTAAAGGCGCACACCTGACCACACTCACAAATTGGTGGTTCGAGCGCCTCGGGGTTACCAACCACGTGAGTCACGAACTGGATGTGCCAGCCGAAGTTGCCGGCCGTGCGACGGTTGCCAAAAAGCTCGACATGTTTCCGATTGAATGTGTGGTGCGCGGCTACATCTCTGGCTCGGGCTGGAAGGAATACCAAGCCGATGGCACCATCTGCGGCGTCGAACTAGCCGAGGGGCTGACCTTCGGTGCCAAGTTGCCCGAACCGATTTTCACCCCGGCGTTCAAAGCCGAGTTGGGTGACCACGACGAGAACATCACGTTCGAACGCGTGGTCGAACTAATCGGCGAGGCCGACGCCAAAGCGCTTCGCGACCTGTCGCTGCAAATCTTTGCCAAGGCTTCAGAGCTGGCCGAAAAGGCTGGACTGATTTTGGCCGACACCAAGTTCGAGTTTGGCCGTGACCCACAAACCGGTGAAATCACACTCGGTGACGAGGTGCTAACCCCCGACTCCAGCCGATTCTGGTCGCGGGCGGCCTGGGAGCGCGGCGAGCGCAAAGACTCTTTCGACAAGCAGGTCGTGCGCAACTGGCTTGCTGAGAACTGGGATGCTTCGTCGAACACCCTGCCTCCCGCCTTGCCGCAGACCATCGTTGACCAAACCGCCGGCAAGTATGCCGAACTGGTCGAGCGCCTAACCTCGGCCGTGGCCTAACCCCGCTCTGCCCCGAAGCAAGACCCGGCCGACTTAAAGCAAAACGCAGACCCCAAAGGATCTGCGTTTTGGTGTTACTAAGAACTCATCGACTAGTCGTTCTTTTTGCCTTTGCCTTTGTCTTTACCCTTGTCGCCCTTGCCCTTTACCTTGCCCTTGCCGTCGTTCTCTGGCTTGACAGGCTTGGCTGGAATTTCTCCCAGAGCTGCAATGGCTTCGTTGCGAGACTTGACCGCAGCGGCAATCTCAGCGGCCTTGGTGGCGCGAGCGTAAGCACGAGCAACCTGTGGGTCGGCGGCAGTCTTGGCAGCAGCCATCGATGCAGCAAACGTAGTTTCGGTTGCCTTCACCGAGGTGTTGAAGTTGGTCTTAATCGTCTTCAGAGCTGAGATCAGGCTGGCGTTGGTGGTTTCCCAAGCGGTCATCGCCTCTTTCCAGGCGGTCATGGCTGCTTTGAACTCAACCTTGGCTGCGTAGTTGGCCTGCTTCTGCTCGTAGGTCTTCTTGATCTTGCGGTAGCTGTCTACAGCCTTGCGGTCTTTTGCCTTGACATCTGCAGACACATTGGTGTCGGTGGTGTCGGTCACCGGGCTGGTGATCGGATAGTTGCTTGGGGCTAGCTCGCTGGCCGAGGCCGAAACAGCTGAACCGAGGCTAAGGGCTAGAACCAGGCCGGTGGCGGCTAGTGTCTTTGAAATCTTCATTTGAGAAACCTTTCGTTGGTTTTCTTACATTCACAAGTTTGCAACGGCGACCTTTAGAAAAGCGTGTGAAGAACCTGCGCACAGTTATAGAAAGCGGATGACCTGTGCCATGGCTTCGCTAACCTAAGTGCATGACCGCCAAAACCTCAGCAGCCCGCATCCTGGTAGTAGACGACGAAGATGTGCTTCGCGAAATGCTGGGCGATGCTCTGCGACTTAGCGGCTTCGAAGTTCTTGAGGCGGCCGACGGTTCGAAGGCACTCACCATTTTGCAAAGCGGCAAGGTCGACCTGATCATCAGCGATGTGAACATGCCCGGCATGGACGGCTACGAAATGCTCAGCCACCTTCGCGCTCAGGGCGACGAAACTCCGGCGATCATGCTCACCGCCAGAAGAGAACGAGCGGATGTCACCAAGGGACTCAAACTCGGCGCCGACGACTATGTGACCAAACCTTTCGGGCTCGAAGAACTCATCTTGCGCGTGAACGCGGTATTGCGTCGAACGATGGGGGCAGCATCCACTTCATCGAAGTTGGTTTGTGGGCCGGTTGAGATTATCGACGACTTGCACCAGGTACTGGTTGATGGCAACGAGGTAGAGCTTTCGCCAACCGAGTACCACCTGCTCACCGTGCTGATCGAAAACAAGGGCAAGGTGATCAGCCGCAGCAAGCTGCTGCTCGAAGTTTGGGACATCAACTTCGACACCGGCACCAACGTGGTCGACACCTACATTTCTTATCTGCGTCGCAAGGTGCACACCGAGACCTATCAGGGCATCAAGACCGTTCGCGGCATCGGCTTTCAGATGATCGAAGGCAAATGAGGCTTCGCACTCGCCTGTTCTTAGCCACCGCCGCCGTAACCACCATCACCGCCGCGGCCGTTGGGTTGGCCGGCACTCTCTATGCCTTTGACTCAGAGGTAAAGCGCCTCGACAAGGTTCTAGCCAAGGTTTCGGCCGACGCTAACGACGCGGCTCCAGACCAGATTTCGGCAGCCATCGAATCGGCGGCCGACCGCTCGTTCGCGGTGCAGGTTTCGATTCTCGACACCCAGGGGCTGCTCACCAACGTCTATGGCGTTGAGAACATCGTTGAACAAGCGCCAGCGCTCGACCTAGCCGAGAAGGCCCAAGCCGGGCCGATCACGGTTGAGTCTGCCGACGTTTACCGAATGAGTTCAGTGGCAATCGACAGCGGTGACTACGTGCTGCTGATCATGCCACTGCAAGAAGCCATAGACACACGAAGTGCAAACCTCGGCTGGCTCGCAGGTTTCATTGTGATTGCGGTGAGCCTGGGCATCCTAGTTATTTGGCTTTTAATTCGACTCGATCTGCGCGTGATGGAGCGGTTGGTGCAATCGGCCAAGAGCATCGCGGCGGGTGAAGAGGTCAGCCTGCCGGCATCGAAGCGTGGTGGCGAGGTGGCCGAACTGTCACAGGCGCTGAGTCAAATGCTCGATTCGCTACGTGGCTCGATCGTCGCCGAGCAGAACGTTCACAAGGCCATGCAGGCGTTCATGGGCGATGCCTCGCACGAATTGCGAACCCCTCTCACGGTTATCAAGGGTTACTCAGAGCTGTTGCAAAAGCAGGGAGCCGATACCGAATTCAGAAACAAGGCGCTGCCACGGATGCTCAGCGAAGTGGTTCGCATGGAGCAACTGATCAACGACCTGCTGCTCTTGGCCGAACTTGGCGAGCGGCAGACTGGCGACCGCAATCGCATCGACCTAACCAAGATTGTTGGCGAGTTTGTCGACGACCTCAAGAACCTGCAGCCAAAGCGCACGGTGACGGTGAAGATTGCCAAGAACCTCAAGGTGATGGGCTCCGGCGCGCATCTGCACCAGCTGCTTTCGAACCTGTTCGGCAACCTGCGCAAGCACACTCCAGTAGATGCCGAGGTTCGGGTAAGCCTGTCTTCGGCCGGAGCCGATCAGGTGCTGTTGACGGTAGAGGATGCTGGGCCAGGGCTGCCCGAAAACTATTACGACGACGGGGTTGAGTCGTTTGTGCGATTCGATGCTTTCGCCTCGCGCCAGCAGGGCAGCAGCGGCCTGGGCATGACAATCATGCGCACGATTGTAGGCCAGCACGGGGGTCGCGTGCGACTGAGCCGCAGCGAACTGGGCGGCTTGAAAACCCAAATCTATTTGGCGCGCAAGTAGGCGACTACCGCGTTGGCGTGACCATGGCCCATGCCGTGCTCGGTCTTGAGCCAGTTGACCTGCTCCATGTGCTTTAGGTCGGTCACCTTGGCTAGCGCGTCGAACCAGAACTGCATCGGCTTGCCGTAGGTTTTTTCGATTGAAGGAAAGTATGAGGCTGGGCCTTTTACCTTTTCGGTCATTTTTGATCCCTAACAGTCGCGATGTCGAATAGTAACTCTAGAACATTTCGAGATTAGGTAACCTTGAAACCACCAATCAAAGCGGGGATGCAATGACTTACAAGGCGAGCGTGACGGTGACCGACCAACTCGGTCTGCACGCCCGACCTGCCGCACAAATCGCCAAGTTGGTGAAATCGGCGATCGAGTCGAACCCGGCCTTGGTGGTTACCGTCAAACACTCGTCGGGCAAACAGGCTTTGGCAAAATCAGCGCTGCTGCTGATGGCACTGGGTGCTAGATCGGGTGACTCGGTTGAGTTGCAGGTCGATGGCGCAAGCGATGAAGCTGCCGTTGCGCTGGTTGCCGAAATTCAAGGGCTATTGATCGAATGAGCGATTCTCGCACCGACGTTGTGCTGGGCGGAATCGGCGTTGGGCTTAACTCGTCCACTGCACAGGCGTTTGTAGTTGGCGCAAGGGCGTCGCTGCCGCCATACCGCCTGAGTGATCTCACCCCACAAGAAGAAGTCAATCGCCTCGCCGCCTCGGTTGCCAAGGTTCAACTTTCTCTTCAGGCAGTTGCTGCCGACTCAACCGACGAAACCAGCGAAGTTCTCGAGGCCCTGGCTGAAATCGTCACCGACGAAGTGTTGGTAGAGCGAGCCACCGAGTTCATCAATCAAGGCTGGTCGGCTGAGGCTGCATTCGGAAAAGCAGTGAGCGAATTCGTAGGCCCGCTGATCAAAGAAGACGCCGCTGAACGATTCGACGATTTTGAGTGGCTATCTCAGTTGGTTCAGGCCGACCTAGCCGGAATCAGCACGGTTCGAGAGTTGCCCACCGAGGGCCGCTGGGTTTTGGTGGTCGACGACCTCACTCCCGCCGACACCGCTCAGTTCACCGATGCGATTGCCGGGGTGGTCACCCTCAAAGGTGGCCCAACCTCGCACGCCTCGATTATTTGTGCGGCACGTGGCATACCCGCCGTGGTGGCCTGTGCCGAGGCGGCTACCGTGACCGATGGCGAAACCCTGTTGGTCGACCCGGTTGGCGGTCGGGTAGTGGTGAACCCCGCGGCGCTTCAGGCTTCAAACAGCGTCGCCTTCACCAAACGCCTACCGGAACCGCTGATTGCAGTGCGAGCCAACGTCGGTTCGCTTCAAAACGCTCAGGCGGCGAGCGCTACCGAGGCTTCGGGCGTGGGTCTGCTGCGCACCGAGTTTTTGTTCTCGGATGCTCAGACCGAACCAACTCACGAGGCCCAAGTTGCACAGTACCGAACCATTTTTCAAAGCTCACCGGCCGGACCGATTGTGGTTCGCACCTTAGACGTGGCCAGCGACAAGCCGCTGAAGTTCGCGGTGAGCAGCCTCGAAGAGCAAGATCGCGGCTACCGATTTTTGGTCGACAACCTCGGTCTCATCGAGCGCCAATTAGACGCTCTCTCGGCTGCGCAGAAGCTCACCGGTCGCGAAGTTTGGGTTATGGCACCAATGCTTGGTTCTTCAGACCAGGTTCGCTACTTTGCCGACCTAGTGCGAGCGAGAACCGACTTTAGAGTAGGCGCAATGATTGAGCTGGCTTCGCTGGCGCAAACTGTCGACGAACTCGCCGGCATTGCCGATTTCGTCTCGATTGGCACCAATGACTTAAGTCAAGACCTCTTCGGTGTCGACCGAAATGACCCTTCGCAGCCCGAACTGCTCGACCACTGGCAACCGCGTTTAGTCGAACTGATTGGTCAAGTGGCCGCCGCTGCGCGAAGTGCCTCAATCGACTGCTCGGTTTGCGGTTCGGCAGCCAGCGACCCAATTTTCGCCGTGGTTCTAGCTGGGCTGGGAGTGACCTCGGTGAGTAGCGCCCCAGCGGCAGTGCCAAGCGTTCGTGAAAGTTTGATGGCGTTCGAGCTAGCAACCGCGACCAAGGCTGCCGAACTCGCCGTCAACGCTCCAAACAATGTGGCCGCGAAGCTGGCTGTGCAGGCGTTTTTGACCCAAGGCTGAAGCCCGATAACCAAACTTTCGGCAGTTGCAACAATTCGCAACGAATAGCCGCAGCGGCGCATCCGTGTATAGATTCGTAGCATGCCTATTTATGACAACATCACTCAGGTAGTCGGAAACACTCCGCTCGTTCGCATCAACCGCATCATCGACGGTGGTGCCGAAGTTCTCGCCAAGCTCGAGTTCTACAACCCTTCTTCTTCGGTCAAAGACCGCATCGGTATCGCAATGATCGATGCTGCCGAGGCCACCGGCGAACTGCAGCCTGGTGGCGCAATCGTCGAAGCGACTTCGGGTAACACCGGTATCGCCCTCGCCATGGTTGGCGCAGCTCGCGGCTACCGCGTGATTCTGACCATGCCAGACTCGATGTCGCGTGAGCGTCGTGCCCTGCTTCGCGCCTACGGTGCCGAACTAGTGCTAACCCCCGCTGCCGAGGGTATGCGCGGTGCCGTTGCCAGAGCCGAAGAAATCGGCCTAAACCAGGGCGCAGTTCTTGTGCGCCAGTTCGCCAACCCGGCAAACCCAGAGATTCACCGCAACACCACCGCTAAAGAGATTTGGCGCGACACCAGCGGCGAGGTAGCCGCACTGGTTGCCGGCATCGGAACCGGTGGAACCATCACCGGCGTTGGCCAAGCTTTGAAAGAACTCAACCCAGACATCAAGATCATCGCTGTCGAGCCAGCTGCTTCGCCGATTCTCAATGGCGGAACCCCAGCCGGTCACCCGATTCAGGGCATCGGTGCCAACTTTGTGCCAGAGGTTCTCGACACCAACGTCTACGACGAGGTCTTGGATGCTCCGACCGAAGAAGCCGTCAAGTGGGCTCGTCTCGCAGCCTCGGGTGAGGGCATTCTCGCCGGAATCTCTTCTGGTGCAGCGCTTTGGGGTGCCAACCAGGTGGCTTCACGCCCAGAGTTCGCCGGCAAGAAGATCGTCGTGATCATTCCGTCGTTCGGCGAGCGCTACCTATCGACCATTCTTTACAAAGACTTGGTCGAGCTAGACGACTAGAACGTGGCGGGCATCCCTCGTTTAGACTTGGGGTACTTTGATAAACATTCGTGAAGACATCCGTACTGGCCTTGCTAAAGACCCTTCAGTGCGCAGCGGGTTCGAACTCTTTCTAACCTCGCCTGGCCTGCATGCCGTCTGGGGTTACCGCGTTGCCCACCAACTCTGGAAATGGCGTCGTCGAATTTTGGCACGGATGCTCTCAAACTGGTTGCGCTTTCTAACCGGCATCGAAATTCACCCGGGAGCCAAGATTGGTCGCCGCTTTTTCATAGACCACGGCATGGGCGTGGTGATTGGCGAAACCGCCGTTATTGGCGACGACGTTTTGATTTATCACGGAGTGACCTTGGGTGGTAAAGAGTTCACCCGTGCCAAGCGTCACCCGACCATCGGCAACAATGTGATGATCGGTGCTGAATCGATCGTTCTCGGCAACATCACTGTGGGCGACAATGTTCAAATTGGTGCCGGCTCGGTTGTCACCAAAGATGTCGCACCGAACTCGATTGTTATTGGCGGGCGCACCCAAATCTAAGCGCTGGCTACTTTTTCCAGGCTTTGTAGGCGTATTTCTGACCCGAGACTGTTTGCTTTGCAATGGTCGCCGAAGTCACCTTCGAACTAGCCGCTTTCACCGTCACCGTGCCAGCTGCCGTTGTGGTGAGCGTCACGTATCCCTTGCCAGAGATTTTCACCTTCACCTTGACGCCCTTTACCGGCACGTAGTTCAAGGTGTCAAAGTTCGAGGTCACCTTGATGGTGGTTGCGGTGGCCGATGCCTTAGAAACCTTTATTGCGGTAGGCGCTTCGCACGATTTGCGCTCTTTGAGCACCGATGTCGAGAATGACCACTTTGGCGTTGAAGGCTTCGAGCCAACCGCGACTTTGCTGCCGTTCGCATAGGTAATCGAGCTGGTGCTCAAGTTGGTTGGCACCAAGAAAATCCACGGTTGGCCCGCCACCTTCACCTTGCTACCGTTCTTGAACTTGTAGCTGGTGGTTGCGGTGGCCGAGTTGCGTGACCAGGTGATGTCGTAAACCTTGCCGTCGCGCAACAAGAACCCCGAACCCTTGCCAACAGAGTTGGTGTAGGGCACTGAGTCTGGGCCGCCATCTGGCATGATGCGGCAGGTGAAGGCGCTGCCAGCGTTTTTGGCAGTGGTGTACTGAATGATTGCCGTGGCAGATGAGGTTTGGCCGGCCACGCTCTTGCCGCCAACAACGTCAATCGTTGCGCTGCGGCCGGTTGCCTCGTAGATCCAAAGTTTTTTCGAAGGGCTCCAGGTTATGGTGCGCGGAATCGGGTCGTTGTAAGGAGTCTTGCGATAAATGATTTTCATCGACCGAATTGATTTGCCGGTCGACTTCACCGCTGCCGGAACCGCTCCGGTCGAAAGACCCGCCTCTTTGAGAATGTTGGCGTTCGACATGCTCAGGCCGGTGCCACGACCAGCGATCTTGGTGCCCTTCAAGAAATCGCAGAACGGGTCAACGCAACCAGGCGCAAAATACATTTCGCGCATGTCTTCGTTCGAGTTCACTCGCAAAATGTGCTTGGTGCGTGAAAGCAGGTCGAGCATGATGTCGCGCTCGAGGCTGCGACCCGAGGCATAAACACGAACCTTGCCGAACTGGTCGAGCACCGGAAAGTCGGTCTCGCGAAGGCTGCGCACCGGGCCAACCACGGCCGGCACCTTGTCTGTGCCATAGAGCGCAAGGTGCCTAGTGAAACCACGTTCAACCGGTGCCACATAGATCAAGGCGGCGGCTTTCAGCCCCTTGAGCGGGTATGCGCCCTTCTGGTGAGCCGGAACCTTGACAGCAACTACGCCGCTTTCGCCAGGAACAACATCGGGCGAGGTTGAGAAGTTCTTTGGTGCGTTAGAAACCGCGGCAGCCGGCGATGCGAGACCTAGCCCAACCAGGGTCAGCACGAGCGAAGCCGAAAGCAGCACGCGGCTTAGGCGAGCGGGCACGGTCTTAGTCAGGCGTTTCATCATCGGTCCTTCAAAAGCAGGGCGGCGATTTTCTTGAGGCGATATTCGGTGATTCGCTCGGATGCTCGATCGTGAGCAGGCAGTTCAGAAACGTCGTTCAGGCAGATCACCGAAGGTGGTCTGCGAAGGGCTAGGTCGACAATCTTTGCCAACCCAGACTTGGCATTGAGCACGATGTAGGTGTAGGTCAGGCGTCCGCCAATTACGGCTTCGCCGGCGCTATAACTGACAAAGTTGTGCAGCCACTCCGGCACCACATCATCGTCGGTTCTGAACCGGTTGCGGCTGGTGGCCTCAAGCGCCGACCCAAACTTCTTCCACATTTGCTGCATCACCGATTTGCGCATCGGGTGCGGGCCGTGCTGGATGCTGCGAGTAGAAACCCTTAGGCCAGCATCCAAGGCCAGCTTGACCGTCTGCTGCCTAGCTCGGTGAATCAGGTCTGGCTGACCAACCGAGAAACCCGGCAGGGTGGTGCGGGTGTAGCGCACGATCGGGCGGCCAACCGAGTCGAACCAGACGGTCGGCAACAGCGGGCGGCCAAACAGAATGTCGTCGTTTAGGTAGAGAAAGTGCTCGGCGAGACCCTTGATTCGGTGTAGGTGCGAGGTGATTACGTGAGAGTTGAAAGTCGGCAAATACTCAGCCGGAATGAATTCACGGTGATCGACGATAGTCACTTTGTCGGCAAGCTCGCCAAGGTCGGGGGTCTGCCCGTCGGTAACGAGCCAGATGCGATTGATCCAAGGTGCATTGCGCAGCAGAGTTGCAATCGAGAAATAGAGTTCGTTGCGACTGGTGAAACGGCTGGCCGAAGTGCCATGTGAATCGCTCTTTCCAGAGTGCTCACCCTTGCGCTCTAGCCACTTGGGGTCAGACCCATCGACCCAGAGGTAGACGGCGTCAATCTCGAAGTCGATGTTGTGAAAACTTCGTTCGACTAGTTTGCGATCGAGTTCAAGCAACTCGGGGCTAGCCTCTGACGGGCCAATCTCACTAATCGAGCCGTTCCAACCTGGCGAGGCAAAGTTGCCCTTCGGAGTCTTGCGCCAAATTTCGATTGGCACGAGGGTTTCATCGGTCGAATTCTTATAACCAACCGCGGCAAACGCCTTGCCCTGTTTCATTCGCTTGAAGTAAGAGTGAGACTTTAGTGAACCCCGAACCATGTGATCGGTCGTTGTGACGAGTTCGAACTTTTCATGCTGGTCGACCCATTCAAGAAACTTGCCAAGATCGGTCGAGCGCACTCCAATCGGCGCTTCTTGCCAAAAACTCACCGGCACCGTGAAGCCCAACTTGCAGTCGAGCAGGCGTTCTCGCAACGCAACTTGGCTGCGGTGAGCATCCGGATGAATTCTGCTGTTGACCCAAGGTGGCCCAGGTAGCAAGAAAGTTGGGTCTGGTTTGCGGTTAAGGGCGAACAGCGAAGACACCACGGCCTTCTCGACAACGGTGCCGCCGATTCGCGCAAAGACTCTTCGCATTTGGTTCACCTCGTTCCAATCAAGTTTACGGCTGCGCCGTTGATAGCCCCTTAGAGCGCCTGCACTACGGGTTGTGAAAACCTAGGGCACGCGTCAACCACTTCGCGAACCTTGGACGACTTCGTGATCACGCGGTCATACATGATGAGTGAGTGACCAGGCTCGAAAAGCGGGTCAGATTCAGGCGAAAAGAGCACGTGCTCGGTGCCGTTTGAGCGCAGCATCATCAGGTTGATCGGGTGGTGCTTCAGGTAGTTCACACGACTTGGAGTAAGCCTGCGCAGCACAATCTCACTGTCACCCGCCGTTATGGTCGGTATAACTCGGATGCTGCGCCAACGCAGCGACGCAACTGAACGCACCGCAAAATAGCACCGCACGAAGATGCTGCTCGAAATCTGGTTGGTGGCAAGCACCAGGCGCTCGTTGTTTGCGACACTCAAGCGCCAAAGCTCGGCTGCCACAGGGCCAAGTGACCGGCCATTGAATGGGTCAGAGAAATGTGTGAAAAGTTGATCGACCTGGCTGCTCTTGGGCGGCTTGACTCTGGCAGCAGACCAGAGACCGAGTAGCTGGGCACCAGAGCGGAGGGCGAAGTTTAGGTAGCGCAGTAGTCGCAGCTTTGAGCCTCGCGATGCAAACAACCCTGGCTCAATGAAACTCTTGCCCGCGAGGTATTGCTCGTGCAAGTCGAGAGTTTTGCGCAATGCTGACTCGAAGCTGGTGTCGTAATTCTTTGCTTTGCCGTAGTAGTAATCGCGCAATTGACTGAGAGGGCCGGTCGAATCTTTGGCTAGCGATGTCGCTTCGACAAGTTTGCGTTCGAGCTGGGCAACGTCTTCAACGTCGAGTGGTTGCAGGGTGTTGAATAATGCAACATCATCGATCAGCGCCCGTCGGTCTGCTGGTTTCGTAATGATCAATGGCTTACCGGTAACCAGCCAGTCATACGCTACGGCTGAGACATCGGTGATCATCGCATCGAGTTGACTCAGCTGCCAACCAAAGGTCGATCCGTCAACATAGTGCTTAATTTTTTTCTTGGGCAAAGAGTTGGCAGCTTTAATGACTGCCCGAATCTCGGCATCGGCCTTGGCCACTGCCTGATCACGCGACCCAGATAGTGGATGCGGGCGGTAAACCACCTGGTGACCGACATCGATCAGAGCACGAACCATAGCCACACCGTGGGTATCGATCGAACTGTAACGAGTTGCTCGGGTCACGCCTTCCCAGGTTGGTGCATAGAGAATCGACTTCACCGTCTTCGGCGGCGCCGCGTAGTCACTTGGTGCCGCGAGAATATCGTTGATTTGAGGGCGACCGATGAACAACATGCGTTCAGGTGAATACCCCGTGATGTTTCTGGCGACTCGATCGGCTGCTGCCTGACCCGCTGCAAAATACAGGTCATAGCGCTTGAGGGTGTTCTGGTACATGTAGGCCTTGTCAGACTCACCGTGCGAAACCCAAACGTGAATGCCCGAGCGATACCTCAGAGCAAAAAAGTTTTTGGCATTTTGGTTCGGGTAGAGAAGCACCTTTGGTTTGTTGGTGGTCAAAAACTCGTGGATGCCCTCCTGACCTTCAACGCGAAACGCGCTCAGGCCCGAGCCCCAGAGTTCTTCGTCGGCAAAATTTGACGAGTACAGAACGCCGATCTTGAACTTGTCTGACATGCGCTGCAGTGGTTGAATCCACTGGCGAAGTTGATAGAGGTTTTTGGTCCCGGCATCGAGAAAGACAAAGACAAAGTCCATTGCTACCCCTTAGCCGTCGGTAAAAAGAATGATGCGAAAACAATTTCACCATTGCTCGCAACAAAAGTCCCCCAAAATCAGGGTTTTCTATTGATTTCCTTAGACTCTGCGATTGAAAGGGAAGCGCTAGGAAACTTCCCAGATTTTGGTCACGGCCACTTCTCCAGCAGCTAGTGCTTTTAGAGACGACTTCGATTCGGCGGCTAGGGTTGGGCGCTTGCCGACATATTCGCGAACTAGTTTCTGTGCAGCTGAAACTTGTTTCGGCGACGCCAAGTCTGCAAGCACAATGGTCGCGCTCTGCGCACGTAACTTTGGCATCAACTCGTTACGTTCCCGAAGTGTGTCAATGTGAAACACTATCGAAATCGCTCGAGCCGAGTGCTCACGATCTAGGCGAGTGACCACCGATTTAGACAACAAAACTTCGAGTTTTTCGCTGGGCTGAGCATTTGGCCGATCAACCGACGGAAGATGTACAACTGCGATTTTCTGTCCCGATTTGGCAAGTGCCTTTAGCTTTCGATAAACGACGTCGAGCCACTCAGATTGTGGTGCGAGGTTGGCAACCAATATTAGATCGTAAACCTCTCCTGCTTTCGAACTGGATGACGACGTTGGTATGACAAACGGCCTCTTTGTTGTTGCTCGCTCAAGATACAAACCGCGATCAGTGAATTTCATTTGTTCGTGCCAGTCTGTGAACTTGCGCACGTAGTCTCGGCGCGCCCCGATAATGCCCCGCAGGGTTGAGTTCTTTCCACCACCCGTGAGCGACTCAGAGTGGAACCGGGTAAAGCTGAGCAGCCCTTCGTTGATGGTCGGAGCCGAACCCATTCCGTACTTCGCATTGATGCGATGGTGATACTCGGTGTCAGCCCCGAACTTCACCTCATCCCAGAAACCCAACTCTGTCAAAACTGGGTTGCGCTTGAACATTAGAGACGAAGAATTTTGACGCAGAATTTCTCGGCCATACTGTGCAAAGAATTTGAGCGAAGAGGGATCAATACGAACCGAACGGCTCATGTTAGCCACCATCTTCATGTTCGAATCAAAGGCGAGTAACTGTCTTTCAATTTTTCTTGGATGCGACCAGTCGTCAGCATCGTGAACTGTGACATAGTGGCCCTTTGCCACCTCAAGGGCCTTGTTGCGGGAAGCGTATGCTCCTTGATTCTTCAGATTCTCTAGAACTGTTACTCGCTGATCTTGCTTGGCAATCTTGCGGGCAACGGCCAGAGTTGCGTCGGTGGAGCAGTCATCAACGATGATGATCTCTAGGTTTCGCCAACTTTGCGCGAGCAGACCACGCATTGCAGTTGGAAGCCAGGCTTCGCTGTTGAATGCTGGAACAATCACTGTGACCATCAACGGAGACAAAACTTCTATCGGCTCTTCTAGCGTGCAATCGAGTTGATCAAAGGGGGTACTACCAAGCGCCGGGTTTAGAAAAACCGGTTCCAGTTCTTTCAGGGCTAATGCCGCATTAATCCAAGCGAGTTGAAGATTGGCACCAAGGTCAGGCACGGAATTTAGTTTTAGGTGTGCTGCGAGATTTGCTGCAGCCAGCAAAGAGTCTTCACTAGAACGGCGATGTGCATCAAGTAGGGCCAAGAATACCGAACTCGATTGAGGCGACTCGATTTGACGAACACCTTCTAGCCTGAGCACAAGTTCGCGATCGCTCGGTGAGTAACGATCTGGTGAGATTCGATAGGCCTCCATGTGTGAAGAGGCCATGTGCATGAGCTCCAAATCATTTGAAGTATGTGCCCATGACAGCAACTCTGAAAGTGCACGTCGACGATGATCAGAAGGTGTGTCTGGACCGTACGTCAACTGCAGCAAATCGCGCAGACCCACATCGTCATAACCATTTCTGAGCCGATCTATCGCCAGATAAACTCGGTAACTCCAATGAGCTTGAACACTAAATTTTTCTAATTCATTAGCCCACCCAGAGCTAACTTCAAACAATGGCTCGAGTTCGCTCTTGATCTTCACGGCATTATGTTGGAGTGCGTGAAGCTCCAATTTGAGTTTCTTTGATTTCGCAGTAACGGAGTGTCTGCCGAATTGACTGAGATCCAGCTCTAACTTTTGAGTTTTGTGAATAAGGCGATCACAGCGCACCAGAATGTGCTCTATCGATAGAGCCAATCTGCTGGCTTTAGAATGGGCCCGGTCTACAGCGCCTCGAATTTTGGAACCGGTTGTGGTCTGAAATGCCAACTGAATTTGTCTCACAGCAGGGCGCACAGCCTCGTGGCGTTCGACTATTTCGGCGGCAGCCACCGAAATCTTGGCAAGTGTCTGTTTGGTTCGATCAACTGATGATCGAATGGCTGCTAGGTCTGTCACGCGGTTAAGCCTAGGCGACAGGTCAATGGTTTAATCTGTTTTTCTTTCGCTACCATGGGGAGATGACGATCACAGCGATTTTAGGACAAGGTTATGTTGGCCTGCCATTGGCCGAAGCACTTTGTGAAGTTGGTGACACAGTACTCGGGTTCGACGTAAATGAAGGCGTTGTTGCGAAGCTGAATTCTGGCTCATCACACATCGATGACATTAGTGACGAGTCGCTTTCTCGCATGATTAGTGCCGGGTACAGGGCTACGAGTGACCCAAGTGACCTGGCGAGTGCCGATGTGATCGTTATCTGTGTTCCTACTCCCCTGCAGCCAACGGGTGCGCCCGACCTCACCTACGTAGAGTCCGCATCAAACATGGTGGCCGAGCACATGAAAAAAGGTGCTCTTGTGATTTTGGAGTCGACCACCTACCCGGGCACCACAAAGAATCTTCTACGACCAAAAATCGAAGAACGAGGTCGCGTGCTAGACACCGACTTCTTACTTGCATTCTCGCCCGAGAGAATCGATCCGGGGAATGCCAAGTTCAACATCAGAAACACTCCAAAGATTGTCGGCGGTGAGAGCGCGAAGTCCGGAGAGGCAGCCGCCAATTTTTACAAACGTTTTGTGTCTGAGATTCATGTGACCAAGGGCACCAAAGAGGCAGAGGCAGCCAAGCTTCTAGAGAATACCTACCGACATGTAAACATTGCGTTGGTCAATGAACTAGCTATGTTTTGTCACGACCTCAACATCGACATCTGGGAGGTCATCAGAGCAGCGTCGAGTAAACCTTATGGTTTCCAGGCGTTCTACCCAGGGCCTGGAGTTGGTGGACACTGCATCCCTGTCGACCCTGCGTACCTAAGTTATGAAGTCAAGAAACGCCTCGGAGTAGATTTCAGGTTTATCGAAACAGCAATGGACATCAACAACGGCATGCCTCGATATGTCGTTTCTCGCATCCAGCGCATATTGAACCGTGCTGGCAAACCAATTCAAGGATCAAAAGTTTTGCTTTTGGGAATGGCCTACAAGCCGAACATCGCCGATTTGCGCGAGTCACCAAGTCTCGAAATTCTAGAAATCCTACTTCAAGAGGGCGCGGATGTTTCGTTCCACGACCCATTGATCGACTCGCTGAAGGTTGCTGGGCACAAGGTTGTTGGAGTTGAAGATGAGAGGCTGGCTGCCGGCGAGAACGATGTGGTTGTCCTGCTCCAGGCTCACGCTGCCTACGACATTGAAGATTTGATCATCCGTTCAGCAGTCTTCTTCGACACTCGTGGAGTGACTCGAGGAGACGACGTCGAAAGACTCTAGGCTGAGTCGCGCTTTCGTTTCTAAGTAAGTTTGCGCTCTAGAAAGTTTTTGTCGCGCATTTGGTAACTGGCAACAGTGCCCTTCGGAGCGGATGACAGAGCTTTCAAATATGCAGTCTCAAAATTGGCTTGCCCAGGGTTTCTAATTCCACCGGCCAACTGAAGTAGGTGCGCTACGTAATCGCCCATTTCAACAGCTTTAGCAAAAACAGGTTTGATGTTGGCCTCGGTTTTATGTATCACGATAGCCCCGCGAAACAGCTTCAGCCTGTCAACCGCTAATGGCGCTAAACCAACAGAGTTTGCTGCGTAGGCAAGCTCAGCAGCAGGCTCGAGCGAGAAGTTAGCCGCCGCCGCTGAAGACCGCACAACTCGTTCGATTAGTGATTCCCTTGATGAACCAATTCCAGCATCCGCAAGCAACTGAACTTGCAAGGTGTCATCGAACTTGCCCTCCTTGAATAGATTTCCATCTTCTTCTAACTCAAGGGCGTGCATCCAATTCTCGACTCTTGGTATAGACCAAAGGCCAAACCCTCGCGAGGCGGCGGCTACCGCAAACCAGACGTCAGCCATTCCTGGTTTTCCAAACTCTGAATACTTCAGCTTCCAGTAACGCTGGTTGAACAGCAGTGTTCCGGTACCAATCATGTCAACGGGATTCAAAGAATCCGATGCACGTGAAAAATGCCAAAGATGGCGATTAGCCAAAAGCTTCTTCACTGGAATTGGGTAAATCGAACCATGCACACCCACCGCATGAATTCCGCCTAAGCGCTTTTGCTGCTCAAGTAGGTTTGCGATGTAATTTTCGGGGTAAAAAATGTCGTCGTCAACCGTGGCATAGTAGACGCATTTGGTTCTATCAAGAAAAAAGAACTTTCCGTTGTCTCGAACATCACCATATTTTTGTGATTGCACAACCTGGATTTTTGGGTGGCGAAGAAAGTCTGGAACGGAATCGTAACCATTCAGATAGACGCCCATTGCGGTTACCTGTGGCAGAAGCGACTCGACGACTTGCTGCAGCGAAGAAACTCGTGAAGGAATGGATGCAAGCCCTACAAAAACGGTATCGGTCTGCTCTGGGTCAGACGAAAACGATGAGGACAAGCCAAAGCGAGCACCGAATTTTCGTAACTGCTGCGTGAAGGTGTTCGACAGCGTCAAGTGAACCTCCAAGTCCCGCTAGAAAATGCCCGACAATCGCTTCAAGAATAACGCTAGTCGCCAAGGTCAGCCTGGCATGGAAAAGTCGACCTTGATTGAAGTTCTATAAGGCAGTATTTAGACATGGATTCGAAATTCGAAGTAGTGATTGTCGGCGGAGGCCACAACGGCCTGACCGCAGCCGCTTACCTGGCCAAAGCCGGGCTGAGGACTTTAGTGCTTGAGCGGCTCGAGACCTTTGGCGGTGCTGCAGTATCGGCCCAGGCCTTCGACGGGGTTGCGGCAAAGCTCTCGCGCTACTCATACCTGGTCAGCCTGCTGCCACAGCAGGTTATCGATGACCTAGGGCTCGAGATCACACTCGCCGAGCGCCGATACTCCTCTTATACGCCGATGCCTGGTAGCTCGAAAGGGCTTCTGGTCGATAACCAAGACGCAACTGCGACCGCGCGGTCTTTTGAGTCGATTGACGCCGCAGATGATGCCAAAACCTGGGGCGAGTTTTATGCCGAGACCACTCGTGCTGCCGAGGTGCTCTTTGCAACCGTGACCAAACCACTCGCCAGACGCTCTGAGGTTCGGGCGGCGCTTGGTGAAGCACTCTCGGGCGATGAAACCTGGCAGATGCTGTTCGAGAAGCCGATTGGTGAAACCGTGGCCGAGCGTTTCACGAACGACCTGGTGCGCGGTGTGGTTCTCACGGATGCTCTGATCGGCACCTTTGCCACAAATGTTGACGATTCGCTCGCCGCCAATAAGTGCTTTTTGTATCACGTGATCGGGGGAGGAACCGGAGATTGGAACATCCCCGTTGGTGGCATGGGAAACGTGACGAATTCGATGCGCGAATCGGCCATTCGGTTTGGTGCGAAGCTGCAAGCTGGTGCAACCGTCACAAAGATTTCGCCAGAAGGCGTGGTGACGTTTGAACTCGACGGTGTGAGCCGGAGCATTTCGGCCAAACGGGTTTTGGTGAACGCCGCCCCGGCCGAACTCGCGAGGCTAACCGGGCGCACGCCAGAGCCGGTTGAGGGCGCTCAGGCAAAGGTGAACCTTCTGCTCAAGCGCTTGCCAAAACTAAAGGACGAAAGCCTGGACCCAAAGGCCGCCTTCGGTGGCACGTTTCACATCAACGAAACCTGGCAGCAATTGCAAGACGCGTTTGATGCAGCCGAGCGCGGCGAGATTCCGTCACCGCTGCCCTGCGAGATTTATTGTCATTCGCTGACCGACCCGTCGATTCTTGGCGATGACCTGCGAGCCAGTGGTGCGCATACTCTGACGGTTTTTGCGTTGCACGCGCCACACCGCCTGACCGATCGCTTCGACAACGACGAGCTGCGCGCGCGCCTTCAGCAGGCCGTGATTGACTCACTTAACTCGGTGTTAGCCGAACCAATCGAACCGCTGATTTTGCGCGATGCCAATGGCGCGCTGTGCATTGAGACCAAGACCACAAAAGACCTAGAGGATGCCCTTGGCCTACCAGGCGGCAACATTTTTCACGAACCACTCAAGTGGCCGTTTGCCGACGACTCCGAGCCGCTCGAAACCGCGGCACAGCGTTGGGGTGTGGCGACCGAGCACGACAACATTTTGCTCTGCGGCTCGGGAGCCAGACGCGGTGGCGCGGTTAGCGGAATCGGCGGGCACAACGCTGCCGCTGCCGTGATCGAAGACCTGATCGGCTAGCGAACAACCTTAGCGGTTGATTTGGCATAAACCCGAGTGACCACCGACGCGGTGCCGGTAGCTACGGTGTTGCCCACAACAAATTTAGAAGTATCCGCGCTGGTTAGTTTGTAGCTGCTCTTGGTTGCACCGGCGATGACCTTGCAGCCGTAGCTTGCCAGATTCAGAACCGCTGTCTTCGAGGTTGCCTTGGTGCAGCGCAGCCAGCGATACGAAATCTTAGGCACGGGGAACCCAAGCGCAGTTGGTTTGGCGATAGTGAGCGTTTGCCCAACCTTCGCCTTGCCGCTCACGGTCGCACCCTTGGTTATTGACGGAACCTGAACAACGGTGATGGCTGCCGTGGTGACCGATCTGATCTCGACTCCCCGTTTTGTCACGGTCACTCGAACCGAGAGTTTGGTGCCGAGGTCGGCATCGACGTGGTTGTAGGTTGCGGTCGTTGCGCCGGCGATTGGCTTGCCGTTGCGCATCCACTGGTAAACAAAGTTTGCACCCGCACCCCAGTCACCCAAGACCACAGCGTGGCGCTTAGACGAGAAGCCGGCAGCTTCAACCGCGGGCGTTGGGTAAGAGCGCACCGAGGCCAGGTACCACGCAGATGTATTGCCGGCGCGATCGACGGCGCGAACCGAAAGTTTTGTGCTGGCGGTGCTGGTGTTGAACTCAGGCAATAGGGTGAGTGAAAACTCGAGCGCCTCGGCGTATGGTCGGCTCACGGTCTTGCCCGCATAGCCGTATTCCAACCGCATGAGTCCTGAATCAGCATCCGCGCCAAGTTGGTTGGCAATCAAAACCGATCCGATTCGCTCGGTGAGCAGCCCCGAGAGAGTGGGCGCGACATTGTCGAAGATGATGTCGTCGGTGAAAACCGCACTCTTGGTTTGGTCGGCCAAAATGTAGCGCGCATAAACGGTGGCCGCCTGGCCAGAAGCGCCGGCGGTGAGAGTCCAGTCGATTGGGTCGCCGAGCTCTGCCTGCACCACTTGCAAGAATGTTGCGCTGTTCGAAAGCTCAACCGCAGTGGCACCCACCGGTGCGTTTGCCGCAAGAGTTACCGAAGTTGTATTGGTGTGGGTTTGACCCTCATTGATCACAACGCCAACCGGAGGCAACGTGCGAAACGCGGCCAACTCGCTGTAGCTCGTGCCGGCGGTAGTGGCCAACACCGCACGCACGAAATAAAGGGTGTCTTGGTTCAGGTTTCCGATGGTCAACGTGAACTCATGATCTTGGTTGTCGAGAGTTTGGCCCCAGGGCACCTGCTGGTTCACCGCGAGTGTTGCGAATGAATAGTCTGTGGCGAGTTGAATCGAGAGGTTGGGGCTCAGGCTCTGTGCGTTGGCAACCACGCTGAACTGAGCCTCGGTGGTGTCTACCGCCAAAACGTCGGGCGAATAAACCACCTGCGCCGCCGCTGCTGCGGTTGCCGAGTTAGTTACGCCGAATGTGGCGAGCAAAGCGACCAAGCCGGCCGCCACAAATTTGAAACTTAACCCCAGCTTCACTTTTATGCCGCCGATTCTTTTTCGACCGCAGCTTGCACGCGCGGTGCAACCTCTTCGGCATAAAGGCGAATGGTGTTCATCAGCTTTGAATGCGGCATCGTGCCGTTCGCATATTTCAAATCGAAACGGGATGCTCCGACCGAGGTAACCGCGTGCGTGATTTTGGCAGCCACAGTCTCTGGTGACCCGACATACATCGACCCGTAGCGCACCTCTGATACGAAGTGGTCTTTGCTGGTCTCGCCCCAACCGCGTTCGCGACCGATGCGACCGAACGACTCGAGGTAGCAAGGCCACATTTCTTCGATGGCCTGCTCGTCGGTTTCGGCGATGTGCCCTGGTGAGTGAATCGACACCGGTAACTCTGGTTTGCCCTGCTCAGCAAGCGCCATTCGATAGAGCTTTGAGAAGGGCGCAAAGCGGGCAGGGTCGCCGCCGATGATGGCAAGAGCGAGAGGAATGCCGAGGCGAGCAGCTCGCATAACCGATTCTGGGCTGCCACCCACACCAACGCGAATGCCGATTGACCCTCGCTCGGTCTTTGGATAAACCTCTTGGTTGTTCAGCGGTGGTCGCACCGAACCAGTCCAGGTAACCGGCTTTTCTTTGAGAAGCTCCATGAGCAATTCGAGCTTTTCTTCGAACAGCTGCGCGTAGTCGCTGAGCTGGTACCCAAATAGAGGGAAAGACTCGGTGAACGAACCACGCCCGGCGGTGATCTCGGCGCGACCATTGCTCAACGCATCGATAGTGGCGAAGCGCTGATACACGCGAATTGGGTCTTCGCTCGAGAGCACGGTTACTCCAGTGCCCAGGGTGATGCGTGAGGTGCGTGTAGCGATGCCGGCCAAGATGGTGTCTGGTGCCGAAACCGCGAAGTCATCGCGGTGGTGCTCACCGACGGTGAATGCGTCGAGGCCAAGTTGCTCGGCATAGATTGCCTGCTCAACGATGTCGCGAATGACCTGCCCGGCGCTCTGTGGCTTGCCCTGATCATCGACATTCATGTCGCCAAAGGTGTCTAGCCCAAATCTGATTTTCATCATGCTCTCTCTAAATAGCTCAAGACAATTGTGAAGGCTTCCACCTGAGTTTCGAGCGACATGGTCGGTTTGCCAGAAAACTCGGATGCTTGCTCAGGCACCAGCGGAACGTGAATGAAGCCCGACCGCACATCGGTGTCGGCAAGCAACTCCTGAATCACATAGAAGATGTGATTGCAAACGAATGTTCCCGCCGAGGTAGAACTCTCGGCAGGTATGCCGGCTAGGGCGAGTTGCTCGAGCAGAGCATCCACTGGAAGGGTGGTCGGTAGCTCAGCCTTGCCGTCGCTCGAAATCGGCTGACCACTGCGCGTCTCGCCAGAATTGTCGGCAAGATTGGCGTCATCTAAGTTCTGGGCGCGAGTTTCGATTGAGATGGATGCACGCCCCTCGGCCTGCCCGATGCATATAACGGTGTGCGGATCGTGCTGGGTGATCAGCTGCCGAAGCTTCTTGCCGGCTCGGTCGTATTCGACCGGTAGTACCTCTAAAACCAGGTTCTCGGCGAGCGAAGATTCGGCGAGCGCCGCAACAATTAGCTGCGATGGGTTGAGCGCTGAACCAGCAAAGGGCTCAAAACCGGTGACGAGGATGGGCACGTTTCAACACTATTGCCGAAACCGGCTGGAGAACCATAAAATCCGTTACCCAAACGTTATGCCCTATTTGAAACAACTCTCAGGTTATTCACAGTTGACTATTCCATGTAAGCCTTTTCACCTCGGTGATGGCCGGCTCAGACACTTGGGTTGGTGCAGATCCTTTATTGACTTACATCGAAGTAATTGATCAATGAAAGGTAACAAAAAAATGGAACTAGCTTTAGATTACGGACAACATTCCGCTATTTACAACATGCTCTCTTTGGGCATCGCCAGCATGACCTTCACCGCATTCTTCCTTTGGTTTGCTCGTGACCGCGTGCTACCTCGCTACAGAACCGCAATCATGGTTTCGGCATCGGTTGTTTCGATTGCTGCTTACCACTACTTCAGAATGTACGACTCGTTCAACAAAGCAGCGGGTGAGATGACTGCCACCGGTGGTTACAACCTGAACCTTGCTGAGTACAACGTCGGCTACCGCTACGTGGACTGGTTCCTAACCGTTCCACTACTTCTAGTTGAGGTTGTTGCAGTACTTGCTCTAGCTCGCGCCGTTCAGTCATCGATGCTAAAGCGCCTCGTGCCTGCAGCTGCACTGATGATCGCACTTGGCTACCCAGGTGACGCTCGCCTAGACAACGTATTTGGCCTACAGCTAGACCCATCAGTATGGGGTCTACTATCGACCATCCCGTTCCTATACATCTTGTACGTGCTCCTATTCGAGCTAAGCAAGAGCCTAGAGCGTCAGTCAGAGGCAGTGAAGAAGAAGGTAACCGCACTTCGTATCCTTCTGTTCGCATCATGGGGTGTCTACCCAATCTCGTTCATCGCTAACATGAACGCAACTGCCCCAACCGCAGACGGCTTCATGCTTCGCGAGGTTGGTTACACCATCGCTGACATCACTGCAAAGTGTGTCTTTGGTCTAATCATTTACGCGATCGCACGTATCAAGTCGGCTGAAGACAGCAAAGAGTTCGCTGCAAGCGAGTTCAAGGACTAATCAACGACTAGTCGAAAAGTGGGAGGGCGCGAAAGTGCCCTCCCATTTTTTTCGCAGAAAGACAAACCATGTCAAATGCAATCAACCGTGCCCGCCTCGTTCTCAAGACCGGCTCGCTAGTCTTCGGTCTGAGTGCTCTGCTGCTACTGGCGGCCCCAGCACTGTTCAACGAACTTCTCGGTCTAGCCACCAACCCAGCCCTCGAGTGGTCGATGAGAATGATCGGCATCACGCTGGTGGCATTGGCTGGCAACATGTTCTCGGTCGCAAGTCGTGGCAGCGAAGCATCCGTGCGATTCTCGGCCAGAGTCATGCAGGCTAGTGCCTTTGCGCTCGGCGTTCTGACCCTGTTGATTCCGACTACGCAAACCTGGTTCACCATCGGCTACGCAGCAATCGGTTTTGGCTTTTCAATCGCCTACACAATCGCTCTCGGCTTTGGCACAAAAGCCGAATCGCAGCAATAAACTAACCACAATCTCCTTGGATGCTCGCATGCAAGGCCCTCAAACAAAAGGTGCATCATGCCAAGACAGCTTTCAGCATTCCTAAGACTTGCAACCGCTCTAGCCATCTATGGCAGCATCTTCTGGCAGGTCTCTGACCGCCTGGCCAACGACCTGTTCAGACCACAGGAGTACTTCTTCTACTTCACGATTCAAACCGCACTGATCTCGGCTACCGTTCTAGCCATCTCAGGTCTAGGCGCTCTTCGGGGCAAGCCGCAGAGCCTTCGCCTGTCGCAGGTGCGCCTCTGGGTGGTTTCATACGAGGTTGTAGTGGCAATCGTCTACAACGCCCTGCTACGCGGCACCCAGGTGCTGCCTGGCGACCCTGACTATGGCTATGACTGGCCGGTGCTACCAAACGAGATTCTGCACGTGTGGGCACCGATCTTCATTCTCATCGACTGGACTCTCTCGAAAGACGGCGTCAAGATTGCCACCAAGAAGGTCTGGTGGGTCGTTGCCTACCCGCTCACCTGGTTGGCCGTGTCGATTCTTCGCGGCGCTTTTGCCCCTGACCACTGGTGGGCCTACTGGTTCTTAGACCCGGCCGAGGGTGTTGAGCAGATGCTCACCTACATCTTCGGCATATCGGCCTTTATGATTGTGGCCGGCTTCGGCTTCAACGCTCTGCGCAACCTGGTTGCAAAGGTTCAGCGCTAACGCTTTCTAGCGGATGCTCGCCGCGCGCCCTAGCTAGCTGCTAGTTGCCCGCAAGCGCCGTCGATCTCTTTACCGCGAGTATCTCGCAGGGTGGTTGGAATGCCGGCCTTCTCGAGTGTCGAGATGAACACGCGGGTTACCTCTGGAATCGATGCCGTCCAGATTGAACCCGGCGTCGGGTTGAGCGGAATCGGGTTCACGTGCACCCAACCCTTGCCGCGCTCGTTCAGCTTCTTGGCCAATAACTCGGCACGCCACTCGTGGTCGTTCATGTCTTTGATTAGCGCGTATTCGATTGAGACTCGGCGACCGGTGGCGTCGAAGTAGGCGCGGGCGGCATCGAGAGCCTCGTCAACCTTCCACTTTGAGTTCACCGGAATCAACTCATCGCGAAGCTTGTCGTCTGGCGCGTGAAGCGACAGTGCGAAAGTCACAGGGATTTTTTCTGCCGCAAGCTTGTGAATTGCTGGCACCAGCCCCACGGTCGAAACGGTGATGTTACGAGCCGACATGCCAAGCCCATTTGGCTGTGGCTCGATCATGGTGCGCAGCGCAGACATCACTCGGTTGTAGTTGGCCAGCGGCTCGCCCATTCCCATGAAAACAATGTTGCTTACACGCTCTGGAGCATCCCCAGCCTTGGCCTTGCGGCCACCGAGTTCGCCGTTTGCAATGGCCTGGTTGGCACGCACGATTTGGTCAACGATTTCGCCCGCCGACATGTTGCGGGTCAGACCAGCCTGGCCGGTGGCACAGAATGGGCAGTTCATGCCGCATCCAGCCTGTGAAGAGATGCACAGGGTGATGCGCCCCGTGTAGCGCATCAACACAGACTCAACCAGAGCGCCGTCGAACAAGCGCCACAAGAACTTGATGGTGTCACCCTTGTCGGTCTGCAGGCGCTTCACCTCGGTGAGCATCGTTGGCAACAGTGCCGAGACAAGATCTTCGCGGCCAGCGGCCGGTAGGTCGGTCATGTCGGCCGGGTCGCTGGTGTAGTGGGTGAAGTAGTGGGTCGAAAGCTGCTTGGCCCTGAAGCCTTGAATGCCGAGCTCTTTGACTCGAGCGGCACGCTCTTCAATGCTGAGGTCGGCAAGGTGCACCGGAGGTTGCTTGCGCTTCGGCTCAGCAAACTGCAGCAGCGGCTTGCCGGTTTCATCTTTAGCCTGAGTCCAACCCTCTGCGGCAGGGCGCACCTGTTTGCGTTCGGTCATGTTTGGCTCTCGGTTTGTGCACGGATGCTTTGACTCTTAGTTTAAGCGCAGCCTCAAAAGTTTGCGGGCAAAAGAAAAGTGGGTGGAACCTTTCGGCCCCACCCACTTTCGGTGTATCTGAACTACTTGGTAGTAACGCGCTTGACCGTCGTGGTGCCATCAAGTGTTACAACAACGCGGTATGAGCCGCTAGCTGGAACGCTGATCTTGTAGGTCTTTGCAGCTGCCACAGGAACCACGTAGGTTGCCTTGCGCACTCCAACAACGCTGATGACAAGAGACTTGCCCTTTGCGTTAGACACGGTCACAGCTACTACCTTCTTCGAAGGGCTAGTGATCTTGGCTGATGGGGCTAGCTTCGGAGTAACAGCGCCATTGAAGGCGATGTCGTCGAAGTAGTAGTCGCCGGTAACGCGTGGGGTGTTGTCGAAGCCACAAGAGAAACCAGGGAAGACCGACACGCGGTTGTAAAGGTTTGCAGCGTTGTAGTTCGATAGGTTCCACGACAAGCGGTTCCAACCAGCAGCGTAAGCAATTGCATCGGTCTCAACCAAAATGGTGTTGTCGCGTGAGTCTTCGAGCTTCAAACGAACACGAGCACCAGCTGCAGGAACGTGAACGTTCGCAGTAACGGTGGTCTTGCCAGCCGAGAGCAGGGTCACCGAGGTGGCCTGGTCTTGAATGGTGGTTCCGCCCCAGCACTCTCCTCCAGTGGTTACCTTAAGTGCGTCGCCGGCAGATGCACCAGCAGGTGCAGCCACGAGAGCGCTTGAAGTGCCACCAAAGTTGGTGAGTGCATTTGCTGAGGCAAAGTTCACCAAGGTAGACGGTGAGGTCACAGGAACGACTACGTCAGGAGTGCTGAAGCCCGGAAGTGAAAGGTTGTCGATGTAAACGGTTTTTCCGTTACGGTCAGCAACACCGTTCAAGGCAAAGAACGAACCAATAGTGCATCCAGTTAGCGAGCCCTTTTCGAACTTGAGGGTCTCCCAGCCGTTTCCGGTGTGTGCAACACGGATTTCGTCGTTACATCCGCCTTCTAGCTTGAACATCATGTCGCCTGCGACGGTCGAGTAGACGTCGATCTCGGCATAGCGCGCGGTGTCAGAGAACAGGGTTCCATCTGCTTGTGCCGCAGTGGTGGTTTTGATGATCGTGGTACCTGACCATGGCTCTCCGGCAATTTCAATCTTCAGACCAGCGCCTGAACGGCCACCTGGTAGTGAGGTTTCGCGTGACGAAACGACTCCACCGAAGTCAGCGCCAAGTTCCATGGCGTTTCCGTAGAAGTAACCGCTGGTGTCGTTGTCTTCGAACGTGATGGTTAGTGGTGCCGAGGCTGCGCTTGCAGCACTTGCGGTAATGCCGACGAGGCCGGCGCTCAAAAGTGCGGATGCTGAGGTCAGCGCCGCGAGCTTCTTGAGAACTAGATTCATTGCAGTTCCTTCCATAAGGGTTTTTGGAGTGAACTGTTCTTAGGGCAAGGTGCGAAAACGCGAGGATGCTCAAGAATAGCCACTCGGTCGTGCGCACACACTTCCTGCGTTCAAGTTACTCCTGAAAGCGGTTACCTGAAAGCGGTTTCACTAACTTTTATCAAACTGTTACCAAGCGGTTATAAACCGCCATTTGGGGCAGTGCGAGGGCTATACAGCCTCGCTGAGCGAGTTAGCGCTTAACGACCTCGCCGTAGCCATCGACCTTCCAAGCGCGAACGTAATCGATGTGCATGGTACTAACCGACCAGCCATCCCAGTCGCCACCAAAGCCGCCCGTGGCGTTGTTCAAAATCAAGAAGAAGTAGTCGTTGAACGACCAGTTCTGTGTTCTAGCCTGAGCCTTGGTTAGCGTGAAGAACAGGTTGCCGTCGACATAGAACTCCATGCGATCAGGTTTCCAGGCAAAGCCGTACAGATGAAAGTCATCGGAGTAGTTTGTTGAACTGGCGGCCGAACCAAAGTCACCGTAGTCATAGGTGTGGGCACCGACGTCCCATGGTGTTCCGTTGGTCGAATAGTGCACGGCTGCCGAATTGCGCCAAGGCTGGTGCCCGCCTTGTTCGGCAATGTCGATTTCACCCGATGCCGGCCAACCGACATCGGTGATCTTGTCGCCGATCATCCAGAATGCCGGCCAGTTGTTGCCACCCTTGGGCATCTTGATGCGAGCTTCAATGTAGCCGTACTTGAACGAAACCTTGCCCTGAGTGTCGAAGCGACCAGAGGTGTAGTTGCAGCCTGGCCAGGCAAGGCACGTAGCGCCCGCCGGGGCTTGACTAGTGCGCGTGGTGGTGATGACCGCGCTGCCGGTCGATGAACCGTCGAGTTTGATAGCGCCTGGGATGTACCACTGCGGTTCATTGTTGTGACAGGTGCCGCCGCCGTTTTCTCCGCCGTGGCCGCAGTAACGAGCCGTCCAGTTAGTTGAGTCAACGGTTGCACCCGCGGCGCCCTTGAACTCTTCTGACCACAACAGGTCACTGACACGGTGACCTGAAACTACAGGCGCTACGGGCCCGACCGGCCCGGTGCTCCAGACCGGCCACAGAGTGACATCGCCGGCGGTTCGATATGTTTGGCCCGGCTGGCCAATAACCGTGCCACCCTGAGACTTGGCCCAACCTAAGAAAGTTGAACCAGACCGAACGAACATGTTCTGCGGCAGAATGCCATTGGTCACGTTGAACTTGAGGGTAGGCATCGCGCCGTCGCCCGGTGAAGAAAAACTCATGTTGTATTCGACAAGAGACCACTTGGCAAAAAGCATTTGATTCTTCTTGGCAACGAACCTGCCCTTGTTCGCAAACGATGCTGAACCATCGGCGCTGGTTGCCCATCCGCTGAATTGGTAACCGACGCGGGTGAACTTGTTTTCGGCCAGTGTCACACCTTGGATGTTCGCCAGCTGAGCAGGCATGACCCCGACGCCAGAGTTCGCATAGAAGTCGATGCGGTAGTTGACCGGTGTCCATTTGGCGAAAAGTTTGACTGCAGCCTTCGGCTTGATGAGCGCCGCATCCGAGTATTTGAGAGCGCCAGTTGAAGTGGTCGCCCAGCCGGCAAAGACATAGTTGGTGCGTTTGAAAGCATTCTTCTTTAACTTCGAGCCAGCCGAGGAAATGGTTTGCGTGGCCATTGATCCATAGCCGCCATTTGCGGCGAAGGTGATTTTGTAAGTTGGGGCCGCTTGGGCCGGGCTGGTCCCAGCACTCGAGAACGCCAGGCCAAGAATCATGGCAATGAGGGCTAGAGCAGCAACCAAGACGCGAGGCCTGGCTGTCGAGGTGTGTGCAATTCTGCTCAAGGTTTACTCCATCATCGGAACATCAATGTACCTCTTGAGTTTGCACAATTCTCGCGAAGCAATTGCCAGAGTATCACTGTTGGCTATGTGTCTAGTGAGTCAAAATTGCCTGGATGCGTTCTTTCATCTGATGGATGTCTAGTGGCGTGTGGCCGCTTGGGTCGACGTCTGCGGGAATCACTTCGATAGCAAGCGAGTTGGGGCCGGCGGCATCTATATAAGTAACTAGCTGTGGAACCTGGTTCGAAAAGTGGTGGGCATCTGACTCTTTAATCACCACTAGGCCGTGAGGCACGTGACCGAACTCTTCGAGAGTTTTTACGGCGTTGAACCGATTGGCATATTCATCTGCCATGGCTTCGCGGTTCGGAGCATCAAAGCCAACCTGCGCAAGAAGGTCGATGTGCTCGAAGAACTTATAGCTGAACAGGTTGATCTGCGGGTTTTCGGCGTAGACGCCGCCCTTGCCAACAGAGATTCCAAAAGTCTCTGCCATCGCGCCAGACTGTATGGCGCAGAACCCTCCCAGAGATGAACCGCAGAAGACGACATCGTCGTAACCGAGCGACTGCTGAAGTTTTGCGATGTGCTTCAAGACGTTTTCTAAGACCCAGGTTGACTTGTTGCCAACCAACCAGCCACCGAGCATTTCTTGGTGCAGGTGCATGGTCGGATCAGATACGCAAAGAACATCGAAGTCGGCGAATTGCTCGGCCCAAGACCAACGATGAAAAGCTGGCAGACGGCGGCGGCCTTCGCGAAGAGCTGAAGGGAAAAAGACCAAGAGCTTTTTAGCGCTTTTTCTTGAGAAGAAGTAGTCGAACTTGAGCTCGTCCTCGACGAATGTTGCGAGTTGCTCAACAGGCCCGGTTAGGAGTTCTTCTAAAGAATGAACCAAGGGCGCGATGCTTGTTTCGGTCAACTTCGACCACCTTTCTAATCCCCCTAGGTAATGCTATTTGGGAGTCTGCGAATCCGTTCGACATACGAGATGTAAACGCTTGCAATTTGTCGTAGATTAGAGGTAATAAAAAGTACTAAGTGGCAAAGCCACAAACCATATCCATTAGGAACAAATGGCCGGCACAAGCATTTTGGTCTATGCAGAGCGCGTAGGCGGAAACCTCGGTGAGATCGAGAAACTTCTGGCCGGACCGCTTGCCGACTTTGACGGCGTGCACGTGCTTCCGTTCTTTCACCCTTACGACGGTGATGACGCCGGCTTCGACCCGATCGACCACAAGATTGTCGACCCTAGACTCGGCCACTGGTCAGACTTCAAGCGCATTTCGCAAACCCACGAGCTGACCGCAGACCTGATTGTGAATCACGCCTCAGCGCTGTCGCCAGAGTTCATCGACTGGCAGGCCAAGGGCGAAGCATCCGAGTTTGACGGCATGTTCTTGACCTTCGACGTGGTGTTCCCGAACGGCGCCAGCGAAGACGAAATCACTTCGTTCTATCGCCCACGCCCAGGCATGCCTTTCACCGCTTACGAGGTCAACGGTCGTCGCCGCCTGGTCTGGACTACCTTCATGCCATCTCAGGTAGACATCGACATCAACCACCCCGCCGGCCAGAAGTATCTGGTCGATGTGCTCGAAGCACTCAAGAGCGGTGGCGTAAAGGTCGTGCGCCTAGACGCAGTTGGCTATGCGGTGAAGACCCCCGGCACCGACTCGTTCATGACCGACGAAACCCTTGCCTTCGTAGGCGAGATCACTAAGCTGATTCGTTCTTACGACATGCGCGTGCTGGTCGAGGTTCACGCCCACTACACGCAGCAGCTCGAAATTTCGCCGCTAGTCGATTTGATCTATGACTTTCAAACCGCGCCGCTGCTGCTGCACTCATTCTTCAAGGGCACCGTAGACAAGTTGGCCGACTGGTTCGCCATTCGCCCGAGCAACTGCCTCAATGTGCTCGACACCCACGACGGCTACGGCGTTATCGACGGCGGCCCGATCAACGGCAAGCCTGGACTAATCAGCCAGCAAGACATGGCCGACATTTTCGCCCAGGCCGAGATCAACACCGGTGGCCACTCGGCGATCGCAAGCGTGGTGCCGCAGTGGTTCAGCTTGCCGCACCAAATCAACGCCACCCTGCCGAACATTCTGGCCAACGAAACCTCCTACGTTGCATCGCGTGCCGTGCAGTTCTTCTTGCCTGGGGAGCCTCAGGTTTATTACGTCGGCTTGTTCAATGGCATGGATGACCGCGAACTGTTCGCCCGCACCGGCCAGGGCCGCGACACCAACCGCCACCACTACACCTCGGCCGAAATCGAGGCCGCACTCGAGCAGCCGGTCACGCAGGCAATCATCGCGCTGGCTCGACTTCGCAAGCACGCGGCGTTTGACGGTGACTTCTCTTATGCGGTTACCGGCGGCGCAAGCATCCGCTTGATGTGGACAAAGGGCGAAGACACCATCAGCCTCGAGATCGACACCACCGTTGGCAACCCGAGCTTTGCAATCGAAGCCACCACGGATGCTGGGCTGGCGCGCTTCGCGTCGGTAGCAGAGCTGGCAACCGCCCGCATCTAGCCTGAAGCCCAGTGCTTGGCTGCAGTGCGATGGATTAGTGCAGCTCCGACGACGGCACTCGAGCTTTCAGGGTTGTGATGCCTCCCGAGCTCGTGAGAGACCAACGCGGAGCCAGGTCATCAAGCATTTTCGAGCCGATGCCTTTTGAGCGCTTCTCAGCTGGAGCGGCGCCATCGTTTGAAATGGTCAGCTCGAAACGCTTCGACACAATCCGAAGATCGATCTCAACCTTGGTTGCGTGTCCATGGCGATAGGCGTTTCCGGCCGCCTCCTTGCAAATCTCCGAAATGCTCTGCTTCGCGAAGTCATCTTTATCGAGCAGATCTACGGCTTCTTTCGATCCTGTATAGGAGATTTCCACAACACCTTGCCATACCTCGACAAGGTCATCCATGGCGCTTTTCAGGTCGATCTTGGCATTTAGGGGTTTCGAAAGCGACTCGGTGATGCGCTCCAGGTCTTCTCGAACCTCGGCCACGTCAAGCGCGGTGACGATAGGTCGCATGGTGAGGCGAGCGATTGCCGTGGTTAGCGCGGCCTGAACCTCGCCGTGCAGAACGTAGCTCCAACGCTTGTTTGCCACCCAAAAATCACGCTGGTAGATTTCCCACTCGGCTTGCAGCGCGGCATTGTTCTCGGCGAGTTCACGCTCGGCGACCTTCTGCGCCGCCGATAAGGCTGTGACAAATGCCGTGCCGATGTAGATCAGCCCGAAACCCCACACCACAGGCACTAGATAGGCAACTTTGAGTTGCTGGCTGTCGGCATATTGGATTTGGAAAAGCCAGCTTGTCATGATTCCGGCCGCTGGCAACCCAAGAAACAGGCTCAGCTTCACAAACTTGTTTGCCAGCGCCTTAATTTTGCCGGCCAGTTTGACCAAGAGCAGAGCTGCAAACGTGATGAGAATGAACGGGTATCCCTGTATGAACTTGTCTGCACCGAGCAGCAGGATGCTTCCGTTGATGTAGCCCGGCATGAAAGCGAAGAACACCACGGTTGGTCGAACATCGCGCCATAAATCGAGGCGCTCGAAGAAAGCGACGGATCGAACCTTGGTGGTCACTCTGCCGAATCCATCGAAATATTGCACCGAGCGTCGGTCTTGCAGCTGGGTGGCTAAAGGTCGCACCGTGTTGAGCAGAGTGTGTTTCAGGTAATCGACCTGCTCTTGAACCTTCATTTGCTTGCCCAGCAACTGCTCGAATTCGCGCAACCTAGGCAAGATCAGTTCCTGTGCCTGGCTTCGAAGAGTTTGCTCATGCTTTTTCAGAGATTCCTGACGCTGGTTTCTTAGTTCTATGAGTTGCTCGCGTTTTGAGATAAGGCTTGACATGGTTGAGAGGTGCCGCACACGTTCCCCGAAAACCGAGACGTAAATCAGAACGATGTAAAGCATGCCAAACGCGCCGCTAGTTAGGTTCAGCAACCACCGCGGGTCGACCAAGACGCCCAACTGAAGCGCCAGTAATACTTCGACAAAATTCTTGAGTAACCCGGCCAAGGCAAAAAGCACAATGTTGAGTAGAGGTGCTAGGCGGTGCTTGAACGCGCTCTTTGGCACCAGGATGCGCACGGCAAGCCCCATGGGAATGAACACGAGATGCGACACAACGCCGACAATCACCCAGTCGCCCTGGTAAACCTCAAAGGGTAAAAAGTTGATGATGTAGTAGGCAACTATGTAGTTCGGAATTGTGTAGAGAAAAAATCGCCACCCCCAAAGGTTTCGTTCCCCCAGCTGGTTCCAAATTCGCTGTCGGCTACCCGACCTTTCGCGAACCGGGCGTTCAGCCATCGGCTCGCGGAGTGCCGGCAACTTTGATGTATTCACGAATGAGCGTTGCTCGAGCCAAGCCCTCATCAACCCCGCTCAATTTGAGAGCATCGATCGCTCTGGCAACCACATTTCTAACTGCTCGAGGCGTAGTGCCGCGTCTCACCGCAATCTGCGAAGGAGTTAGCCCAGCCGCGAGGTATTTCACCACGTCCAACTGCGTGTTTGAAAGCTTTGTGAAAATGTGGTCAGGAGTCTTGAAGTGCTGTTGGTCGATTCCAACCTTGCCCCTCAACGCCGCGTCTAGAGCTGTGACCAGATAACTCGGCTCGGCCACTCTGCTCTTCACCAGATAGCCGGTGTTCTTCGAGACTACTTTTTTGTGCCGGTCAATCAATCTTGGTTCGGCGATGTGAGTGAGAAAGAAAACCGATAGCCCCGGATACAGTGACAGCAAACTCTCGGCCAGGTCGAGGCCATTCGGGCCGTCGCCCAATTCAATGTCTAGTAGGGCTAGGTCTGGATCGAAAAGTTTGGCCACGCGCTTGGCCTCTACGGCTGATCCGGCGGACTGAACTAGAAAGCCCTCAGATTCGAGAAGATTTGCGATGAGGTTGCGAAGCAGCGATTCGTCTTCAACGACGAGAATCTTTCGTTCAACCTTTTGCAAGTAACCCTCCTGCTCTCACGGTACATTTTCTCTCTCAAACCCGCCAGAAAACATACCTCTTTAGGAACACCAACGCCACAGCCTGTAGTGTCGAAGCATGCTCGATTTCAACGACGATGCCTTCATCGAGAACCCATACCCCGCCCTTGCCGAACTGCGCAAAATCGGCAAACCCGTTTGGCACGAAGGCGCTCAGATGTTCTTAGCAGCCACATACGCCGATGCCAATGCGGTTCTGCGCAACCGCTCGCTCGGTCGCATTTTCAAAGCCCGTGAGCCAGAAGGCGATTGGAACACTTTCAACTGGCTGCACAGCGACAGCCTGCTCGACTCCGAGCCACCCAAGCACACCCGCCTTCGCTCACTGCTTGTGAAGGCCTTCAACAAAAACAAGATCGATAGTCTTCGGCCAGATGTGGTTCGGTTAACCGAGTCGTTGCTGCAGGGCATCCAAGTAAAAATCGAAAGCGAAGGTGAATTCGACGTAATTGCCGACTTCGCCGAACCGCTGCCTGTGAAGGTGATTGCTGCGTTGCTCGGTTTCCCTGACGAAGATGAGCACCTGCTAAGGCCTTGGTCGCAGGCGATCGTGAAAATGTATGAGCTCGACCCTAGCGAGCAAACCCAGGCCGAGGCGCAGCGCGCGAGCCAGGAGTTTGCCGACTATGTGCGCGGGTTGATGGAGGCGCGCAAGATTAAGCCCGGCACCGATCTGATCAGCGACCTCGCCGCTGTCGAAGAGGATGGCCAAAAGCTCAACGCTCAGGAGTTGATCGCAACCTGCGTGCTACTGCTGAATGCCGGTCACGAGGCTAGCGTCAATGGCTTCGGCAATGGTTTGGTTGCCGCGATGCAGAGACCTGACCAATTGCAGATTTTGAGCGAGCGGCCGTTCGAGGTTGCGGCAACTGCCGTTGATGAATTCTTGAGATTCGACGCTCCACTTCATTTGTTTGAGCGCACGGCGACTGCAGACGTTGAGATTGGTGGGGTGCTGGTTCGCGAGGGCCAAAAGATTGCTTCGCTGCTTGGTTCGGCGAACCGCGACGAGGCTGTGTTTGCCAACCCAACCGATATGGACATCACTCGCGACCCGAATCCGCACATTGGGTTTGGCGCGGGCATCCACTTTTGCATTGGGGCACCGCTAGCTCGAATGGAGATGACCACTTCGCTGCCGGCACTGTTTGAGCGTTACCCAACTCTCGAGTTGGCTGCTGAGCCGGTTCGCCGACCTGGCTTCGTGCTGCGCGGCTATGAGTCGGTGCGTTTGCGCGTTAGCTAAAGCGGCAGCGTGAGGCTGATTTTTGCGCCCACGTTGTTCTTGTTTGGCACCATGCTCCAGGTGATAGAAAGCTCATCAAACATTCTCAAACCCACGCCCGGTTTCGGGTTGGCGGCCGGTGGCAGGCCGTTGCTGGTGGCGATCAGTTCAACGGTTGTCTCGGCGCTGGCTTCGATCGAAAAGTGAAGTTCGTTCGAACCGCCGTGCCTAAACGCGTTACCGACAATCTCTTTCGAAAGTTCATTTACGCAGAAGGCCAAGTTTGAGTCTGCGAGAAGTAGCTCGCGCACGGTCGCATCGATTTCGAAGGTGATGTCACAGGCCCCCGCCCAGGTTTTCACCAAGGCTTCGAGCTCTCGTTCTAAATCGATGCTCACCTTATTCAGCGGTGCGTTGATGAGTTCGAGAGCTTTCTGAAGGTCGGCGCGAATGAGTTGCAGTTCGGCTTTTGTTGGCCGTGCGGCGTCACGTGCTCTGGTTAGGGCAACACTGAGCAGGCTTTGAACGTCTCCGTGAACCATGTAGGTGTAGTTGCGGCGGGCTACCCAGATGCGCTGCTCGAAAAGCGCTTTGTCGCGTTTGAGCTCCTGCTTTTTGGTGCTCAGGGCTTCGCGAAGTTCGACGAGGTTGTATTGAAATATGTAGGTTGCTGAGACAATCAGCGAAAGAAGCAATGTGCTCGAGCCGATGTTGAAAATCAGCGGGCCGGCGAATCGAGAGTCAAGCCCGAGACTGGTTGCCCCCATGTCAGTTATCCAAAATGCCAAGAGCCAGAACGATGAACCGAAGATGCCCGAAATAGTGAGGCTTGCTAGAGCTGGAAGTGTGCGAGGCGGCAGCAGAAGGCGCAGCAGTTCAAAGACCACCCATAGCGCGAGCAACATAACCAGTGACTGAGGAATATGGCCGAAGCCATATTCGAATGCCGAAAGTGAGATGAACATGGGGCCGGCCAGCAGCAGTTGAACCCTGGGTTGCCAGCTCTGTTTGAGGCTTGCGCGAGACGGCAGAGCGCTTACTCGCCGAGGTTGCTTGGCGGCGGTGGGCAGTGACTTGGCTGGCTCGGCGGCGACTTTGGCGAGATACCGCGTGAGTGGGCGAACGGTGTTATCGATCGCGTCTCGCAATTCGTCTAGAGCGCTTTTGAAGTCGAGCGTCGATTTAGATGCCTCGAATTGCGCACCGAGCGCTCGAAGCACCGGTTCCAAGCGCTTTCGCGTTACCGAACCCAAGCGCTTTTCTTCTTCGGCTAGTAACTTGGCCGAATCATTGCGATAGGCATCAAGCTCGGCGTCGATCGCCGAGAAGGCACGTGACCCTTCGGCAAACTCGAGCCTGAGGTTGGCAAAAATAGCCACAATGATGAACAGCCCGAAGCTGGTCGCGCCGGTGAGCAGCGGTCGCAGTGACCCCGCAGTGGTTGTGGTGGTGCCAAAAACCAGAGGTTCGAGCTGGTTCATGATCAGCGGGCGAATGGCACCGAGAACGAAGACCATGCTCAGATTCAAATACACGCGGATGCTCGTGCGAGCCAGGCGGTCGATCTGAAGCCCGGCAACCCAGAGCAGTGGTGCGATGATTAGGTTTCCAACCACCACGCGAAAAAGAAACACTTCTGGAGCCATGCCCGAGATAGGAATGTCAAAAGATGCCGTGGTTAGTGGGTAGAGCACGATGAACGCGAGCAAAACCGTCGGGCGCATGGTGTTTTTGCGCCCAAGCAGCGATAGCTGAAGTTCGTAGCGCGAAGTGCTAGCAGCCCGCTTTGGCATTAGTGCTGTTCGGGAAGCCCGGCGGCCTTCATAAACTCACGCGCTGCCAAGACGCGGCCGTGGGCCATGTCTGAAATTTCGATTCCGGCCGAGGCGATGGTTCGCTTTAGCAACCCTTCGACGGCACGAAGCGTGGTGCCTCGAATAGCCGCGATTTCTTGATTTGAGTGACCGAGGGCCACCAATCTAAGAATCTCGAGCTGCGACTTCGAGATGCGAGAAAGCGGGTGGCTGCTGCGAACATCGTCGCGAAACTTTTGGCTGTCGGTCTTGCCGATCACCGCTGCGATTGCCTTGGTGAGCACCTCTGGGTCACGAAGATTCGACTTGCGCAGGTAGGCCGAACCCTCGGGAATCTTGCTGTCGCCGCGACCCAAGAAGCGTGGCTCGGGCAGGTTCGTGAGAAATACAAACGCGATGTCTGGCTTGGTCTGTCGCAGAGCGTTGGCCAGATCGAGACCGGTTGGGCCCTGGCCAAGCTCAATGTCGAGAACCGCAACGGCCGGCTCAAAGTCTGCAATCACGCCACGGGCTTCGACCGCAGAAGAAGCAACCTGAACCTCGAACCCTTGCGCGGTCAAATTCTCTGCAACGAGCAATCTAATGAAGGCTTCGTCTTCAACAACGAGAATGCGAGTTTTCATTTTGTCTCTAACTTGCAGGCGGGGGTTCCACCAGGCAATTTGTGTCGATACTTGGCAACCAGGCGGTAACCGATTCTTGAAAGCCAGCATATTGGTGGAACAACGATCAAGAAGGCAATTGCACTCAAAAACCAATTCTTTTGCAAGCGCAAGATAGCGGCGAAGGCTTCGTGACCTCCGAAGGCTTGGCCGTCGACCACCATGTAGACGCGGTCTTGAGCCTGCGGCTGCAGCACTCCGTATTCGGTGGTGTCGATGAATTGCCACGGATGAGCGACGATTGGAGTCTTCGAACGGCGAACGATGTAGTTGGCCGTGGTCGTGCAAAACCCGCAGTCACCGTCGAAGATGAGTGTTGGCGTTTGGCTCGACATGTTTCAAGCCTATCTTTGCCAGCCGATGACGACTTCGGCTGCGGGCGAACGATTAGGTTTGAAGCATGAGTAAAAAGCAAGAGTTTGGCGCGGCATCCGAGTTTTCGAAGTTCGCCGCATCGAGGCGCAGCACCCGCGACTTTTCGTCGAAGCCGGTGCCGCAAGAGCTGATCGATCAAATCATCACGGATGCCCTGACCGCACCATCTTGGTCGAACACTCGCCCATTCAAGATCGCCGTTGCGCAAGGGGCCGTTCGCGATCGAATTAGCGCAGAGTTTCTAAAGCGCTGGGCGGCTCTCTCGAGGGCTCGCACCGGCGGCCTGCTCGACAAGCTTCGTTTGGCGGTTACTCGCTACGGTTTGCCAACCAGCAACGCGGGCATGGCCAAACCTTATGTAGCCGAATTGCGCCCACGAGCGCAGCGGGTTGGCAAAGAGCTCTACGCGATGCTCGGGGTTGAGCGCGGCGACGCCAAGGGTCGCGACGCTCAGTGGGCTCGCAACTACGAGTTTTTCGGGGCTCCCGTTGAACTCTTTATATATGTGCACAAGAGCCTCGGCATCTATGCCGCCTCTGACGCCGGTCTGATGATGCAAAACCTATCGCTCTCGGCACATGCCCACGGGCTGGGTGCCTGTGCCCAAGGCGCGGTTGGCATTTGGGACGACGTGGTACGCGACGAATTCGACGTGCCTCGCGAATACCGACTGCTCTGCGGTGTGGCCATCGGCTACCCGACCGACGCTCAGGTGAACACATTTCAAGCCCACCGCCTCGGTTTCGACGAGGTAACCCTGCCGGTCAAGAAAAATACTCTTTGACGCGTGTCTGTGCCACTGCCTAGGATTGGCAGAGGAATAAGGGGTGCGGTGAAAAGACGCAAAAATCTGTTCGGCTTGCCATTCGCGCCGGCAACTGCTTCTGGCAAGGTCAGAAGACGCTTTGAGGCGCTCGGTCGCGGCGACGCTAGAAAATACCAAAACGTTCAAGACTATTCGCGCACTCACGCCTTGCTAGAGGCAGAGGCCATGGCTCAGGCCGGCCAACACACCGTGAATCAGTGGCTTGTTCAAAGAGTTCAGCCGATCATCGCCGGTAACGCACGAATCGAACTTCAAGTGCGCGAGGTTGAAACAGACCTACAGAACTTGAAGTCAGCCAGAGCAACTAGCGGCAGACACGGTGCCAAACTCTCAATCGAGGTTGACAAACTCACCACCGATTTGGCTTTTCTTTTCGCGCAGCATGAATCTAACTTGCGCGCAATCGAATCGCTGCGACTTCAGGCAGAAGCCGGGTTTGCAAGCTGGGCAGGCTACTTTCAGGGTGTCTGTGCAATCTATTCGCGCTCGAGAACCCTCGCCGACAAAAATGCCACCCACGACGCCCCCGCCCAGTCGCCGCAGTTCAGACCAATCGACTTGAACCCGCTGGGTTCAGACCTACCTTCACTAAAGACAAGAGGATAACGTGGCTCTATTTCGCAGACGTCGCAGACTTCACGCACCACTAATTGACTTTGGTGGTCTGCCAAACTTGGCCGACGGCATCGACGACAACCTCTACCTAGCCTCGGCAGCTAAGGCCGCCGAGATCGACTTCAAGTCGGGCGCTTACGACAAGTTTCTGTTCAGCGAAGACGGCCTTCGCCGCATGCCTTACGAGGTTGCCATCGAAAGCCACCTCGCGCTGATCAACCAGCGCCTAGCCGATGCCGGCCGACGTCAAAGCCTGCGTCGCGAAGCCGCGGTTCTAGACCTTGAGACCAAGATTTCGAAGGCCGAAGCCAAGCTGGCTCGCAACGACAAGCAGATCGAGAACATCGAGTCGCAGATTGTCTACGAAGAGAGCATCCTCTCGGGGCTGACCCAAGGCATCGACAACGCTGACTGGCGCGACCCTAAGCCTCAGCTGGCTTCTCGTTATTCGGTATTCATGCGTATCGCCGCACCGATCATCACCCTCATCGTTGCCTCGTTGGTTGACCTCGCCATCATTCAGGCGTCGCTCGACTCGATTCCAGGTTTCAAATTTGTTGAAGCGTGGATGTTCACAGCACCCGCCGTGGCGATGCAGGTAGTTTTTCCTCACCTAATCGGTTTGCGTCTCGGTCGCATTCTTAGAAACGCCGAGGGAAAGCTGGCCAAGGCGGTTGAGCTTTCGATTCTGTTGATTCTCTGGCTTGCCTTTGCGTTTGGCCTCACTCAACTACGCATGAACTTCATCGTCACTCAAGCCTCCAATGGCGGCGATGGCGACATCACCCCTGAGCTTGGCCGCTGGCTGCTGACCAGCTCGCTGCTCATGCTGGTTGCCCTAGGTGGTTGGTTGATTTTCAATGCCAGCCGACACAACCCACACGAATCCAACTTCTTGAAACTGAACTTTGCCCTCATGAACCGCAAGAATGCAGAGATCAAACTTGGTGCCAAGGTGGCTGACTACTCGAACGAAATCGCAGCTCTAAAGCAAGCCGAGAAGACCGCGATTCAAGCCTTCGAGGATGCCCGCGAGGCAGCTCTGAACCAACTCAAGCAGGCCGCGCTCGACATTTATCGCCGTGCCCTGATCAACCATGTGGGCGACTCAGAGTTCACCTCGGCCTATTCACTCGGCGGTGACAAAAAGTGAGCCAGTTCAACGCACCGGTGAAGCGTGAGACCACCCAGAAACAAAAAGTCGGATTTGCCGTTCTCGGTGGAGTTGGCGCTGTAGTTCTGGGTGTCATGGTTTACCTTCTGGCTTTTGCACCACTGCCCGAAGCACAGATCAACTGCGCGCCAAAGCCAAACGTTCGCACCGAGGCTCAGGTTGAAACCGCGGTGGTGGTTGCCCCTACGGCTAACTTCACCGACATCGAACTGCCGCTCGAAATCGCCAAACAGCGCTTGGTGCCGGCCTTGTCTGACCCAGCGCTGGTGAACACGCTGTCGGTTGTAGTGGCAAACGACAACCCGAGAAAACTTCGCGATCTTGTGGTTGAGCAGGAGCCTGGTGAGGTTATTCAGGACTTCGAAGAAAAGCTAGAACGTACACCAGGCGTTGTGCGGCTCGCCGTCAACTGTGCACTCAATCAACCTGCAGCTGGTGTTGGTCCAGAAACCAATTTGCTCAAGGCAATCGGTGTGGCAGCCGACACCTTCTTGAATGATTCATCAACTAAGACCATCTATGTTCTCTCGAACGGTCTGCAGACCAGTGGCGAAATCAACATGGTCGAAGACATGCCGCAAACCGAGGCTCAGGCCATCTCGCTTGCCAAGCAGCTCGAGCAGTCAAACGCACTTCCAGACCTTCAAGGTGCGAGCGTTGAATGGTTCGGCATGGGTTCGATTCAGTCGACCTCAAACCAGCCTGCAATCAACGAGCAAACCATAAAGGTGCTCGATGCGTTCTGGACCGAGGTGATCAAACTCAGCGGCGGTGAAATCACCAAGCGCGTGAACGAGGTTGGCTACAAAGCGCCTCCTGCAAACTCGTACCAAACCGCACCTGTTGCTTCGCTGCCAACCTCGTGCCTGATTACCCTCAACGAAGACGATGGCGTGCGGTTCAACCCGGGCGTGACCACCTTTGTCAACGCAGCCAAGGCTAAGAGTGCTGCCGAATCGGTAGTTGCAGAATTGAACGAAAACGACTGCACGGGCAGCATCAAGGTGACCGGTTACGTGGCCTCTGGCGTAGACAAAGACAAATACAACGCGGCCGAAGTAGAGAAGGGCAAAGCGTTGAGCCTGGCTCGCGCCGAGGCTTTCGCTGCACTAATCAAAGCAGCTGGCTGGGATGGCAAGATCAAGGCCATCGGAGGCGGCAAGGGATCAGTCGACGACTGGAACGCCGACGGAACTTTCAACGAAACCAAGGGAAAGAGCAACCGCAAGGTTGTTATCTCGCAATAGCGGGGGAGAAAAATGTTCAACAAACGACCAATGCTGAGATCGAGACGAGACACCAACTCGTTCTGGGGTGACCTCGCCATGAATGAACAGATCGACACTCGTCGTGGCCTGCGTCGCGCAGTTTCTCGAGCATTCTTAGCCTTATTCATCGCCACCGTCTCGGTAGCCCTCGGCTTCGGGGGTGCCTACATCTACAACCTTGTCGACCGGGCACCTAACGTCACCGAAGTAATCGCCAAAGCCCAAGAGTCAATCGTGATCGTGAGCTGTGAAGGTGGCGAAGGGGCAGGCGTTGCCATGAACGCGCCCGTGCCAAACAAATACAAGACCGCAATCATTACCGCCGCTCACGTAATCATGGAGTGCGACGAAAAAACCAACGTGACCGTCACCTACGAAGGCCGCGACTACGAGGCGCTTGTGGCCCGCAAAGACCCGAGCAAAGAGTTCAAATCTAGTGACCTCAACTCGGTCAACGATATCGCCTTGCTCTACATGACCTCCAAGATTCCGGGCTTGGATGCTGCGCCCGAGGCCAAGCTCGGCGACTGGGTAACCGTGATCGGGCATCCGTGGAGCGAAACCAACTACGCGTCATTCGGAATCATCTCAAGTGTCGACGCCACCGAGTATGGCACCGATGCGGCGATTAACGCCGGCAACTCGGGCGGACCACTGCTCGACAACAAGGGCCGCGTATTGGGAATCGTCTCGTATAAGAACTACCGCCTAAGCGACATCCAAGATGGAGCTACCGAGGTTTACGAGTTTGCCGACGGCATGGCGTATGCCAAGCGTCTGAGTCTGTCGTGCGAAACGTTGTTCTCGAACGTGGGGACCTGCCCATTCGCTGACCGCTAGGCTAGCGCCATGAAATTTCTTATCTCTGTTATTGATGATCTAAGCAACTCTGGCACCCCCGAAGAGATGGTGGCCATCGACGCGTTCAACGACATGTTGCGCGAAAAGGACCACTGGATCTTCGCCGGCGGAATGATGCCACCCGAGACTGCGACCGTAATCGACAACCGCGCCGATGCGAACCTACACACCGACGGTCCGCTGATTCCATTCAAGGAGCAGTTCAGCGGCTTCTGGATCGTTCAGGCCGACAGCCTCGAGGTGGCCCGCGAGCTAGCGTTCGGCGGCTCTAAGGCCTGCAACCGCAAGGTCGAGCTGCGCCAGTTTTACGGCAACTAGATAACGCCAGCATCCAAGCCGGCTAGAACAGCGGATGCTCGCTCACGCAGCGCAGGCAAATCACTCAAACGTTTCAACCCCTGCAACTGCTGACCCATGCGGTGGTTCTTGGCGAACGCTTCTTTGTGTCGGTCGAGAAAGTCCCAGTAGAGAGTTGTGAACGGGCAGGCGTTGTCGCCGACCCGCAACTTTGGATCGTACGCGCAGCCCTTGCAGTGCTGGGTCATGCGGTTGAGATAAGCACCGCCGGCCGCATATGGCTTGGTCATGAGCTTTCCGCCATCGGCGTGAACCGCCATGCCGATAACGTTGGGCACCATGACCCAGTCGGATGCGTCGATGAATTGCTCGCGCATCCACTCTAAAAATTCTTGCGGATTGGTGCCGGTGGTCAGCGCGAGATTGCTGAGCACCATGAGGCGCGGAATGTGATGAACCCAGGCGCGTGCCTCGACCCCTTCGACCACGGCCTTGACGCAAGCCATCTTGGTTTTCGAAGAATCGGTGAACAGCGGCAGCAGTTTGCGGGTGGCACCGAGCCCGTTTAGGTCGCGATAGCTTTCACCCAAGAACCAATACATGCCGTTGATGTATTCGCGCCAGCCGATCACCTGGCGCACGAACGCCTCGACCGATTCGATAGGTGCGAGGCCGGCATCGAAGCGCTTGACGGCAGCCTCGACCACCTCGCTCGCGTGTAGCAAGCCGTTGTTTAGGTATGGGCTGAGCAGTGAGTGGTGCAGCGCCCAGTTGTCGGCTGCGATGGCGTCTTCATAAGGGCCGAAGCCGGCTAGGTGGTGCTCGAGAAAGTAGTCGAGCTGGGCAAGTGCGCCGGCGCGGGTGGTCGCCCAGGTAGCGGTGAGTTGGTGGCCAAACTGCGCGGCGACGAAGCGATCGACGGCATCGCGCGAGTGCTCGAGGTATGGCGGCCAGGTGTAGTTTTTGGGTGGCGGCAGTCGGTTGTCGGCGTCGAAGTTCCAGCGCCCGCCAGCCGGTTTGCCGCTTTCAACGAGGATGCCCAGGCGCACCCTCTGCGCCCTGTAGAAGTTTTCCATCACGAAGCTCTTTTGCGGGGTTGCCCACTGAGCGAAGAGTGCGCGGCTGGTTAGAAAGAAGTCATTGGGCACAAACTCGACGCCGAACTCTGCCAACTGCGCAAACTGGCGGTGCGAAGACGGCTCGGCACAGGCGATCGGCAGGTTGCCGAACTCGGCACGGGCGGCGATCAGCCCATCGATGGTGGTTGGGGCTTGAATGTAGCGAACCGTGAAACCCGAGTTTTCGAGTTCGGTGGCAAAGTGCCTAGCCGAAGAGACTAGAAAGAACAGACGTTCTTTGTGCCAGTTGCGGCCGGTGGTCATGCGCGCACTCTCGACCAGAACGATCACGTCGGTTGCCATGTTGGCATCGCGCAAAGCACCACGGTCGCGATTCAAGTGATCGTGTGCGACGTAGATTATGCGGGTGTGCGGCGCAGCATCCGAGTTCATAATCAGCCTCGGCACTTGTCTGAGCAATATTTCACGTTGGGCCAATCGCGTGCCCACTTTTTGCGCCACTCAAAGGGCAGGCCACAGCGAGCGCAGATTTTGGGTTCGAACCCGTTCTTGGTCTTTGCTTCGCGTGGCATGGGTTTTGCAACACGAACGAAGCGTGCACTATTTCAGCAGCCGGCAGGTTAGCCCTGAATGTAGGCGGCGCACACAGTGGCAGTCTCGGTGCTGGTGCCTGGCACAGCCGCAGCATCGGCCAGCAGGGCATCTTTCAGTTCGCCACTGGCACGGTCGGCAAGCGCGGTTAGCTCACTCTGAAAAGTCTCAACCGCGGCCGGGTCAAGCTCTGCAGCGTTAGAAAGCAATGCGCCCACCTTGTTGGCGTAGTCGAGGCAGACCTGCGCATCTGCAACTGCAGCACAAGAGGTGAGAGTGAGCCCAAGTGTCAGAACCAGGCCCGAGGTAACCAGCTTCTTGAACACTTTTCTCATTTCGTGACGGAGCACTCGGCTCGTTTTGGGTTCAAATGGGCGAGGATGCTCGACTAAGCCTTTGGCTTGGCCTTTGCCTTGCGTCTGGTGTTGAAGATGCTGAACACGCCGAGTGCTACCGGCAGGAACCCGACTGCCAAACCGTTGCCGTCAATCAAGACGACGGCCAGCCAGACCCCCGAGAGAATCGAGAACGAAGCGAAGACGTAGGTAGCGATTCGTGCACCGCGTGACCTGAACCAGGACAAGCCGAAAGCTGTAAATCCGGCTCCAAAAATGACCAAAAGCATGATCGAAACTAGTAGCGCTAGTGATTCCATAACGGCCCCATTCATTTTCGTTGCCCTGAACATCTCGAAAGCAACTGTTGTCTCTATTGTGCAACGCATATCGGCAAAAGCCTAGACTCAAACACATGCAAGACCGTTACGACGAACTAGGCCAGGAGTGGCGAAAGATTGGCCTGACTTCGCCGGCCGTTCGTGCCCTCGTCGACGCCAGGCTGTTCAAGGTTTCAGACCTGCGAAAAATTAGCTTGGATGAACTCACCTCGATGCACGGAATGGGCAAGTCTGCAGTCGCACGCATCAAAGTAATCATGAACGCCAAGAAGATCAAGTTCAGGCCATAGCGGTGCTTGAACGCCTGGCCCTGCCATCACTTAAGTGAAAAAGGACCCCGCTAAATGCTGGGTCCTTTTTGCTGTGGAGGAAGCGGTGGGATTTGAACCCACGGTAGCTATTAACTACGACAGTTTTCAAGACTGTTCCGTTCGGCCGCTCCGGCACGCTTCCGTGGCTATATTCTAGCCGAATGACTGGGCAGGCCAAAAGCCGAGTAAATCGCTCTAAGTCTCTGCCTCGCTGGCAGCGTTTATCGAGACCAACTTCATTCACTCAGGCGGCCCACCTGTCATACTCGTGTCTAGGAGGCTAGAACCTCCCTGGTTTTGCAGAACTGCTCAAGTACACATACGTTAGGCGGAAAAATGCGAAAGGCACTCTTTGCAATAGCACTTGGAATAACAGTGGTTTTGACTTTGTCGGCTTGCGTCCCAGGTTCAGATGCTGCGAAGGCGCGAAAAATCATAGATGCCGTAGTAGCTGCACCTCCGCTTGGGTATGTAGCTGGAGAGGTTGAGGGTGGAAATTGGCTCAGTACGGCGGGGAATCAACAAAACTATTCAGTCTGGTCCAAGAAATCATTGACTACAGAATCCGTCGATGCCGAATGTAGTTACCTAATCGAATGGGCTACTTCAATCGGAGCACACCAGTTTAGGGATGGCCAGGCAGACGGAAACATTCCTCAAGTTGTGTTTTCAGGAAATGAAGATCAGGCCCAGCAACGGTGCGTTGAGGTGCTTTCACTAGGTATCGATCCAGAAACTGAGTCTGGAAGCGCAATGTGGCAAATCTTTGGCACCTACCAAAGTGATGGCGCTCCCCTTGGTGATTTTTATATTGACTTGAATCACTCATACGACCAGGAACCAGGCAAATCAGAGTTAACACACCATATGAATATGGTCTTTTACACGATGCTCGGTATGGCGCCCTAGGTTTTGATTCACCCGCTGAACCCAGTAGGAGCATCGTATATCTGTGTATTGGGTTAGGGGATCACTTTTGGTACTTGGCAGTTATCTGAAGAGTGTCGATAGAACCCGAAGAAGAAAGCGTCTGAGTTACTTTCTGAGGCTTGATCCCTCTTGACGCAAGAGCCTTAACAAGGTGTCTAACTCTGTTTCCCATTAGGACTTTTGCACTTGCTGTCGTTGTACTTTTAGGTTTCGCCATCTTGATTTCAAGAATGATGGCGTTGGCTCCACTTAGTTCGTTCCCAAGAAGCCGAATACTTGAG
>JBIKSH010000028.1:0-5786 GCA_044348705.1 Rhodoluna sp. | reverse complement strand
TGTTCGGGGTTGAATCCGAGGGCGGCGCGAATGTTGATGTCGTGCGAGATGGTGATGCCCTGGGTTTGCTTGGCCCAGGCTTCGATCACGAGGTTGCCGGGCTCCATGGCCATGGTGAGGCAGCCAAACTGAATGCACTTGATGCCCATGTCGGTGAGCTCGGCGTTGGTTGGCAGTTCGTCTGGGGTCCAGCCCCAGTCGGCGGTGCCGTTGACATAGAACGAGTAGGTAGGTGAGCCGGCCTCGTTTAGCGAAACGATGGCGAGGGTTGAGTTTTCGTCGGTGGTAATCGAGTTGCCATAGAGCACGTCGTTGTCGTCGAGGCGCTTGCGAATGATGTCACCAAAACGGTCGCGGCTCATGCGGGCATAGAAGGCGTGGCTTGCGCCGCGGCGGGCAAGGGCGAGGGCTACGTTGGCGTTTGCTCCACCGACCACGGCGTTGAATGCGCCTGGCTGGTAGCGGTTTTCGATCAGGTCGATTAGGGCTTCGCCAATAACAAGAATCATGTTTCAAGATTAGCGATTGGTTTGCTTGACCCTCAGCGAATAGGAGTAGCCTGAACATATGAACAAGAAAACACGCGGGGCTGTTCTACTACCCCTTATTGGTCTAAATCTCGGATGGTTCGTCTTTATGGCAGCCGCATTCGTCGGGCTTTTCGAGCCAGACGGTTATTACTCGGGCCCGATGGGCGATGTTTACAACCCAGGCCCTGAAGTTCGCGCAACCACTTACCTCTTTCTAGGCGGCATCGCGCTGTTCTCGGTTTTGGCGAGCATCGCGCACCGCAGAGCCGATCACGAATATCACGCCTCTGGCGCGAAAGATGCCGGCGCTCGCGCGGCATTTAGCTTTGCCACCGTCGCGGTAATCGTCGGGCTTGTCTCTGGCGCAATTTATGCCATCTCAGTGTTTATGGGTTCGTTCTCGAACAATGGCCAAACCACCACTCCGCTAGGGCGCTTCTTGGGCGTTTACCTACCGATTCTTATGGCGACCGTTTTGGTTGTCTTGGTGCTACTTCGCGCAACCGTGTTTCGAAAGAGCTCGCCGGCTGCCACTCGCGCCGCTGCCGTCGGTGGTCACATGCAGGCTGCACACGGTGAACCCGCTGCCTCGGCTGACCCCGAGGTGAAGAAGGCGCTGGCACTTGGCCTAAGCCTGCCGATCATCACCACCGCGTTTGCCATGATTTTGGGCCTCATGTTCTGGGATCTTCAGAACCGTGAGCTTTCTTCCTGGACCTGGGTGATCATTCAGTCGGTCATCGCGTTCGGAATCATCGCCGGCACGCGCTACTCGATGAAGGCCATCCGCTCGGTTTCAGGCTCACACTCGGGTGTTTCGGGTGCTGTTGGTGCCTTGAACCTCAACTTTGTGCTTTCGATCATCTTTGGTGCGATCGTTACCCTGATGTCTTTCACCATGGGCTTCGCGGCTATCGACCAGCTCAAGTGGCGTTCGGTGATTACTCCGACTCCGCAGACGATCTTGAACAACGTTGACGCCAACTGGCTTTTCGTTGACTTCGCACCGACCTATGTTCTGCTCGTGTTGGTAAGCGTTGCGGTGTTCTTCACCCTCGTCTCGCGTCACGCCAAGGCTGCAAAGGCAGAAGCTAAGTAAGGTTTTTTCTTGAAGTACTTTGCCTCTGGCCTGCTGTTCGATAACGACGGCGTGCTGGTCGATTCACACGCTGCTGCGGCTGTCGCGTGGCAGATTTGGTGCAGCGAGTATGCGCCACACATCGACTGGGATACGCCTGATAACTCGGGGCAGCGAGCCGAAGACAAAGTGCGTGAGTGGATTGCCTCGCCCGATTTGTTCGAGGCCGCCAACGATCGCATCAACGCACTCGAGCAGGCCTCGGCTGGCGAGACGGTAGCGCTCGGGGGAGCGGTAGCGCTACTGAACTCTTTACCAGCGGATGTCTGGACTGTCTGCACCTCGGCCAACCCGAACCTTGGGCGAGCGAGGTTGGTGGCGGCCGGGCTGCCGGTTCCGCCGCAGCTGGTGACGGCCGCCGATGTGCAACGCGGCAAACCGCATCCCGACCCCTATTTGCTTGGTGCCGAGCGTCTTGGTTTTGCGCCAGAAGACTGTGTTGTATTTGAAGACGCGTCGGCCGGGGTCGCGGCTGCGCTCGCCGCGAGTGTTGGGTTGGTTGTGGGTGTTTCTGAGCGAGCGCTCGACACTGCCGCCGACATCGTGGTGCGCGATCTGACCGGCATAACGTTCGACGGCGAAACGTTGACCATTCCCGACCGCATTCGTTTGCGTTAGCCTGAAGTTAGGTTTTTTCGCCCGAGCTTTTTGGGCCCGTAAGGTTCTACCCCTCATACCGAAAGTGAGCACATCATGAGTGAAGTAACAATGTATGGAGCCGACTGGTGCGTCGACTGCCGCCGTTCGAAGGCGCTGCTAAACGCCGAAGGTGTCGAGTTCGAAATGAAAGACGTTGCCGAGAGCGCCGAGCTGGCCGACGAGGCCGAGGCTATTTCCGGTCGCAAGAACATTCCGGTGATTCAGTTTGCCGACGGCCTGGTTTTGGTTGAGCCTACAGACGCCGATCTGCGCGTGGCTCTCACCGAGCGCGGCCTGATCTAACTTGCTGCCAGAGCGCGACATTGCGCTGCTGGTCGCGGTGTCGGCAGCAGCCTTCACCTTTCTCGGCTACCCGCTAACTCGCTGGCTTTCGGCCGGCCGAACAGGCGTGGCCCAAGAACGAATCAACGGTTACGCCATGCTGTTTTCGGCGTTGGCGATGATTCTGGTTTCGGCCCTCGAGCTGGTGCCGTCGGCTCTCGGTGCCGGGGTGAGCACTGGCGAGGCTCTCGTGTGGCTGCTCGGTGGCCTCGTTCTCTACTTTGCAATCGACAAGCTGCTCGACGGGTTCTCGCAGGGCACCCCAAAGATCAAACGTTCGGCACTGACCGTGGCAATCGCCCTGTCGCTACACAACCTGCCCGAAGGTGCGGCGACCGTGGCCTCAGAGTTCGCCGGCCTCGAGTCTGCGCTGTCTACGGGTGCGGCACTGGCTCTGCACAACATTCCTGAGGGTGCGACCATCGCCCTGGTTGCGCTTGCTGCCGGCTTTAAACCTCGGGTAGCCTGGCTACTCGTTGCGGCATCTGCACTCGCCGAGGCCGCCGGCGGTGTGGCGTTTTGGGCTGCGAATGCGCAATTCGATGCGCGAGCATCCGCACTATCGCTTCTGGTGGTGGCAGCCCTGATGCTCTCGATCAGCCTCATCGAGCTGCTACCTAGGGCATTTGCGGCGCTCGCTCGCGACAAAAACCAAACCTTCAACAAATAGTTCTAGGTTTTTCGGCCCCCAGCCAATAGGCTATGAAAGTTACAAATACGTAACAGTAGTCGTTTGCAGCACATCAACTACTTATCTGGCTACCTAGATGCCAGCTCTAAGATGTGCCAGTCTTCCTTCGTTTGAGAGTTCGCCGTATTGCGAACAGATTCTCGTGTGTGGGTTAGCGCAGTTCGACTAAAGAACGCGGCCCAAAGCTACTCCCTTTGGCCCACACAACTGAACAAGGAAACAAAACTATGCCTGAAATTGGCAACTCATCTGCGCGCGCTCCGCGTGGAGCCCAGCCTGGCGAACGCCGTGGCGCAAAGAAAAACTCAGACGCCCGCGGCCCTCGTGCCGGTAAGGGTTCAAACTTCAAACCTCGCGAAGATGGTCGTGGCGGTCGCTCAGCGCACCGCTCAGACGACGCACCTCGCGCAGGCCGCCCAGCAGATGGCGAGCGCAAGCCACGTCACAACGCTGACGACCGCGCACGTCGCTCGGCACCTCGCGAAACCCGCGATGGTCGCCCAGACAATGGTCGTGACTGGACTCCTCGTGAGAACAAGCCAGAAGGCCGTGGCGGCGAACGCAGTGGCGGTTTTGCTGGTCGCGATGACCGTGGCCCGCGCCGCGACTTCGCTGGCCGTGACGACCGTGCTCCTCGCCGTGACTTTGGTGACCGCGACAACCGTGGCCCACGCCGCGACTCAGACAGCAGTGCACCACGCCGCGAATGGACTCCAGAGCGTCCAGCTCGTCGCCCATTAGGCGATGCCGACCGTCGTGACGCCCGTGGCTCATTCGACCGTGACCGTGACCGCACCGCTGGCGCAAGCCGTGGCTCGTTCTCGGGTGACCGCGACAACCGTGGCCCACGCCGCGACTTCGCTGGCCGTGACGACCGTGCTCCTCGTCGTGACTTTGGTGACCGCGACAACCGCGCACCTCGTCGCGACGACCGTTTCGGTGCAGACCGTGATGGAAACCGTGCCGACCGCTTAGAACGTGACCGCGTGCGCGATGGCGAATTCGCCAACGCCCGTAACAACAACTCAAACAAGAAGACCTTTCAAGAAGATGTAGTTCTTGAGCGCTTAGCCGGCCTAGCCGACGAAGACGCCATGATTACCGGCACCTTCGAAGAGATGAACCTTCACGAGAAGCTACTCGCAGGCCTAATCGGCATGGGTGCAGTTACCCCGTTCCCGATTCAAGCCGCAACCATTCCTGCCGCACTCGAGGGTCGCGACATTCTTGGTCGAGGCAAGACCGGTTCGGGTAAGACCGTTGCATTTGCAGTGCCAGTTGTTACCAAGTTGGTAAACGGTGGCTCTCAGCAGCGCAAGCCTGGTCAGGCACGTGCCCTGATCTTGGCCCCAACCCGTGAACTAGCCGACCAGATCGAGCGCACCGTCAAGGCGCTAGCTCGCCCGGTAGGTTTCTTCACCGTTGCTATTTACGGTGGCGTGCCTCAGCGTCGTCAAGAAATCTCGATGAGCCGCGGAACCGACATCATCGTCGCAACCCCGGGTCGCCTCGAAGACTTGATGGCTCAGGGAATCGTTGACCTAAGTGCCGTCGAGGCAGTTGTAGTTGACGAGGCCGACCACATGTGCGATCTCGGCTTCATCGAGCCAGTGCGCCGCATTCTTCGCGCCGTTGGTGACTCGCAGAAGCTGCTCTTCTCGGCAACTCTCGACCGCGAGGTTGACTCGCTGGTTCGCGAATTCTTGCCAGACCCATACATCTATGAGGTCAACGAAGAAGAAGAAGACCACTCGAACATCACCCACCGTGTGTTGATCGTCGACCCAGAAGACCGCAGCGATGTTCTGTTGCGCCTAACCCAGGGCTTCGAGAAGACTCTTATCTTCACCCGCACCAAGATGACCGCTGAGCGTTTGAGCGAGTCGCTAACCGGTGCTGGTGTTCCTGCAGCTCGTCTGCACGGTGACCTAAACCAGAACCAGCGCAACCGAAACCTAGAGCGCTTCGTCAAAGGCCACGTTCGCGTGCTTGTTGCCACCGACGTTGCCGCACGAGGCATCCACGTTGATGACGTTGCGCTAGTTATTCAGGTTGACCCACCAGAGGAATACAAGACCTACCTACACCGCTCGGGCCGTACCGGTCGTGCGGGCAAGCAGGGAACCGTAGTTACTCTGATTCCACGTAGCCGTCGTCGTCGCCTCGAAGATCTTCTTCGTCGTGCAGACCGCGATGGTATTTACACGGATGTTCGCCCGAGCAACCCTCTTCTAGAAGAGCTTGCCGGCCCGATCGCTCCACCTCCGGCTCCTGAGGTTCTCGACTTCGGTGACTCACGCGGCAGCAGTGCTCGCGGTAGTTCACGCGATGGCGGTTCTGGCGGCCGCGGTGGATACCGTGGTGGCGACCGTGACAACCGTGGCGGCGGCGCTCGCCGTGGCGGCAACTTTGGCGGTAACGGCAAGGGTCGTTGGGCTGATCGCCC
>JBIKSH010000027.1:0-6013 GCA_044348705.1 Rhodoluna sp. | reverse complement strand
GTGGTTCGTCCGCTAGTTCCCAGCGGCTACACCTACTGGGATTACCAGCAACTGCGTTTTCCAAAGAACGAAGGCATGCGAATCGACTTTATTCTCGGCAACGACGAGTTCTCATCAAGAGTTCAATCAGCCTCAATCGAGCGCGAGGAGCGAAAAGGCGAAGGCCCGAGCGATCACGTGCCGGTGGTTGTAACTATTTCCTAAGAAGCCAGGCTTTTCGCTGGCCCTCTGGGAACTTCTCAATCGAGTATCGAAGCATGGTTCTTGGCATTTGAGTGGCGTGCTGCTCAAGAAAACTCACCAACGCTCTATGGTGAACTTTGCCCAGCTCACGCAGCATCCAACCGACTGCCTTGTGCATTAAATCGTGTTTGTGATCAAGGTGATATTCGGCCATCCAAAGAGTTGGCTCGATAATCCCAGCTCTCAGAAATGCAAAAGTGAAGATGACGCTGATGCGATTGAGCCAGAGATCGTTTGAGTTAGCCAGTTCGCCGAGTAGTTCGGTGTTATTGGTCTCAACAAGGTATGCGCCTAGGTATGGAGCGGTGGAATCCACTAGGTCCCAGTTGTTTACTCGTCCCTGCTTAGCGATATCCATATAGAAATCGAAAATTACCTTTCGAGCCTCAATGCTTTTCGCTTTCTTGAACTGCAACACAAGGATGAATAAACCGAGCTGACGAACCTCGTGGAATTCATCGTTTACGAGAACTTGGATCTGCTCGAACGATAGGTCTTGGAAAAGTTTCGACACCTCGCGGGTTTGAGGAACTTTCAGCCCCAGAAACTTATCGCCTTCACCGTATTCGCCAGGTCCGGTCTTGAAAAACCTGCCGAGCTGGTCGGCTTGGTAACCATTCTCAAGTTCCTCGAGGGCTTGGCGAGCATCGACCGCAGTTACCATGGCTCAAGTTTAACGTTGCTTAAAGCGCGAAACCCGACCGAGCAACCGTCCGGATGCTTGCCGAGTTCACTTTGACTAGCGGCGCGCTAGCCACGTTTTTAGAATACCTGCCGAGCAGACTCATTTCAACAAATTTCCACATGTGGAAAAGTTTTTTGGCTGGCGTGTTAGCCCTCTAAATTAGTTGAATGCTATTGGGCTTTGTAGATGAGACCAAGGAGAAGAACTACACACTCGTGCTTTGCCTTGTGCACCAAGATGACCGGTTGCGTTTCCGAAAAACCTTAGCCAGAGCCCGGTTACGGGGCCAGAGGTCGATTCACTTTGCCAAGGAGTCCCCTTCTCGGCGACGACAAATAATCAAACTCATCGTTTCGATGTCTATTAGCCTCATCGTCTTTAATGCCGGGTCTCTCAAGAGCAGTAGAGCCCGATCTCAACTATTGAAAGAACTCATGCGTTACGTGAGAAATGCAAAAATTCGCCATCTGACTTTTGACTTGGACGAATCGGCACTTGCACAGGACGTTCGAGACCTAAACAAATTTCGTGCTCAATTTGATTCTGAAGTTATTTGGGAACACGTGAGCCGGAATCAAGAGCCGCTACTTTGGGTAGCAGATGCAGTGGCATGGTGTGTCAATCGGGGTGGCGATTGGGAGCGGATGGTTCGCCCGATCATTGTGGAGACGATTGATTGTTAAACGAAGAACGGGCCGGAATTCACCGACCCGCTCTTGCTTGACGTTCTTACTCGAGGTTTCCGATAACAACCAGGCCGTCGCCGGCTGCTGGCTTGAAAGTTGCGTGCTTGCTCGGGTTGAGCTCGACCCCGGTTGAGCCGTCTTTGGTTGAGTTAGCGGCCACGCGGATTCCGATTGCGCTGTCTCCGTGAGCAGCAGCCGCGGCAACGAGTTCGCCGTAGCTGACTTCCTTGCCCAAAGCCGCGAAGTATTGGATTGGCTTGAGGTTGATTGACGCACCTTCTGCGTCGAATAGGTCGGCGAAAACTGGAGCTAAGGCCACGTTCTCTGCGATCTGAGTCATAAGAAGCGCAGCTAACTTATCGCTGACCACTAGATCGTCAACCGCTGCCACGCGAGCGATTTCTGCCTTGCTCGAATCCATGATTTCAGCAACCAGACGCGTTGGCTCAACGCCGTTTCCGTCTTGCTCGAATAGCTGGTTTAGCTGGAGCATGCTGAGCATCGTGAGCGCATCTCCGTCGGCGATGGTTACACCCTTGCGATAGCCGAGAACCAGGATCTGGTCGTAGTGCTTCGCACTGGCAGCAACAATCATGTCGTCAATGGCGCCAGAGGTGTAAGCAAAGGTTGTCTTTAGAGCACCGAAGTTCAGGTCTTCGGTTTCCGACTTCTTCACGAAATCCTTCTTGGCAATGATGTGAACCGTTGAACCCTTGACCATGAAAGGTGCAAGTTCTTCGAGGATGGTTCGACCCATTGCCGACCAGCCAATAACGAGCATGTGCTCTGGCTTGCGGGCCGGAATCTTGCTCGCAACGGCCTTCAACTTGACCACAAGGTCGGTAGGTCCGGTGTAAACAACCTTGTCGTCATCGGCGGCGACGGCGATTACTTTGTCGTTGGCCTTCAGCTTGGTGGTTCCCTTAGGGTTCAAAGCAACTGTGCCGTCGGCGTGTGCCAAACCGATGATGCTTGCCTCGTTGAAAGAAACGAGGGCTTCCTTATAGGTCTTGCCGGCAAGAGCAGGCACGGCTTGGAAGTAGATCTCATCTCCACCGAAGTCGAGAAGATCAAGAATTACGGCCGCCAAACCTGGCTGACGCGATGCCTGAGCGGTAACACGGGCAATGATGTCGTGTGACCGAACCGGGATTACCTGACCCTTGGTGGCGGTGGCCAGAGATTGAGCGACGTTCTTGTCGTCGATTTCGACAATCAACTTCTGATTCGGGTTAGTGCTTAGAGCCTTGACCGCGAACACAGTGTTCACCGAGCCGGCGTCGCTTCCCGAAGCTTCGTCAAGGATGATTACCGACTTTGACGAACCAAGATTGGTGCGCTTCAATTCGGTCAACGAGTTGAGATCTCCCATTCGGGTAACAACGTCGAGGCGCTTTAGTGAACCAGCGTTGTTCTTGATCTGCTGTTCCATCCACTCGCGAGTCTTGTTCGCGAAGATAACCACTGTCGGCTTGCGACGTTGGTTTAGCCCGGCTTCCTGAAGTTCTTTGAGAATCGGGAAGATTAGGTTTGACCAGCCGAGAATCAGGGTGTGGTTACGCGCGATTATTGGCGAGCGGCCCTTCTTGATTTCCGTGAGCGCAGCATTGATGATTCCAACGATGAAACCGGTGACGGTACCTCCGGAAACAATTACGACAATCCAAACCAAGACACCGACGATTCGATCAGCCCAAGTTGCACCGCCGCCCTTGCCGATGACGTCGGTGAACGATGTCCAAAATGTGTCTATGGTCGGTGCGGCTAGCGGCGGAGTTCCTTCAGGAAGTAGACCCGGCACTAAGTAGAGGACGTATTTGATGATCACGATGAGAGCTGATGCCACTGCGATTACAAGGAGCATGTAGAGAGCGAATACGCCGCTCTTCCCGAAGGAGTTATCTACCGCGTAGCGGATTCGCTTCCCTAGAGAAACTTTGGTTTGCTTTGGCGCGGCAGGTTCACCCTGAGCACCCTGACCGTAGGAGCGTTCTTCAGTGTTAGACATAGCCAAAAGTCTAGTTATTTATTGAACGAGACTTTTTGAAATTTCGCCTTAACGAATATTCCCTACAAATTGAGGGTTCCGAGAGTGAGTTCGGAGCCATCGGTTGAAAGGTCAACCTTCACAGTTTCGCCTTCGCGAATCGAGCCGGCCAAAACCATGTTTGCCAATTTATCGTCAATCTGCTGCTGCATTAGTCTGCGAAGCGGGCGGGCGCCGTAAATTGGATCCCAGCCCTTGTCAGCCAACCAGCTTCGGGCGGCTGGAGTGACGCCAAGTTGAATTCGCTTGCTAGCAAGTCTTTTCAAAAGTCGATCGATGTTGATTTCAACGATTTGGCTCAATTCGTCGCGATTTAGGGCACTAAATACCACGATGTCGTCTAGGCGGTTCAGGAATTCTGGTTTGAAGTGACCCCTGACCATTTCCATCACTGCCATTCGTTTCTGGTTTTCTGTGAGTTCACCGTCAACCAAGACTTGAGAGCCGAGGTTCGAGGTGAGGATCAAAATCACATTACGGAAATCAACGGTCCGCCCTTGACCATCGGTCAAGCGCCCGTCGTCAAGCACCTGAAGAAGAACATCAAAAACTTCCGGGTGCGCCTTCTCAACTTCATCGAGTAGCACCACCGAGTAGGGGCGCCGTCTAACTGCTTCAGTTAACTGGCCTCCTTCTTCATAGCCTATGTATCCGGGAGGTGCGCCGAGGAGTCGGGAGACTGAGTGTTTTTCCCCGTACTCGCTCATGTCGATGCGAATCATTGCTTTTTCATCGTCAAACAAGAATTCGGCCAACGACTTTGCTAGTTCGGTTTTTCCGACACCGGTTGGGCCAAGGAATAGGAACGAACCGGTTGGGCGACTCGGGTCGGAAATACCCGCCTTGGTTCGGCGAACGGCATCGGCCACGGATTTCACGGCTGATTTCTGGCCGATGAGGCGTTTGCCCAATTCTGCTTCTAGGTTTAGAAGCTTTTGGGTTTCACCTGCGAGCAGGCGGCCGGTTGGGATTCCCGTCCATGCAGACACCACGGCAGCGATATCGTCTTCGCCAACCTGATCGTTGACCATGCGGTCCTTGTTTTGGTTTTCTTCCTTCTCAAGCTCGGTCAGTTCTTTCTCGAGCGCTGGGATTTCTCCATATAGAAGGCGGGAAGCGATTTCAAGATTGCCTTCACGCTGGGCGCGGTCGGCTTCGATCCTGATTGCGTCCAATTTGGTTTTTAGTTCACCGACGCGGTTCAGTTCGGCACGTTCGGCTTCCCAGCGTTTAGACAATTCTTGTAGTTTGTCGTTTCGCCCCTTTAGATCTTCGCGAAGCTTTTCAAGTCGATCTTTGCTGGCTGCGTCCTTCTCCTTTTGGAGCGCAAGTTCCTCGAGTTTCAGGCGATCCACAGAGCGCTTTAGCTCATCAATTTCAACTGGAGCTGAATCAATTTCCATGCGAAGACGACTAGCAGCTTCATCGATGAGGTCAATCGCCTTGTCTGGTAGTTGGCGACCGGTGATATAGCGGTTGGAAAGGTTTGCGGCAGCAACTAGTGCGCTGTCGGCGATGGCCACCTTGTGGTGAGCCTCGTATCGTTCCTTGAGTCCACGCAAGATTGCGATGGTGTCTACCACCGAAGGTTCGCCAACATACACTTGCTGGAAGCGTCGCTCGAGGGCGGAATCCTTTTCAATGTATTGACGGTATTCGTCCAATGTGGTTGCACCGATTAGGCGAAGTTCACCTCTCGCAAGCATCGGCTTGAGCATGTTTGATGCGTCCATGGCAGAGTTACCGCCACCAACACCAACTAGCGTGTGAAGTTCGTCTATGAAGGTAACAATCTGGCCTTCGGCCGCGTTAATTTCAGCGAGAACTGTCTTCAGGCGCTCTTCGAATTCTCCCTGAAACTTGGCTCCGGCCAGCATGGCTGCAAGGTCAAGCGAAATCAGTCGTTTACCCTTCAAGCTTTCTGGAACATCTCCGGCGACGATGCGCTGCGCGAGACCTTCGACCACCGCGGTCTTTCCAACGCCAGGCTCACCAATGAGCACCGGGTTGTTTTTGGTTCGGCGACTGAGCACTTGAGCCACGCGGCGGATTTCTGAGTCGCGGCCAATTACCGGGTCGAACTTTCCGGTGCGAGCGCGCTCGGTGAGGTCGATTCCGAAACGCTCCAGAGCGGTTTTCTGATCTTCTTGCTGTTGGTTCATTTTGTTCTCCTTCGCGAAGGGCTACTTCGCCCGCCAAAGCACAACCTGAGTTTTGCGCTGTGGTCTAGAACCGCGAGCGATGCTCTCGATTCCTGTCTCGCCCGCTGCAAAAACCCTAGAGCCCGGACGATTCATCAGCTCATTAGCAAGCGCGGTTTCCAAATCGCGAACCCGCTGCTGCAGTTCGCTG
>JBIKSH010000017.1:0-19950 GCA_044348705.1 Rhodoluna sp. | reverse complement strand
CAGGCTCGAAATGATTTCGTGAGCCGCCTCGGGGTCGAGGGCTGATGTCGGCTCGTCGAGAATCAAGATGCGTTGCCCGGCCGAAAGCGCGGCGGCGATTGCAACACGCTGTTGCTGACCTCCCGACAGAGACGTGAGTGGATCAGACAGGAGGTCGGTGATACCTAGAGCGACAGCAAGACGTTCAATCTCATCCGCCATTTCGCTCGGCTCGCGGCCGAGTTGTTCCATCGCGTAGGCCAACTCATCTTCAACGGTGTCTGCGACGAACGCGCCCTCGGGCTGCTGGTTCACGAATCCAACCAGGTCGGCGAGTTCGTGCGGCTTGGCCCCGGTTCGGTCGAGCGAGTTCAGTTCGATGCGACCGCGCAGGTTGCCGCCAGTGAAGTGGGGGCTGAGTCCGTTGATGATTCGCAACAGAGTTGATTTGCCGCTACCGGTAGGGCCACAAACCAGAACGAATTCGCCGGCTGCAACTTCGAAGTTTGCACGCGTCACAACAGGTGCTTCGACCCCGCGATAGTTGAAAGAAACGTCGGTGAGTTTGATCACGAGCGCAACACCTGCTCGAACAGCGGAGCGAAAGTAGTCGACCACAAAATGAGCGCGACACCGGCGGCAACCAGGCTCCAGTCGACGAAGCCGAAGTGGAGCTTGCGGTAACTGGTGCGAACGCTTTGCTTCGAAGTGATGCGAACAACAACTGCGATGGCAACCAAACTCGCGCCAATCAAAATCGTGGCGAGAGCTCCGAACTCGGATGCTGCTACCAGAAGGTAAGCACCGACAGCGAGTGTCACGGCTGAGCTAAAACTCAAGGCTCTCACCAGTCGCAGGGTGCCGAGCGACATGTTGCCGCGTCGACCGAAGCCACGGGCATCCATGCTGGCGGCCAATGCGAGCGAGCGGTCTATGGTGTCTTCGAGTGCGGGAATCACGATGCTGGCGAAAACGCCGATGCCCTTGTTTCGACCGCGCAAACCGCGTGAGCGACGCACCCGCTGAATGCTCTCGATGAGTTGCGGTGCGAGGTTGATTGCCACTGAGATTGCAGTGGCCACCTCATAAAGCGCACCAGGTGTGTTCTTAAGCAGCTTGCGCGGGTTAGCCAATGTGTTCGCCATCGCGACCGACAAGATGATCGCCGAGAGCCGAAGGCCGTCGAGAATCGCAGCGCTCAAAGTCGCCGCGCTGATGTCACCGAAAAGAGTCAGCGCTGGCCCGAAGCCGAGCGAAACACTGAGTGTCGGCAGGCTGAGAATGATGTCGGTGCCGCCGAGCTGCCCGTTGAAAATGATTCTGAAAATCACGCGAGTGAGCAAGACGAAAGCTGCCAGCCCAAGATAGAAACGCGCCGACTGCGCCCAGGGTGCATCGCTTCTAAAAGCAAGCATCGTAATCACTGCAATCGCAATCACCACGGAAACCGAAACAAAGCTGGTTGCTTGACCAGCGGCTACCGCGAGGGCTAGGCCCAGCACCCACCAGGCTCCGGGGTGTGCGTTTTGCACTTTCGCTCTAACTACTTTGAGCATTCAAAAACCGTTGGTTGCGAGGTTGGTTTGGTTGATTCTGGTTGGTTCGCGCCAGAGAAAACCCAAGCCTCGGATGTTCCGCAGGCCGGCTTGCGCATCGACGACCCTGCGCCACTGAATGCCCACCCTTCGGTTTCTGAGTCGGCATAAAAGTAAACCCATGAGCCTTCGGCGTAGGTCGGGGTGTCAGAGCAATCCTGAGTCGCGCTAGTGGGATACCCGTCAATGCGGCAGGCGAAACCCGTCGGGTAGTTCAACGTTCCATCAACGGCGTGCGCACCGTCGAGCAGCTCCCAACCCGAGCCGGTGAAGTTTGGGGTGCAGGTGATCGCCGGCGCAGCATCCGCGCGCTCGATAACCAAGGTGACGCCGGGGGTGCTTTCGCTACAAGCGTCATCAATGACGTTGCTGGCCGAGTCGACCTTCGCGCCAGAGTTTGCCGAGAGCGCACCGCCGAGCGCGATTAGCCCAACCAAAACAACGAGCACGATTTTTAGCGAATTGCGCATGCTGCCCTCTCGATTGGTTAGAGGTGCAGATGCGAAGGCGAACGGGCGAATGCCGTATCGACTCCACCGCAGACCTCGACGGTTTATTTGAGTCATCACTCAGCAATTGGGCATTCCGACTTCTGAAAAATCAGTTACGGCTGCGGGTCAGCGTCGGATTTTCACCGACTTTCCCTAACTGCGAAGAGATTGCTTGCTGCAAGCAGCTTGCCTGCCAAGATTAGCAGTTGCGGTCATGTATTCTTTAGCCAATAACTGAATAGCCGTTCGACCCAAGGCGGGAGAGCAGTTTTAGTACTGCACCGAAGGAGCAATCCTCCCCGAAAATCTCTCAGGTGATCAAACCGCCATGGATAGGCAACTCTGAAAAGTAGGTTTCATAACCTCGCCCAAGGTGAAAGTTGACTCGATTCTCGAGTTCGCGAAGCTCTCAGGCTCAATAGACAGAGGGGGAGTTCTGGTCGCCGACATCCGTCGGTGACGTTTAGGAGAACTCCGTGAACGACGCTCAGGCACTCAAAACCACACCTCTTTACGAAGAGCACGTCGCTCTCGGCGCTGCGTTCACCGACTTCGGTGGCTGGAACATGCCGGTTCGCTACACCTCAGACCTAGCCGAGCACGCCGCCGTTCGTGAAGCCGCCGGCATCTTCGACATCAGCCACATGGCCGAGTTCTTTTTCGAGGGGCCAGGCGCTGCTGCGTTTCTAGACCACGCTCTCGTTGGTGTCGCCTCAGAAATCAACCTCGGTCGCGCTAAGTACTCGCTCATCGTCAACGAGCAGGGCGGCATCATCGACGACCTCATCGTCTACCGCTTCACCGACGAACGTTTTCTAATCATCGCCAATGCTGGCAACCACCAGGCCGTTTGGTCAGCTCTCAACGAGCGCGCGGCCGGTTTCGATGTGACTCTCGACGACGCCACTTCGCGATACGCGCTAATCGCGGTGCAGGGCCCACGCGCGGTCGAGGTTCTCAAGACTCTTACCGGCGCACCTCTTGACGACCTCAAGTACTACTCGATTTTTGAGGGCGAGTTCAACGGAGCTCACGCGTTCTTTGCTCGCACCGGTTACACCGGTGAAGACGGTTTCGAATTGTTGGTTAAAAACGAGGATGCTGTGGCCACCTGGCGCGCGATTCTCAGCGCAGGCAGTTCAGTTGGTTTGATTCCAGCCGGCTATGCCTGCCGCGACACCCTTCGACTCGAAGCCGGCATGCCTCTCTATGGCAACGAGCTTGGGCTGCACACCACACCATTCGACGCCGGGTTCGCTCGCGTTGTGCGTCTCGATCACGATTTTGTCGGAGCATCCGCTTTGGCAAACAAGGCGGGAGACGTCCCCGACCGCAAGTTGGTTGCTTTAGTTGGCGAAGGCCGCCGCGCCGCCCGTGCCCACTACGAACTTTTCGAGAGCGAAGCCTCTGAGCACCCAATCGGCGAAATCACCACAGGTGCGCTTTCACCAACCCTCGGTTACCCAATTGCAATGGCTTACATCGACTCGGTTCACAGTGACCTGGGTACAACGATTTGGGCCGATGTTCGCGGAAGCCGTCAGCCGATGCAAATTAGTTCGCTACCTTTCTATAAGCGCGCAAAGTAAAAGATTCAAGAGAAGAGAAAAGGAAAAACCATGAGTATTCGTGAAGGCCTGTTTTACACAAAAGAACACGAGTGGCTTGCCATTGAAGGCGACGTTGCCACCGTTGGCATCACCGAGTATGCCGCCGAGAAGTTGGGTGACGTTGTTTACGTTGACCTACCTAAGGTTGGCACCCAGACCACTTACATGAAGATTTGTGGCGAGATCGAATCGACCAAGTCGGTTGGCGAGCTCTACGCCCCGGTTGACGGCGAAGTTGTTGCAGTCAACGACTCTGTAGCCAGCAACCCAGAGCTAATAAACCACGACGCATTCGGTGACGGCTGGTTGATCAAGATTCGCTTTACCGACCTGCCAACCCTGCTCAGCCCCGACGAATACGCAGCACTAACCAACGAAGGCTAAAAGAACAAAATGACCAGCGCGCACAAAGATTTCAAGTACCGTCACATTGGCACTAGCTCGGCCGACCAGCTGCTCATGCTGCAAACGCTCGGCTATGACAGCATCGACGACTTGATGTCAGATGCCGTGCCGCAGGTCATCCGCTTCAATGGCGAAGGCACGCTGCCCGAGCCAATCAGTGAGCCGGAGGCGCTCGGTGAGCTTCGCGCGCTGGCTTCTCGCAACCGCATCACCGCTTCGATGATCGGCCTCGGCTACTACGGCACCCACGTGCCCGGAGTCATCAAGCGCAATGTTCTAGAGAACCCTTCTTGGTACACCGCCTACACCCCTTACCAACCTGAGATTTCTCAGGGTCGCCTTGAAGCATTGATCAACTTTCAAACCATGGTCACCGACCTAACCGGAATGAAGACAGCCAATGCATCGATGCTCGACGAGGGAACCGCCGTCGTCGAAGCCATGATGATTGCCCGTCGCTCGAGTGACTCAAAGTCGAACGTCTTCTATGTCGACTCGGATGCTCTGCCACAGACTAAGGCGCTGCTAGAACACCGTGCCGAGCCCCTCGGCATCGAAGTTCAGTACTTCGACGCCTCGGCTGGTGCAACCGGCTTGGCAGGTGAATACTTCGGCCTCATGTTGCAGTACCCGGGAGCATCGGGTGCCATTACCGACATCAAGCCTGCAATTGATGCCGCTCATGCGGTTTCAGCCATCGCCGTTGTGGCCGCCGACCTACTAGCGCTCACTCTGATTACCGCACCTGGTGACCTTGGCGCAGACATCGCCGTTGGAACGTCACAGCGTTTCGGTGTGCCGATGGGCTTCGGTGGACCACACGCCGGTTACCTAGCCGTTCGCGATGGTCTCGAGCGCTCAATGCCTGGCCGCTTGGTTGGTGTTTCGATCGATGCCGAAGGTGCCGCCGCCTACCGTCTCACTCTGCAAACTCGTGAACAGCACATCCGCCGCGAGCGCGCCACCTCCAATATTTGCACCGCTCAGGTTTTGCTCGCAGTTATGGCCGGAATGTATGCGGTCTACCACGGCCCTCGAGGTCTTCGCGCAATCGCAAACGAAGTGCACACCAAAACCGTTGCGCTCGCCGAGTCGCTAACCGCAGCCGGGCTAACTCTTTCGTCCCAGGTGTTTTTTGACACCATCCGCGTTTTAAATGTCGACGCCGAAGCCGTTTGGCAGAAGGCCCGTGCTCACGGCATCACCATGTTGAAAGTGGATGACTCGACGATCGGTATCTCGGTCGACGAAACCACCAGCGAAGCAACCCTGAATGCGATCGCACACGCCTTCGGTGCAGAGCTAGTCGCCATCGCCGATGCGAGCCGCGTTTCGAACTTTGCCCGCACTACTTCTTATCTAACCCACGAGGTGTTCAACTCGCACCACAGCGAAACCTCGATGCTGCGCTACCTCAAGCGTCTGGCCGACTATGACTACGCACTTGACCGAGGCATGATTCCTCTCGGCTCTTGCACCATGAAGCTGAACTCAACCACCGAGATGGAAGCCGTCACGTGGCCAGAGTTTGGAAACATCCACCCATTCGCACCTGCCGATGACACTCGCGGCTACTTGCAGATGATCGATCAGCTGACCACATGGCTATGCGAAGTCACCGGCTACGACGCCGTTTCGCTTCAGCCAAATGCCGGCAGCCAGGGTGAGCTCGCGGGACTAATGGCCATTCGCGGTTACCACCTATCTCGCGGCGATGTTCAGCGAACCGTGTGTCTCATTCCTTCGAGCGCTCACGGCACCAACGCTGCATCGGCCGTTCTCGCCGGAATGCAGGTCGTCGTTGTTGCTTGTGATGACAACGGCAACGTGGATGTCGCAGACCTAACCTCGAAGATTGAAGAAGCCGGCGACCGACTCAGTGCGCTGATGGTCACCTACCCGTCAACCCACGGTGTTTATGAAGAAGCAATCGTCGATATTTGTGACCGAGTTCACGAAGCCGGCGGTCAGGTTTACATCGACGGCGCAAACACCAACGCCGTGGTCGGTTATGCAAAGTTCGGCAAGTTCGGCGGCGACGTTAGCCACCTCAACCTGCACAAGACTTTCTGCATCCCTCACGGCGGTGGAGGCCCGGGTGTTGGTCCGGTTGCGGCACGCGCGCACCTCGCACCATTCCTACCTGGTCACGCACAGGCTCAAACCGAGCTTCCGGCATTCGGGCCAATCTCGGCTGCGCCATTCGGCTCGGCGAGCATCCTGCCAATTTCTTGGGCTTACATTCGCATGATGGGCAACGTCGGTTTGGCAGAGGCAACCGCAGGCGCAGTGCTTTCGGCAAACTACGTCGCTAAGAAGCTCGAAGGCCACTACCCAGTTCTCTACACCGGCAATAAGGGTCTGGTCGCTCACGAATGCATTCTCGATGTTCGCCCACTCACCAAAGATTCAGGTGTGAGCGTGGATGACATTGCCAAGCGTCTAATCGACTACGGGTTCCACGCACCAACCATGTCGTTCCCGGTTGCTGGCACTTTGATGATCGAGCCAACCGAGAGCGAACCGCTAGATGAACTCGATCGTTTCGTCGACGCCATGATCGCCATTCGCGCCGAAGCAGCCAAGGTTGAATCGGGGGAGTGGAACGTCGAAGACAACCCACTTCGCAACGCGCCGCACACGGCTAAGTCGGTAATCGGCGAATGGAACAAGCCATACTCTCGCGAACTCGCTGCCTACCCGGTGGTTGGGCAGCACCGCAACAAGTACTGGCCGATCGTTCGACGCATCGACTCGGTTTATGGCGACCGCAACTTGGTTTGCTCGTGCCCGCCGCCCGAGGCCTTCGCCTAGGGTCTACGCAAAAGCCCTTGCTACGAGCACTACTGCTAGGGCAATGATCATTGCGCCGCCGGCGAGGCTGAGCCAGGTTCGAACGCGCGCAGTTGTTATCCCTCTTATAGCGGCGCCTGACAAAGCGAGCGCCTGTTGCCAAACCACCGAGCCCAAGAACACCCCGCTGGCAAATGCAAAGGTTGCTCCTATCGGGTCAGATCCGGTGAGCCCAACCAGGCTCGGAGTGATTGCCAAAAAGTAAAGAGCCGTCGGTGGGTTCACCACTGTGGCCGCAGCGAACTTCACGAACGTTTTTGTCGCGGTGGTCCCGTCGCTCTGTGATTCTGAAGAACCCTCGGATGCTCGCTTCTGGCTCAGTGCCTTGTAAATGGTTTGCCCGCCCAGCCCCAGCAAGATTGCGGCACCGATCAAGCTGAACCAAATTCCATATGTTCCTAGGATGCTCGCCACGGCTGATCCGGCGAGAAAAACAACCACGGCATAGGTCGCATCGACCGAAGCCATGGCAAGTGCGCCAGCTGCGCCGACTCGTAAACCGTGACGCAGAGTCGTGTCAATCAAAAGCAAAGCCATTGGGCCAACGGGTATGGCGAGCGCGATACCGGCGGTCAGCCCAAAGATGAACAATTCGGCAAGATTTGGCACAGGTTCACCCTATTGGCTGTAAACGCTTGCGGTTTAGTCGCACGATTGTGCCCGCAGTGAGTAAGTAACAGGAGTGTTACAAAATGTAAAAATCAAACTTTTTGTTAACATTCTTGGAATTTGCACTCTAAAGTTATAAACACCCAAGGGTTATTGCGTCCTTTCTTGAAAGGTCGCGGTGGCCCTAATCCAACAAGGAGAAACACATGAAAGCAACACGCATCGTTCGCGCGGTGGCCGTGGCTGCAGCTGGTGCCCTTGGCGTTGCCGGTTTGGTAGCGCCTGCACAGGCTGCAACTCGTACCACTGTTGTGATCCACGCGTCTAACGCGCTCACGTCGTTTAACAGCGGTACCCCTGAGACCAACCTTGTAACTAACAGCGATGTCGGTTACATGACTGGTGCAGGATTCGCCTACTACGACAACAACAAAAACCTCGTACGTAACACCACCTTCGGTACCTTCGGTATCGTTTCCAAGAGTGGCTGTGCACTTGCTGTCAAGTACACCGTCAAGCCTGGTCGCGTGTGGTCTGACGGCACCCCAATCGATGGTGTTGACCTTCTTCTAAGCCACATTCTTGGAAGCAGCGCCTACTCGAAGGCTGCTGGCCTAGGTGACCCTGCAGATCCAAAAGTTGTTCCTGACTTCAACTCGTTCTACGGTGGCCCTTACGACAGCGCAATCAAGGGTGAACCAACTCTTGGCGACAAGAACATGTCTGTAACCCTTTGCTACTCGAGCTTCGTGCCAGACTGGCAGATCATGGGCCCTGGTCCTGCTCCAGTTCACACGCTAGTTCAGATGGCTAACGACAAGACCACTGCTCAGAGCCTGACCCAGAACAAGGCCGACAAGGCTGCGTTCTTGACCGCGTTCACTTCAAAGAACACCACTCTTCTAAAGAAGATCGGTGACGTTTGGAGCAACGACTACAACATCAAGACCGTAAACTCGTCTACCAACCCGCTACTTTTCGTTGGTAACGGTGGTTTCTTGGTGAAGTCTGCAGTTGCTGACCAGTCGGTAACCATGACCGTGAACCCTAAGTACAACAGCGGACCAAAGCTTTCGGGCAAGGTCAAGACTGTTATTCACAAGTTCATCGGTGACTCGACCGCTGCTGCTCAGGCCCTTGCTAACAAGGAACTTGACATCTACGCAGGTCAGCCAACCGCTGACGCAGTTGAGGCCCTGAAGGCCCTTAAGGGTGTAAAGACCATCGGTGGGGTTAACGCTTGCTTCGAGCACGTTGACGTTCGCGTTGGTTCGATCATTCCTAACGAGAGCTACACCGGCGTATTCGCTGGCATGAGCACTCGTGCCAAGGAACTCCGCCGCGCGTTCTTGCTAGCGTTCCCACGTCAAGACATCATTGACACCCTGGTCAAGCCAGTCAACTCGAACGCAGTTCTTGGTAACTCGTCGTTCTTGCTACCTGGTCAGTCTGGTTACAACGAAGTATCGGCTTACACCAAGTCGATCTACGCAACCGGAACCCAGGCTCAGCGCACCGCCAAGGCTCTAGCTCTTGTAAAGAAGTACTACAAGACCGCTAAGGCCGGAAGCAAGTCGGTGAAGGTGAACATCCTTTGGGGTCAGCCTTCAAACACCCGTCGCGCAAACGAATTCCAACTAGCTCGCTACGAGCTTGGTAAGGCCGGTTTCGACCTAACCAACGCTGGTGGTACCTCTGGTTGGTCTGCGTTCCTTGACTCGAATGCTTACGACGCCGCGTTCTTCGCATGGTGCCCAAGCTCAGTCAGCCAGACCGGTTCGAACGCTAACTTCAAGAGCGACGGTGGAAACAACCTAATTGGTTACAACAGCCCTGCCATGGACAAGATCCTTGACAAGCTAGAGACCAAGTTGACTCCTGCTCAGGTTATCGCTCAGTACAAGGCAGCCGACAAGCTAATCGCTGACGACGCCATCACCCTGCCGATCTTCCAGCACCCAGCAGTAACCGCGCACAACGCGGCACTGAAGGGCGTGAAGCCGGCCCCACTAACTCCAAACATCGTTTGGAACTACTGGGAGTGGAGCTACTAAAGACTCGCTTGAGTTTTTAGTAACAAGCTAAAAAAACCAATGGCACCCGGATCAAATCCGGGTGCCATTGGCTTGCTTGCAGGTAAACTAGATTAGATTTGTTTAGACGCCGTTCACACGGTAGTCACAACGCAGTGGCGAAAGGTATCAAGTGCTAACGTACTTAGCTCGACGAGTTACACAGTTGCTGCTCATTCTTTTTGTGAGCAGCTACCTCACCTACATTCTTCTGGCTTGGTCTGGTGACCCGCTAGAAGAGCTCCGCCTGAGCAGCGACCCCAAAAAAGAGCAGACCATCATCGCTCTCACGCGCCAGCTCGACCTAGACACACCTGCGCCGTTGCGCTACTTCAAGTGGATGGCCGGCATGCTCGGCGTCTTCTGGGGCAAGTTCACTATGGGTGAATCACGCCAGGGTCAAGATGTTGCCGAACTGATCGCCACGGCCATCCCGACGACCATCCGCTTGGTTCTTGCGGCCACCATTCTCGCCATTCTCGTTGGTATCACCATCGGTGTCGTTACCGCTCTGCGTCAGTACAGCCGCTTCGACTACGCGATCACCTTCGTCTCATTCCTCTTCTTCTCGCTACCAATCTTCTGGGTAGCCGTTCTTCTAAAGCAGTACATGTCGATCAGTTTCAATGACTGGTTAGCTGAGCCGATAATCGATCCACTCTGGCTGGTGGGAGCCGGCATAGTCGCGGGTATCTTCTGGTCAGGAGTTATCGGTGGAACCATCCAGCGGGTTCTGATTGTTTTCGGTGCGGCATTTGCATCGACTTTCGGCGTTCTGTTCTGGCTATCTAGCACCAACTGGTTCAATACCCTTTCCCTCGGCATCGGCTTCGTTGTCGTTGTTGGCCTGGGTCTGGCCTTCTTGATTGTCACGGCGTCTACCGGTCTTTCGAACCGCCCGGCGCTCTTCTCGTCACTCACCATGGTTGCTTTCGGAGCTGCCATCTACTTCCCAATTCAGTCAGTCCTGGTCAAAGACTTCAGCGGCTGGACACTAATCGGCCTAGCTCTTGCAACTATTGCCGTGGGCATGCTGGCTGGTTTCTTGTTTGCCAAGGAAGACCGTGCTGCAGTGATGCGCACCAGCGTCATCACCGCAGTCGTGGTGGCCTTGCTGATCGTCATCGACCGCGTAGCACAGGAATGGGTTCCTTACGTTACCAGCGACTTTGTGTCGGGTCGTCCGATTCCTACCGTTGGTCAGGTCAACGACCAGATTGCAATGGAACTCCTGGAAAACCCGAATTTCTGGGCCGGTTCGCTTGACGGAATTCTGCACATCATCTTGCCAACTGTGGCGCTAACCATCGGTTCATTCGCCGGTTATGTGCGTTACACCCGAGGTAACTTGCTCGAAGTTCTGAACATGGACTACGTGCGTACCGCACGAGCCAAGGGCCTCACCGAGCGAACAGTTGTTATGCGTCACTCTTTCCGCAATGCGCTAATTCCACTAACCACACTCATGGCATGGGACTTCGCAGGCCTAATCGGTGGTGCGATCATCACCGAAAGCGTCTTCGGTTGGATCGGTATGGGAACACTAGTTCGTCAGGCTCTGTTCTCGTTCGACCTGAACCTGATGATGGGTGTGTTCGTTATAACCGCGACCTTGGCAGTAAGTGCGAACTTGGTTTCAGACTTGCTCTATTCGGCACTTGACCCACGCATTCGCGTAGGAACTGGAGAATAACCATGTTTGGAAAGAAAAAAGCAGCAGTTGTTGCAGAGGCTACGGCTTCTGAGTCAAACGAAAATGCGATTTCAAACAAAGAGACTGAGGGTCTAAGTCAGGGCCAGATCGTTCGTCGCCGGTTCGTGCGACACCGCGGTGCAATGATCGGTCTGTTTACCCTCATCACAATTGTTCTGTTCACCTACTCTGCCTCCGGTCTGCACCTGGGCAATGAGAAAAACCCAATCACCATTCCGGGTTGGTGGCACTACAGCATCAATGATCTGCCTGAGCTTCGCTACGGCGATGCCTGCCCAGACGGTTCTACCGGATGCCCGACTCTAGACCTGAACCCATTCGATGTGACTCCAATGGGAACCCTGTCTGGCCTCGAGGGTGACGGCTCGAAGGTTATTGCAACCTTGAACGGTGTGAACGCTCTCAAGGCTGGCGACCAGGTCGTAATCTCTGGAGTGAAGCCTGAAGCATTCAACGGCACCTTCACGATCACCGAGGCAACCGAGTATGACTTTGCTTTTGAAAGCAAAGCGACGGGTGCACCTGAAGACGTTTCGACCGCAACCGTTGGCACCATGCAATTCGGCCTAGGGGATCACCCATTTGGTCAAGATGACATTGGCCGCGACTACTTCTCGCTAGTAATGCGCGGAGCTGAGCAGTCAATCATGGTGATGTTGATCATCGGGTTCCTCGGTGGATTGATCGGAACCGTAGTTGGTGCCGTTGCGGGTTACTTCCGTGGTCGCATCGACGGCTTCCTAATGCGCGTGGTTGACCTATTCACGACCATCCCAGTTATCTTGATCGGCGCCGTGATTGGCTTCAAGGTCGGTAACCTCGGTGTGGTCGTACTGGCCGTATTCCTCGGTTTGTTCGGTTGGATTGGTCTGGCACGTTTGGTGCGAGGCGAGTTCTTGAGCCTTCGTGAGCGAGAGTTTGTTGACGCCGCAAGAGTTGCAGGCGCAAGCCACCGACGCATCATTTTCAAGCACATTCTGCCGAACGCCGTGGGTATCATCATCGTTGCTGTGACGCTATCTATGTCGGGAGCAATCTTGCTCGAGACCGGCCTTTCATACCTAGGCTTCGGTGTGGTTTCGCCAGATGTCTCGCTTGGTTCGCTGATTAGCCAATACCAAGACTCGTTTGCAACCCGTCCGTGGTTGTTCTGGTGGCCTGGTCTGTTCATCATTGCGATCGCCCTCTGCATCAACTTCATCGGAGACGGTCTGCGAGACGCGTTTGACCCACGTCAACGTCGTCGCATCAGCAAGAAAGACCGAGCTCAGGCCAAGTTGGCAGCGAAGGTATCTGCCTAACTGAGGCAGATCAGAAGGCTAAAAGTGCAGCACGTTACCGAGAACAAGCAGCAGAAGGCTAGCGCTCAACAGCGCGATGCCCAGCTTGTCGACGCTACCGCTGCGCTTGGCCGAGGCAACTGTTGCGGCTCGCTCAAACTCGACTCGTCGATTGCGAGCAACGTGAGCGGCAGCGCCCGAGTGGCTGTTGGGCAGATCGCCGGGTCTCAGACCGAAGTCTCTGTCGTAGTTGATGCCCTTGACATCAACCTTATGAACAGTGCGTCGTCGGTAACGGCCGGGAGCGGGAGCAGCCCACGCCACGACCTTGGCCTCACCGCTGTAGATGGTCAAGCCAAATCTAGTTTCGATTTCATCGACCTCAGCCCAGCCGATGGTTGCTGTGATGAACGGGTTCACAATGGTGATTCCCTCGTCGAAGATGAGAACCTTGGGCTTGATAAAGAGCAACCAAGCCAGAGTTGCTGTGGTGGTGATAACTCCAGCTTGGGCCATCCAGCTGCCGTCGCCGTAGAAAACGACTTGAACGACGAACAAAACATTTATGGCCAGAGCCAAAATCGCGAGAACGAGGGCGGATCTAGGTCGAAACACATTCAGATTGGTCACAAGACCATTCTGCCATTGCTTCAAACATCTTCATCAGTAGAAGGAAAGTAGAGATCGTGACTCAAAACTTAGAGCCAATTCTCAAAGTCGAGAACTACAACGTAGAGTTCTGGGTTGACGGCGTCTGGTACCCAGCTGCCATCGACATGAACTACCACGTCATGCCTGGCGAGGTGCTAGCCATCGTTGGCGAGTCTGGTTCGGGTAAATCTTCATCCTCAATGGGCTTGATGGGCCTACTAGCCTCTAACGCACGCACCACGGGCAAGGTTATGGTCAAGGGCGTCGACATGCTGACCGCGAACAATAAAACTCTTCGCAGCTACCGCGGTAAAGAGGTTGCCTACATTTTCCAGGAGCCAATGACCGCATTGAACCCGGTTTACACAATCGGTTTTCAGATCATCGAGACTCTAAAGACCCACTTTGACATCACCACCGCCGCTGCCCGCACCCGAGCAATCGAACTTCTAACCCTTGTTGAAATTCCAAGCCCTGAAAAATCGATCGACAAGTACCCTCACCAGCTTTCTGGTGGTCAGCGTCAGCGCGCCATGATTGCTCAGTCACTGGCTTGTGACCCTGCGCTTCTAATCGCCGATGAGCCGACCACAGCGCTCGACGTGACCGTTCAGGCTGAAATCATCGACCTGATGCGTAACCTAAAAGACAAGCTAAACTCGGCAGTTCTTTTGATCACCCACGACATGGGCGTTGTCGCCGACCTTGCCGACCGCATCCTTGTTATGAAAGACGGTTTCACGGTTGAGCAGGGAACTGCCGACCAAATCTTCAACGCTCCACAGCACCCATACACTCAGTCGCTTCTGGCATCGGTGCCAAAGCTTGGCTCGGTGCCAGTGCGCGCTCGCGTTGCAGAGGGCAACCAGGCTGTTTTGAGCTTGCGCGATGTGACTATCGAATACCCAAAGCGTGGGCGTGTGCCGGCGTTTACGGCCGCCCAGGGTATCTCGCTAGACATTTACCCAGGTGAAATTCTTGGTCTCGTGGGTGAGTCTGGTTCGGGTAAGACCACGATTGGTCGTGCCGCAATTGGGCTTCTTCCTATCAAAGAAGGCAGCATCTCGGTTGCTGGAAACGATATCAGCAAGGCCTCTCTGAAGGATCTGCAGAAGATTCGCAAGCACACCGGCATCGTTTTTCAAGACCCAGCATCTTCGCTAAACCCTCGCCTACCAATCGGCGAGTCGATTGGTGAGCCGCTGTTATTGGCAAAGGTTGCCAAGGGCGACGAGCTCAACAAGATGGTTGAAGAGTTGCTCGACAAGGTTGAACTACCTCGTTCGTACCGCAACCGCTACCCACACGAACTCTCGGGTGGTCAGCGTCAGCGTGTAGGTATCGCCCGTGCACTGGCATTAAACCCAGACATCCTGATTGCAGATGAGCCTACCTCGGCTCTTGACGTTTCGATTCAGGCTCGATTCCTTGAGCTGCTTCAAGAGATTCAGCAAGAGCTCAAGTTCGCCTGTCTGTTCATCAGTCACGACATTGCCGTTGTAGAAATCTTGGCGCACCGTATTGCAGTTATGCAGCACGGTCGTCTTGTTGAGGTTGGTGACCGTGACCAGGTGTTGCGCAACCCGCAAGACCCATACACGCAGCGCTTGCTTTCTGCTGTTCCTGTGCCAGACCCTGCCGAGCAGAAGCGTCGCCGCGAAGCTCGCATGGCATTGCGCTCGAACTAGGCAAAGTAACCTAGAACCAGTTGAACCAAACTGGAGACACCTTGAAGCGTTTATTGGCATTAGTTCTCATTGCCGTGTTCGGCGGTTCGTCGCTCACGGCTTGCAGCGCTGAGCAAGGCGTTATCTCGGGCAGTCAGATCAGCATCGCTCAAATCGGTGAGTTGAATTCAATCAACCCAGATGTTTCGAACGACCTCACCTCGGCGCACAACGCCAGCGAATTGGCCAACCTCACCACTGCGAAGTTTTTTGACCTAGGCCCAACCGGTGAATTGATTGCCAACGAAAAACTGGGCACTGTTGAAGCTTCGGGCACCAAACAGATGCGTGTCACATATACCCTGAGCGACTCCGCGGTTTGGTCTGACGGCGTTGCAATCGATGCAGTCGATCTAGCCCTGTCTTTTGCCGCCGCAACAAGCCTCGGTGGTTCAAACTTCTATTCGGTTCGCCGAGACTCGGGCCTGCAGTTCGCCAAGCTGGCCTCAACCCCAAAAGTCGGTGACAAGTCACTCACGCTCGAATTTTCGTCGCCTGTGGCCGATTACCAGACCGCTCTAACCCTCAGTGTTGCCGCCCACACGGTTGCGACCAAGGCTTTTGACAGTACAGACGTTTCAGCAGCAAAGTCTGCTGCGCTGAACGCCATTGTCAATCAAGATGTGACATCGCTGGATGCTCTCGCTGAAGGCTATCGCTCTGGCTTCGACTCTTGGCAGGGAATCACCGATGAAAGCCTGTTCGTGTCTTCTGGGGCATATCGGGTGGCCAGGGTGTCGGGCAAAACCTCGGTCGAGTTGCTCGCCAATTCCAACTACCAAAATGGACACCTGCCTCGCGTGCAAGCCGTAACCCTCAAATACTTTGCCGATGCGACAGCAGCCATAGCCGCGATGTCATCTGGTGACATTGATATCGCAACGGCCGAAGATTCTGGCATTGCTTCCCTCGGCGACATCTTGGGCCTAGTCTCAACGATCAAAACTCCGAAGGTCTCATCTGTGGTTAAGTCGGGTGCGATTACCGAGCAGGTCATCTTCAACTTCAGAAACACCAGCGTGTTCTCGGCGGAGCGCAACGATCAAGACCCTGCGGCGGCGTTGGCCGTTCGAAAGGCGTTTCTAAATCTGATCCCTAAGAACCGAATCATCACTGGGCTTTCGCAGAACTATTCGGTGACTTCTTCAGACTCGTTGGTTTTCTCAAGCGGCATGAACTACTACGACTCCTCAGTCAGTGAAAACGGCCTCACCGAGTACCTGTTTCAAGATGTAGAGAAGGCCTCAGAACTCATGGCTGCGAGCGGGCTCGAGCTGCCGCGCAAGGTGCGAGTGGTTTTCGACACCGACAATCCGAGAGCACAGGCAGCCTGGATCCTTCTGCGAGAAAGAGCACTTTCGGCCGGCTTCAAGTTGACAGATTTGAGCTCGCAAGACCCAACCCAAGTGCTTGCCTCTGGTGAGTTTGATGTTTACATCGGTGCGCGACCAGTGGTTTCGTTGCCTTCAGAGAACATCTTCGCCATCACATCCTCAGCTGTTTTCGGTTACACCAGCAGCCCGGTCGATTCAGCGCTCGAAGAACTTGCCCTAGCTTCAGACGAACGTGACAGGGGAGCGGCGCTTGTCAAACTCGACAAACTCCTGGTTGCCGATGCATACGGCATGCCGCTATACGAAGTGCCGTCACTGTTGGTCTATGCCGATCGAATTAAGGGCTTTGTGCCTTCGGCCTATGCCGATAGCGCCACTTGGGGCTACCAAAACTGGGCAGTCGAACCAACTCCACAGCGCTAGTCATCCTGTAGTTTTCACGCCCAGCCAACTAAACTATAAACACCGATGCGCATCTCGCACGGTTTTCATAAATCGCACGAATCTCTTTCGATTTGTCGCGTGCCATTAAGAGGATGTTTGTTATGACTCTGGTTTCCAGAGAAGACCTTCGCAACGTTGCAATCGTTGCCCACGTAGACCACGGCAAGACCACTCTGGTCGACGCCATGCTTCGCCAGACCGGTTCGTTCAGCGACCACTCAAACATGGGAGAACGAGTCATGGACTCGGGCGACCTAGAGCGAGAAAAGGGCATCACGATTCTCGCGAAGAACACCGCGATCGCATACAAGGGCGCTTCGTCGGGCGGAAAAGAGATCACCATCAACGTGATCGACACCCCGGGTCACGCAGACTTCGGTGGAGAGGTCGAACGCGGCCTTTCGATGGTTGATGGCGTCGTTCTGCTCGTTGACGCTTCTGAAGGCCCACTTCCGCAGACCCGCTTCGTGCTTCGTAAGGCTCTCGAGTCAAAGCTCCCGGTTATCTTGCTGGTAAACAAGACAGACCGCCCGGATGCTCGTATTGACGAGGTAGTCGAAGAAACCCACGACCTGCTTCTCGGACTAGCGAGCGATCTACAAGACTCTGTTCCAGACCTCGACATTGACTCGATCCTCGACCTTCCGGTTATCTATGCATCGGGTCGTGCCGGTCGCGCCAGTTTGAACAAGCCTGCCGATGGCTCTTTGCCAGACGCAGAAGACCTTGAGCCACTTTTTGGAGCGATCCTCAAGTACATTCCTGCACCGGTTTACGACGACGAGCATCCGCTACAGGCTCACGTCACAAACTTGGATGCTTCGCCATTCCTAGGCCGTCTCGCGCTACTGCGTATCTTCAACGGAACCCTCCGCAAGGGGCAGCAAGTTGCTTGGGTTCGTGCCGATGGCACCACTCAGAATGTGAAAATCACTGAGCTTCTAAAGACCAAAGCGCTAGACCGCTACCCAACCGATGAAGCCAACCCAGGTGACATCGTGGCTGTTGCTGGAATCGAAGAGATCACCATTGGTGAAACTCTCGCCGACCCTAACGACATTCGCCCACTGCCCATGATCACGGTCGATGACCCTGCGATTTCGATGACCATCGGAATCAACACCTCGCCTATGGCCGGTCGCGTCAAGGGCGCAAAGGTTACCGCGCGCCTCGTGAAAGACCGCCTAGACAAAGAGCTAATCGGTAACGTGTCGATTCGTGTGCTACCAACCGAGCGTCCAGACGCTTGGGAGGTTCAGGGCCGTGGCGAACTAGCGCTTGCGATTCTTGTCGAGCAGATGCGTCGCGAAGGTTACGAACTAACCGTTGGTAAGCCACAGGTTGTGACCAAGAAAGTCGATGGCAAAGTCCACGAGCCGGTTGAAGATTTGACCATCGACGTTCCAGAAGAGTTCCTCGGCCCAATCACGCAGCTCATGGCTGCTCGTAAGGGTCGAATGACGAACATGGTGAACAACAACACCGGATGGACCCGCATGGAGTTCCTGGTTCCTTCTCGCGGCCTAATCGGCTTCAGAACCGAGTTCTTGACCATCACCAAGGGCACCGGAATCGCAAACGCAATCTCGGCTGGTTACGACGCCTGGTTTGGTGAAATCGTGACTCGCAACAACGGATCAATGGTTGCTGACCGCGCCGGAGTTGTTACCCCATTCGCCATGATCGGCCTGCAGGAGCGCGGTTCGTTCTTCGTAGAGCCAACCAGCGAGGTTTATGCCGGAATGGTCGTGGGCGAGAACTCACGAGCTGACGACATGGAAGTTAACATCACCAAAGAGAAGAAGCTCACCAACATGCGCGCCGCTTCTTCCGACGAGTTCCAGTCACTTACGCCTCCGCGCAAGCTGTCGCTCGAAGAATGTCTTGAATTCGCCCGTGAAGACGAGTGTGTTGAGGTAACTCCAGAGGCTACCCGCATTCGCAAGGTAGAGCTCGACGCGAACGTTCGCGCCCGACTCTATTCACAGCGCAAAAAGAGCTAGTAAAAAATCTAAAGAAAAATCCCCCGAAGCCAAGTGCCTCGGGGGATTTTTTTGACGATGTTGTGAAGCTACTTGGCCTCTGCAGGTGCACGCTTGGTGCGGTAACCCAGCACGTAGATGAGGGTCACTGGAATCGTGTACAAGAACCAAACCAACGCTTCGAGGTTTGACGGGGTGACTCTGAACGAGATCGTGCCCTTCAAGATGCTGTGCACCACGCCGTCTTTCTCGATGATGCCGGAGACGTCGTATGCGTTAGCCGTCAGAACTGGGAAGGCCTGCTCTAGGCCAGCAAAGATGCCAACCTCTTGCAGTTCGTGAATGCCGTAGGCCAGAATGCCGGCGGCAACGATGATCAAGAATGCGCCGGTGTACTTGAAGAACGATGACAAGTTGAACTTGAGCACCCCGCGGTAGATGAGGTAACCCATAACGGTTGCGACTAGCAGACCGAGGGTTGCGCCAAGAATCGGGTGGGTTTCATCGCCAGTTGCCTTTGAGGCGCTCCAAAGAAACACGGCTGTTTCAATTCCTTCTCGGATGACCGCAAAGAAGGCCACGCCGACCAAGGTGATGGTTGAAGTTTCAAGTGCCTGGTCGATTTTGCCACGAAGTTCTGCGCCAAGACTTTTAGCCTGCGAGGCCATCCAGAAGATCATCCACGTGACAAAGCCCACGGCGATGATCGACATGGTGCCGGCGATGATTTCGTTTGTGCCATCAGGCGCTTCGGTAACCGCGAAGGTTAGACCGAAACCGACCAAAATCGACAATGCAACGGCTGCACCGACCCCGGTGAAAAGCTTAGGAAAGTCGCTTCGGCGGCCAATTTTGACCAGATAGCCGGCCAAAATACCGACAATGAGGGCGGCTTCGAGGCCTTCGCGGAGTCCGATCAAGAAATTTGCGAGCATTTAGAGTCTTTCTTTGGCTTACTTAGGGTTACCTAATAAGTTCAGTTTACTTAGGGTTGCCTAACTTCGGCAAGTGGTTGCCCCAAAAATCCTGAAAGACCGATAACCGGCACTCGCCTGGAATATAGTTAGTTCTATGTCCAAACCGTCATTCAAGCCGAAGCGCCTTCTTTTGGTGCATGCGCATCCAGATGACGAGAGTCTGTTCACCAGCCATGTGATTGCCAAAGCAATCAGGGATGGCGCAGAGGTAATGGTGCTAACGCTTA
>JBIKSH010000016.1:0-20930 GCA_044348705.1 Rhodoluna sp. | reverse complement strand
GATGCGTTCGCGAGCCGGTGGAGCGATGGTAATGGGCGTGGTGAAGGCCAACGCCTATGGTCACGGCATGATCGAGATCGCCAAAACTCTGGAGTCGGCTGGCGTCGACTACTTGGGCGTGGCAGACAACGAAGAGGCCCTGCAGTTGCGGGCCGCCGGAATCACCGTGCCGGTGCTCACTTGGCTTCAGCACCCAGAGGACGATTTCAAAGCAGCCGTCTCTGCCAACATCGATTTAGGGCTTTCGAGCATGGAGCAGCTCGAGCGGGTTGCCGAGGCTGCCGAGTCACTTGGCACTCGCGCGAACGTTCACCTAAAGGTCGACACCGGTTTGGGCCGCAACGGCGCTGCCCAGAGCGACTGGCACAACGTCTTCAAGCTAGCCGCTCAGTTGCAGACCAACGAAATGATCGATGTGGTTGGCATGTTCACCCACCTTTCGACCACGAGCGAGCACGACGACATGGCCCAGATCGGCAAATTCGAGGCGGCCGTGGGTGAGGCGCGCGATGCAGGCTTGAGCCCGCGCATCCGCCACCTAACCGCATCTGACGGTTCACTTTCTTACCCTGACGCGCACTACGAGATGGTTCGCGTTGGCGCAGCCCTCTATGGCCTCGACCCGTTCTCGGCGGGGCGCGCCGGCGAATGGGGCCTTCGCCCGGTGATGACTGCCAAGAGTTCGGTCGTTCAGGTCAAGCGAGTTGAGGCCGGTCACGGCGTCTCTTACGGCTACCTGCACAAGACCGACCGTGCAAGCACTTTAGCGCTGGTTCCGGTCGGCTATGCCGAAGGTTTGCCGCGCGACGCCACCCGCCACGTTCGAGTGCTGCTCAACAACCGCCTTTACCCGATTCTGGCTCGCATCGCTATGGACCAGTTTGTGCTGGATGTCGGTGACGACTTCGTCGAAGTTGGCGACGAAGTGGTTTTGTTCGGCGACCCACGCACCGGCGCAAGTTCGGTAGACGACTTCGCCGCCGCCTGCTCAACCATCAACTACGAAATCGTCACGCGCATGGGCGGCCGCTTCAAACGTGTCTACGTCGGAGGCGAGTAGGTGTCGCTTGGCGTCACGCTTGCCAGCATTCGAGTAGTCGACGAGCTAGCAATGCATCAACTCGGCCTAAACCTGGCTCGCCTACTCGACGCCGGCGACATGGTTCTGCTCACCGGGCCGCTAGGTGCTGGTAAAACCACGATGACTCGCGGTGTCGGTGAGGGTCTCGGTGTGATTGGCACGGTTTCGAGCCCGACGTTCGTAATCGCCCGCACTCACAAACGTGCATCCAGCCCTGTGCCTCTCGTGCACGTCGACGCCTATCGCCTCGGTAGCCCGGCCGAGTTCGACGACCTCGACATCGACCTCGCGCGTTCGATTGTGCTGGTCGAGTGGGGCCGCGGTTTCGCCGAGGGACTCACCACAAACTTTCTCGACATCGAAATCGAGCGCGACCACACCGGTGAATCAGAGGTTCGCCAGGTGACGGTGCTCGGGTTTGGCGAACGTTTTGAAAACGCGGATGCTCGCGAGCGCTTTGCGGCACTTTCAGCCGGCATCGACCTAGGTGGCGACCCCGGCCAGGGCGCTAACCTCAGCCCGGAGACCGCCGAGTGAACGCCTTTCTAGCCATCGACACCACCACCGGCACCAGCGTCGCGGTGGTTGCCGGCGATCGCGTGCTTGCCGAAATCAACGTGGATGACCGCATGGGCCACTCCGAAAACATCGGCTCTGCGCTCGCCGAGGTTCTAAAGCGCGCGGATGTTCGTGCCAGCGATCTGACGGCGGTGGTCGCCGGTCGTGGCCCGGCTCCGTTCACCGGCCTGCGCGTCGGCATCGCAGCCGCCGTGGCTTTCGCCGAAGGCATCGGCCGACCTCTGTTCGGGGTGGTGAGTCACGACGCGATGGCGCTGGCCGCGTTTGATGCAGGGGTGCAGGCCTCGGCGGAGCATCCGCTAGTGATCACAACCGATGCTCGTCGCAGTGAGGTTTATTTCACTCTCTATTCGGGGCTTGATTCGCACGGCATTCCAACGCGCATGACCGAGCCGGCTGTGGCCAAGCCAGCCGACCTCGAGGCCCTGCTTCAAGAGCGCGGCATTACCGCCCAAACCACCGATGTCACGATGAGCGCTGCGGCGCTGGGTCGAGTTGCCCAATCGCAGTTGCTGGTCGGTTTGGTGAGCGATGACGTAACCGCGCTTTACCTGCGTGCCCCAGATGCCGTCGAACCTAAGGCTCGCGGCCGCATCGGCAAGGCGGTGAGCTGATGGATCTTGCGATGAGACCTGCGGTCGAGGCTGACCTCGACGAGATTTATGCCATCGAGCACGCCTCATTTGGTTCAACCGCGTGGCCGAAGCAGATGATGGCAACCGAGCTTTCTCCAAACCCAAATCGCAATTACTTTGTCGTGCTCGAGGGCGACCGCATTGTTGGCTATGCCGGTATCGGTGTTGTCGATGGCAACCATGCCGATGTGATGACCATCGCCGTGACGGCCGAGCAGCGCGGAAAGGGTCTCGGGCGCGCGCTGATGAACCGCCTGATCGCCGTTGCCGCCAAGCGTGGCGCTCGCGAGATGTTTCTTGAGGTGCGTGCCGACAACCCGGTTGCGCAACAGCTCTATGAGAGCCTCGGGTTTGCGCAAATCGATCTGCGCCGCGCGTACTACCAGCCCGAGGGTATCGATGCAGTGATTATGCGAGCCGACCTGAGTGCCAAGGTTATCGAGTTGGCGCAGCAGGCGATTCGCGAGCCACTGGTTTTGGGTATCGAGTCGTCTTGCGACGAAACCGGTGTTGGAATCGTTCGCGGAAACACTCTTTTGGCTAACGTGATTGCTTCTTCGATGGATGCTCACGCAAGGTTCGGGGGAGTAGTGCCAGAGATCGCGGCTCGAGCTCACCTTGAGGCTCTGCAGCCAACGTTGCGTCAGGCCCTTCGAACAGCAGGCGTGAGCCTGAGTGAAATCGATGCCATCGCGGTTACCAACGGGCCAGGTTTGGCAGGCGCGCTAATGGTTGGCGTTGGTGCAGCCAAGGCGCTCGCCGTTGCCACCGGCAAACCTATCTATGCGGTGAACCACCTGGTTGGTCACGTGGGAGTTGACGTGCTCGAGCGCGGCGAGGTTGTCACGCCAACCATTGCGTTACTCGTTTCGGGCGGCCACACCTCTTTGCTACTTGTGCGCGACCTTGTTTCAGATGTCGAGCTGCTCGGCGAAACGATCGATGATGCCGCCGGTGAGGCGTTCGACAAGGTTGCTCGACTCCTCGGACTCGGCTATCCGGGTGGGCCGGTAATCGATCAGGCGGCCGCCGAGGGCAACGCCAAGGCCATTCGTTTTCCGCGCGGTCTCACCCTGCCGAAAGACATGGAAAAGCACCGCTACGACTTCTCGTTCTCTGGGCTCAAGACGGCGGTCGCCCGCTGGGTTGAAGTCGCCGAAGCAAAGGGTGAAGACTTTTCGATCGCAGACGTAGCGGCTTCGTTCCGCGAGGCAGTGGTCGACGTGCTCGTCACTAAAGCCGTGGCAGCCTGCCTAGACAACAACGTGCCGCGTCTACTTCTCGGAGGCGGCGTAGTTGCCAACCGCAGACTTCGCGAGGTGGCCGCCGAGCGTTGCGAAGCGGCCGGCATCGAGCTGCGCATCCCAGCGCTCAGCCTCTGCACCGATAACGGCGCGATGATCGCCGCGCTCGGTGCCCAACTCATCATGGCCGGGCACGAACCATCCACTCTCGACTTCGCCGCAGACTCCACTCTCGCTGTCACCAGCATTCAAACAAGTTAGGGTTTTCTCATGTCCAATGACAAAATTCGCGCCGAACGACGAGCCGTAGCGCTCGAAGATTTTCTCGCCCACCGCAAAAAAGCCCGTATTTTTCTCTACGTATTCATCGGCACGCCTTTCTTCGTGTTTGCCACCATCTTCTTTTTGACCGGCATGGTGAACGGACCCTTCGATGCGTTCGCCAAAGCGGCTTTTTGGCCGATCATGTTTTCGGGCATGCTTGCCATGCCACTGTCACTTGCCCTTGGCCTAGTGCAGTGGATGCGAGCCAAAAACCTCAAAGACATTCATCGGTTCACCAAACCTTACGAGTCGTAAATCGGCCCAGCGGGCATCCGCTAAAAATTGTGAATAACTCGGATGTCCCCTAAACGGGCGACAACGGAGACTGGTTCTGGGGCTCGGCGCGGGAGTAGTCTGGCAACATTCCGTGAAGAAATAGGGGAACGAATGTCGCAGCCGTTAGCCAAGACAAACGAGTCGGAAAAAGCCGAGAGTCAGCGCAAAACTTTCAAGGGCATCGGATGCGCGGCGGGGTTTTTGGCCTTTCCAGCCCCATTCATTTTTGGCTTTCAAGCCGGCTTGGGAATGATTCCAATACTGATCATTATCGGTTTGGTCTTTATGTTTCTGGCCAACGAGGCTAAAGACCGCAGAGACAGATCTCTAGTTGCCTCACCTGGGCAAGTTCAGCAGTATGGCGCTCCGGTTGCCGCCCCAGCCCCGCAGCCTTACTTCCAGCCGGCAGCGGTGACTGCGCCAAATCACAAGAACCAGGCCCAAGATTCCGATTCCAAACTCAACGAACGCCTTGCTAAAGCCAAGAAAGCCGGTCTGTAATGTTCAAGCCGCTACCTGCCGACCCAGCCCTGCTTCAAAAACTTCAGATCAGAAATCGAATCGCTTCTCTAACTGCATTCGCCATTCTCATTCTCTGGCCCATCGCGAACAGCTTCATGTTGGTGTCGCTGCAGCCTGAATATTTGGTGGCGTTGGAAGTTGCGTTAAACGTTGGCTCTGCCATAGCCCTTCTCATGATTCCCGCCAGCGTGTTTTTCTTTGGCCACGGTATTCGCTACCGCAACCTCTTGCGCTATTTGAGTCAAAACCCACCCGTTTATCCCGCCATGAATCCAGCCGAATCAGATGTCAAGCAATTGCAATCGAAGAAAATCATGGCAATCGTGTGGCACTCGATAACTTTGGGGGTTCCGGTAGCCTATGTTGCCGCTGCCATCGCCTCAAAAGGATTCACAACGACGCCGACCTCTCTCGTGGTTGTCGGCGCGTTTCTTTTCATGTTTGCAGTTACCGGAGGCCTCGCTCTTTCGGTGGTCACAATCAATGCTTACCTGAGCTTCAAGGCCAAGTTGCGCTGGGCGTTCCCAGACGCGCAGGCCTGGAGCGCAGCATCCACTTCAAAAACCTCGTAGGCCACACACAGCCCGTTTGCAGACGACTCCCAGACTTCGCTGGTCAACTGACTTCAGCCGACCAAAGGAGAACCCAAAATGGCTGAAAAGAACAAAGCAGTAGAAATCAACGAAGTCGCCGCCCCAGTGGTAACCCCAAAGCAGCGCTTCGACTTCAACAACCTCAACACCCTCTCAGTGGTGTCACTAGCAACATCGGTCACCGGGTTCGGAGCACTTGCCGGCATAATCACCGGTCACATCGCACTCAGCCAGGTGAAGACCTCAAACCAATCTGGTCGCCCGCTAGCTCTTGCCGGTGTAATCGTCGGTTACAGCCTCATCGGCCTTGGCATCGTTGGCACCATCGCACGAGCATTCATCGGCCCTAAGTATGGCTTCGAGCCAATGGGCTACAACGGCTTCATGCCTTTTGGCCCTGAGCACATTGGCGAGTACCGCAACGACGACATGGGCGGCATGATTGGCGGCGAACACGGCGAGCACGAAGGTGGTCACGGTCACATGGATGACGACGGCGGCATGTTCCGCATCGACCCAACCGACCCGAACAACCCGGTTGACCCAAATGCCGTTGACCCGAACGCTACCCCTGAGGCACCGGCCCCAACCAACTAACCGAGCAACCTCGACTAGTTAGGTAGCCGAGCCGCGAATCGGTTCGACCACCAAAACACGGTGAGCGTCGCCAACCCTCGTAACAATGAGGGTGGCGGCGTTTTCACCTTTAAGGGCCATTTCTTTGCGCAGGACTTCGGGCGAAACATCCGAGCCGCGCTTTTTAATCTCGAGCACGCCAATGCCTCGCTCGCGCAAATAGGCTTTGAGGCGTTTGCGGTCAAAGGCGAGTTCGTCGAGAACGCGATAGCTGCGCATCCACGGGCTTGAAACTTGGATGTTCGTGCTCAGATAAGCGATCTCAGGCGCAAACAGGTTCGCGCCGAGTTGCTCGGCCAGCTCGCCGACGAGGTGTGAGCGAATGATGGCGGCATCTGGCTCGTGAACGTATTCGCCGCGTTCGCCGAGCGGAGCGTCGGTGCGCGTGTGCGTGCCCGAGGTCAACTCGTGAGTGCCAGACTTGCCTAGCAGCAGCGCCGAACGGGCAATACCCGCCCGCGCAACCGAACCAAACCAAAGAGTGCACTCGACCAAATCGCCGTCGACCGAAACCCACTGCGCTTCGGCATCGGTCGGAATGCCTTCGTGCGGGTGGCCGGGGCCGAGCTTGATGCCGGTCGGGCGTTTGCGCGCCTGTTCGAGAACCCAATCAAAGTTCGGCGAATAATCGGCCGGGTTGAACTTGCGCACCGCGCGCTCGCGGGCAGGCCCACCGAGTTCGCGCCTAGCCGGGTCGAACATCAACGCTTCGAACTCGCCGGTGTCGAGGCTAGTCACGTCGGCCTGCATCACCTCGGCGGTGTCGAAGGGCGCGAGGTTGTAGCTAGCCACAGCCGCCGTGACCTCATCAATCTCAAAAGCCGCGACATTCAGGCCGAGCGACGCCAGCGCCATCGATTCGGTTCCGATTCCGCAGCCGAGATCGGCAACCTGGGTGATGGCTGCTGCTCTAAAACGCTCGGCGTGCCGGGCGGCAACGTTCAAACGAGTGGCTTGCTCGAGGCCGGCCTCGGTGAAGAGCATCGACTCGGCGAATTCGCCAAACTTCGAGGCGGCTCGACGTCGCAACTTGGCCTGGCTCAGCACCGCGGCAACCAACGCCGGGTCGTGGCCCTCGGCACGCAGCGTGCTAACCAGCTTGAGAACATCCGCTTTATCGTCGTAGTGAACGCGACCGAGCAGGGCGAGCCCCTCGAGGGTCAGCAACTGCAGCAGGTCGTCACGGTTCACGCAAATAAGGCTATCGCCATTAGCGAACTGTTAGCACTCGCATTGCCTGAGTGCTAATCCTCGTTTATGATGGAAGAGAAGTCGCAGCCCGCGACAACCAACCAAAGAACTTATCTATCAGAAGAGGTCAAAGTGTCGGTAACAATCAAGCCGCTTGAAGATCGCATCGTCGTAAAGCCAGTCGAGGCAGAGCAGATCACCGCATCTGGTCTAGTCATTCCAGACACCGCTAAAGAGAAGCCACAAGAAGCCGAAGTAGTTGCAGTCGGCCCAGGTCGCGTTGACGACAAGGGTGTTCGCATTCCTGTCGACGTAAACGTCGGCGACAAGGTCATCTTCTCGAAGTACGGCGGCACCGAGCTCAAGTACAACGGCACCGAGTACCTAGTGCTCAGCGCCCGCGACGTGCTTGCAGTAATCGAGCACTAAACAAGCTTCAAAAAGACCCGTTTCACTCGCTAACCCGAGTGGGCGGGTTTTTTGCATTGCCGATAAGTTCGACCCAAAGCGGAATAGTCTGTCTGCGTGGGGGATTTAACCCTTCGGTAAAAAAATCTTCGCCTGAGCACTAGTGCCAGATAGCAAAAAGCCTTCGGGCTGCAAGAAAAGGGAACCCAATGAAATCTTTGAGCCGCATGGTGTCTGGCAAAGTTGCCGCCCCGCTCGTAATGCTTTTCGCCCTAGCGTTCGCAGTTTTCGCGTTCTTGCTACCGGCTGAGACCGAGTCGGCCCCGAGCGTGGGCCTTTCTGAAACCAACGACACCATGATCGTGGCGGATGTTCTGGCCGAACTTCCGGGTCAAGACGGCACCGCGGCCATCGTTGTCTACCGCACGGCTGACGGCTCGGCGATGACCGATGCCCAGCAAGAGTGGATCATGGGCGAGAAGAAGGTAATCACACCTTTCCCTGGCGCTCCAGAAATCGTCACCTACGAAGGTGGCGCTAACGAGAAGTTCGCCGAGTACACCAACCTAGAGATCGACGGTGAAGCATTCGTTGCCCCGGCTACCCTGAGCGACGACAAGAGCACCGCGAGCATCTTTGTATCGCTAGACGAATACACCGAAGAAGCACCTTGCACCCCGGCAAAGGCAACCGAGGCTCTCGATGCTTGTTCGACCGTGCAGTTGACCACCCTGCGTGTGAGCGACATGCGTGCGCTGGCTGCAGACAGCATCCCAGCCGGTTTGAACACCGCGATGACCGGCCCAGAGGGTTTTCAGGCTGACCTCAACAACGTCTTCGCCGGCGCTAACTTCACCCTGCTCGGAACCACGGCCCTCGTGGTTATCTTGCTGCTACTAATCACCTACCGCAGCCCGACGCTTTGGATCATTCCACTCTTCGTCATCGGTACCGCCGATGGTATGGCCGGCCGCTTGGCCGCAACCGTCGCGCACTGGTTCGGTATCGAGACTCTCGATGGCTCGGTCACGGGCATCTTGTCGGTGCTGGTCTTCGGTGCCGGAACCAACTACGCCCTGCTCATGATTTCTCGCTACCGCGAAGAGCTGCTCAAATATGCAGACCGTCGCGATGCAATGCGCGCAGCTTGGCTCGGCGCAGCCCCAGCGATTATCGCTTCGGGCCTCACCGTGATTCTCGCACTTTCGACCCTCACCCTGGCCGGCCTCGAAGGCACCCGTGCCCTCGGTATCGCCTGTGCCACCGGTGTATTCCTAGCCATGATCGCTGCGCTGTTCGTGCTACCAGCCGCGCTGGTTAGCTTCGGCCGCTGGATCTTCTGGCCGGTTGCTCCAAAGATTGGCGGCGTCAACAAGAGCGACACCGGTCTATGGGCCAAGCTTGGTCGCGGCGTGAGCAAGCGCCCGATCATCGTTGCCCTCGTCGGTCTTGGAATCTTGGGCGGTCTCGCCTCTGGTGCCACCGGCGTGCAGATCGGCCTTTCGGCCAACGACCGCTTCGTGTCAAAGCCTGAGGCTGTTGTCGGTGCTGAGTACCTATCGGCCGGCTTCGGTTCAGAGACCACCGTCGACGTCATCGCTAAGAACGGCTTTGAAGACGAGGTTGTGGCTGCGGCTAAGACCGTCGATGGCGTGAAAGCTGCCGAGGTTGCCACCCTGCCAATCACCAACGAGGTTCTGAAGGGTGACGAATACACCAAGATCACCGTGACCCTCGAGGCCGAGTCGCTGTCGCAAGACGCGTTCGATGCAATCAAGGGTCTTCGCGCCGAGTTTGAAACCATGGCGGATGCTGGCGCTCTAGTCGGCGGACAAGAAGCTCAACAGCTCGACATCAAGTCTTCGTATGAGCGTGACCAGGGTCTGATCATCCCGATCATTCTTGGTCTCGTGTTCATCGTTCTGCTGCTTTTGCTTCGTTCGTTGGTTGCACCGGTGCTACTGCTTCTCACCGTGGTCGGTTCGTTCTTCGCGAGCCTCGGTGCCGGTTGGTTGATCTTCGTCAACGTGCTCGGCTACTCGGCTCTCGACCTGAGCGTATACCTGTTCTCGTTCTTGTTCCTGGTTGCCCTGGGTGTTGACTACAACATCTTCTTGGTGACCCGTGCGCAAGAAGAAAGCGGAGCACTCGGTCTTCGCGAGGGCATGATCAAGGCTCTGTCTTCGACCGGTGGCGTAATCACCTCGGCCGGTGTGTTGCTGGCCGCAGTGTTCGCCGTGCTCGGCGTGCTACCGCTTATCGCTCTGCTTCAGATCGGAATCATCGTTTGTATCGGTGTGCTGCTCGACACTCTCTTGGTGCGAACCGTGATTGTGCCGGCGCTGGCATTCATGGCAGGCGAAAAGTTCTGGTGGCCACGCAAGCCGACCATTGAGCCAAAGGCCTAGGTCGCCACAAGGCGCAAGTAAACCTAAGCGCTAAACAGCAATCCAGACGGTCTGGTCGGGGTCAAGCAGTTGACCTTCGGCCAGGCCGTTTTGGCTTGCGACCAGTATCTTTCCCTGGGGGAGCGGCAGAGCATCCGTGCCGAAATTGTGAATAACCAGCATGTCGCCATTGCGATAGCCAAGCGCCCGCTCGTTGGTGAACTGGGGTAGCCACGCAAACGAGCCTTCGCCAACGCGCAGGCTCTTGCGAAGAGCCAAAGCCTGCTTATAAAGCTCAAGAGTTGAACCAGCAACACCCTCTTGCTGGTCGCGCGAATACTCGGCGTAGAGCTCGGGCTGAGGCAACCATGCCAGGCCGGTGGTGTTGAATCCGTTGGCCGCACCAACACCGGACTCCCAAGGCAGTGGCACACGGCATCCGTCGCGACCAACGCGAGCGCCACCCGTTCGGGCAAAGGTAGGGTCTTGACGATACTTGCCCTCAAGTGTGGTGTGCTCTGGCAGACCGAGCTCTTCACCTTGGTACAGGTAGGTCGAGCCGGGCAGGCCAAGAGTAAAGAGAGTCGCACCGCGAGCACGTCTAAGCCCAAGCTCACGATCGGGCTGCGGGTCGTTCGGGCCGATGCCGTCAGAGGCGGTCGGGCGACCGGTCACCCCACCCATGCGCGAGGCGTGGCGAATGATGTCGTGATTCGAAAGCACCCAGGTCGATGGCGCGCCGACCGAGTCGAACGCCTCGAATGATTCGTTGATCGAGCGAAACAAAATCTCGGGCTTCCACTCGCTGTCGAGGTAGCGAAAGTTGAAGGTTTGGTGAAACTCGTCGGGGCGAACCCAAAGCGCCATGAACGAAAGCGGCAGCACATAGGCCTCACCACACATCGCGCGCTCGCCGTCATAAGAGTCGAGAATCTCGCGCCAGCGTCTGAAAATCGGATGCACCGACTCTTGAAACCACATCGGTGGTGACGGCTCGCCCTCGATAAACCCGGCTCCGGCACGTTCGACATCGGGGTGATCAGGCAACCCGGCCGCCTTGCCCATCGCGTGCGGCTGGTCAACTCTGAACCCGTCGACGCCGCGGTCAAGCCAGAATCGCAAAATCTCTTCGAACGCCAACTGAACCGCTGGGTTCTCCCAGTTCAAATCGGGCTGCGAAGAATCGAACAGGTGGCAATACCACTGACCTGGCGTGCCATCAGGGTTCGTAATGCGAGTCCACGCCGGGCCACCAAACATCGAGACCCAGTTGTTCGGCGGTAGCGAGCCACCTTCGCCACGGCCATCCATGAAGTGATAAAACGCGCGCTCGGGTGAACCCGCAGGCGTTGCCAAGGCAGTTTGAAACCATGCGTGCTGATCAGAGGTGTGGTTCGGCACCAGGTCGACAAGAACGCGGATGCCGAACTCATGCGCCCGCGTAACCATGTCGTCGAAGTCGGCCAACGTTCCAAAAAGCGGGTCGACATCGCGGTAGTTGCTCACGTCGTAGCCGGCATCTTTTTGCGGCGAACTCATGAACGGCGAGAGCCAGATTGCGTCGATGCCGAGGGCGGCGAGCGAATCCATGCGAGCGGTGATGCCAGGCAGGTCGCCCATGCCGTCGCCGTTCGAGTCGGCGAACGAGCGTGGGTAAACCTGATAGATGATCGCCGAGCGCCACCACTGCGAACCGTAATTCGCGGCGTGCGTTGGGGCTCCCGCTAGTTGCAAGGTTGCCTCTCGATTAGGCGAGCTTTATCCATACAACCTGGTCTTGCTCGAGTTCGTGCTCGGCGGTCAGGTCGTGCTGAGTCGTAACCAGCACCTCACCGGCAGGCAGCTGAACCGGCTTGGCACCAAAGTTCGCAATCACGGCAACGCCCTTGTTGATAAACGCGAGCGATTCGTCGTCGGTCAACTCGGATGCCCACCTAAAGTCACCCGCACCAAGACCTAGGTCTTTGCGTACCTTGAGTAGTCGCTTGTAGAGCTCGAGGGTCGAGCCGGGCACTCCGCGTTGGGCGTTACGAGCGTATGACTTGTAAACGCTCGGCTGTGGCAACCAAGATTCGCCGGTCGATGAGAAGCCGTTTGACGCGCTTGCGCCGGCCTCCCATGGCAGTGGCACACGGCATCCGTCACGACCAACGCGCTTACCCTTGGTTCTGAAGTAGGTCGGGTCTTGACGGTACTTGCCTTCGAGCGTGGTGTGCTCAGGCAGGCCGAGCTCTTCACCCTGGTAGATGTAGGCACCCCCCGGTAGGCCAAGCATGAACGCGGTGTTGGCACGGCCCTTGCGCAAACCGAGCGCTTCGTCTGGCTGCTCGTAGTCTGGGCCGATTCCGTCACCCTGAGGTAGCTCGCCGACCATGCCGTAGCGGGTCACGTGGCGAATGGTGTCGTGGTTCGAAAGCACCCAAGTCGATGGCGCACCAACCGCACCGAAAGCTTTGAACGAATCGTTGATGCTCTTTACTTGCGCTTCTTTGTTCCAGCCGGCGAACATGTAACCAAAGTTGAAGGTCTGGTTGTATTCGTCTGGTCGAACCCAGCGAGCCATGCGCTCTAGCGGTCCGCCGATCCAGGCCTCGGCCGCCATTGCGCGGTCGTTATAAGAGTCAATGATTTTGCGCCAGCGGCGGTTAATCTCGTGAACCTCTGGCTGACCCCAATAAGGGTTGGCGATTTCGAGTTCTTCGATGGTCATCTCGCCCTCGGGCTTTACGCCACCCATCTCGGTCGACATCTGCTTGGTGTCTGGCAAGCCATCGCGCTTGATCATGCCGTGGGCAACGTCAATTCTGAAGCCATCGACACCGCGGTCGAGCCAAAACTGCAGCACCTTGTCGAATTCGTCGCGCACCATCGGGTTGCGCCAGTTTAGGTCGGGCTGAGACGAGTCAAAGATGTGCAGGTACCACTGACCCTTTTTGCCGTTTGGCTCTGTGATGCGAGTCCAGGTGCTGCCACCAAAAACCGATGGCCAGTTATTCGGCTCTTTGCGGCCCAACCAACCTTTGCCGTCTCTAAAGATATACATGTCGCGCTCTGGCGAACCCTTGCCGGCGGCAACCGCGGCCTTGAACCACTCGTGCTGGTCTGAGGTGTGGTTCGGAACCAGGTCAACGATGATGCGCAAACCGAGTGAGTGCGCGCGGGCCAACAGTGCGTCGAAGTCGGCAAGAGTACCGAACAGCGGGTCGATGTCTTTGTAATCGCTCACGTCATAGCCGGCGTCTTTTTGCGGCGACTTAAAAAAGGGCGAGAACCAGATCGCGTCGATACCCAGCTCTTGCAACGACTCGAGGCGCTGGGTTACACCCTGAAGGTCACCCATGCCGTCGCCGTTACCGTCGGCAAATGAACGCGGATAGATCTGGTAAATAACGGCTTGGCGCCACCACTCGGCAGATTCTTTGGTCACATATAAAACGTTGTCGTTGGTCATGCGCTCAAGCGTATAAGAACAAAACCCGAGTGGATGCTCAATCCAACGTGAATGTGAAATGTAAGCGTTTGTGTTACCAAACCGATGCGCGACTGTTCGACCCAGCATCCTCGTATGCACCCAAGAGATGCCGCAAAGTGGCCAAAAAGCCCGAATTTTCAGGCTTGTCAGGAATTCGTAACTAGAACGTTATCCAAAATGGGCATTCTAAGTTGCTACTAGACGTTCACAAGATGTTTGATTGTAGTGACTTGATTACAAGTCCTTCATCGACTAGTCAACTGAAAGGTTTACAAATGAAGATTCGCAAAGCTGGAGCTGTAGCTCTTGCTGGTCTAACCGCAGCTGCCCTTCTCGGCATCAGCGTTCCAGCAACCGCTGCAACCCCTACAGTTACCATCTGGCTTGACCAGGGCACGAAAGACGCCATTGGCGGCGCCATTCTTGCCTTCGATGGAAAAGACAAGACCCTAGCCATCAACGTAGTTGTTAAGGACTTCGGTACCCTACGCAAGTCAGCAATCCAGGCCATTCCTCGTGGCACCGGACCTGACATTCTTGCTGGTGCACACGACTGGACCGGTGCTCTTCTGAGCGCAGGTGTAATCGCTCCTGTATCGCTGGGTGCTAACAACAGCAAGTTCTCAGCAGCTGCCAAGTCTGGCTTCTCGGTTTACGGCAAGCTATACGGAGTTCCAGGTTGGACCGAGAACACCGCTCTGATCGTTAACAAGAAGAAGATGAACCCAAAGTCGGTTGACACCACTGCTGAGTTCAAGGCTGCAATCGCAGCTGGCAAGGTCGGTATGCACATCGACATCGCCGGTGGCGGAAACGACCCTTACCACATGGCTGCATTCGCTAGCTCATTCGGTATCAACCAGTACGTTCGCAGCAACGGCACCTGGACCTCAACCATCGGCTTCACCAACGAAGCTTCTGGTGGCGGTTTCACCAAGTACGTCAACTGGCTAAACGGCGACGCTAAGAAGATCGTTTACGCAGGTTGGGGCAACCACGCTCACAACTTCCAGAACCCTGCCAGCCCAGTTGCTGTCATGATCTCTGGTCCTTGGGGTGCTGGCACCGTTGTCAACGACACCCACAAGGTTGGCGAAGTCACTCCTGCGAAGCTAGCTAAGGGCGACGTAGTCGTTCAGGCTATCCCTTCAATCGGTGGCAAGACTGTGGCCCAGTTCTCTGGTGTTCGCGGTTACTGGATGTCGTCAAAGGTTCCTGCAGCGAAGAAGCTAGCAGTTGGAAAGGTCTTGGCAGCTCTTGCTGGCAAGGACATCCAGCTAGCATCGTTCACCAATGAAGGAAAGTCGCCTGCAAACAGCGACGCACTTGCCAAGGTCTCTGACCCATGGGTAAAGGGCTTCGGTGCTGCTGGTAAGAACGCTCTTCCAATGGCTTCGTTCGCATTCCAAGACGGAACCTGGCAGGCAATCGGTAAGGCAGAAGGCGCAATCCTTAAGGGTGGCGCTGCTCTGAACGGTAAGACTCCTCTAGAGTTCTTCACCGCATCGGTTGACGCACAGCAGGCTGTAATCGACGGCTAATAGCTTTCGATCGCATTCAAAAAATCGCGGCCCTCAGCAATGGGGGTCGCGATTTTTTTACGACTCATAACTGCAAGCGCTTATAAACTAACGATTAGGTTTCGAACCTCGGTACCTGCAAAAAAGGGCGGGTTCAGTGTCCTAGACTGACCTAGAGTTTTTTACTTACAGAAGGTTTCATTTCATGGCAAAAACCAAAGAAACGCCGGTCACAGAAACGGCTCGGGCAATGAATCTGAGTGTCAAAGACGCTCGCAAGCGCCAGAGGATGGTCGACGATGGTGGCACCCCAACCCTTCGTGGAACCATAGCCAAAATCATTCTTCTTGGTATCGCTGATGCCATAGCCCTATTTGTGACCATGATTCTCATCACCGGCAAGCGCATCGACTACGCGGCCGCAGTGGTAATCGTCACCCTCATCTTCAACTGGATCTACCTGCGCCGCGGAGGCCTGCCAGCAAAGTACCTAGCCCCAGGCGTGCTCTTTCTAATTTGTTTCTCGTTCTCTGTCGTCGTGTATTCCGGTTACATCTCGTTCACCAACTACGGAGGTCAGCACAACGGCTCGAAGCAAGATTCGATTGAATCTGTCGAGCTTGGTGCGGTGGTTACTGACACCGCAGCTGCGTGGATGGACGTCACTATCTTGAAAGATGACGCCAACAAGAACTATTTCTTGGCCACCGACTGTTCCACCAGCGGGTTCGATGACCTAGGTGCTTGCCTTGACCCGATCTACTATCTCGGTGGCGAAGAGGGTACAGATGTGGAGTGGGCCGAACTTTCAGCCACCGACGCAAACCTAAGCTTTGGGCCGGGTATGTCTGGCTACGACATTGCGGTTGGCTACGGAGGCTACACCGCTCTCACCTTCGATGAAATCAACGCACAGAGTGCCAAGCTCGCCGGCGTCCGGGTGAATATTCCTGGCGATGAGCAGAAGGGCTTCATGGCTCTAGACGACATTCTTGCGGGTGTGCAGCGAACATTCATCGACGCGATTTATGATCCGGCCACCGACAGCTTTACTCGTCAGAGCGACGGAGTTGTCTTCAAGGCTGACGAAACTATTGGTTTCTTCGTGAACGATGCCGGTGAGCGTTTGAACGACACCGGTTGGCAGGCTTTCGTAGGCCTTAAGAACTATGAACTCATCTTCGGCAAAGAAGAGCTTCGTGCTCCGCTTCTCAAAATTTTCTCGTGGACAGTCATCTTTGCGGTTGCATCGGTGGTCTCGACTTTCGTGCTCGGTCTTGCCCTGGCACTTCTCTTCAACGACGAGCGCCTGAGGGGCAAGAAGATCTACCGAGCGATCATGATTCTTCCTTACGCGTTCCCGGGCTTCCTTTCGGCTTATGTGTGGAAGGGTATGTTCAACTTCGAATACGGATTCGTGAACTACAACATCTTGGGCTTTGAACCCGGGCAGGGCATCCCATGGCTAGGTGACGAAAACTGGGCAAAGATCGCCATCTTGCTCTGTAACCTCTGGCTGGGCTTCCCATACATGTTCTTGATCACTACCGGTGCATTGCAGGCTATTCCTGCCGAACTGGTCGAATCGGCAACCATCGACGGTGCTTCGGCTTGGCAGGTTCTGCGCCAAATCAAGCTTCCACTGCTTCTGATTTCGCTTTCACCGCTGCTGATATCGTCGTTCGCGTTCAACTTCAACAACTTCACGATTATCTATCTGCTTACCGGAGGTGGTCCATCCGGGGATCCGGCGCTGGGGGTTGACGCAGGTGGAACAGACATCCTGATCTCATTCGTTTACAAGATTGCGTTCTCGAGCTCGCAGGGTGCTGACTACGGTCTAGCCAGTGCGTTCTCGGTTCTAATCTTCTTTATCGTTGGTGGTCTGTCGATGATCGGATTCCGCCGTACCAAGTTCCTAGAGGAAGCTGCTGACTAATGGTTGACACCGCAATTAACACCACTCCAGAGCGCAAAATCGGCAAGCGCCGAATGAGCCCATTCCGTTGGGCAGCAACCATCGGGTGGAAGCACGTGGTCGGTTTGGCCGTCGTGGTCTACTCACTGTTCCCGATTCTCTACATCATCTCGGTTGCGTTCTCAGACAGCGGTGACATTAGCTCGGGACTTTTCGGTACGTTCACCACCAAGAACTTCGAGCAACTGTTCGCCGGTGACGACCCTGACCGCCCGTTCGTTCAGTGGATCATCAACACCGTGTGGATCGCTTCGGTCTCTTCGATCGGTTCGGTGTTCCTCTCGGCCCTGGCTGCCTACTCGTTCTCGCGTCAGCGCTTCCGCGGTCGCCGCTCGGGTCTGCTCACCCTGATTCTGCTGCAGATGTTCCCATCGATTCTCGGCCTCGTTGCGATCTACGCAATCTTGTCTGAGCTCTACAAGTACATTCCGGCTCTCGGTTTGAACAGCCCTTGGGGTCTGATTCTGGTTTACCTAGGTGGATCACTCGGTGGTGGAACCTACTTGATGTACGGATTCTTCAACACCGTGCCGAAAGAGATTGACGAAGCTGCCAAGATCGACGGTGCCACGCACACGCAGATCTACTTCCAGATCATCCTTCGTCTGGTGTCTCCGATCCTTGCTGTTCAGATGTTGCTTTCGTTCATCGGTATTTCGAGCGACTTCATCTTGGCCTCGATCGTTATGAACAAGCCTGACCAGTACACCCTCGCGGTTGGTCTTGGTCTGTTCATCGACCAGCCTTACTCAAAGAACTGGGCAATGTTCTGTGCCGGCGCTGTAGTCGCCGCGACACCGATTGTGGCTCTGTTCATGGGTCTTCAGCGCTACATCGTCAGCGGTCTTACCGGTGGCGCCGTCAAGGGCTAGCCAAACAACAATGGTTAACCTGGCAGCGTTGCCGATGGGGCTTGCCCCACACCACGACGGATCGTCACTCTACGTGCCGAACCAAGCACCGAAACTTCTCGACAAAGTAAAGGTGCGGGTTCGCGTTCACCAGACCCTCGGAAAGGTCAAAGAGGTTCGGGTGCGCTTCAGCGAAAGCGGTGAAGCGTTCCCGACTCCTCCTGCCAAGGTGATTCGTCGAGACGGCCAGTGGAGCTGGTACGAGTCGACCATCGTGATGCACAACCCAAAGATCAACTACCGGTTCATGATTGTGCTCGAGTCGGGCGAAACCGTTTGGTACAACACCCAGGGTTTGAGCCTTCGCAACCCAGCCGACATACTCGATTTTCGAATCAACACGTTCTCGAGCGCGCCAAAATGGGGCAAGGATGCGGTCATGTACCAAATCTTCCCAGACCGTTTTGCCCGCTCATCCAAGGCTGACAAGCACAAGGCCCCAGACTGGGCCGTTCCGCAAAAGTGGGCCGACCCCGTTATGGTCGAGGGCCGCAACCGCTCGCAGCAGTTCTACGGTGGCGACCTGTGGGGCGTCATCGAGAAGCTCGACCACCTCAAGAAGCTCGGCATCAACCTCGTCTACCTAACCCCGATGTTCCCGGCGCGTTCGAATCACCGCTACGACGCATCCTCTTTCGATCAGATCGACCCGCTGGTTGGTGGCAACAAGGCGTTCGAAGAGCTGATCAAGGCTGCTCACAAGAAGGGCATGCGCGTTATCGGCGACCTCACCACGAACCACTCTGGCGACGCCCACGAATGGTTCAAGGCCTCGTTCGGCAAGCCAAATGCGCCCGAGAGCGAGTTTTATTACTTCACCGAAAAGAACACCAAGTACGACGCCTGGTTCGGCGTGCCGAGCCTGCCAAAGTTCAACTGGAAGTCGTCTGAGCTTCGCAAGCGTTTCATCGCGGGCAAGCGTTCGGTTGTAGCCAAGTGGCTCAAGGCCCCTTACAACATGGATGGCTGGCGCATCGACGTGGCAAACATGACTGGGCGCATCCGTGATGAAGACATGTATCTCGACGTTGCGCAAACCGTGCGTCAAACCATGGTCGACGTGAACCCGAACACCATCATGCTCGGTGAATACACCGGCGACGCGGCTTATGAGGTTCAGGGTGACGGCTGGCAGGGTGCAATGACCTACAGCAACTTCACCAAGCCGGTTTGGCGTTGGTTCTACAACACCAAGACGCAGGCTCAGCGCGCGAAAGACTTTCCGAACTTCGAATACGCCGGCTTCATGATGTGGGATGGCGCTCAGACCGGCACCGGCCGCGACCTAGTTGCGTCTTACAACCAGTTCATCGCCGCGTTCCCTTGGCACGTGCGCCTTTGCAACATGAACCCGCTCGACACCCACGACATCCCGCGCTTCAAGACCTACGCGATCGACGGTGCTCAAAAGGTTGCCGCGGCGATGCAGTTCACTTTTCCGGGCATCCCAGTTATTTGGGCCGGCGACGAGTTCGGCCTAGACGGCTACAACGGTGAGCACGCCCGCACTCCGCTGCCTTGGAACGGCGAACTGCCAACCGACCCCACGATGATCGACACCTATGCCGCACTTGCGAAGTTGCGTCGCGAAAACTCGGCACTCACCGATGGCTCGCTGCGCTGGGTTTATGCGTCTGACGAAGCCGTGGTTTATGTGCGTGAAAACGGCAAGCAGTCGGTGGTTGTCGCGGTCACTCGCGGTGCCGACAAGAAGATTGTTTTGAACAAGGATGCTGTGCCTGGCCTAGCCCGCGCCAAGAACATCTACGGCGGCGGGCGCATCACAAAGGCTGGCGACGAGCTCGCATTGCCTGGCGCGAAGCTCAGCGTGAACGTTTGGCGCATCGAAGCCTAAAGTGCTAAAGTTTTCTGGTGCCTGCGCCTTGTGCGATTTGGTTACGCCCCGATAGCTCAGTGGTAGAGCACTTCCATGGTAAGGAAGGGGTCGACAGTTCAATCCTGTCTCGGGGCTCTGCGGCTGGGTAGCTCAGGTGGTTAGAGCACACGACTCATAATCGTGGGGTCGCGGGTTCGAGTCCCGCCCTAGCTACCAACTCGACTATGACCGGCCTTCGGGCCGGTTTTTTGCTTTTCGTCTACGCTTGTTCTCGTGGTCAATCCAAACGTTGAGGGCAAGAAATACCCCGCCACCGAGCCTTATCTGGTCGGTCGCGAAAAGATCCGCGAATTCGCCCGCGCGGTAATGTCAACCAATCCGGTCAACACCGATGTGTTTGCAGCTCAGGCTGCCGGCTACACCGACATCGTTGCCCCACCAACCTTCGCCGTGGTGATTCAAGAACGCAGCCTCGCAGGTGTTCTTGCCGACCCAGAAGCCGACATCGACTTCAGTCGCGTCGTGCACGGCGACCAGCGTTTCATTCACAACCGCCCGATCGTGGCGGGTGACGAGCTGGTCAGCGAACTTAGCGTGGCCAAGGTGGCCAGCCTCGGCGCGCACTCGATGATCACTTTTGAAACGCGCATCCTCGATGCAAAAGGCGAGCACGTTTGCACCGCCATCTCAACACTCGTAGTTAGGGGCGACTAATGACCCACATCAACATCGCAAGCCTCGAGGTAGGCCAAGAAATCGGCTCGCGCGAGTTCCACCTCACCCGTGACTCGCTCGTGAAATACGCCGGTGCTTCTGGCGACTTCAACCCGATCCACTACCGCGACGACTTTGCCCAAGCGGTCGGCCTGCCAGGCGTTCTAGCCCACGGCATGCTCACCATGGGCGTTGCCGTGCAGGTTGCCGTTGACTGGGTCGGCGACGCCGGCAAGGTTGTCGACTACGGCGTTCGCTTCACCAAGCCGGTGCTCGTTGACGCCGCCGATGGCGCGATTGTCACCGTCACGGGCAAGATCGGTGAAATCAACGCGGATGCTGGTGAAGTGCGCATCGACCTAACCGCCGTTTTCGCCGACACCACAGTGCTGGGCAAGGCTCAGGCCCGCGTTCGCCTCTAGGCGAGCACACACGATCATGACCAAACCGCTCAGCGAACTCACCACGATGCAGGTTGGCGGAACCCCCGCCGAGCTGCTCGAGGCGCACAGCCGTGACCAGCTGATCGAGTTTGCCACCGGCGTTTGGGCTACCGGCGACGACTGGCTCGTGCTCGGCGGGGGCAGCAACATCGTGGCCGCCGACGACCTGAGCGAGCTAA
>JBIKSH010000026.1:0-6672 GCA_044348705.1 Rhodoluna sp. | reverse complement strand
ACGCAAATGGCGGTTTTGGTGCGACGCGGGTCACGGCAAATGTTGCACTGAACTTCTTCGGCTACGTTGCCGCAAATTTCACAAAAGCGAACGCGTTCTTTCACCTCAAGTAACACCTGCGCCAAGCGTTTGGCCTGATCGTCTTCAGTTTGCAGCAGGTGAAAGGCGATGCGCTGGGCAGACTTTGGGCCGACACCAGGCAAGCGGCTCAGCTCGTCGATGAGTTCTTGAATTACGCCTTCATACATCAGCGGCCGCCACTCGGGTCATCGAGAGGCTTTGCGCCAAACTCGCGCAAGATCGATTCGCCGTAGCGCTCTGAGTCTGGAACATCTGCCTTGCGCGACTTGGTGGCCTTGGCTGGTTTGGCTTCGGCGACAGGCTGGGCAGGGGTGACGTCCGAGACATCCGTAGGCGCATCCGTGAGGTTGTCCGACACGATGGCAGTATCCGTTACATCCGTTGCAGCATCCGTAACAACGTCCGTCACGAGGGTCTCGCTGTCGGATGTCGTGTCGGATGTCGGCTGAACTTCTGGCTCGGCTTGAACTTCGATTGGCGTGGTTGGTGCCTCGGCTGCCGGTGTTGCAGCGGCTACAGGTGCTTCTTCTTCAGGCGCTGCAGCGGCAGCGGCTTCAACCAGTGGCTTGAATTTGACCGTGATGCCGAGCTCGTCGGTGATGGCCTTGCGAAGAACATCTGGTGCCTGGCCCGAAGTTTTGAAAGTTTCGAGATCACTCTGGCTCATGAAGCGCAGGGTTAGCACGCCCTCAGCAAATTCGACGACCTTGAGCGTGTAGGCGACAATCCAGGCACTCTTCGATGCCTTTTCGACTCGGCTCAAAATGGCCTGCCAAGAATCTCTGAACGCCTCGGTGGTCAACTCTGGGATGTTCACCGCAGCCGAAGGAGCTGCAACCGAAGCGGCTGGTGCCGGCGGTGCTTTCGCCTCAGGTGCGGTTGCCGGTTTGGCAGGTTCGGTTTTCGCGGCGGTTGGCGGGGCTTTGGTCGCGGGTGCAGCCGGGGCGGCGCTGTCGCTCGGCAACCCGATGCGGCGTTCTAGGCGTTCAATGCGCGCCAGCGAACCGACCTCAGAGGCGTCGGCAGCAGGAACCAAAACGCGAGCAATCATTAGCTCGAGGTGAAGCTTGGGGCTAGTTGCACCAGACATTGCGGTGAGCGAGTCGTTCACTATGTCGGCGGCGTGAGCCAGTTCAGACGGGCCAAATTGCTCGGCCTGCATACGCATTTTCTCGAGCTGGTCGTCGCTAACGCCGCGCAAAACAGCCTTGGCATCTTGGCCGGCAGCAGCCACCAAAATAAGGTCGCGCAATCGCTCGAGAATGTCTTCGACAAACTGACGCGGGTCTTGACCGGTTTGAATCACGCGATCAACGGCGGCGAAGGCGGCTGATGAGTCGTGCAGCGAGAGTGCCTCAACTGCGGAGTCGAGCAAGGTGTCGGGAGTGTATCCGAGTAGCGCAACGGCACGCTCGTATTCAACCTTCGAACCCTCAGACCCAGCAATCAACTGGTCGAGAAGCGATAGTGAATCGCGAACCGAACCGCCACCCGAGCGAACCACGAGTGACAAAACCCCAGGAGCTACTTCGACACCTTCAGAGGTGCAGAGTGACTCTAAGTATTCGAGCATCTGCGACGGCGGCACTAGGCGGAACGGGTAGTGGTGAGTGCGCGAGCGGATGGTCGAGATGACCTTTTCGGGCTCGGTGGTAGCAAAGATGAACTTGACGTGGGCAGGTGGCTCTTCGACGATCTTGAGCAGGGCGTTGAAGCCGGCCGCGGTGACCATGTGGGCCTCGTCGAGAATGAAGATTTTGTAGCGGTCGCGAGCCGGAGCAAACGCGGCACGTTCGCGAAGATCACGGGCGTCGTCAACACCGTTGTGGCTGGCTGCGTCGATTTCGACGACATCCATGCTGCCGCCACCGTTGCGCGAAAGTTCGACACAGCTCGGGCACTTGCCGCAAGGGGTGTCGGTTGGGCCTTCGGCGCAGTTTAGGCAACGAGCCAGGATGCGAGCAGAGGTGGTTTTGCCACAGCCTCGAGGGCCAGAAAAGAGGTAGGCGTGGTTGACGCGGTCGCCGCGAAGGGCCGTCATGAGAGGCGCGGTTACTTGAGACTGGCCGATGAGTTCGGCGAAAGTCTCGGGGCGATAGCGACGGTAAAGGGCGGTGACCACGGTGAAAGCCTAACCTCCTCTTGAGACATCGTCTCGCCCGAAACGGGCACCTTGTGAAAAGACTCCCCGCACACCCGCCAGAGCCCAGTTACCCTTGCTATCTTTCGATCCTGGGGGAGTTAGCTGAGGTGACGCCGCACGGGGAGTCCACCCCAATTCTAAACCCTTCGGGGCTTAACGCACTCCCCCGCGACCCCGTTAGCCTTGAGTTGTGAACGAGCTGCTGCCGGGACTAACCGCCGCCGAGGTGACGGCCCGAATCGCTGATGGCCGGGTGAACATCCAAGCGGTTAAATCGAGCCGCACACTCGCCTCTATTTTGCGCACCAATGTGATTACCCTGTTCAACGCGGTGGTCGGTGGTGCATTCGTTTTAATGCTGCTCCTCGCCCGCTATGCCGACGCGCTGTTCGGCATCATCGTGGTTCTCAACATCGCCGTGGGCGTGATTCAAGAGCTGCGCACGAAAATCACCCTCGACCGATTGACCCTGCTGAGCGCATCGCCCGTGACGGTGGTTCGCGATGGGGTGCGGGTGAGCATCCGCGTTGAAGAAGTCGTGCTCGACGACCTGCTTGCCCTCAAAGCCGGCGACCAGATTGCCGCCGACTCGGTTGTGGTGAGCGAAACCGGGCTTGCGCTCGATGAGTCGCTGCTAACCGGTGAGTCAATCGAGGTTGAAAAGCACGCGGATGCCGCGCTGCTGGCCGGAACCGTGGTGCTTGCGGGCACCGGTTTCGCGCGTGTGGTCGCGGTGGGAGCTTCGACTCAAGCCGCCGCCCTGGCCGCCGAAGCCAAGCGGTTCAGCCTGGTGACTTCTGAACTTAGAGCGTCGCTCGACAAACTCGTGCGCTGGATTAGCTGGGCGCTGCTGCCCGTGATGGCGATTTCGCTCAACGGTCAGCTTCAGGCTCGCGGCGGTTTCGAGCAGGCTCTCGCCGACGGCAGTTGGGTCGAGGCGGTGGTCGGCACGATCGCCTCGCTGATCAGCGTGGTGCCGCAGGGGCTCGTGCTGCTGGTGAGCATGGCGTTTGCGCTCGGTGCAATTCGGCTCGCTCGCAAAAACGTTCTAGTGCAAGAACTCGCCGCGGTCGAGGGGCTGGCCCGCGTCGACGTGGTTTGCTTCGACAAAACCGGCACGCTAACCTCGGGCGAAATCGAGTTCACGAAGCAGACTCCGTTGGCCGAGCGGGCCGGTTGGCAAGACGCCCTCGCACTGTTCGCCGCCGACCCAGACGCCAACGCCACTGCCCGTGCGCTGGCCGCCGAATTTCAAGCGGATGCTCCGACTGGGGCCATAACGCGCGTGCCATTCGACTCCGCCCGCAAGTGGAGCGCGCTTGCTTCAGGCCGTGGGCAAACCTGGGTGCTCGGTGCTCCAGAGTTCGTTTTGCAGGGTGGGCACGAGGCTGTGTTGAGTGCGGCAGCCGAGGCGGCGGCAACCGGCGAGCGCGTGCTGGTTTTGGCTCACAGCGCGGCCTCGCTGACCGGCACCGAACTACCGGCAAACCTCGAGCCGATTGCCCTGCTGCACTTTGCCGAACAAATTCGGCCAGACGCCAAGCAAACCCTCGATTTCTTCGCTACACAGGGCACGCAGGTTCTGGTGATTTCGGGCGATAACCCCGAAACGGTTGCGGCGGTTGCCGCTCGTGCCGGGCTCACCGAGATTGGCAAGCCAGTCGATGCGAGCGAGTTTGGCGATGACATCCGAGCGCTAATGACGGCGCTGGAGGGTTCGAAGATCATCGGGCGCGTTAGCCCTCACCAAAAGCGCGACGTTGTCAGTGCGCTGCAGGCGGCTGGGCACGTGGTTGCCATGACCGGCGACGGCGTTAACGATGTGCTGGCACTCAAACAAGCCGACCTGGGGCTCGCCATGGGCAGTGGTTCGGCGGCAACCAAGTCGGTGGCCAACCTGATTTTGCTAGACGGCAAGTTCTCGACCCTGCCCCTAGTTCTGGCCGAAGGACGCCGCGTGGTGGCGAACGTCGAGCGAGTTTCGCGACTGTTTCTCACCAAAACCGTGTGGGCGTTCACGCTCGCGCTGGTTTTCGGCCTCATGATGTGGAGCTACCCTTACCTACCGCGCCAACTCACCGTGATGGACGCCTTCGCAATCGGCATCCCGGCTTTCGCCCTCGCATTACTGCCCAACGCCGATCGATACCGCCCAGGTTTTCTACAGCGAGCGCTAAAGTTTGTGATTCCGTCGGGGCTGATCATCGGTGTGGCAATCATCGCCCTCACCGCCTTCATGCGAGCCGGCTCGTTCACTCTCGAGCAATCGCACACCGCAACCATGGTTCTGCTTTCAATCACGAGCCTGTGGGTGCTTGCCATTCACAGTGCGGCTCTGCGCAGCATCCGTGGGGTCATTTTCGCTGGGATGCTCGCGCTGTGCATCACCGCATTCACCGTGCCCGCGCTCGCCGAGGTCATTGGGTTTGCGCAGCTTGAGTTTGCGCAACTGTGGCCTGTTTTGGCGCTCGCCGTCGCGGCTAATGCCCTGGTTAGTATCACCCAAGCGCTAATGCGCGCAATCGACCACCCAGTCGAGACCAAGGGCAACTAGTGCGCGGTCAGCGGTAAAAAAGACAGTGTCTTGCTTGGCCCCCGCCTGAGCCAGAATCATTCGATCGAACGGGTCATGGCGAACCAGTGACGGAAACCTGCTCAGCGAAGCCGCTGACTCCTGGCTAAAGGCTTCAATCTTTATGCCCTGGTTCAGAAAGAGTTCTGCAAAATCTTTCGGCAGCGCTAACTTTCCGATACCGGCCTTGATCTCTAACTCGGCGATGCTCAAAGCCGACATCACGGTTTCGCTGCTCGAGTTCAGCCATTTCACCGTTCCAGAGTTCAGGCGCGAGTCCCCCTTGGCGAGCCAAAGAGCCACCTGTGTGTCGATAAATGCTCGCCTCGCCATTGTCTAACCCTTGAAAAGGTCGTTGAACTCGCGGTCTAGGCGACTCCAGGTTGCGTCATCCCAGTCGGCAAAAACAGCACTGCCAAACCCCGGCACAATCTCTTGCTGAACCTCGTCTATCTTCACCAAGCGCATCACCGGCTTGCCCGCGCGCGCGATTACGATCTCTTCGCCGGCTTCGACAGCTTCGGCGAGCTTAGAAAAGTGGGTTTTCGCTTCGTGCATGTTTACTTGTCGTGCCATGTGCTCAGACTAGCGTGATTAGTCTACTTAGTCCACTAATTTCACTCGGATGCGCAGACTAAACTCGTATGAGGTTGCCGGTGATTTCGATCACTGACTCCAGGAGAATTCGCCTAGTGGCCTATGGCGCGCGCTTGGAAAGCGCGTTGAGTGAAAGCTCTCGGGGGTTCGAATCCCCCATTCTCCGCAGAAATGACAACGACCCCTTGTGGGTCGTTTTTCATTTCTGGGGTTGGGGCATGAGAACCGGGTTCGCGGGTTCCTGAATCGCGAAGCGATTTAGGGCCATTCTCCGCCAGCAACTCCCTTGATTTAGAGCCTCAGTAGAGGCGTTTATTGAGGGAGTTTTTGCATTATGTGCAGTTGTATGTGCAAATTCCATAGACGTAAAATCCCAGCTTCCTTTCAGCACAAGCTGTAGTTGTGCGACTTATCGTTAAGCAAGGAAGGCGTCGAGAGGAAAGTCGTGAAGAGGAATTCAAAAACAACGATGAAAGACCTCGTATCCGATGCCAAGTCCACCCCCTCGCAGCAAAAAATACAACGCACACCACCAGGAATCCGAGATGGCGTTCTAACGGATCGCAAAGGTCAGACTTATACTCTTTCGGCTCAAGGCATAACTCCTGAGGATGCTATTAGGTTTGTGAATTCTGGTGCACAGGTTGTCTTCGACGAATGCAGCTGCGGCGGCACTTGTGGCTTCCTTTACGCAACTGAAAAAGACCTTCCAGCTCTGACCAAGAAGAAACCTGAACTAAAGACCGACAAAGGCTTAACTGGTGAATTATCGGTCTGGCAGTCAGAGCAGGGCGGGAGAGTTTTGCTTGCCACGGGTCCTGTTAAGTGGATTTAGCTGGGAAGTATCTTCGACGATAATCAGGGGTTAAATCAACCGCAATGGCGCAGACAGATGGCGTAGAAAGTGATTTTGGGAACCTTAAACGCTGTATTTATGCGGGTAAGAAGTTATTGTGGGGGATTTTGATGGTCATGACTTTCTAGCCAGTTATCAAAAGTGGTTATTCCCACAAGTGTTTCGCCCTTTCCACGCAAATCGCCTGAAGCCATGCCTCTTCCAAGAACCCCCGGAAGCGGAAACTCGAGAACCAACTTCTTCAAGCCGTCGAAAGCGATCTGCCTTCGAGCCAGATCAGCTAAAACTTCACTTCCTGGACCAACCAAATCCGTTGCGCGCTTAAGTGGTTTTCCTTCTGCAATATCCACTAAATGTTGCCCCACTTCCCTTGCTGCCACTGGTCGCATAAGGCATTTTGGAAGAAGCGCAATCGGTCCAGGC
>JBIKSH010000025.1:0-6976 GCA_044348705.1 Rhodoluna sp. | reverse complement strand
GCCGGCCAGAGCTAGGCCATAGATCATCGGGCCAACGAAGTGGCTGGCCGAGGTTAGCGAATCAAGAAACGGCTTCTCTTTGAAGCGAAGGCCCTTTGCGCTGTATGCGATCACCGTGAAGACGAATAGCAGTAGCCAGGCTTTGGCGGCAGCATCCCCTTGAAATAGCAAGTAGACGACGAACGGAAGCGTGAGCGCAACCGACCAAAAGAGCGTTGGGCGATGCCACTTTGGGTGAAGCAGCGCACCCTCGATGCCGCCCTTGCGTGGGTTGCGCAGGTCGCTCTCGTAGTCGAAAACGTCGTTTACGCCATACATGAGCAGGTTGTAGGGAATCAAGAAGAACAGTGTGCCGATGAGCAGATTCAGATCGAGGCTTCGGGTAGCAAAAAAGTAGGCGGCCGCGAATGGAAAAGCGGTGTTGATCCACGAGATTGGGCGCGACGACCAGAAGAGCTGGCTAATCAGGCCTGTAGGCGCGAGGCCGGCCGAGTTTGAATCGCTCACTTGCGCCTTCTTTCTAGAGCCAGCCAGATTCCCGGCACGAGTGCTGCCGCAACCACAGAATAGGCGAAATCTTCGATCGGGGCTAAGCCAATCATGAGTCCAACGATTTTCTCTGGGTCGTAGGCGACGATTTCGAACAGGATGATCAGGTTGTCGCCAACCACGGTCACGGCAAGCAGGGCTAGCAACGTGAGGGTGATGGCGCGCATCCGGGTGCCCCACAGCAGCGGCAGGGCGATCAGTCCAGCCAGAACCATGAAGGCCGCGTTCACGAGCAGGTAGGTCATTCGGACTTCACCGCCGCGCTACGTTTGGCCAAGCCACGGCGGATGCTCAAGAACAGAATCAGCGTCGTGTAGCAGAGCAGCACAAGAAAGAACGGCTCTTCGAGAGGCAGCTCGGGGGCAAGCAAAATGCCGGTTAGGTGCGAGGTTTGACCGCGAAAGAAGATGCCGAGAACGATGCCGGCGACATCCCACAGCAGAAAGTACACCACTGGCAAAAACACGGCGGCGGCAGCGCGCATCCAGTTTTCAAAGAATGCGAGTTTGTAGCGGTAGTCGATAAGCGCGAGTCCGGTCAGTGAAAAAAGCAACACCGCCAGATAGGCGTAACTCAACGCAAGCCCTTCCAATCGGCGGCCGCTAGAGGCTTGATTTCGTGTTCGGTTGGTCCGGCCGAAGTGTCGCCGATGAGCTTTTTGTAAACCAGTTCGGCACCGATTAGACACATCGGAAGGCCGATGCCAGGAATCGAGTGGTGACCTGCGTAGTAAAGCCCCTTTACCTTTTTGCTGAAGTTCTTCGGTCTGAAGAATGCGCTCTGGCGAAGGGTGTGGGCCATGCCGAGGGCGGTGCCAGACCAAGCGTTTAGCTCGCTGACGAAGTCTTGCGGTGCCATGATGCGGCGAACCACAATGCGCTCGGCGAGATCTGGAATCTCACACCAGTCGGCAATCTGGCCGATGATGCGGTCGGCGGCAGCCTCGACGGCTGGGTCGCCCGAACCGTTGATGCCACCCTTGCCGATGCTTGGGTCGGCAGCCACCGGCACGAGAACGAATAGGTTCTCGTAGCCCTCAGGGGCCACGCTCGGGTCGGTGACGCTCGGTGCACAAACGTAAAGCGATGCAGGGTTCGGCACCTTGCGCTTGCCGTCGGCCTTGTGAAAGACCTCGTCAAAGTTCTTGGTCCAGTCATCGGCATAAACCAGGGTGTGGTGGTCGAGCTGTGGCAAGCGCCCCTTGACGCCCAAGAACAAGAGCATGGCCGATGGGCCAGGAACCTTGTTCTCCCACCACTTCTCGGGCAGGGCCTGGTTCTCTGGCTCTAGTAACTGAGTTTCGATGTGGTGCAGGTCGGCGTTACCGACGACAACATCGGCAGGGTAGAACACGTCGCCCACCATTACGCCGGTGACGTGTGGCTTGCCCTTGGTCTCAACCGGAATCTCACCGATCATGTCGAGCTCGTTCGGGCTTGCCGAGGTCACGATCTTGGTCACCTTCGAGTTGGTGTGAATCACCGCTCCGTGCTTTTTGGCCAGACGCTCGACGGCCTCGATGATCTTGTAGAAACCACCCATCGGATAGAACACGCCAACGTTCATGTCGACGTGGGTCATGAGGTGGTACATGCTCGGGGTGTCATAAGGGGATGCTCCCAAGAACACTGCCGGAAAGTTCAGGATCTTCTGCAGACGCTTGTCACTCACGTGGCCTGCGGCGAATTTCGAAAGCGGAGTTAGCAGGTGCTTGATGAAGCGACCAGCGCGGGCCACAACTTCTGGGTGCACGAACGACTTGGCGTTTTCGAAGTTGGTGTAAAGAAAGTGCTTGATCGAAAGCTTGTAGGCGTCTTCGGCAGAGTCGACATAGCGCTGAAGTGCGTCACCGGCCCCCGGTTCAATCGATTCGAAGAGTTTCTTGTTTTCAGCCAACGACTCGCGAATCATGAGCTTTTCGTCATAGCCCTCGTTGCGGGTCTGGTACATCGGGTCGAGGCGCTTTAGGTCTAGTTCAGCAGCAGCCGAAGTGCCCATCAGTTTGAAGAACTGGTCGAATGCGTCTGGCATGAGGTACCAAGATGGCCCCATGTCAAAGGTGAAGCCGTCTTTTTCCCAAATGTAGGCTCGTCCACCAACGCGCTCGCGGGCTTCTAGAACGGTCACCTTCATGCCGGCTTTCGCCAAGATTCCAGCAGTCGCCAGTCCGGCGATACCTCCACCGATTACAACTGCGGTCTTTTGGCTCACTTTGGCACTACTCCGATCCATGCCTTCAGAAGTAGAAGGGCTTTTTGGGTGCTTGAAACACTGATACGAGTTCTAATCACGTCGGGCGCTGGAGTGTTCCCGATCTTGTTGTTGAGTGCCTCAAAGAGTGTGTGCGCGGCAACGACGGCTCGGCGCGACTGACGCGGTAACAGCGGTAGAGCGCTCGCCGAAATGGCCAGTTCGGCACGGATGTCTTCGACAATCGCCATCTTCTGCTCTTCGGTTAGTGCGCCCGGAAAGACTCCAGGAAAGTACGAGCGCCCAAGTTTGTTCGAGTCGGCGCTCAAATCGCGCAAGAAGTTGACCTTTTGAAAAGCCGAGCCAAGGGCACGAGCGCCGGCAACCATCTTGTCGCGATCTTTCTTTGTCACCTTGTGGCCTAGCAAGAAGGCATTCAGGCACATGAGGCCAACAACCTCTGCCGAACCGTAAACATACTGCTCGAATGATCGCTGGTCGTGGCGGCTCTTCCAGAGGTCCATACGCATTGACTCAAAAAACGGGCGGATGATGTCGCGGCCAAAGCCGCAGGTGTTTGCCGTGTGAGCGAAGGCATGAACCACCAGGTTCGGGCTGAAGCGTTCGTCGAGGCAGCGATAGGTTTCACGTTCTAGATCATTTAGCGACTTGTTCGGATCTGCCGCGCCGCCCAATGCTTTAGCTTCGGCCGCAGAACCATCGACCACTTCGTCGGCAACTCGAACCAATGCGTAGATGTTTTCAACGTGACGGCGCACCGATGGAGCAAGCAGTTTCGACGCCAAACCAAAAGAAGTTGAGTATGTTCGAATCACTTCAGACGAGGCACGTTCGGCAGCGCGAAGATATAGAGAAAGCCCGGTTGGGTTAGAAGTGGTGTCTTTATTGCTCACCCTTTCAGGCTACAACCTTTTCAGGGCCTGTAAACTTGGGCTATGACGAACCACATGAAGCCACGCAGCCACGTCGTGACCGACGGAATCGAACGCGCGCCAGCACGAGGAATGCTCCGTGCAGTAGGAATGGGCGACGAAGACTGGGTAAAACCTCAAATTGGTATCGGTTCGTCTTGGAACGAGCTAACCCCCTGCAACCTCTCACTTGACCGTCTGGCAGACGCCGTAAAGAATGGCGTGCACGCAGCCAACGGGTTTCCGATGAAGTTTGGCACCATCTCGGTTTCTGACGGTATTTCAATGGGTCACGAGGGAATGCACTTCTCGCTCGTTTCTCGCGAGGTCATCGCAGACTCGGTTGAAACCGTGATGCAGGCCGAGCGCCTAGATGGTTCAGTACTTCTAGCCGGTTGTGACAAGTCGCTGCCAGGCATGCTTATGGCTGCCGCTCGCCTCGATCTAGCATCCGTGTTCTTGTATGCCGGTTCGATCGCACCTGGGTGGGTAAAGCTAACCGACGGAACCGAAAAAGAAGTCACCATCATCGATGCCTTCGAAGCAGTCGGTGCTTGCAAAGCCGGCAAGATGTCACTCGAAGACCTTGACCGCATCGAACGCGCCATTTGCCCGGGCGAAGGAGCTTGTGGTGGCATGTACACCGCAAACACCATGGCTTCAATTGGTGAGGCTCTCGGCATGAGCCTGCCAGGTTCGGCTGCGCCGCCCTCGGCAGACCGTCGTCGCGACGTATGGGCACACCGTTCGGGTGAAGCAGTTGTGAACCTGATTGACAAGGGCATCACCGCTCGAATGATCATGACCAAGAAGGCTTTCGAAAATGCCATCGCGGTTTTGATGGCTCTCGGAGGCTCGACCAACGCTGTTCTTCACCTGCTAGCGATTGCTCGCGAAGCCGACGTTGACCTAAACCTTGATGACTTCAACCGCATCTCCGACAGGGTTCCGCACCTTGGCGACCTCAAGCCTTTCGGCCAGTTCGTGATGGCCGACGTCGACCGCGTGGGCGGCATCCCAGTTGTCATGAAAGCCTTGCTCGACGCTGGCATGATGCACGGTGACGTGCTTACGGTTACCGGAAAAACTCTGGCCGAAAACCTTTCGGACATCAACCCGCCAGACCCTGATGGCAAGATCATCCGCGCGATGGCAGACCCGATTCACCGCATCGGTGGCATCAACGTTTTGCGTGGCTCGATGGCTCCTGAGGGTGCCGTCGTCAAGACCGCAGGTTTCGATCTCGAAGAGTTCACCGGCCCAGCACGCGTGTTCGACCGTGAAGCAGCTGCCATGCAGGCTCTAACCGATGGCCAGATCAAAGCCGGCGACGTCGTTGTGATTCGCTACGAAGGCCCTAAGGGTGGCCCGGGTATGCGCGAGATGCTCGCCATCACCGGCGCCATTAAGGGTGCGGGTTTGGGCAAGGATGTTCTACTATTGACTGACGGACGATTCTCAGGCGGCACAACCGGCCTTTGCATCGGCCACATAGCACCAGAGGCCACCGAAGGTGGACCAATTTCTCTGGTGCGCGATGGAGACTTGATTCGAGTTGACATCGCAGCTCGTTCGCTCGAACTACTCGTTGAGCCAGAAGAGTTGGAAACCCGAAAAGCAGACTGGGTTCCTCTGCCACCGCGCTACACACGCGGTGTACTCGCGAAATTCACCAAGGTGGTGCGCTCGGCATCTGAGGGCGCTTACTGCGGTTAATTCAGTTCAACTCAATGTCGCAAGACATGCAAACGAGGAAGTAACCAAATGTCAAACGAGGTTCTTACCGGGGCTCAGGCTGTTATTCGCAGCCTAGAACTACTCGGTGTCGATACCGTCTTTGGGCTGCCCGGTGGTGCGATTCTGCCCACCTATGACCCACTGATGGATTCAAAACTAATTCGCCACATCCTGGTTCGTCACGAACAGGGTGCTGGTCACGCAGCCGAAGGCTATGCCTCCGCCAGCGGCAAGCTCGGTGTTTGCATCGCAACATCTGGCCCGGGAGCAACCAACCTGGTCACAGCAATAGCGGATGCTCACATGGACTCGGTTCCACTGCTGGCCATTACCGGCCAGGTCGGTTCGCACCTAATCGGAACCGACGCCTTTCAAGAAGCCGACATCGTGGGTATCACGATGCCAATCACCAAGCACTCATTCTTGGTCAGCAACCCGGCCGATGTTCCTGGCGCTATTGCGGCCGCTGTTTTGATCGCAACCACCGGTCGCCCTGGCCCGGTCTTGGTCGACATCACCAAAGACGCGCAGGTCAAGAGTGCCGAATTTGTTTGGCCACCGAAGGTTGACCTACCTGGCTACAAGCCGGTAACCAAGCCTCACGGCAAGCAGATTCAGGCAGCAGCGAACCTGATCAAAGAATCCAAGAAGCCAATTCTGTATGTTGGTGGCGGTGTGATTCGCGCTGGAGCCCACAAAGAACTTTTGAAGCTCGCCGAACTTATCGGTGCACCTGTGACCACAACTCTCATGGCACGTGGCGCTTTTCCAGACTCACACGAACAGCACCTAGGTATGCCGGGCATGCACGGAACCGTTCCGGCGGTTACCGCTTTGCAGAAGTCAGACCTGCTGATCACTCTCGGTGCTCGTTTCGACGACCGCGTAACCGGTGACGTGAAGTCATTTGCACCAAATGCCAAGGTGATTCACGTTGACATCGACCCAGCCGAAATCGGCAAGATTCGCTTCGCCGATGTTCCAATCGTTGGCGATGCCAAAGAGGTCATCAACGAACTTATCGACGAGCTGACCACCAGCTTGAAGGGCAAGAAGCCAGACATCGGTGAGTGGTGGAAATTCTTGAACGGCCTTCTTGAGCGATACCCGCTTGGCTACACCGACCCTGATGACGGCAAGCTTTCGCCGCAACTCGTTATTAAGCGCATCGGCGAACTCAGCGGACCAGAGGCAATCTTTGCTGCCGGCGTCGGCCAGCACCAGATGTGGTCGGCTCAGTTCATCAAGTACGAGCGCCCAAACTCTTGGCTCAACTCGGGTGGTGCCGGAACCATGGGTTATTCGGTTCCTGCAGCGATGGGCGCAAAAGTTGCTCAACCAGATCGTTTGGTTTGGTCAATCGATGGTGACGGATGCTTCCAGATGACCAATCAAGAATTGGCCACCTGCACGATTAACAACATTCCGATCAAAGTTGCCATCATCAACAACTCTTCGCTGGGCATGGTTCGTCAGTGGCAAACCTTGTTCTACAACAAGCGTTATTCGCACACCGACTTGAACACCGGAACCGACACCATCATGGTTCCTGACTTCGTCAAGTTGGC
>JBIKSH010000001.1:0-190934 GCA_044348705.1 Rhodoluna sp. | reverse complement strand
TCGACCGAACCGGGGCCAAGCCGCACGAACTCGCCGACCTGGTTGGATTCGTGAACCAGCAACCCGAGGGCGCGTTCGTCGCAGACACCGTTGAAGATGAGTTGGCCTACGCGATGGAACAACTCGGCCGCGAGCCGAGCGAAATGGCGGATGAGATTGAACGTCTTGCTGTCGCTCTAGGTATCACCGACCTCCTGTCTGATCCACTCACGTCTCTATCGGGAGGTCAGCAACAGCGTGTTGCAATCGCCGCCGCGCTTTCGGCCGGGCAACGCATCTTGATTCTCGACGAGCCGACATCAGCCCTCGACCCCGAGGCGGCTCACGAAATCATTTCGAGCCTGGCCAAACTCACCAAAGAACTCGGCATCACCGTGTTGCTCTCTGAACACCGCCTCGAACGCGCTCTGCCGCTGGTCGATTCGGTAATCGTCGTTTATGGCGACGGCTCGGTTTCTAAACTCGCTCCAACCGAGGCGCTGCGCGAAAACCGTCTGGTGCCACCGGTGGTCGAACTCTCGGCGAGGCTTGGTCTGACCGAGTCTGCTCTCGAGCCAGACGCTCTGCGCGCCAAGCTCAAAGCCCAACCGAAACTGCTAAAAAACATCAGCACGGATGCTGCCGCTCTACCTAGCCAGCCCGCCGAGTTCGTCGGCGCTCATGCCCTTGAGGTTCGCCAGCTTTCGGTTACCTACGGAGAAACAATCGCGGTAGATGCCGTCGACCTTCAGGTTGAGCGAGGCGAAGTGCTAACCCTGATGGGTGAGAACGGTTCAGGTAAGTCGAGCCTCCTCTGGGCGATTCAGGGCAGTGGCGAGCGTGCCGGCGGCGAGGTTCTGAGCAACTGGGGCGAGACGCAAAAACTCTCGGCTGAGGAGCGCCTCTGCGTTGTCACGATGGTTCCGCAACGCGCCAGCGATCTGCTTTTTCTCTCGAGCGTTTCCGCCGAACTAGATGACAGCGACCGTTTTGCTCAGGCCAAACCAACCAGCACAGCCAGCATGTTCGCACGGTTCGCGGGCCGAGTCGATCCGGCCGTGCATCCGCGTGATCTGTCTGCTGGGCAACAACTTTCACTGGTTCTCGCGATTCAGCTGGTCAAAGGAGCCGGTGTGGTTTTGCTCGACGAGCCCACCCGCGGTCTCGACTATGAGGCCAAGCGCGCACTGGCAAGAATCATCGGTGAGCTCAGGGTGCAGGGACACGCGATTGTGCTTGCCTCACACGACATCGAATTCGTTGCCCAGGTTGCCAGCAAAGTTGTGGTTCTCGATAAGGGGCGCATCAAGGCTCAGGGTGCACCGGCTGAAATCCTCGGCGTTGACGGTCTGCTGCCCTCGCAAATCTCGGTAGCTCTAGGGCTACCCGGCATCATCAGCCTCGAACAGATTCGAGGCGCAAAATGAAGCTCGCGAGTCGCCTCACCATCGCAGCTACAGCGGTTGCGAGCATCCTCGTCTTCATTTGGCCGTTGCTCATCTCGGCCGAGGGTTCATCACAGGCAACTTTGGCGCAAGGCGTTTTCATCGCTCTGATGCCGGCTCTTCTCGCGCTGATTGTGATCGAGTTTTCGAGCGGTCAGATTGAGGCCAAACAACTCGCGGTGCTCGGAGTTCTGATCGCTTTGAATGCTGTGGTTCGCATTCTCGGGGCAGGCACCGCCGGAATCGAAACCGCATTTTTCATCATCATCTTGGGAGGCTTCGTGTTTGGGGCTGGCTTCGGCTTCATTCTCGGCGCGGGTTCACTGCTGGTTTCTGCTCTTCTGGTTGGCGGTATCGGCCCGTGGCTGCCGTTCCAAATGATGGCGGCTGGGCTAATCGGCATTGGCGCGGGTCTGCTTCCTAAGTTCAATCGCGCGTGGATGCTGCGCCTCACCCTAATCGCCTACGCAGTTTTGGCGGCCTTCGTTTATGGCGGCCTGATGACCATGTGGAGCTGGCCGTTCTTGGCCGGTAACTCCGGGCCACTCGCCTACTCGGCCGGAGCCCCACTGCTCGAGAACCTAACCCGGTTCTTGCAATACGAAATCGTGACGGGTGGGTTGCTGTGGGACCTCGGTCGCGCGATAACCACCTCGGTGCTTCTGCTGTTAACGGCACCTGCCCTGCTCGCCACACTCAATCGAGTGGCAACCAGGGCTGGTATCGAGAAGCTCTAGCAGAGCATCCGCGCCCCTATTTGAGCGCGGGTAAACGACGCCTAAGAGTCGACGCTTTGCAACAGGGCCTTTTGTGCCTTAGTCAGCCCGAAAGTGACATCGGCATCGTAATAGTATGCGGCATCCCAGTTCGTGATGTGCTTCAAAACCCCACCTTCGAATGTGAAGTAAACGGTCGAAAGATCTGGCGATTGAATATGCTGATGCCAGGCGTACTGCTTAATGTCTTCACCACCCATTGGGTCAAGGTGGTAGAACGAACGGAGGTGGTTGGCGGTTTGCCTCAGAGCATCGTCATGAAAGTATTTGGGTAAACATATAAATTCTTCCAACTCAACGTATCGATTTTCTTCTTTTCCGTACGAGTCGTAGTTGATTCGAGCAATAGCACCTTCCTTGTTTTTACCAAGAATTGCCGTGCGACCGTCCACAAAGGTGAGAACCACACCATTCTTTTCAAGATTTTCACAGTTGGCGATGGCCAGCTTGAAAAAGTCCAACTGAAACTGATAGCGAACTTGGGGAAACTTTGGGTCATTGACAAGCTTCATTTCCGCTGCTGTTGCTCCCGCGAACATCTCATCATCGCCGGGTTGCTCTGCGGGATTATCCTCAACGGTCCCAGTCTCAGTTGGCGCAGACGACGCGGATGCACTCGCTGACGGTTCGGCCTTCACCGAAGCGCTGCCCGCCCACATTCCGCCAAAAACAAGCCCAAGAATTAGACCGATAACACCCGTGCCCGCGGCCAGGTATCCCCCAAATTTTCCAAACATGGTTTGACCATAGCAAAAAAAGAAAAAGCCCCCATTGCTGGAGGCTTTCGTCTTTCGGTGTGGCGTCGGTCACGCACATACCAATGGTGGAGATGGGGGGAATTGAACCCCCGTCCAGAACAACGTTCATGGGTCTTCTACGGGTGTAGCTTCAGTATCGCTTTACTCGGTTCTGGCCATACCCTGAAGCGAGTCGACCAACAAACCCAGCCATAGTTCAAGTCCCGAGAAGCCCTAAGGCGTAACTACTCAGCAAGATTTCTAAATGACGCCAAGAACCGTAACGAAATCAAATACGGCATGACGGACTTCAGGCTAGTTGCGCTTAGGCAGCTAGGGCGAAGTCGGTGCGGTTAGATTTGGCACCTATAGTTTGCAGCGGACATTTACGTGTTGACGCTACATTCACGACCCGCTTCATCCAGTCACAAAAGCACTGTCGAAACCGATCATCCCCATTATTGAATTATCAAAACCCATTGCTGGGCTCAATAAGGATAACCCCTCGGGCTGACATTTAGCCTGTGAGGTTGGTGTGAGAAGGTTTGCGACGAAGACCTAAGCTGGTCAAAACCTAGGGTCTACCACTCTTTACCCTTGGTAGACATGGCTCTAGCGGCCTCGCGCTTGTCTTGCTGTTCGCGCAGAGTCTGACGCTTGTCGTATTCACGCTTACCCTTGGCCAGCGCTAACTCGACCTTGGCGTTGCCGTCTTTGAAATAGAGCGACAGTGGAATCAGTGTGAAACCACTCTCGCGAACCTTGCCTGTCAGCTTGTCAATCTCTAGTCGGTTGAGCAAAAGCTTGCGACGGCGACGGGTGGAGTGGTTGGTCCAGGTGCCTTGGTCGTACTCGGGAATGTGCACATTTTCGAGCCAAACCTCGCCGCCTTCGATGCTGGCGAAGCCATCTACCAGGGATGCGCGACCAGCCCGCAACGACTTCACCTCGGTTCCGCGAAGCACGATTCCGGCTTCTAAGACATCTTCAATGTGATAGTCGTGACGGGCTTTACGATTGGTGGCCACCACTTTTTGGCCACGTTCTCTAGGCACGATGCACTCCTGAAAAAGATTTAAATTTGACCAACTGGTCAGCCCCAAAGTCTACCAAGCGCAGCCGACAAGCGGTTTGTCGGTTTCTTGGCGCTAAATCTTGAGGTAGCGGCGAATTGCGAATCCCGATGCGATTGCGGCGAGCACCACGCCAGCCAGCAGTAGCCCAGGAGCTAGCAGCAGAGCATCCTCTAGCCCAACGAATGAGGTCAACGGCATGGATGTCGCGAGGTAACCCTGAACGAAGAACTGAACGATTGCGATCACCGCGCCACCCGCCAAAAGGCTGCCAACGGTTGCGGCAACGACACCTTCGAGAATGAACGGCAGCTGGATGTAGAAATTGCTGGCACCGACCAGTCGCATGATGCCGATTTCGCGGCGGCGCGAGAACGCACTGAGGCGGATGGTCGTTGAAATGAGCAGCACAGACGATGCCAACATGATCGATGCGATACCGACGGCTGCGATGGATGCGGCGTTGAGGATGTTGAAGATTTGGTCGAGGTAAGAACGCTGGTCTCGAACCTCTTCTACGCCGGCGACGCCAGTAAATGACTCGACGATGACGGCACTCTTCTCAGGGTCTTTTACTTTGACCCAGAAGGTTTCGTTCAGCTGCTCGGCCTTTACGTACTTGGCAACCGAGTTGCCGGCGAACTGCTCTTGAAATTTGTCGAAGGCGGCTTGGTGGTCTTCGAAGTAGAACTTGTCGACGAACGCTGCCAGCGCCTCGTCTTTCAGGCTCGCCTCAACGGTGCTCTTGACGTCGGCCGAGGCTTCACCCTGCGGGCAAGCGTCGCCCGGGCTGGTTTCGGTGCAAAGGTAAATCGCAACCTGGGCACGGTCATACCAGTAGTTCTTCATCTGCCCGATTTGAGCCTGAAGTAGACCCGCGGTGCCCACAAAAGTGAGCGACAAGAAGGTAACGAGGATGATCGAAACGACCATGCTCACGTTGCGGCGAAGACCCTGGCCGATTTCACTCAGAACGAATCCGAATCTCATGCCTGCTCCCCCGATGGCTCAATGGTTTGCACCTGGTCGGTGTTTGGCAGGGCTGTTTCATAGCCAGACTTTTTGTCATCTCGAACGATTACGCCGTGCTTGAGTTCGATTACTCGACGCTTGAGCCGGTTCACGATGCCAACGTCGTGAGTCGCCATGACGATTGTGGTGCCCGATTGGCTGATTTTTTCGAGCAGGTTGACGATGTCTGCGCTGGTGTTCGGGTCGAGGTTTCCGGTTGGCTCGTCAGCGAGCAAGATTGCCGGCTTGTTGACAATGGCGCGGGCCAAAGCCACGCGTTGCTGCTCACCACCAGAAAGTTCGCCCGGAAGACGGTCGGCCTTTTCTGCGAGACCGACGAGCTTGAGAACCTCCGGCACAGCATCCGCGATGAAGGCAGAAGACTTACCGATTACCTCGAGGCTGAAGGCTACGTTCTGAAAAACGGTTTTGCCAGGCAGCAGGCGAAAGTCTTGAAAAACAACGCCGATCTTGCGGCGAAAGTGGGGAACGCGGCGGCTAGGAATGGCGACCAGGTTTTCACCCAGAACGTGAATCGAGCCCTTGCTCGGAACATCTTCGCGAAGGATGAGGCGCAGTAGCGTCGATTTGCCTGAGCCCGAGGCTCCAACCAGAAAGACGAAGTCACCCTTGTCGATTTCGATCGACACATTGTCGAGCGCCGGGCGCGGTGAGCCCTTGTGCGACTTGGTGACGTTTGAAATCGAGATCATGTTGCTAAAAGACTAGGCGTGAGAAGCGCGAAAAGTCGGGAGGCGTGGCGGTGTTAGAGCTGTTTGCGCCAGCGAATGCCTGCGGTCAAAAACCCATCAATATCGCCGTCAAACACAGCGCCAGGGTTGTTCACTTCGTAATCTGTGCGAAGGTCTTTGACCATTTGGTAGGGAGCCATCACGTATGAACGCATCTGCTCACCCCAAGACGCCTTGACGTCACCGGCAAGCTGCTTCTTGGTGGCTTCTTCTTCGCGACGGCGCTGTTCAAGCAAGCGGCTCTGAAGCACGCGAAGCGCGGCAGCCTTGTTTTGAATTTGGCTTTTCTCGTTCTGACAAGAAACGACGATTCCGGTTGGCAAGTGGGTAATGCGCACGGCCGAGTCGGTGGTGTTTACCGACTGGCCGCCTGGGCCAGAAGACCTAAATACGTCAACGCGAATATCACCGTCTGGAATCTCAATCACATCGGTCTGTTCGATCAGCGGCACAACTTCAACTGCAGCAAAAGAGGTCTGGCGTTTGCCAGCCGAGTTGAACGGACTCATGCGCACTAGGCGATGAGTACCAGCTTCAACCGAGAGGGTTCCGAACGCGTAAGGGTAATCGATCTCGAAAGTCGCAGATTTGATGCCAGCGCCCTCTGAGTAAGAAATGTCTAGAACCGAGGCAGGCATCTTGTGTTTCTCGGCATAGCGAAGGTACATGCGCATCAGCATTTCGGCAAAGTCGGTAGCATCGTCACCGCCGGCCCCCGCCCTGATAGTGATAACTGCCGCGCGCGAGTCATACTCACCGTTTAGAAGGGTTTGAACCTCGAGTTCACCGATCTCGGTCGAAAGTTTGGCCAGTTCGTTCTTTGCCTCGGTCTGAACACCAGAGTCGGCCTCGGCATTGGCCATTTCAATGAGAACTTCGAGATCATCAAGACGAGCCTCGACGTCGGTTAGCTTGGCCAGCTGCGACTGCGAGCGCGAAAGTTTGGAGGTTACGGTTTGAGCTTTTGCCGCGTCATCCCAGAGATTAGGGTCGGATGCTTCGCCCTTGAGCTGCTCGATTTCAGACGTTAATCGGCTCACGTCAACCACCTGGCGAACCGACGCGAATGTTTCGCGTAAGGCGCTGATTTCTGTAGATAGGTCGAGTTCTGCCATTGCGCCTCTAGTCTAGGTCAGCCCTAAACCATAATGGTCTAGTGACCAAAACCCCGAGCCTTCAGCAAACCCTGAAGCCGCTGGTGGTACCCGTGTTTGTGCCTTCGGTTTTGATGTCGATCGCCGAATACTCGCTTCTTCCGGTCATTCCAGCCAGCGCAAGCCTGCTTGGTGCCGACCTGGCAACGGCCGGGTTGATCGCGGGCCTTTTGATGGTGGGCATTTTGGTCGCCGACCTTCCGGCTGGCCGCCTGGTTGAACGCATCGGTGAGCGTCGAGCAATGATTTTTGGTTCGGGCCTCGGTGCAACGGGTGTTCTACTTGTCGCATTAGGGAACAGCCTCTGGCTCATGGGCATCGGGGTTTTTCTGCTCGGCATCGGTGTTGCTATTTTTGCCCTCGCTCGCCACGCGTTCTTCGCCGAACACATTCCCCTGGCCTACCGCGCCCGCGCGCTTTCGATGCTTGGCGGCACCTTTAGAGCGGGTGCTTTCATCGGCCCACTGATCGGTTCTGGCATCATCTACCTCTTCGATGTTCACGGTGTTTACTGGTTTGCGGGAATCGTCTGCGCAGCATCGGCAATCGTGCTCTTCCGTTCACCAAAAGATGTGATTAAACCGGCTACCGAGTCTGGAACCTCGAGCGTGTGGCGCATTGCCAAGCGCGAGGCAAAGTCGCTGGCGACGCTCGGCGTCGGCGCGAGCATCCTTGGGGCAATTCGAACCACTAGGCAGATCGGTTTGCCACTTTGGGCGATCTTCATCGGCCTCACACCCGCCGAAACCAGCTTCTACATCGCTTTGGCCGGCATCCTCGATTTCGCACTGTTCTATACATCGGGTCAAATCATGGACAAGTACGGCAGGTTCTGGGCGGCCGTGCCTCCGACCATCGGGCTCGGCATTTTGCACCTGTTTGTTTTCAGCGCCACCGATGGCCTTTCGTTTCTAACTCTCGCCTGCGCGATGGCCTTGGCTAACGGCCTTGGTAGCGGAATCATTCTCACCATGGGTGCCGACCTTGCCCCCACGGATGCGCGGCACGAGTACCTCGCGTCATACCGCCTAATCACCGACATAGGTGTGGCAGCGGCATCCCCTGCTTTGGCGGCAATCACCGCGGCAACCTCTCTGGCAACCGGCATGGCGACGTTTGGAGTTATCGGCATCGCCGGTGGGCTGTTGATGTGGCGCTACATTCCAGTCTTGATTCCGAAGAGCCGGCCCAACTAGTCGCTCAACCAACGCGCCATCGCACGCTCGCACACCCGTTGCTCGCTCACCGCGAATAGCTCAAAAACCAGCGGTTGCGTGACGCATACCGTCGCTGCATAAGTTTTGGCATCTGCAGTCTCGACCGTTACCTCTAGCTCAAGACCCTCGTTCAACTCGATGACTTGTTCGGCGGGCACAGCGGCATCGACCCCACTTCGGGCAACAACCAGCGCAAGCGACTGCGCATAGTCGGCAACGCGCATGTCACCGATGGCGGCCTGTTGAACATTCACCAGCAACATGCCGGCGACAAGCGCGAAGGCCGCTATGAACACGAGCAATGGCAGGCTAGAGCCGCTCTCACAGTCCAAGCGCTTCATCGAATCGGCCCTAGATTGACGCTCTCGAATTCGGTGCGAAGCGACTCATGAACTGCCCCTCCATCGATCAAACTCGTGTGGCTGACTTTGCGATAGAAGGCACTCACATTGCAAACCTGCGAGTCTTCAGCGCACGCAAAAGTTACCGAGGGCGGATGCTCGAAGCGAGCATCCACTTGCAACACGCCTGCGAACTCAACCGCCTCGTCTCGCGTCGCCCCAAGTTCAACTGCTCTAGCCAACGATCGAGTGAAAGCCGTCAATGCCTGCTCTCGCAGTTGAGTTTCAAAAACCTGGCTGAAGCCGATCGAGAAAACACTCAAAAAGAGTGGCATCAGAATCGTGAACTCAACCAGAGACGAGCCGCGCTCTGAGTCTGCAAAGTCAGGCGGGTGAGATTTGAACATGGTAGTGCCGCGCTCAGGTTGTGGGTTCGAGCTTGGAGTGCCAGCAGGTTCTCTGACCTGAGGCGTCAACTATGCCATCGATACAGGCTGTTGCGAAGCCGAGCCCGCCACGGTTGTCTCGATCGGCAAGGGCGAGTTGCCTTGAATCGAGCACTGTTGCCCTGGCAGCGGCAAAGAACGTGCCGTAAAGACCGAGAAAACCCAGCAAGAACTGCAGTGCGGCAAACACCGGGATCGCCGTCAAGACAAAATCGACCACGGCGCTTCCACTTTCATCGGCCAGCCTTGTCGCCATTTGCTTAGATAACGCTGATTCGAGAAAGCGAGTCATCCATGAGATTTGAAAGCGCAGGTGCCGCGACTGACCAAACACCCACTACCAGCCCAGCTGTCATGAGTGTGATTAAGACCCAGCCGGGCACATCACCGCCTTCATCGAGCAAGTGACGTTTGACGCGAGTCAATGTGTTCATTTTCTTTTCCTTTCTTTTGAGCACTTAGAGCAACGATGACGAGAGCATGCTCACGCTGGGATACAGCGCAAAGAGCACGGTTAGAGGCAGCGACAAAATCACTTGAGGTAATAGCAGCTTGGTCTCGATGGCTAGAGCAGCCGCGGCCTGCTGAACGAGCCATTGTTCGCGAAGGGCTTGCCCAAGGTCATAAAACTCCGTCGAGTCGACCATTCCGAGCTGGTCTGAGATTGCGAGTTTTGTGAATAATTCGTTCACGCGATTGTTGTTGGAGTCGGCTCGCGCTGCCCAAGCGGCTTCTTGAAGAGAACTGCCCGACGAGATGAGCTCAATAAATGGTTCTACCTCGGAAGGGTAAGACCAATCGCCAGAAATCAGTGCTCTCTCAACAGCCAGCCGCAAGGGCAGCCCAGCATCGAGTAAAAACCCAAGGTGTTCGAGCCGGCCCGCGAGATGAAGCGTGACATCGTTGGGCTTGGATGCTTCGGCTCTCGAAATCTCTTTCGGTCTAGCGATGCGGGCTGAAACCAAGAGCGCCAGGGCCGTCAAGAGCACGCCGATCGACAGAATTGCGAGACCTTGTGCTTCAGCAAAGATGCTTCTATTTTCTGGCCGAGCCAAAAGCAGAACCACGAGCACCCAAGGCGCGGCTGCGGCCAGCCAGCCAACCGAAGTTGCAGCGCGAATGCGGCTTGCGGCAGCCAGCAGGTCGCGTGCCCAAGCCCTGTAGAAACGTGCCCTAGACGCAAGCAGACTCTCGAGCCCCGGCCAGTTGTGCGATCTTGCCAAAAGAAGGAGCTCGGCGAAGTCATCAAAGACGAAGGAGTAGCCCGCCCTGCGCAAGTCGTAAACAGCGGTGTAGAGATCGGTGCCTTGCTCGAGACGGTTGGCAAAGAGCATCCAAGTTTCTGAATGCGAAGCAGAAGCATTTGCTGAGGTGACCGCCGAGCATTGTTCAACATCTAGCCCAGCACACAGCGCCGAGCGAAAAACCTCAAGATCGGTTGCCGCTGCCGAAGCCTCGGCAGCACGCGAAGCGAAACTAACCATGCTCGACCAGCTCTGTAACGCTCCGGCTTGAACCGACCCGCTCGCAGTGAACCGAGAGGCCGATGCTAGAGGCGAAAGTTGCTCTCGAAAAGTGCTCCGAAATGTTCTCTCCGGCATTTAGAGACAGTGCTATCAGCTTTTCGAAGGCAGAAGCCGCAGAGTTTGCGTGAATGGTCAAATAGGCGGGCACCCCGGAATTCAAGGCAACCAAAAGCTCTGCAGCTTCAGCGCCTCGCACTTCGCCGACAGCCAAACGTGTGGGTCTCATTCGAAGCGATTCACGAATCAACCTGCGAAGGTCAACCAATGTGCCGCCAACTGCTTGGTCTTCTCGCGTTTGCAGAGCTACCCAATCTTCAACCTGGCAGTGCAGCTCAAAGGTGTCTTCGACCGAGATCAACCGCTCTTGCTCATCGAACTCGTTGAGGCAAGCGGTGAGCAGAGTGGTTTTGCCTGAATGCGTCGCACCCGAAATGACGATGCTCTTTCGTTCGCGAATAGCGGTTTTGAGCTTCGTCGCCTGATCTGCACGCAACGTTCCACTCAATACGAGCGCGTCAATGGTGACTCGCTTTTTCTGAAACTTGCGAATGTTTAAACTCGGATGCTCGCGCACGACATTCGGTATCACGACATGCAACCGCGAACCCTCGAAGAGCATGGCGTCAACGAATGGTTTGGATGTATCGAGCCGGCGGCCAGACGCACGAAGCAGTTGTTCGATGAGCCTCATCAACCCTTGGTTAGAGAAGGCAAGTTGGATTCGATGGTGACCGTTAGCATCGGCAAAACAAACCTGCCCGGGCTGGTTGATCCAAATTTCTTCAACAGATGCATCGGCCATTAGTTCTTGCAGAAAACCGAACGAACTTGATGTCAAAGTTGGTGCCGAAAGGAGGCCGTGGCCTCGTTCCTGTTGAGCAATCGAATTGGTCGTTTGGTTCACACGCCCTCCTTTCGGCAGGGCTATCGTTGCAAGTCGGCCAGAAATTTGCAGAAGTTATCCACACCAGAAGTAGTGATGCGCGCCTAAAAAATACCGCTAAACTATTCAAGTCACGCGGGAGTGGCGAAATTGGCAGACGCACTAGATTTAGGTTCTAGCGCTTAATAGGCGTGTGGGTTCAAGTCCCACCTTCCGCACAAAGAGACCGAGAAATCGGTCTCTTTTTTTTTACCCAGATTTCTTGTAACTCACGGCGTACTGCACAGCTCGCCCGGCATCAACGATGCCCTTGCCACAGTAACTCGGCCTCAAATCTTGTTCGGTTCTGGGAGTAGCCGTTATGGCACAGTAAGAACCCTCTTTGAACTCGCCGACGGTCGCGAGCAATATCTTGTAAACATCTTGCGAGCCAAGATCTGGCCTGGCCGAGTAAATCAGCGCGACTACCCCTGCAACAACCGGTGCTGCCATCGAGGTGCCTTCTTGTAACCCGTAAGACGGCTCCCCTTCTTTTGTTTCGCCAAGGTTGAAGGTCGAAACGATCATCCCCTCTGAGCCATCGGGTGATTGGGCCGCTAGATTGGCGTCGCCACCTGGAGCCGAAAAGTCGACTCCATCACCAAAATTGGCATAAGGTGCGATGTTTCCCGTGATGCCAGTTGCTGTCACATTGATGGTCGGGTAACAGTTGCCTGGGTAAGAGCCTGATGCCTCGAAGGCCGAGTTGCCGGCAGCGGTAATCGGAGTTACGCCCTTATCCCAGGCAGCTCTCACGGCCGCTTGAGTTCCTGCATCGCATGACGTCGGCTTGCTCGTGCCGATGGACAAATTGATGACACGGGCCGGTGTGGTGTTGTTCGGCACCCCAGCGACTTTGATGCCTGCCGCCCAGTGAATTGCCGCAATCAAATCAGAACTCGCCCCGCCGTTGGTGCCAAGAACGCGAATTGGCTGAATCTTCACTCCCGGGGCAACGCCAACTCCGCCAATGGCGTTCGACCGCGCCCCGATGATTCCGGCAACGTGGGTGCCGTGCCAACTTGAAAGTTCATCGTTTGTGTAATCTCCCTCATCTTGAGGGTCGGCATCCCAGCCATCGCCATCTCGCGAATAGGACGAATCAGAGATGAAATCGTAACCGTCGACGATGTTGGCATTTAGATCTGGATGCGCGGTGATGCCGCCATCGAGCACGGCAACTACAACGCTCGATTTGCCTTTTGTGTAGCGCCAGGCGCGGTCGGCGTGAATCGAATACTGCGTGTACAGGTGCCACTGAGAACTGAAGTAAGGGTCTGGAATAGACACAGAGCCCGCTTGACCGAGAGAGTTACGAGCAATCACCTGAACCGTGTAGTGGTAGTCGGGTTGCAGCTTGGTGAACTGACAGGTGGTCGTCGAAGTCGTGCATGAGTCAACCTCTTCACCGTCGATTGCCGCAACAGCTTCGTAGGTGACGCCTAAGCCGCCGCGCTCGGTCAGACTCTGCTGCTCCCAGCTTGGCGCTTGGCCTTTCATGACGACTGTGTTGTCGATAAACGGAGCCGCGGGAGCAACCTTTGGCGTAATCGATACCGCCACCGAAGCCGCCGAAGCTGCCCTGGATGCACCTAGCGCAGTCAGGGCGCGCACACGGTAGTAGGCACTTTTGCCGATGGTGATTCCCGATGATATCGAGATAGCCGTTGAGGTCTTGGCGGTGTTGACGATAAGCGACTTCCAGGCCTTGGCGTCTGAACTTGCTTCGATTCGATAACCCGTGATCTTCGCCTTGTTTAGCGAGGTCGGCGCCTTCCAACTGATTCGAATTCGCGGAGTTCTCGGGGCCTTTGAATCGAAGTAGTTGATGCCCTTGACCATTGTTGGAGCACTCGCGGGTTTCAGCGCCTCGAACGGTCTAACAATGGTCGCAGGTGAAGTAGCACGAGCCGTTTTGGCGGCTGAGGCAGCGCTGAACTGCAGCTGCGCATCCAGTTGCACCGTCTCGATTCGAGGGTCGTGTTGCAGGGCGAGCAACACACGTTGTGCCTGCGCGTTTGAGAGCGAAGTTTCGAAAGTGAGGGCCTTGTAACCCATGCCAAGATCTCGCGGCTCAGCGAGGGCGACTCCGGCAAAGTTTTCTCCAGTGGTTTCACCGTTCGGCGCAATAGCTTCGAAGCCCGGTTTGTAGGTGACGATTACGCCGACCGAGCTAGCCGTGCTTTCGGCGTTCACTGGGCGAACGCTCGCGCTCGCGGCATTCGGCACACCAGCCAAGAGCCCGACAATCATCGACAAAGTCAGCAGAGCCGGAGTGAAAAAGCGTTTCATGGTCGCCACGCTAGAGGCTTTTTTGCATCAATACGGTGCCGAGCCAGCGACCAAATTTGAAGCCGACCTTGCCAAGGTGACCCTGGTGCTTGAAACCGAAACGTTCGTGCAGGGCGATCGAGGCTTCGGCGCCTTTATCGCTGATTACGGCGACGATTTCTTTGACTCCGGCAGCCTTTGATTCGGCGATCAGCGTCTCTAGAAGTTTGGTTCCGGCGCGCTTACCGGTCGCCGCAGGGCGAAGGTAAATGCTGTCTTCAACCGTTCGGCGGTAAGCAGCCTTTTGGCGCCAAGGTGCAACATACGCGAAGCCGAGCAGCTGACCACCAGGGCTGACTGCCGTGATGAAAGGCAGGTCAAGCTGCTTCAGATAGTCGAATTTGCTCTGCCAATCGCCCAGCGTTAGAGGTTCGAGATCAAAAGTGACCACCGAGTTGCGCACGTAGTAGTTGTAGATTTCAGAGATTTGCACCAAATCTTCGACGGTCACGCGCCTGATGGTAACCTCGCCGACTTCTGCGTCGGCGGGCTTCTGCTTATTGCGGCGAACCAAGCGCCAGCGCGACTCAGAATCTAGAGGCATCTCTCTCCTAACAAGACCAATCTATCGGCTTGCGACCGACCTTTTCTAACGCTTGGTTCACTTGCGAAAAGGGCTTCGAGCCGAAGAATCCTCGGTGGGCCGAAAGCGGGCTCGGATGCGCGCTCGCGACGATTTGCGCTTCCCCGAGTAGCGGTTGCGCCGTGCGTGCCTGGTTGCCCCAAAGCACTGCGACCAGGTCGCGACCGTTGTGCTGGGCCAGGGCCCGCACCGCGGCATCCGTGAATTCTTGCCAACCAAGACCGATGTGCGAACCAGCGTTGCCGAGGCCCGTGGTCAGGTGGCGGTTGAGCAGCATCACACCTTGATCGGCCCATCTCGACAAATCGCCCGTGTGCGTAGCCGCAGGTACGTCGCTGGCTAGTTCAGTCATAATGTTGCGCAAGCTGCGAGGCAGAGCTCGGCCGGCAGCAATGGCGAACGCAAGCCCTACGGCGTCGCCCGGGGTTGGGTATGGGTCTTGCCCGAGCAAAAGCACCCGCACCTCATCTATCGGCATTTCGAACGCCCGACACACCAGCTCGGGGGTCGGTGCAATCTGCGAAAAGATGGGTCGCAGGTCAACTTCGATTCGTTCGAGCAGCGGGCGTTGCTCGGCAAGCGCGACTTGCCAAGACTTGTGCATCTGCTCGAAGAACATGCTCTCAAGGTTAAGGCTCAAAAGTGCTAGTCTGGCGAGTATCCAACGAAGGAGACCCGATGTTCTATCGCGAACTGGCTGCCGAAGCCGAACGTTACCTAGAGGTTGTGCAAGGCATTCGCCGTGACCTACACCAGATTCCCGAGTTCGGTCTCGACCTTCCAAAAACCCGCGAGCGCATTCTGGCCTCGATTCACGGCCTCGGTGACATTCACCTGAGCGACAAACTTTCGAGTATCGTGCTGCACATCAAGGGCGGCCAGCCCGGGCCGACCGTGCTACTTCGTGCCGACATGGATGCCCTCGCCGTCGAAGAGAACACCGGACTCGACTATGCCTCGACCAATGGCTACATGCACGCCTGCGGCCACGACCTTCACATGGCAATCGGCATCGGTGCCGCTCACCTACTTGCAACTCACAAGGCAGACCTTAAGGGTGACGTGCTCGTCTGGTTCCAGCCTGGCGAAGAAGGCCACGGCGGAGCCGACATCATGCTCGAAGAGAACATGCACATGATCACCGGCAACAAGCCAATTGCGGCCTACGGCATTCACGTGACATCCTCTTGGCAGCCACCGCGCACCTTCGGCGGCAAGGCAGGCGCACTCATGGCATCGGCCAGCGACCTAATCGTCACCTTCACCGGTCGCGGCGGCCACGGCTCAAGCCCTTGGATGGCAAAAGACCCAATCTCTGCAATGACCGACGCAATGGCCGGTTTGCAGACCATGATCAACAAAGAGTTCAACGTGTTCGACCCGGTAGTCGTGAACATCGGCTGGCTCAAAGCCGGCGACGACCACACCACCAATGTCATTCCAGAACAGTCATCGTTCGGTGCCACGATTCGCACCTTCTCACCGGGAATGCTCGACAACCTAAAGAAGCACGTAACCGCCTACCTCGAGGGCACCGCCGCCGCATTCGGCGTAAAGGTAGACATCGACTTGGGGCAGTATGCAACCGAGGTGGTCATGAACGACCCAGCCGCAACCGAGCGCGTTCGCAAGGTGGTTCGCGAGGCCTTTGGCGAGCAGGCTTGGATGGAGTGGCCACACCCAATCGCCGGCGCAGAAGACTTCGGCTCGGTGGTACGCGAGATTCCTGGCGCGTTCATCTTCTTGGGCGCAGCACCTGCCGACACCGATTGGCAGAACGCCGCACCGAACCACTCAAACCGCGCTGTCTTCGACGACTCGGTAGTGCCAAGCGGATGCGCGTTGCTGGCCGGCCTCGCATTCGATGTGTTGAACGAAGCCGCCGCCAAGGCATAACCCGTTTCGCTTTTTACTCTGTGCCGCTGCAACTTCGGTGCACACTCAAAGTTCGTGGAATCGCTCGAACTGTTCTGCCACGTGGCTAACATTAGAAACATGCGCTCGTTGGCAATGCAGCCTTCTAGCGCCACATAATCTCTCAAGGTGGCACAGAAGTAGTTGGAATTCCAAAACTCTGAGGACAGCGTTCCGTCAGGCTTCATCACAGATGAGCTCTCCCGACAGCTAGTCGGTAGGCCACCTGCGACCGGAGCGTGGCGTGACGGTGACCCAGCTGGCGACCGCCTCTTTGCTCCGCTACCAACGCTCAAATTAGCTAGCGGCCGCGAACTTTCTTCTGCGCGCATTGCTTTCGAAACCTGGGGAACGCTCAACGACGACAAATCGAACGCCGTTCTTGTTTTGCACGCACTGACCGGTGATTCGCATGCCGCCGGCCCAGCATCCAAGGCTCACAAAACAGACGGCTGGTGGAGCGAAATCATCGGCCCGGGCCTCGCCATCGACACCGACCGCTGGTACGTGGTTGCTCCAAACATTCTGGGTGGCTGCCAGGGTTCGACCGGCCCAGCATCACTCGATCGCCAGGGGCGCGAGTACGGCTCACGTTTTCCTTACCTAACCATTCGTGACCAGGTTGCGTCGCAAAAGGCTTTCAGCGAAGTCATCGGCATCAACCACTGGCACTCCATCATCGGCGGCTCGATGGGCGGCATGCACGTTCTCGAGTGGGCCCTTGAATATCCGGATGCGATGAGCAACATTGCGGTCATCGCCGCACCCCCGGCATCCACCGCCGACCAGATTGCGCTGAACTCTGTGCAAATCGAAGCGATCAAGATTGACCCGCAGTTCAACAAGGGTGGCTACTACGATGCGAAGGCCGGTTTTGGCCCCCACCGAGGATTAGCGCTAGCTAGGCGCATGGCGCTTTTGAACTACCGCTCCCCCAGCGAGCTGAACGACCGATTCGAGCGCACCTGGCAGAGCGACATCAGCCCGCTCGGTGCCGCTGGGCGCTGGGCCGTCGAAAGTTACCTCGACTTCCACGGCAACAAGTTCACCCGTCGGTTCGATGCCAACAGCTACATCACGCTGGTTGAGGCGATGAACTCGCATGACATCGGTCGCGACCGCGGCGGTGTCGAGAAGGCTCTGAAGAGCATCCGTGTTCGCGCGCTCGTGGCAGGTATCAACAGCGACCGACTGTTTCCGATCACGGGGCAAAAGCTAATCGCAGAACACATCGGTTCTGAATTGGTTGGCGGCAAGCTTCACGTGATCGAAAGCGAATTTGGGCACGACGGGTTCCTGATTGAGTTTGAAACCGTAGGCCCAATGTTGCGCAGCCTGCTCGAGGGCTAAACAGTCGCGACTGGTTCTTTTCGCTTTGCGCCAAGCCGAGTGAGCATCACGTTGGCCAAAATCAGTGCCACAATCAGCCCAATGTTGCGAAGCAGCAGAACAGACGCAGGAACGTCCTGGAGTTCTAGCAGCGAACCATAGAGATACGGGTAGACAAGCTGAGTCAGCAGAGTGATGCCGAGAATCAGCATTGAGGGCAATCGCCAGTTAGGCACTCGGTATAGCACTCCAAGCATGATCGGAATCACAAGCCACGAAATGAACTGAGGCGACCCGACTTTGTTGAAGACGATGAGGTCGAGCGTGCCGGTGAGCGAACCCCACGCCACTATTTCGCCGAAGTTGGCTTTGGCTCGGTGTGCCAAAAAGATCAAGGCTGCGGTTATGGCCAGCGCACCGAACTGAACCAGGGTTGCCCAGAATGCGACGTCGGCAACTAGGGGACCAAAAACTTCAAACGTCATCATCGTGTGGTTGTAGTAAATGCCGGCGTCACTGGCCCCAACCACGCCCAACCAAACCCAAGGAGTTGCCAGCGGAGCCTCGAATTGAATTCCTCGACCGGTCTGCCCAGTGATGAACGAGAACATCGAAGAGTTGCCGCCGAACGCGAAACCGATCAGCAAAAAAGCGGCGGATGTCGCAGCCGCGGCCAACAGGTTTCGCTTCCAGTTCTTAGACGCGGCGACAAGCGGCAAAAACAAGGCAATGGGCCAAATTTTGATCCAGCCGGCTACCGTGAACCAAATCGTCGCCCGTGCTTGCGAGCCGGTCACCAGAGCCAGTGCACCAAGCACCGCCAAAAGCACGCTCACCGAATCGATACGGCTGATTGCAACCGAACCGAGTGCCAAGGTGAAGCCGAGCCACAAATAGGCGGCACGATAGCGGGCAGCGCGCTGTTCTTCGTTTTCGATTCGCGCGGTCACCAAGATAACCAAAATCGCGATCATCGCAATGGCTCTTAGCACTACCCAACCGATTTGCAGATTTTGTGGAGCAAAGAGACCGGCGAGCACCATCGGCAAGAATGCAGGAAACGGGTAGACCCATTCGCGATCTAGCCCCCACCAAGGACCACCCCCGATAAATGCGTCAAACCAGGGTTGGTAGGCATACGGCAGGTCGCCCATCGGGCTGCTCGGGGAATTGAAGCCCTGCCAGATTAAAAACACATTTGCAAGCACCGCAATCGAGAGCAGGGCTGGCAGGTTATTTAGTGAGCGTTTCATGCGGGCATCCAGTCTCTAATCACGGTTCGCACCTGTTCGGCTACGTCGAGTGCAACCACCGGGCCAGCCTCGGCTGCACGAAGGGCAGCCTCGGAGTGAATGATGACGGCAAGTTCGGCGACGTCGAGAAGGTTCGGCTGACTATCAGCGTTGGTTGCGAGAAGAGCACCCAGTATGCCCGCGAGAACGTCGCCAGTGCCCGCCGTGGCAAGCGCTGTCGAATTGGGTCCAACCGCCCTAACCTCACCGTGTGGGTCGGCAATCAACGTGGTGTTGCCCTTGAGAATGACGACTTGGTCGGTGATTGCGGCAGCTGCAACAACGGCCTCATAGTCGAGGTCAAGGTGCTTGCCATAGCGGTCAAGAAGTCGTGCCAATTCGCCGGCGTGCGGGGTCAAAATGCAGCTTTGTGGGTCCAGAACAGAATAGTCGACCAGCTCAAGTGCGCCGGCATCGATCACCAGCGCACGCTTTTGAGAGGCAGTTTCTAGGATGTTTGCCACCTGCACCTCGTCATCAACAGGCACTCCCGAACCCAACACCCAGGCTTGGGCTCGGCCGAAACCCGCAACAACCTCTGGGCGAACTTCGAGCAACAGGTTGGTGACCGATGCTGGTGCGACGTGGCGCACCATGCCGACTCCCGTGCGCATTGCTGCGGTAACTCCAAGAATTGCAGCTCCCGGAAAGCGCTCTGAACCCGTGACAAACCCAATCACGCCTCGTGAGTATTTGTCGTCACCGGGCTGCGGCTTTTGCAGCAGGTAGCTCAGACTCTCGGGGATCATGGCATAACGCTACCAAGCCCACCCCTCCCCGAAGGCTGGTTTAGGCTAAAGGCGATTGGAGAATCATGGCCAGACTTTTTGAACCTATTACGGTTCGCGAGCTCGAAGTGCGCAACCGCATCTGGATCGCACCGATGTGCATGTATTCGTGCGAAGACCGCGACGGAATGCCGAACCAGTGGCACCTCGTTCACCTTGGCTCGCGAGCGAGCGGCGGTGCGGGACTCGTCATGTGCGAAGCAACTTCGGTCACTGCAGATGGCCGAATCACGCCGTGGTGCACTGGCATTTGGAATGACGGCCAAGCCGCGCGCTGGGCCGAAATCAACGACTTCATTCACTCTCAGGGGGCCAAGAGCGCCATTCAGCTGGCCCACGCCGGTCGCAAGGCGTCAACCTATCGTTCCTGGTCAGGTGAAAACTCGGTGGCCATAGGAGACGGTGGTTGGCCTTCGGTTTCGTCAACCGACGAAGCGTTCAACGGATACGCGGCTCCCCGGTCGCTAACCACCGACGAAATTCCAGCTCTCGTTGCCGAATGGGTTGCCGCCGCCAAGCGTTCGGTTGAAGCCGGTTTCGACGCGATCGAAATTCACGCGGCACACGGCTACCTAGTTCACCAATTTCTTTCGCCGCTGACCAACAAGCGCACCGACATCTACGGCGGGTCACTCGAAAACCGAGCTCGCCTACTAGTCGAAATCATCATTGGCATTCGCGCCGTTGTGCCTGAAGGCCTGCCGCTGTTCGTTCGCTTCAGTGCAACCGACTACACCGAAGGTGGCTGGAACGAAGAAGATTGCTCGCAGGTCGCCCGTTGGTGTGCCGATGCCGGTGCTGACCTGTTCGACATTTCGAGCGGTGGCCTAATCACCGGAGTTCAGATTCCGACCGGCCCGGGCTACCAGGTTCCACTGGCCAACTTTGTCGCCGATCGTGTTGATGAGCCGGTTAGCGCCGTTGGCCAAATCACGGATGCACACCAAGCCGAAGCGATTCTGGCCGAAGGCAAGATTGAGGTAATCATGATTGGTCGAGCCGCGTTGCGAGACCCGTTCTGGCCTTTGCGTGCAGCCGCCGCACTGGGCGAAGAAGTTGACTACTGGCCGAACCAGTATTCGAGAGGTAAGTTTCCGGCCGCTTAGTCGCGTCGAGTGGCGTCTTGAACTTCGCCAACCAATTCTTCGAGGATGTCCTCTAAAAACAGCACGCCGACCTCTCGGCCTTGCGAATCGAACACTCGAGCCATATGTGCGCCAACTCGTCTCATCGACGCTAGAGCGTCTTCGAGTTCCATCGTCGCAGGCAACGAGATGAGTGTGCGAACGCGCTTGGCGGGGAATGGAAGGTTCACTTCATCCTCGTCAAGGTCGAGAACATCTTTGAGATGTAGGTAACCCACGAGATCTGCGTCTTCATCACGTAACGGGTAACGAGAGAAACCGTATTTCGCGACTGCCTGTTCGATTTCGTGCGGAGTCACCGTTTCGGGGAAGGCCACCAAACGCGCTAGCGGAACTGCAACATCTTGAACCTTTTTTTCGGTGAATTCGAACGTGTTGCTAAGCGCTCCGGTGGTGTCACTCAGAACACCCTCTCGCGTCGAGTGCTCGATAATGCCTTCAACCTGGTCTAGCGTGAACGCGCTGTTCGCTTCATCAACTGCCTTGACCCCAAAGAGTTTGAGCGTGCGGTTAGCTATCCAGTTGAGCGCAACCACGATGGGCTTGATCAAAACGGCGATGCCGTATAAAAGTGGCACAAGAATTAGCGCAGCCCGCTCGGGAACCGAGAATGAGATGTTCTTTGGAACCATTTCGCCGATTACAACGTGCAAGAAGGTCACCAACATCAACGCGAGGCTGAACGAAACAATCGAAACTGAGCCCGGGTCTAGCCCAAGAGCTGCAAGAGGGCTTTCGAGCAAGTAGTGAACTGAAGGTTCAGCGATTAGAAGAATCAGCAGCGAACAAACCGTGACACCAATTTGACCCGTGGCCAACAGCAACGAAGCCTGCTCCATGGCCTTGATTGTGATTTGCGCTGGCTTAGAGCCAGCCAAAGCACGCGGCTCAATTTGAGCACGTCTCGCGCTGATCAGCGCGAATTCAGAACCGACGAAAAACCCGTTGCCGAGCAGCAAGACAACCAACCAAATCAGACCGATCCAAGGGTTGTCTGTGCCCGAAGCAGAGCTCGCAGCTTGCAAGGCTTGAAAACTAAGCGTCATTTTGCACCTCGGAAGACTCAGGGGTAAATCTCACGCGGTCGATTCGACGACCATCCATGCGCTCGACACGAAGCGTTCCATTTTCAATGACCACCTCGTCACCAACCACAGGCACTCGGCCGATTGAACTCATGATGAATCCAGCAACGGTTTCGTAAGACGCCTTAGATGGCACACGAATGGCCATTTCTTGCAATTCGTCTGGGCGAATCATGCCAGGGAACAGAACCGAAGAATTAGCGCCACGAGTCACACCCGATTTAGCTCGGTCGTGCTCATCGGCCAGCTCACCAACCAACTCTTCGACAAGATCTTCAAGCGTCGTGATTCCAGCCGTGCCACCGTATTCATCGATGACAATCGCCAGCTGAAGACCCTTGGCGCGCAACTCGACCATGAGAGTCTCGAGGCGCATGGTCTCTGGCACGCGAAGCGGTTCGACCATGAGAGCGGTGGCGGGAACATCCGCTCGCTTTTCACGAGGCACCGAAGCGGCCTGCTTTACGTGGACTACGCCAATCACGTCGTCAGAAGACCCGTCGGTGACCGGAAAACGCGAGTGTCCGGTTTTGTTGCACAGGGCGATAACGTCGGTAGCCGTTGCTGATGCATCGACGCTGTGCATGCGCGGGCGCGGAGTCATGACATCGGCTGCGACCAACTGGCTGAGCGCCAACGTCTTGGTTAGCAGAGTCGCGGTGTGAGCATCCAAGGAGCCAAGTGAGGCAGAACGTCTCACAAGTGACGTAAGTTCTTCGGCGGTGCGACTCGAACTCAGCTCTTCTTTCGGCTCGATGCCGAACGAGCGAACGATGGCGTTTCCGGTTGCATTTAGCGCAACGATTAGCCAGCCGAAAGTCCAAGTGAAAAGCATCTGAAAGACGACTACGCCCTTGGCCGTCTGGAGCGGAATCGAGAGAGCAAGGTTTTTCGGAACCAATTCGCCGACCAGAACCGAAAACAGGGTGGCTAGCAGCATTCCCAAGACCACGGCAGTTGCGTGAGTCGCGTCTTCACTGAACCCGAAACCCTTGAGTTGCGGCTCAAGCAGCGAGGTTAGGGCTGGTTCGGCCAAGAACCCGGTGAGCATTGTGGTGAGTGTGATGCCAAGCTGGGCGCCACTTAGGTGAGTGGATGTTCGTTTCAGGGCCTTGATTGTGTTATTGAGGCCGCGTTCACCTCGATCACGTCGAGCCTCGAGCTCACTACGCTCGAGATTGATCAGCGAAAACTCTGATGCCACGAAAAGGCCTGTGCCTATTGTCAGTGCCAGCCCCAAGGCGAGCATCAACCACTCATTCATCGCGCGACACCGCGCTGACTATGATGACCGCTACTAGATCCGTCCATACCCTTACAGCATAACTCACCGCCGTCGAAACGGTTAGGCTAGTACTTGCTCACTTGAACGAACAAGGGTAAAGGGTGGTCTCTTTTGTCTAACACCGACGAGAATTCGCAAAACGAATTCGGAGCCAATCAGTGGCTCGTCGAAGAGATGTACGAGCAATGGGTAACCAACCCAGACGCGGTCGACAAAGAGTGGTGGCCCATTCTTGAGCGTCACCGCGCCGCCCAGTCAATAAACGCCACCCCTGCGACAACCAATGCGCCAGCCGCACCTGCTTCTGAAACCCCAGCCGCTTCGGCTCCAGCACAAACCCTCGAGGCAACCATCTTGAACGAACAACTTCAGCCAGCCGCAACCGAAGCCCCTGAGCCCTCGCAACTTGTTGCAAAAACTACTCGCGTTGAAGCCCGCCCGCAGCCAATTCCTGCACAAGCGCCGATCACCGGCCTGATCGATGTCATCGAAGATGGCGAAGACCAGGTGAACGTGCTCAAAGGTATGGCTAAGGCTCTTGCCTCGAACATGGATGCTTCGCTGACCGTTCCTACAGCAACCTCGGTTCGCACCATCCCAGCTAAGTTGCTTATCGACAACCGCATCGTGATCAACAGCCACCTCGGCCGCACTCGCGGAGGCAAGGTTTCGTTTACCCACATTCTTGGTTTCGCGCTGATTCGCGCACTCAAAGAGTTCCCAAGCCAAAACGTCTACTACGACGAGATCGACGGCAAGCCCTCTGCAGTCAGCCCGGCAAATGTCAACCTCGGCTTGGCCATCGACATTCCTAAAGAAGACGGCACCCGCGCGCTGCTCGTACCGAACATTAAGCGCGCCCAGCGTCTGAACTTCGCCGAATACCTCTTGGCCTACGAAGAGTTGGTCAAGAAGGCTCGCGGCAACAAATTGACCGCAGACGATTTCTCTGGCTCGACCATTTCACTTACCAACCCGGGCGGAATCGGAACCGTTCACTCGGTTCCGCGCCTGATGCGCGGCCAGGGCTGCATCATCGGCGCCGGCGCTCTCGAGTACCCAGCCGAATTCGCTGGAATGCACGAAGAGCAGCTAGCCAAACTCGGCGTGAGCAAAACCATCACGCTCACCTCGACCTACGACCACCGTGTAATTCAGGGAGCTGGCTCGGGCGAGTTCTTGAAGAAGGTGCACGAGCTACTTATCGGCGAGCGCGGTTTCTATGAAGAGATTTTCAGCGACCTTCGAATTCCTTACGAGCCGATTCGCTGGGCTACCGACTTTGACGCAAACGACGTGGATGACCGTTCAAAGACCGCTCGCATCCAGGAGCTAATCAACGCTTACCGCGTGCGCGGTCACCTAATGGCCGACGTTGACCCTCTCGAATACCAGCAGCGCAGTCACCCAGACCTAGACGTGCTAACCCACGGCCTAAGCCTCTGGGATCTAGACCGCACCTTTAAAACCGGAGGATTCGGTGGCAAGCCGAAGGCTCAGCTGCGCGACACCCTAAAGATTTTGCGTGACTCCTACTGCCGCACCGTTGGCGTCGAGTACATGCACATTCAAGACCCAGCTCAGCGCAAGTGGTTCCAAGACAAGCTAGAGCGCCCATACGTAAAGCCATCGCGAGAGCAGCAGCTGCGCATCCTCGAAAAATTGAACGAGGCTGAGGCTTTCGAGACCTTCTTGCAGACCAAGTTTGTTGGCCAGAAGCGCTTCTCCCTCGAAGGTGGCGAATCGACCATCGCCGCACTTGACGCAATCATCACCGAGGCCGCTCAAAAGGGTCTTCGCGAAGTAGCCATCGGAATGGCTCACCGCGGTCGCCTAAGCGTTTTGACCAACGTCGCGGGCAAGACCTATGGTCAGGTGTTCAAAGAATTCGAAGGCAACACCGACGGCAAGTCGGTTCAGGGCTCGGGTGACGTCAAATACCACCTCGGCACCGACGGCACCTTTGTAGCGCCAGACGGCTCGCAGATTCGAGTGACGCTCGCGGCAAACCCGTCTCACCTAGAAGCGGTGAACCCGGTTCTCGAGGGTATCGTTCGCGCCAAGGTTGACAACATCAACGGCATTCCAAACGACGAGTTCCCCTTCGTGCCAGTTTTGATCCACGGCGACGCGGCTTTCGCTGGTCAAGGCGTGGTGCCAGAGGTTTTGAACATGTCACAGCTTCGCGGCTACAAGGTTGGCGGCACGATCAACATCGTGATCAACAACCAGGTTGGCTTCACCACTCCCCCATCTGAGTCGCGTTCGATGACCTATTCGACCGACATTGCCAAGGGCATTCAAGCGCCGATCTTCCATGTAAACGGCGATGACCCTGAGGCAGTCGTGCGTGTGGCTCACCTAGCCTTCGAATTCCGTCAGGAATTCAAGAAAGACGTGGTCATCGACCTAGTTTGCTACCGTCGACGCGGACACAACGAAGGCGACGACCCTTCGATGACCCAACCGCTGATGTACAACCTCATCGAAGCGAAGCGCTCGGTTCGCACTTTGTATGTTGAGTCGCTGGTTGGTCGCGGTGACATCACTCGCGAAGAGTACGAAGCTGCAAACGACGCCTTCCAAGCCAAGCTAGAGAGTGCGTTCGCCGAGGTTCACGAAGCAATGAGCGCCCCGGTTGAGCTGATTCCACGCCCGATTGGCATCGGAACCACGGCTTCAGACCATCCGACCATCGCACACGAGACGGCTATCGACCGTTCGATCGTCGAGCGAATTGGTGACGCACACGGCAACCTTCCGCCTGGCTTCACCGTGCATCCGAAGCTTCAGCAACTTCTTCAGAAGCGCCAAGAGATGGTTCGCGAAGGCGGAATCGACTGGGGCTTCGGCGAGCTACTCGCATTCGGTTCGTTGATTCTCGAGGGCAAGCCGGTTCGTTTGGCCGGCCAAGACAGCCGCCGCGGAACCTTCGTGCAGCGTCACGCCGTGTTCCACGACCGCATCAATGGCCAAGAGTGGATGCCTCTTCGAAACCTCGGTGCCGGTCAGGCGAAGTTCTATGTCTACGACTCACTACTCAGCGAGTACGCCGCCATGGGCTTCGAGTATGGCTACTCGGTCGAAGACCAAAACGCTCTCGTGCTTTGGGAAGCTCAGTTTGGCGACTTCGCCAACGGCGCTCAGACCATCATCGATGAGTTCATCTCGTCGGCCGAGCAAAAGTGGGGCCAGCACTCAGGTGTGGTTCTGCTCTTGCCACACGGCTACGAAGGTCAGGGCCCTGACCACTCGTCGGCTCGCATCGAGCGCTATCTGCAGCTTTGTGCCGAGAACAACATGACCGTTGCTCAGCCATCGACCCCGGCCTCGCACTTTCACCTACTTCGTCGCCAGGCATATGCCTCGCCACGTCGCCCGCTCGTGGTCTTCACTCCAAAGTCGATGCTTCGCCTCAAGGCTGCGTCGTCTTCGGTTGAAGAATTCACCAACGGAACCTTCATGCCGGTTATCGATGACCAGCAGGGCCTAGACAAGAACGCCGTCAAGCGCGTGCTGTTCTGCTCGGGCAAGGTTTACTGGGATCTTCTTGCCGAAGCCCAAAAGCGCGCGGATGGTACGACCGCAATCGTGCGCGTCGAGCAGCTTTACCCAACCCCCGTTGACGAAATCAAGCAGGCATACGCCGGCTACCCGAACGCCGAGTTGGTTTGGGTTCAAGACGAACCTGCCAACCAAGGCCCATGGACCTACATCGGCTTGTTCTTGCCGAAGTACATGGACGGTCAGGTTGCCAAGTTGGTTTCACGCCCGGCATCGGCTTCACCGTCGACCGGCTCGGCAAAGCGTCACGCAGTTGAGCAAGCAGACCTAATCGCCAGAGCCTTCGACGCCTAAGCATGAACACACCTGAGACAGCAGTGCGCATCGTCATCTTGGGCGACGCACTGGCCTCAGCCTCGGGTGATCCGAAGGGCATGGGTTGGCTTGGTCGAGTTATGGCGAGAACGCCGGTCGAGCATCCGCAAATTGATGTTTTTGCCTTGCCAAACCCTGGTGAAACAACGGCGGGTCTGGCAGCACGCTATGCGAGCGAAGCGCCAAGTCGTTTCTCGGCAGATGCCGAAAACCGCTTAATTCTGGTTTTGCCAAACTCTGACCCGTCGGCGGGGTTGTCGATTTCGCGATCGAGACTCAACATCGCAACGGTTCTAGATGAAGCCAAGCGTGCCGGAATCGAATGCTTCGTGGTTGGCCCTACTCCACACCGCAACCCAGAACTGAATTCAGAAATCGAGCATCTGGTTGCCGGTTTCGAAGATGTCTGCTCACGTCGCGGCATCACATTTGTGGATTGCTTTACTCCGCTCGTTGAACACGAGGCTTGGAATAGTGAGATTTCGGCATCCACTGCTGGGCGCCCAGGTCAAATTGGTCACGGACTGATTGCGTGGTTGATTCTGAACCGCGGTTGGTATGAGTGGCTAGGACTGCCAATACCCGATTAGTGGTCGGCTCGACCTGAATCGATAAGACGAATGCGGTCGATAATTCTCTGAGCAAGTTCGGCTGGCTCAGCCTCGTCGCAAGACTGCTTGATTACATTGTTGAAGGCGTGCTCGAAGTTGTAGTCACTCTCGCAAGATTCGCAGTTGGCAACGTGAGCCGTGATGTCATCTATCTCTTGCTCGCTAAGTTCGTTGTGCAGGTATTCATGAACCTGACGCTTAGTTTCTTCGCAATTAATTTCTTCGGCCATTACTCATTACCTGCCTTTGCCGCGCGGGCTGATGCTTTCTTCTCTTTGGTCGGAGTGGTGTCATAACCCTCGCTGGCCGCAAAGTCTTTTAGTGCCTCGAAAAGCGCTTTCTTTCCGCGGTGCAGGCGGCTCATGACAGTGCCCACAGGGGTGTCCATGACATCTGCGATCTCTGCATAAGAGAGCCCTTCTACGACCGCGTAATAAACGACCATTCGAAATTCTTCGCTCAAGTTTTGCAGCGCTTCACGAACATCTTTCGATGCCATCTGGTTCAACGCTTCAACTTCAGCTGAGCGCTGCGGTCTCGAGGTTAGCGATTCTGCAGCACCAATCTGAAACTCCTCGAGGTCGTCAAGACTTCCCGATCCACGCTCTTTTAATTTCTTGTTGTACATGTTGATGTAGGTGTTTTCGAGGATCTTCATCAACCAAGCACGCAAATTGGTGCCTTTTTGAAACTGGTTCCAAGCCCTGAAAGCCTTAGCAAAGGTTTCTTGCACCAGGTCTTCGGCGTCGGCGTAATTCTTGGTTTTGGTCAGTGCTGCACCAAAAAGAAGCCGGGTGTATGGCAACGCCTGCTCCTCGAATTCTTTGATTCGAGTTTCGGCTGAGAGTGGTTCATTCGATTGCGTCATCACGTTTGAGTCTAGGCGTTTGGCTTCGTCTCGAGTCATCATCGCAGTATCGTTCAAGTTACTCCATCTCGCATCCCCCATTGGATGCCGCTCTTGCTGGTATTTTTGTAACCAATGACTTCAGAAAACTATTCCGAGCCTTGGGCTGCGCCAACTGTGAGCGCTCCTATTGCGGCGAGCATCAAACTGCCGGGTTCGAAGTCACTAACCAATCGCGAACTTGTTTTGGCCGCGCTGGCTGATTCGCCGACCGAACTCGTCGAACCTCTGATATCTCGCGACAGCGAATTGATGATTACCGCCTTGGCTTCTCTGGGTGCGCGCTTTGATCGCCGAACTGACTCGATTGTTGTTTCGCCTATCGACGCAGGCAAGGCGGCGGATGCGGTTGCTATCGACTGCGGGCTAGCTGGAACCGTGATGCGCTTCGTGCCACCGCTGGCAGGTTTGCACGCGGGCTCGGTTGAGTTCGACGGCGACGAAGCGGCAAAGCGCCGCCCGATGGCCACCACGATTGACTCGCTTCGAGCCCTCGGAGTATCGGTTGAGCAACCGGCAACCTCAGCTGGGCGACTACCGTTTACGGTGAACTCGAGCGGCAGCATCCGTGGTGGTGAACTCGAAATCGACGCGAGCGAATCGAGTCAGTTCGTCTCTGGTTTGCTACTTGCGGCTGCGAGATTCGAAGAGGGCCTAACCCTCACTCACCGCGGCGAGCACCTACCGAGCATGCCGCACATCGAAATGACTCTCGACTGCCTTCAAAAACGAGGCGTGGATGCACGGCAAACCGCCGAGGCAACCTGGCGCGTTGAGCCTGGCGCAATCGCTGGCGGCCGCGTCGTAATCGAACCCGACCTTTCAAATGCCGGGCCATTCTTGGCTGCAGCCATGGTTGCCGGCGGCAGCGTGACAATCGCTCACTGGCCAACTTCAACCACCCAGGTCGGCGACCACTTCGAGACCATCCTGACCCAAATGGGCGCAACCGTAGTGCGTGACGATCGGGGTCTCACTCTCAGCTCGGACGGTCGCATCAAGGGAATCGACATCGACCTCTCTATCGGTGGCGAACTAGCCCCTGTGGTTGCCGTTCTGGCTGCCCTAGCCGAGACCCCGAGCCGAATCAGCGGAATCGCCCACCTGCGCGGCCACGAAACCGATCGCCTTGCCGCCCTAACCGCCGAAATCAACCGAGCTGGCGGCAACTGTCGCGAAACCGAAGACGGTTTGGAAATCGAACCGAGTGCCAACCTGCACGGTTGCGACTGGCTCAGTTACGAAGACCACCGCATGGCGACGGCAGGGGCCATCATGGGGCTACGAGTGCCGGGCATCCGAGTTGAAAACATCGGTACGACAGCAAAGACGATGCCCGAGTTCACCCAACTTTGGGCCAAGCTGCTTGGAGCAAGCGCTTGAGCTGGCTATACGAGCCGACCCCGGGCGACCACGACCTCGACGAAGACGATGTGCGCATTCGCCCGAACCCAAAGGGCAACAAGCCGCGCACCAAGATTCGCCCCGACCACAAGAATGCGCCAATCGGCTTTGTGACAGGTGTAGACCTCGGGCGCTATCGCGTATTGCTCGTCGATGAACAACGAGACATCACAGCAACCTTGGCCAAAGAGCTTCGCAAGCAGGGTGCAGCAGTGGGCGACCGAGTTGCACTTGCCGGCGACACCTCAGAAACCGAGGGCACGCTGGCTCGCATCGTGCGAATCGAGCCGCGCACCTCACTGTTGCGTCGGAGCGCAGACGACACCGACCAGGTCGAGCGCGTGATCGTTGCCAACGCAACGCAGATGGCCATCGTCACTGCAATCACGAACCCCGAACCTCGCACCCGCCTGATTGACCGCTACCTCGCCGCGGCTTTCGATGCGGGTCTGAAGCCGATTTTGGTCATAACCAAATGCGACCTCGCCGACCCGGCCGAGTTCTTGGCGAATTTCGAGAGTTTGAGCATCCCAGTGGTCAAAAACCGCTCGGATGCACCTAGCATCTCCGAGCTCGAAGCGCTGTTGCACGGCGAAATCACCGTGATGGTGGGCCACTCGGGCGTGGGCAAGTCGACCCTCGTGAACGCCCTGGTGCCCGATGCTGCTCGAGCTACCGGCGGAGTCAACGTGGTGACCGGTCGCGGTCGCCACACCTCGTCATCGGTTCGCGCCATCGCGCTCGAAGACGGCTGGATCATCGACACCCCCGGTGTGCGTTCGTTCGGGCTTGGTCACATCAACCCGGCCTCGCTCCTTCGCTCATTTGAAGACCTCTACAAGGTGATCGAAACCTGCCCTCGTGACTGCTCACACCTTGCCGAATCGCCAGACTGTGAACTCGACGCGGCAATCACAGACGGACGCTTGGGTGACACCGGCACTGCCCGTGTTGACAGCCTGCGCCGCCTGATTGTCTCGGCATCGTCAGACTAGGCTTTTGTTCATGTCATCGTTCGAATCTGACCTCGCGCTTGCCCAACGGCTTGCTGATTTGGCCGATTCTATTGCCCTCCCCCGATTCTTAGCCCAAGACCTCGTGGTTGAAACGAAGCCGGATGCATCGCCGGTAACCGACGCCGACCGCTCGGTGGAGGCGGCGCTAAAGCAGGTTCTGGCCGAAGAACGCCCCGAAGACGCTCTAATTGGCGAAGAGTTTGGCAACACCGGCTCGGGCTCTAGAACTTGGATCATCGACCCAATCGACGGCACCGCCAACTTCATGCGCGGAGTCCCCGTTTGGGGTGCGCTTATCGCCCTGGCGATAGACGGCAAGCCCGTTTTGAGCGTTGTGTCGGCACCAGCGCTAGGTAGGCGCTGGTGGGCTGCACCGGGGGTTGGGGCACACACCAGAGACGTGGATGGTTCGGAGCGAAGCATCCGAGTTTCAAAAGTTTCGGCTCTCGAGCATGCCTCACTGTCTTACAACAACCTTCAACTTTGGGATCGCGCCGGTTATTTGAACGAACTCGTCGACCTTTCTCGCAAGGTTTGGCGAACTCGCGCATACGGCGACTTTTTCTCTTACATGCTGCTTGCCGAGGGAAGCGTCGACATCGTGGGCGAGCACGACCTAAAGATTTATGACATTGCGGCTCTGGTGCCGATTGTCGAGCAGTCCGGGGGCTCGTTTAGTGCGCTCGATGGTGAACTTACCGCCGAAACTTCATCTGTTCTGGCAACGAACGGGTTGTTGCATTCACTAGCTCAGAATGCGTTCGCCAAAAACTAGCTTTTTTGAAGCTGAATCAAATGCCCCAGAGCTGAAATCGGCGCACCGCGATTAGCTTTTCAACAATTTCGTCGGGAAGCGGCGTATCAATCTCAAAGTGCAGTGAACCTGTGGTTTTCGTGTAACTGTCTAGTTCTGGAATCTCTTGAAAAACTCGACCGCTGTGCGGCAGGTAGGCGAGATGATTTTTGAACGCCGCAAAACCAGCTAGCACTTTGCCGTCAACCCGAAAAGCGGGCATTCCATAAGAAATGCACTGCTCAGCCTCAGGAATTACAGCGAGGATGCTGCGCCGAACCGCTTCGAGCGTGGCGCGTTTTGGCTCTGGCACAGTAGCCAGATAGTCGTCGATTTCGTTGGCCGACATTTACTGCCAGGCAGCGAGAATGGCACCGACGGCTGCTAGTGCAACGACGTCGTTACCAATTTCAAGCAACCAAACCTTGAAACCTTGGCCGGCGAACATGCGGTGGCTCAGCGAGGCTCCACCGCCGATAAGTAGACCGAGGGCTGCTCCAACTAGAGCACCGGTGCCAACACTTAGTGACCCGTGCGCCACGGTGATCACCTCGAGCACGAGAGCCAGACCAAAGGTGTAGCCGAGCACGCCCAAGAAGGTCATGCCGAAGACGTAGGCCATGTTTGATGAGCCGGGCTGCTGCTCTGGGGTCTTGCCAATCAGCTTCCACCAGACCGGAAAGAAAGCCTTCGGGCTAAACCAAACCGCGCCGATTACGTTGGCGACCAATGCTGCCACCAAGATGGCTAGGTAGTTGAGTTGATCTAGTTCCACGAGATAAACCTTCTTCGTATCGTTAACCGTTGTGTTTTTTGAACACCTAAAACAATAGTGTTAGCCGCATTCAAATCATCGGCAGCTTTGAATTGTGCCTAAACTTTGGCTATGCGCACTCCTTTGCAATTCTTCAAAGGTATTTTTCACCCCGAAGCTTTTCACGGCCATGGCCGTAGCAAGCGTTACTTCGAGGGTTGGTATGTAAAGGTTGTGAGCGCCGACCAGAAAACTCGCTGGGCGGTCATCCCTGGTGTTTTTCTAGGTCTTGACGGCGGAGTGAACGAGGCGTTCATTCAACTGCTCGACGGCAGTACCGGTCGCTCTTGGTACCACAAGTTCGATACCAGCGAATTCTCTGCATCGGCCGACGAGTTTGACGTAACGCTTGGCAAAAACCACTTCAGCAGCAAAGGTGTGACCCTCGATCTGCCTGCACTGCGCGGGTCAATCACATTCGAGAGTGAGCTCGACCCGTGGCCGGTGAAGCCCCTGTCGCCGGGAATCATGGGTTGGTTCGGTGCGGTGCCATTTATGGAGTGTTTTCACGGCATCGTCTCGTTTGGTCACGACCTGGCCGGCGAGCTGGCAGTCGAAGGCAAGCAAGTCTCGTTTGCCGGTGGTCGCGGCTACATCGAGAAAGACTGGGGTCGGGCTTTTCCGAGTGGCTACGTTTGGCTGCACAGCAACCACATCGATAGCGACCCAGAGGCTAGTTTGATCGGTTCTGTTGCCATCATCCCTTGGATCGGTCGCCCGTTTCGCGGCTACATCGTTGGGCTAAAGCACAGCGGAAAACTTCACCGCTGGACAACCTATAACGGCGCCAAAGAGATCGAACTAACCATCACAGACACCCACGTTCAGTGGCAGTTGAGTTCGAAGGACGGGCTGCTAACGCTCAGTGCCGATCGGGTGCGCGGCGGACTGCTGCACGCACCGATTAGAACCGAAATGCACCAACGCGTCGATGAAACCCTAGATGCAGTGATTCACATCAAGCACACCGACCGCGATGGCCGCGTGCTACTTGAGGGTAAAGGGCTGGTTGGCGCTATGGAAGTGCACGGCGACCTAAAACGCCTACTTGCTATCTAAGTGGTAACCAAGAGAGTCGAAGTAGCTCTCCATGCCCTCTTTTGAAGCCTCAGCCTGCTCGTCTGGCATTTCACCAAACTGGGTGAAACGAACCCACACGCCCGCCAGGCGCTCTTCAAAGTCGATCTCGATTCGGTGGAACGGCGCGTTCGGGTCGCGCTCGGCAAATTCGGCTGGGTCTTGGCTGTAACTCAGCGAGTGAACCAAGCGCTGGTTTGGCTCAACCACCGAATAGCGGCCCCAAAAATACGCGACGAAGTCATTCATCGGCACATCGATGGCGGCGGTCCAGAGACCACCGACGCGGGTTTCTGAGGTGAAGGTGCCGGGCACACCCTCGAGAACGGTCGGGTGGTACCAACCTTCGAGCTCACTGGCGTCGGTCCAGGCGTTCCACATGGTCGCCATGTCGGTCTCGTATTCGCGCTCCACCGAATATAAAAGTCTTTCAGTCATCGTTCACTCACTTTCAACCGATTAAACCTATAGGTGAAATACCTAGAGCACACACCTAGTTGGGCTTGGCATGGACTTTTCAGCAAAACGCATTCTCGTCGTCGGCGCATCTGGTGTTCTAGGTGGCGAAATAACTCGGATGCTCTCCCGAGCCGGAGCGCAGGTGCTCGGCACCGCAAGCTCGCAAGAAAGTGCGGCTCACATTCCTAGCGAAGCGGCACTGCGCTTGGTGGTGGACCTCGGCAGTGCCGAAAGTATCAAGGTGCTCACCGATTACGTCGTCGCCAACGAGCAGATCGACGGCATTGTGGTCGCCGCAGGACGCGTGGGTTTTGGCATGGCTGCCGACACCACCGCGCAGCAGGTTGCTGCTCTCACTCAAGCCAACTTCGGTGGCCCAGCGCAACTGATTACCGAACTTTTGCCGGCCCTTCGTGGTCGCGAAGATGCATTCATCGCTGCGATCACGGGTGTGGTTGCCGAAAAGTCTTTCCCTGGCATGAGCGCATATTGCGCATCCAAGAGTGCTTTCTCAACTTGGTTGGGCTCACTCGCTTTTGAACTAAGACGCGACAAGATCAAGGTGATTGATGCCAGACCTGGCCACACCGAAACCGGCTTGGCTACTCGCCCGCTGTTTGGCGCTGCACCGCAGATGCCTCAAGGCATGACCGCCGAGCACGTGGCCGGCGTTGTTGTGGCAGCCATCGCCGCTGGCACGACCGTGGTGGCAAGCACCGACTTCTAAGCGGTCGTATAAACCTGAATGACGTTGCCCTCTGGGTCGTTGCCGTCGCAATAGGTCATGTTGCCGTGGGTTTGCTCGCGGTTTGCGCCAAGAATCACACCGTTGGTGCCGCTAACCGCCTCGCGCGCACGAGCAATCGACTCAACCTCGAAGCAAGGCTTTAGCGGGCTCTCGTCGCGAAGTGCCGGTGGCACCGAAATGTCGCTGGCCCACTGAGCCGCAACCGCGTGAAGCAGAACTTCGTTTTGTTCGCCAACAATCGAAACGAACCCATCAGAGGCGTGCTTGAATTCGGCATTTAGCAAAAGGCGATAGAACTCGGCGGTCTCGTCGAACTTGTCGGCCCACAACACAATCTTGGTCATGCGAGAAAGTCTAACTTTCGACGCAAAGTTATCGGCGGCGCGTCATAAACTTCAGGAATGGCGATGAACCTAGACACAGCCGCGCTAGTGCGGGCGAGCATCCGTGGCGTTTCTAGAGTGCTCGAGGGTGAGCGCGGGCTTCTGCTTAGCCGCCTACCCGACTGGACCTACGCCCAGCACGCGCACGCGCCCGTGGTGGCGAAGATGGCCGAGCGCCTCAGCGGAGCGCACCTGAATCTACTCACCAGTGCCACCAAAATCGAGGTTCGCTACCGCTCGCACCGTGACGCAAACCTGGCCGACGGATTTCTCGCCGGCGCATCGACCATCTCTGTGACCGCTGACGGTTTTGAGGCGAGTGTGTCGCACACCAACGGCGACCTTCAGGTTTGGAATGGCGACGTGGTTCAAGAAACCAAGCTCGGCGAAGACTCGGTGGCCAGTTTCGAGCTGCCTGAGACCGACCAGGCCCGCCGCGTTCAGGTTTGGCTGCCGCACAACTGCTCAATCGAGTTGCTCGACGTGAGCTCCAATGCGCCGCTAGAGGCAGACTTAACCGAACCATTGCCCCGCTGGGTGCACTACGGCAGCTCGATCAGCCACTGTGAAGACGCTGACTCACCGCTCGGAGTTTGGCCGGTTGCCGCCGCCCGTGAACTCGGCTTAGAAATCTATAACCTCGGCATGGGCGGATGCGCGAACCTCGAGCAATTCTCGGCACGCACCATTCGCGATCTACCTGCCGAGCTGATCAGCCTAAAGCTCGGCATCAACGTGGTTAACGGCGCGAACCTCACGTCGCGCACCTTCGGGCCCGCCGCGCACGGCTTCATCGACACCATTCGCGACAAGCACGCGACCACCCCGATCTTGGTCATTTCTCCGGTTTGCTGCCCCGCACACGAAAACAATCCTGGGCCTTCTGAAGCTGGGCCTGACGGCATGGTTATGGGGCAAGAGTTCAGCCGCCACACCTGGATCGGCGAACTCACTCTGTGCAGCATCCGTGAAATTTTGGCCGAGTTGGTTGAGGTTCGCGCCAAGACCGACCCAAACATTTATTACTTGGATGGCCTACAGCTGTTCAGCGAGGCAGATGCGCCGAGCATGCCAGACGGCATTCACCCCGACGCCGGTGGTTATCGCGTGATTGCGCAGAATTTTGTGGCCAAGCATCCGCGTGAATGGGCAGCCAAAGCGCGCGGTTAGTTGAAAGGAACTGGTCAAGATGTTTGAACGTATCGACGGCCTTCGCATTATGGAACTCGGCGAGCCCGGCAGCGAATTGCAAAAAAGGCTGAATGCGTTGGTGCTTTCGGGTGAAAAAACTGGCACCAGTTCTATCGATGACGGGGAGTATGAAGCCGAGGGTGAATCGTTTGAAGTGCCGGGCGAACGCGAGTGGCTCGTTGACGGTGAAGGTAGACCGCTCGCGTTGATTGAGTACACGGCCGTGCAGTGGGTTCCTTTTGAACAAGTTGGCTGGCAGTTTGTTCAGTCTGAAGGTGAAGGCTTCGAATCAGTAGAGCAGTGGCGAGTAGCCCACCGTGCGTTTTGGACTGATGTTTGCGGCATAGAAATCACAGATGAAACTCCCGTGATTTGCTACAACTTCAAGGTCATCGAAAAGCTCTAGCTTGGCTTGCTTGCAAGCAGCACCTAGCCGCTAAACGTTGAAACGGAACTCGACTACGTCGCCATCTTTCATGACGTAGTCCTTGCCCTCCATGCGAACCTTGCCGGCAGCCTTGGCGTCGGTCATCGAACCGGTCGCGTCGAGGTCTTCGAATGACACAATTTCGGCCTTGATGAAGCCACGCTCAAAGTCGGTGTGAATAACACCGGCGGCAGCTGGGGCCTTCCAGCCCTGGCGAATAGTCCAGGCGCGAGCCTCTTTCGGGCCAGCGGTGAGGTAGGTCTGAAGGCCTAGGGTTTTGAATCCGATGCGGGCAAGCTGGTCGAGACCAGACTCGTCTTGACCTAGAGATGCAAGCAACTCACCGGCCTCTTCGGCGGTCAGGTCAATTAGTTCGCTCTCAACTTTGGCATCAAGAAAAACAGCCTCGGCTGGTGCAACCAAATCGGCGAGCGCCTTCTTCTTGGCTGGGTCGGTCAAAATCGACTCGTCGACGTTGAAAACATAAAGGGTCGGCTTTGCGGTTAGCAGGCCGAGTTCGCGAACCGGGGTTAGGTCGATCTTGGTTGCCGAAAGTGGGGTGCCCTGGTTCAGCACCGCGAGCGCCTCGTCGATTACCTCAAGAGCGATAGGTTCGGCCTTCTTTCCCTTGATCTCTTTTTCAATGCGCGGGCGTGCCTTTTCGAGAGTCTGCATGTCGGCCAAAATCAACTCGGTGTTGATGGTCTCGATGTCGCTCTTGGCGTCTACCCGACCATCCACGTGAATAACGTCGCCATCGACGAAACCGCGCACCACCTGGGCGATTGCGTCGGCTTCACGGATGTTCGCCAAGAACTGGTTGCCCAGGCCTTCACCCTCGCTCGCACCGCGCACAATGCCGGCGATGTCGACGAACGAGACTGGTGCTGGCAGGATGCGCTCCGACCCGAAGATGTCAGACAAGCGGTTCAAACGCGCATCTGGAAGGTTCACTACACCGACGTTTGGTTCGATGGTTGCGAACGGATAGTTCGCCGCCAGAACGTTGTTCTTGGTGAGTGCATTGAAGAGGGTCGACTTGCCAACATTGGGCAGTCCCACGATTCCGATAGTTAGGGCCACCTGAAGAGTTTAATAGTCGTATGGCCCTTGACTTCACCGCAATCGACTTTGAAACCGCAAATGGTTCGCCCGCGAGCCCTTGCGCGGTTGGTTTGGTGAAGGTTCGCGACGCCAAGATTGTCGACACTTTTGCCGTGCTGATTCAACCGCCGAGCCCGAACGACTGGTTCAGCGAGCACAACATCAAGGTGCACGGCATTCGGCCGAGTGACGTGATCGATGCTCCAACCTGGGGCGAAGCGCTCGACCTCATGCTTCACTTCATCGATGGCGACGACCTTGTGGCGCACAACGCCGGCTTTGACATGGGCGTGCTGCGTGCATCCGCTGGTTTGATCGAAGCGCAACTGCCCAACTTGAAATACGCCTGCTCGCTCATGATTTCGCGCAAAACCTACAACCTCGAGTCATACCGACTGAACGCGGTTGCCTATGCAATTGGGCACGAAGAGTTTGACCACCACGATGCTCTAGCCGACTCGGATGCTTGCGCCAGAGTCATCATTCACGCAGCCGATCGCCACGGTGTCGACTCGCTTGCCGAACTTGCGGCAGCGGTGAAGCACGAGATTAAAGCGCTCTAGTCGTTTTGCGGAAAGCCCAAGTTGATTCCGCCGTGGCTTGGGTCTAGCCAGCGCTGAGTAACGGCCTTGGTCTTGGTGTAGAAGCGAATGCCGTCTGCGCCGTGAGCCTTTAGATCACCGAAGATGCTGGCCTTGTCGCCGCCGAATGAGAACGTGGCAACCGGAACCGGAATCGGCACGTTGATGCCGATCATGCCGACCTCCACTTCGCGCTGGAATCGACGCGCAGCGCCACCGTCGTTGGTGAAGATTGCGGTGCCGTTGCCGAACTGGCTGGCGTTGATTAGCGCGACACCCTCTTCATAGCTGGCGACGCGAATCACCGAAAGCACCGGGCCAAAAATTTCGTCGAGGTACACGTGCGAAGTGGTCGGAACGCGGTCGATCAGGGTTGGGCCGAGCCAGAAGCCGTTTTCGTCGCCGTCGACGGTTACTCCGCGGCCGTCGATTACAACCTCGGCACCGTCGGCGAGCGCCATCGGAATGTAGCTGGCCACCTTGTCGCGGTGTTCGCGAGTAATCAGCGGCCCCATGTCGCAAGAACGACGTCCATCACCGGTCTTGAGTGGAATCATGCGCTCGGCAATCTTGGCAACGAGGCGATCGGCAACCGGCTCAACTACAACCAATGCGCTGATTGCCATGCAACGCTCGCCTGCCGAACCGAAGCCGGCATTGATTGCGGCGTCGGCAGCAAGGTCGAGGTCAGCATCCGGCAAAACCAACATGTGGTTCTTTGCGCCACCGAGCGACTGAACGCGCTTGCCGGCGGCCGTTGCCTTTTCATAGACATACTTGGCGATCGGGGTCGATCCCACGAACGAGACTGCCTTAATGCTCGGATGCTCGAGCAAACCATCGACGGCCACCTTGTCGCCCTGCAGAACGTTGAACACACCGTTCGGCAAGCCTGCCTCGGTGAGCAGTTCGGCAATCCAAATCGCAGCACTCGGGTCTTTTTCACTCGGCTTGAGCACCACGGTGTTGCCGGTCGCTAAGGCAATCGGGAAAAACCACATCGGCACCATGGCCGGAAAGTTGAACGGGCTGATGATAGCCACCGGCCCCAACGGTTGACGAAGGCTAAAGACATCCACGCCGGTAGACACCTGCTCGCTGTGCTCGCCTTTGGTCAGGTGAGGCGCACCGAGAGCGAACTCGACAACCTCTTGGCCGCGGGTAACCTCACCCAGTGCATCCGAGAGCACCTTGCCATGTTCTTCGGTGATGATGGCGGCGAGCTCGGGCTTGCGGGCATTGAGTAACTCACGAAACTTGAACAAAATTTGCTGGCGGTTAGCCCAAGACATGTCGCGCCAGGCGGCGAACGCGTTGGTCGCAGCGTTGATGGCAGACTCTACGTCGGTGGCGTCGGCAAGCACAACCTGCTTGGTCACCACTCCCCTGGCCGGGTCGTAAACGTCGAAAAGTCGACTGCTCGAACCGGCGGTTTGTTGACCATTTATGTGGTGCAAGATCTTCTGCATATGGCGAGTCTATTGCTGGGCACGGATGCTGTGCGATAGCTCGGCGGCGCGCTGAGTGTGCCGTGCTCGGCGTGCCCGCATAAAAAGTCTGCGGGGGCTGATACCTTGCCCACATGGAGATTGTTTATCTGGCAATAGGAATCGCACTCGGCATCGTCGTTGGTTGGTTGGTCGCATCGCTGCGCAAAAAAGCTGCACCGGTCGCAGATCAGGCTGCCGCTATTGAGTCGGCCTCGCTGTTAGCCGCGAAAACCGAGGCGGTAAACCGACTCGAGGCACAAATCGTCGATCTTCGAGCGCAAATCGCCAAAGACAACGAAACCAACCTTTTGGCTGCCGAAATCAAACCTGTAAAAGAGTCACTCGCCGCAATGACCGAAACGGTGGCCACCCTTCAGCGCCAGCGCGCAACCCAGGTGGGTGAGCTACAGGCTCAAATTCAAAACGTGGTCGAGTCGAATGACAAGATTCGTCGCGAAGCGGCGGCGCTGTCACAGGCAATGTCTTCAAACAGCGTTCGTGGCGTTTGGGGTGAAACTCAACTTCGCCGCCTAGTTGAACTTGCTGGGTTACTAAAGCACGCCGACTTCGACGAACAAGCCACCATCTCTACCGGCGATTCATCTGGCCGTGCCGACATGATTATTCGTCTGCCAGGCTCGAAGTCGCTCGCGATCGACTCAAAGGTGCCGTTCAACTCTTACCAGGCAGCCTCGGCAATTTCAGAACTGGCCACCGGCGAAGAGGCCGAACGTCGCAAGAAACTGCTCGAAGAGCACGTCAAGGCTATGAAGACACACATCGACGCCCTGGCTACTCGTTCCTATTGGTCTGGACTAGACGCCAGCCCCGACTTTGTAATCGCCTTCGTACCAAGCGAGTCGCTACTGTCGGCGGCTCTAGATCTAGACAACACACTGCTCGAATATGCCTTTAAGAAAAACGTCGCGCTCGCCTCACCGGTCAGCCTGTTCTCGGTTCTCAAAACCATCAACTACATCTGGCGACAGAACGCAGATGAGGGCTCGCTGCGCACCATGATCAAACTCGGCAAAGAGCTCTACGAGCGCGTTGGCAAGGTTACCGAGCTGGCCGACAAACTCGGTCGCTCGATTGGGGCTACGGTCAAGGACTACAACTCGTTCGTCTCCAGCTTTGAGCGCCGCATGCTGGTGACAGCTCGAAAGCTCAACGATCTCGACGAAAACGAGCTAGGCACCAGCGAGATTCCTGAGCCAAAGCAAATCGAATCGTCAACCGACAGCTTTACGGCAAGCGAGGCTTCAAGCGCAGACGCCTTAGAGATTGAAATAGTCGAAGAAGACGACAAAAAGTAGCGGTTCCAAATCCGCCTTCTTTCGTTCGGGCAAAATGGCTGCTTGGCTATACTTTTACGAGAACGCCGACGATGAGGTCTGCCGATAGCAAGCCACTTTCCTGTGGCCACTTCAAATGAATTTCAAGTCTTAGGAGACTCCTATGCCTGGCACCAACGTTGGTTCACCAATCGTCACCCTGACGCCAGCTCCTACCCTTGACCGCACCTACTTTGTAAGCAACCTACACTCAGGCGGAGTCAACCGTGCCGACGCAGTCGGCGAAGAACTTGCTGGCAAAGGCATCAACGTTTCGCGCGGCCTGTTCTTGGCTGGCATCAAAGCACCCGGCGTCGTTCCAATCGGCAACTCTGACCCTGGCGTTCTCGCACGCACCGGCAGCGACGGAATGTTGTTACCGCTCTGGGTAGACGGCACCCTTCGCGTTTCAACCACCATCGTCGAACATAACGGGCCAACCACAAAGGTCAACGAGTCTCCTCGCCCTCTGAGTGAACAAGACTGGAACGCGATTGTGGAGCTCACCGAGCGAACCGTTCGAGAGAACGACGCAAAGTGGCTAGTGGTTGCCGGAGCGCTGCCTTTGGTTAAAGCAACCAACAAATTTGTCGACCTCACCCCCATTTTTGACCGCATGGATGCCCTCGGGGTTCGCGTTGCACTAGACACCTCCGGTGAGCCCTTGAACTTCTGGGCCCGCAGCGGGCGCGCGGCGATCATCAAGCCAAACGCTGAAGAACTCGCATCGGCAGTGAGCCGCACTCTTCGCACCGTTGGTGACGTCATCGACGCGGCTCGCGAGCTCTGCGAACACGGCATCGAAACGGTTTTGGCCAGCCTCGGCGCAGACGGCATGATTGCCGTCACCAAAGACCGCGAATGGGCCGCTCGCACACCGCCTGTGAAGGTAATCAACACCGTTGGCGCTGGCGATGCCACTCTTGCCGGCTTCTTGTCGGCTGTAGTCAACTACCCCGATGCAGACCTAGCCGAGCACGGCGTTGGTTACAACGTTCCTTTAGGCGTCTCAACCGCTGTTCAGTGGGGCGCAGTTGCCGTCACTCAGCCAACATCTGGTCTCGAGAACATCGACAACCTGCCGACCGCGATTCTCGATGAAACTCCAGACCGTGAAGCTCTTCTAGAAGAAGTGGCCGAGTTCCGAGCTAACGCTTAACTCGAACGGTGAACAGCCGTCCACCTTCGATATCGGTATCGAGTACGAAGAGTTGAATATCCATCTCGGTTTCTGAAAACACTTTGAGTCCCTTTACCAAGATTCCGTCGGTAACTCCAGCCATCACAAAAACCTGTCGAGTGCCTCCAACCAGTTCTGATAAACCAAACTTTTTATCGAGCTTGAAACCGGAGTTCAGTGCGGCTTCGATTTCTTCGATTGATCTAGGCGCGAGGACACCCTGCATGAAGCCCCCGAGAATGCGCACGGCGCAGGCAGCAAGCACGCCCTCCGGGTTGCCACCAACACCCAACAGAAGGTCTATGCCCGAATCTGGTGTTGCCGCTGCTACCGCCATCGCAACGTCACCCTCTTCGAACCGATGCCAATGCGCTCCCGACGCCTTTACCTCTTCGATCAGATCGGCATTCACCGGCTTCTCTATCACGGCAACCGATAGCTCTGAGACGGGCTTCTGCAGAGCATCCGCCAGGTTTTGAATGTTTTGAGTCGCCGAGTAATCGATGTCTAGCAGCCCGACGCCTTCTGGGCCACACACCAATTTTTTCATGTAAAAAACGTCTGGGCAATTCATCATCGCCCCAGGCTCGGTTGCCCCGATGACCGAGACCGCTCCATCTAGACGGTAGGCGGCCAGGCGGGTTCCGTCGATCGGGTCGACTGCGATGTCCCAGTCGATGGCACCCGAAACGCCGAGAATTTCACCGTTGAACAGCATCGGTGCGTCGTCTTTTGCCCCCTCACCGATCACGACACGAAAACCCTGTTTTTGAGCATTTAGAGACGCACGCATTGCATCGACTGCGGCGCGGTCAACCGCCAACTTGTTTTCAGAGCCGACATGCCGAAAAGCGGCGCGGCTGGCGACGATTACCGCCTCCATTAATTCACGAGTTGGTGAGTCTGTTGAACGCATCTCGGGCCTCTCGTGTTGGTAACATCATAGGTAATCCCAACGTCGCTCAAGGAGTAAGCCATGCCCGTAGCAACACCAGACCAGTACCTAGAGATGCTAGACCGCGCCAAGAACGGTGGCTTTGCTTACCCAGCAATCAACGTTTCTTCTTCGCAGACTTTGAACGCAGCTCTCGCAGGTTTGCAGGCGGCTGGCTCAGACGGCATCATTCAGGTAACCACCGGCGGCGGCGATTACTGGTCTGGCCCAACCATCAAGAACATGGCGTCTGGTGCGGCTGCCATGGCCGCCTTCGCTCGCGAGGTTGCTAAAAACTACGGCATCACCATCGCCCTGCACACCGACCACTGTGCCAAAGACCAGTTAGACAAGTTTGTTCGACCGCTCATCGCCATATCGCAAGAGCGCGTGCGTGCCGGCCAAGACCCTCTATTCAACTCACACATGTGGGACGGCTCGGCTGTTCCGATGGCTGAAAACCTAGAAATCGCCAAAGAGATGCTGAAGCTAACCAACGGCATTGGAGCAGTTCTCGAAATCGAAGTCGGCGTTGTCGGCGGCGAAGAAGACGGCGTTGAGGGCGGCATGGGTGAACACCTTTACACCACCCCTGATGACGGTCTGCTAACCGCCGAGGCTCTGGGCCTGGGCGAAAATGGTCGCTACATGGTCGCGTTGACCTTCGGTAACGTGCACGGTGTCTACAAGCCGGGTAACGTCAAGCTTCGCCCAGAGTTGCTAGGCGACATCCAAGCCGTTGTTGGCGCTAAATATGGCAAAGACAAGCCTTTCGACCTCGTGTTCCACGGTGGATCGGGCTCGACCCCTGAAGAAATCGCTGAGGCGGTTCGTCACGGTGTGATCAAGATGAACATCGACACCGACCTGCAGTATGCGTTTACCCGACCAATCGCTGGCCACATGCTGGCCAACTACGACGGCGTGCTAAAGATCGATGGCGAAGTTGGTAACAAGAAGGCCTACGACCCACGTGCCTGGGGCAAGATCGGTGAAGCCGGTATGGCTGAGCGCGTTGTCGAAGCTGCTTCAGAGCTTGGCTCGGCTGGCAAGTCGATGAGCCTCTAGGCCACAAACCATAAGCGCTGAGACAAGCCAGCTCTAAGGGAGTGCTCTAGTCGCGCTTGATTTTGTTGCTGACGTCGGTACCGGCAGCCTTCAGATCTTTGCGAAGCTCTTTCGGCAGCGAGAACTGAACATCTTCTTCTGCAGTCACTACGTTTCGAACATCTCCGTAACCGCGCTCCGCCAGGTAGTCGAGAACTTCTTCAACGAGTTCTTCAGGAACCGAAGCTCCCGATGAAACACCGACGGTTTCGACACCCTCAAACCAAGACTCTTCGATTTCGCTGGCAAAGTCGACGCGGTAGGCGGCTTTTGCACCCGCATCCAAGGCAACCTCAACCAGGCGCACGGTGTTCGACGAGTTTGCCGAGCCGACAACGATGACGAGGTCGCTTTCGACACCGATTTTCTTAATCGCTACCTGGCGGTTTTGTGTCGCGTAGCAAATGTCGTCGCTCGGTGGGTTCTGCAGGGTTGGGAACTTGTCGCGCAGCCTGACCACGGTTTCCATGGTTTCGTCGACCGAGAGGGTTGTCTGCGACAGCCAGATGAGCTTCTTCGGGTCGCGCACGCGCACTCCCGTGATGTCAACGTCGACAATCTGTACCTTGTCTGGGGCCTCACCGGCGGTGCCTTCGACTTCTTCGTGACCTTCGTGGCCGATTAGCAGAATGTCGTAATCCTCTTGGGCAAAGCGCTGAACCTCGCGGTGAACCTTGGTTACCAGCGGGCAGGTGGCGTCGATGGTGTTGAGTCCACGAGCGTCGGCAGCGGCAACAACGGCAGGCGAAACACCGTGTGCAGAGAAAACTAGGATGCTGCCCTCAGGCACCTCGTCAACTTCTTCGACGAAAATCGCTCCGCGCTTTTCGAGCGAAGAGACCACGTGCTTGTTGTGCACAATCTGCTTGCGAACATAAACCGGAGCCCCGTAGTGATCTAATGCTTTTTCGACGGCGATAACGGCGCGGTCGACTCCAGCGCAGTATCCGCGCGGTGAAGCCAGTAGAACCTTCTTCTCAGAGGTTTGTTGTCCCATGGGGGCGTTATCCTTTTCTCGATACCTGCTCAATTGTAAGCAGGAGTGAGGCAAGCGATGACAGATGAAGACGGTGTTCTAAACCCCGACCTCGTCACCCCTGCTCGCACCTCTACAGACCTCGACCCGTGGCCAGTCGCCACCCTAGGTCAGAAGCTCAAAGATTACATCGCGAGGCTCGGCACCGTCTGGATTGAAGGCGAAATCAGCCAGCTCAGTAACAAGGGCACCTCGTTTTTCGCCGACATCAAAGACCTGAAACTTGAGGCTCGCGTTTCGGTTCACTCGTGGAACCCTGGCTCGCTACCAAAAGACTTAAAGGTTGGCGATCGAGTCATTGCCTTGGTGAAGCCAGAGTTTTGGCCTAAGTCTGGCAAGTTGAGCCTCAACGTTTTCGAAATTCGCAAGGTTGGTCTGGGTGACCTTCTCGAGCGCATCGAGCGCTTGCGCCAGTTGTTCATCAGCGAGGGCCTAACCGATCCAGCCCGCAAGCAAGTTCTGCCATTTTTGCCCAACTGCATCGGCCTCATCACGGGTAAAGACTCAGACGCCGAAAAAGACGTGCTTCAGAATGTTTCCCGTCGCTGGTCTGAGGCCAAGTTTCGCGTCATCAACACCAAGGTTCAGGGTGACGCAGCCGCAGCCGAGGTAATCGCCGCAGTCAAAACTCTTGACGCCGATCCAGAGGTCGACGTGATTGTCATCGCCCGCGGTGGCGGTGCCTTCATGGATTTGGTGGTGTTCAGCGACGAAGCTCTCTGCCGCGCAGTTGCCGCTTGCCAAACTCCGGTAGTTTCGGCCATCGGCCATGAAGCCGACAGTCCTCTGCTAGACATCGTGGCTGACGTTCGAGCCTCGACCCCAACCGACGCCGCCAAGCTCGTCGTGCCCGACGTAGCGCTCGAACGCTCGCGCATCCAAGAGGCACTCGCCCGAATGCTCACACGCGTCAGTCAGTTCATTTCGACCCAGAGCGACCTCATCGCTCAACTGCGTTCACGACCGATGCTTGCCAACCCTTTCGGCTTCATCGATGACCAGGCGGTTGAACTCGAACGAGAGCGTAATGCCGTGCGCGTTGCCATCAACCTAACGCTTGAGCGTGCTGCCGCCGAACTTTCGAGTCAAACTCAGGTTCTTCGTTCACTAAGCCCGCAAAGCACACTCGATCGCGGCTATTCGGTGGTGCGTGACGACAAGGGGCACGTCATCGGCGACGCGGCCAAGATCAAAGCCGGACAAAAACTCAAGATTCGCCTCGCCAAAGGCGAAATCGATGCAACAGCAGATAAGAATTAACCCAAGGAGAAACCAATGGCTGAAAAGAAAACCAACGCGGATGTCGCTGAGTTCACTTATGAACAAGCCCGAGACGAGCTTGCCAAGGTTTTGACCGAGCTTGAACAGGGTTCGGTTTCGCTCGAGCAGAGCATGAACCTCTGGGAGCGTGGCGAGGCTTTGGCCAAGCGTTGCGAAGAATGGCTCAGCGGTGCTCGCGCACGCGTCGACGCCGCCCTCAAAGAAAAGCAGTAGTCGTGAGTGATGCAGCCGCACAAAGGCGCGCTCGCCAAACTGTAATCAACCTGGGTCTTTCGCTCGCAGCCACGCTCGGCATCGTGCTGGCCCTAGTTCTGATCGTGCCCCGCGATGACAGCAACCGAATTCAGCCAGTCGACTACGTAGACATCGCGGCCGGCGCTGTTGAGACTACCTCGCTGCCGCTCATCGTTCCCGAATTGCCATCGACTGGCTGGTGGAGCAACAGCGCCAAGATCAAAACCTCACCGACCGACGGCACCGAAGCATCATGGACCGCCGGCTTCGTCGGCCCAAACAACGAATTCATCGGATTCAGCCAAACCTTCACCACCAACCCCACCTGGCTGGCGTTACAGCTGAGCGAAAAAACTCAAACAGGCAGCTACGACGAGTCTTGGCAAATCTTCGAAGCGACCAGACCAAACAAGCCGGCAAAGACTCGTGATTACATGTTGGTCACTACGATTGGCAATGACACGATTTTGGTTTACGGAACCGCCGATGCCGCCGTAATTCAATCGTTTGCTGACTCTGTAAAAGAGCAGATTCAGAGCAACTACCCTTAGCAATCACTGACGAAGTGAGGCAACTTTGACCACAAGACCTAACACCCCCACCCAAGCGTGGGCTGCGTTGGTCGATGGCAATCACCGCTTCGTTGAGGGCAGCCCCGCTCACCCGAACCAAGATGTCGATCGACGTGCAGCACTAGCCGGCGAGCAGGTTCCTTTCGCAGCTCTATTCGGATGCGCCGACTCAAGGCTCAGCGCAGAAATCATCTTCGACGTCGGTCTAGGTGACCTTTTTGTAGTTCGAAACGCTGGCCAGGTAATCGCCGAAACCATCCTTGGCTCTCTCGAGTACGCGGTCGAGGTTCTCGGCGTTTCGGTCATCGTCGTTTTGGGTCATGACGAGTGCGGTGCGATTCGCGCCGCCATGGATTCGAGTACCGGCAAGTTGCGCGCAAAGGGTGAATTCATTCAAAACATCGTGGCTCGCATCCAACCAACGGTCACGAACGCATTCGCAAACGGTAAGCACCACATCGATGAAGTGACCGAATTGCACATTCACGACACCATCGACGAAATTATGACGCGCTCAAAGGTGATTCGTGAGGCCGTTGAGACGGGTAAATTAGGTGTGGTTGGAGCAAATTACAAACTTGCTCTAGGAGAAATTCATCCGATTACAAAGGTCGGAACAGTCGAATAACATCGCCGTTTGGGTTTTGCACCAATCGCGCACGCTAGAAAGGCTCGAACAGTGGAATACCGCATCGAACACGACACCATGGGTGAAGTCAAAGTTCCCCTAAACGCCCTCTACCGCGCCCAAACTCAACGAGCCGTCGAGAACTTTCCGATCTCTGGAACAACTCTTGAGCGCGCTCACATCGCCGCTCTGGCGCAAATCAAGAAGGCCGCCGCCCTCGCCAACGCAACTCTTGGTGTTCTAGATGCAAAAATCGCAGATGCAATCGCAGCTTCGGCCGATGACGTAGCCGCCGGCAACCACGACGGCGAGTTCCCAGTTGACATTTTTCAGACCGGTTCGGGAACCTCGTCGAACATGAACATGAACGAGGTGTTGGCAACCCTGGCTACCAACCGCCTCGGTTCACCGGTTCACCCAAACGACCACGTCAACGCCTCGCAGTCTTCGAACGACGTCTTTCCGACCTCGGTTCACGTTGCAGTGACCGCGGCCCTAATCAACGACCTGCTCCCGTCGCTCGACTACCTAGCGATTTCTCTTGAAGAGAAGGCCGAACTTTGGAAGTCGGTCGTAAAGGCCGGCCGCACCCACCTGATGGATGCAACTCCAGTAACTCTCGGTCAAGAATTTGGCGGATACGCGGCACAGATTCGCTACGCCATCGAGCGCGTCAACACCACCATCGTGCGAGTCGCCGAGGTGCCACTTGGCGGAACCGCCGTCGGCACCGGAATCAACACTCCAAAGGGTTTTCCGCAAGAGGTTATTCGCTTGCTAGCTGCCGAAACTGGTTTGCCCATCACCGAGGCACGAGACCACTTCGAGGCGCAGGGCGCCCGCGATGCGTTGGTTGAAGCATCCGGTGCTCTTCGTGTTCTTGCCGTCAGCCTCACCAAGATCAACAACGACCTTCGCTGGATGGGCTCTGGCCCGAACGCCGGCATCGCCGAGCTGCACATTCCTGACCTACAGCCTGGCTCGAGCATCATGCCTGGCAAGGTGAACCCAGTTGTTCCAGAGGCTGTGCTCATGGTTTGCGCCCGTGTCATCGGAAACGATGCAACCGTCGCCTGGGCTGGCGCAACCGGTAACTTCGAGCTGAACGTGGCCATTCCGGTCATGGGCAACTCGCTGCTTGAGTCGATTCGCCTGCTTGCCAACTCAATGCGACTGCTCGCTGACAAGACCATCCGTGGTCTCGAGGCAAACGAAGAACGTGCTCGCGCACTTGCCGAGTCGAGCCCATCGATCGTTACCCCGCTCAACAAGTACATCGGCTACGAGGCAGCTGCCAAGATTGCCAAGCACTCGGTCAAGAATGGTCTAACCGTTCGCGAGGCCACCATTGAGCTCGGCTACGTCGACGGAGAGACCCTGACTCTTGAGCAGCTTGACGCGGCTCTTGATGTGCTCTCTATGACCAAGCCAGCCCAGTAGCAGCAACAGCGAAACCCGCCAGCAAATAGGGCCCCAGGGCCAAGGTTGAACCCAACTTGGCGCGCCTTGCCACGAACAGCACCAGCACTCCAACGGTTGCGAGCACGAATGCAACTGCAAATGCAATCAGCGGATGTTGCCAACCGAACCACGACAACGCTGCCGTCATGAGTGCCATGAGTTTCACATCGCCCATACCGAGCGCACCAAAGTAGTTGGCGGCCGCCGCAAGCGCAAACACGGTCACGGCGGTGGCCCACGCGACTGCGAGTTGTTGCCACTGCGCCCCGGCTAACACCGAAAGCATCTGCCCCACCAAAGTGATCGCGAACCCAGGCAGCACGATTTTATTGGGCAGCCTCCGTTGCCGAATGTCGATGAACGCCAGCGGTAAGGTCATCAGCAACAGATAGGCGGGGCCGATCCAGGCGAGGGCAACTTGAGGTTGAAGCATCCACCGAAGTTATCGATTTGGGTTGAAAGGCGTGAAAGTTATTCACAGCACCTATGCTGGTGCTCAGTAAATTTCTTTGGGGAGACAAAATGAACGAAATCGAAGCATGCGAAGTCTGTGGCCGCAAGTACAACAAAACAAAAATGAACTGCCCTGGGTGCGCTGCCCAGGAAGCGGTAGAAGCTGAACGTAAGGAACGGCCCTTAGACAACTTCCCGTACGTGTCTAGAACTTCAACGTCAGACGCTGGGGCTTCGACGCCAGAACCTCGAGTCAGCGCTAAGTCAGAACCGTCCCAAACTGCCGTTACGCAAACTCTTGAAACATCTGACGCTCTACTGCTGAACGAAGTAAAGAAACTTCAAAAGACTCAAAGTCGAATTGAAGACACGATATCGAACATCGCAAAGGGTCTAGGGCTCATCTTCTCTTCGGCATTCTTGAGTGGCATAGCTCTTTTCCTCTTAGGCCTCTCAGATGGCAGCTCGTCCACATCATCGGCCGTGTGGGCCGGCGTGCTTTTTGCATTGGTGAGCCTGTTCTTCTTCATTGTTGGAACCAGAACTCTTCTAAACGCCTAAACCCGCAGCTAGTTGTCGAGCAGGTCGGTAACCATGGCTGCGATTGCGGAGCGCTCAGAGCGAGTTAGCGTGACGTGGCCGAACAGTGACTGACCCTTCAGTGCCTCGATGACAGCAGCGATTCCGTCGTGGCGACCGACTCGCAGGTTGTCTCGCTGAGCCACATCGTGAGTGAGAACCACACGCGAGTTCTGACCGATGCGCGAGAGCACGGTCAACAGCACGTTGCGTTCGAGCGATTGCGCTTCATCCACGATTACAAACGCGTCGTGAAGCGAACGACCACGGATGTGCGTTAGAGGCAGCACCTCGAGCAACCCGCGATCGACGACGTGATCGATTGCCTCTTTCGAAACCAAGGCGCCCAGTGTGTCGAAAATCGCCTGACCCCAAGGGTTCATCTTTTCGGTCTCGCTGCCAGGAAGGTAACCGAGCTCTTGGCCACCAACCGCATAAATCGGGCGGAACACCATGATCTTCTTGTGAGCGCGACGCTCAAGAACTGCCTCGAGACCGGCGCAGAGGGCAAGCGCCGACTTTCCGGTACCGGCACGACCACCGAGCGACACGATGCCAATCTCTGGGTCGAGCAAAAGGTCGATGGCCAGGCGCTGTTCGGCAGAACGCCCGTGCACGCCAAAAACCTCACGGTCGCCGCGAACAAGTTTGACCTGCTTGTCGGCGGTTACTCGACCCAGTGCGTGCCCGCGCTCGCTCGTGATCACAAGCCCCGTGTTGACCGGGTAGTCGGCGACATCTTTGTGCTTCAAAATCTCGGCGTCATAGAGGTCGCTCATCTCGTCGGCGTTGAGAGCCAAGTCGGCAAGACCCGTCCAGCCGGAGTCGACAGCCATGTTGTTGCGGTACTCCTCGGCGCGCATTCCGAGCGCGGCCACCTTCACACGCATTGGCAGGTCTTGCGAAACGACTGTTACATCGAGACCCTCATTCGCCAGGTTGAAAGCCACCGCGAGGATGCGCGAATCATTGTCACCGAGCTGAAAGCCAACCGGCAGCACCGACTGGTCAATGTGGTTTAGTTCAACGCGAAGCGTGCCGCCCTCGCCGACCTCAATCGGAAAGTCGAGGCGTTCGTGCTGACGGCGCATGTCGTCGAGGTAGCGCAGGGTCTGGCGCGCGAAGAAACCAATCTCTGGGTCGTGACGCTTTTTCTCAAGTTCGTTGATCACGATGATCGGAATGACCACCGACTGCTCTTTGAATCGAAACAGTGCCTTTGGGTCACTGAGCAGAACCGAGGTGTCAAGCACGTAGGTTCGAAGGGCATTCGCCTGCTCTATCGGCGGCTTGGCTGCATCTTTGGGTTTTGTCTTCTGGCCCGTTTCGGCCTTGACTGACTTTGAACCGGATGCTGCCACTCTTGCCATTCGAGCTCCTAAAGTTTCGTAGCTTGGCACGAGATTAGAACTTGAATGACAAGAATTGCGTTCGCGACACGCCCGAATCACTGCACCGTAATGAAGTGTTTACCTCAAGCGCCGAATCGGCGGTGGCGACGAGCGAAAGCGCGCAGAGCACGAAGGAAATCGACTCGCCTAAAGTCAGGCCACAAGGCCTCTTCGAAATAGAACTCAGAGTGTGCGCTTTGCCACAGCAGAAAGTCGCTGATGCGTTGTTCGCCGGATGTTCGAATCACAAGATCTGGGTCTGGCTGGCCACCCGTGTAAAGGTGCTTCGAAATCAACTCTGGGGTTAGAGCCTCGGCAAGCACTTCGAGCGAGGCACCCTTCTTCGCATGCTTTTGCACAATGGCTCGCATGGCGTCGGCGATTTCTTTTCGACCACCGTAGCCAACCGCCAGGTTGATGTGAAGCCCTGTCATGTGCTTGGTTTTACGCTCTGCATCTTTGAGGGCTGCAATGAGTTTGGGGTCGAGCCCCGTGGCATCGCCCACCCACTTGATGCGCCACCGACCCTCGGTGGCAAACCGCGTCGCCAGGTCGGCGATGATCTGAAGCAGTTCGTCAAGCTCGGCCGACTTGCGACCGGTGAGGTTGTTGGTAGACAAAAGGTAGAGGGTAACGACATCGATGCCGAGATCGTCGCACCAGCCCATGAACTCAAAAATCTTTGCGGCACCAGCTGCGTGCCCTTCGCGGGTCGTGGCACCCGACTTGCGTTCGGCCCAACGGCGATTGCCGTCGAGAATCACCCCAACATGCTTGGGCAACGCAGCGCCCGAGAGTTGCCGACCGAGTCGGCCCTCGTAAACGCGATAGATGAGGTTGCGCACGCTTCAAGGCTACTAACCTTTGAGTATGGATAAATCGCAAAACTTTGAAGAAACCCCGTCGATTTATCTGCCGGTATCAAACGGTTTCACAGCTGATGAGAGACCAACCTGGCGCGGCTGGATTCATACCGGCGTCTTGCCGCTTGTTATTGCCGCCGGTGTGCTGCTAATCATTTTTGCCAACGGTGGGGCGGCAGGCAAGGTTGCCGCATCGCTCTTTTTCGCATCCTCTTTCTTGTTATTCGGCAACTCGGCGCTCTATCACCGCTTCAACTGGCGACCAAAGGTCAAGATGGTGCTCAAGCGCATCGATCACGCCAACATTGTGCTTCTCATCGCGGGCTCTTACACGCCTATGGCCATGCTCGCCCTGCCTGCCGAACAGGGCCTGCCGCTGTTGATTATCGTGTGGGCAACGGCAATTTTCGGTATGGCATTCAGAGTGATCTGGGTTTCAGCTCCGCGTTGGCTCTATGTGCCGATTTACATTGCGATGGGCGCCAGCGCGTTGATCTACGTCGTCGATTTCTACCGAGTCAACGCATGGATGATGTCGCTAATCGCAGTTGGAGGTTTGCTCTACATTCTTGGCGCGGTTGTGTACGCGCTCAAAAAGCCAAACCCCAGCCCAAAGCATTTTGGCTTTCACGAGATTTTTCACGCATGCACAGTGATCGCGTTTTTGTGCCACTGGACGGCGGCGCTGCTTATCTGCCTAAACCCGCTGGCCGGCAGCCTGGCTGGTTAGTCGTTCTCAACTCAACCACTAGTATTTTGTTCAGGTCCAGAACAAACTAGGGGGTTTGGCCTAATGTCGCTTTCTTTCGTATCAGTCGACTTTGAAACTGCAAATTCCGAAGCAACCAGCATCTGTGAAATTGCTTTTGCAAAATACGTAAATGGAAAACCCACGGACGTCGCATACTCGTTAATTCGACCTGAGGGTGATTTGTATGTTGCACCGATGAACGAGCTCATTCACGGCATCTCGGCCGCGGACCTGAGAGACGCACCAATGTTGAAAGATGTGTGGGAGGAATTCAATAGGTTCATTGGGGAATTGCCTATCGTGGGTCACAACGCGACACAAGATCTGAAAAAACTGTTGCAGGTAATTGGCGACAACAAACTCCAGGTATCGGATCGAGATTTCTACTGCACGTTGACGCTTGCCAGAAACCACCCAGAGATATCTCCAGAAGAGGGATACAAGTTGGAGTTCCTTGCGGACGAACTTGACGTGGATTGGAACGTAACGACCAGACCAAGCGGCCTGCCGGGTCACTCGGCGGTTTTAGACGCAGCCACTACCGCTGAAGTCTTCCTAAGGATTGTTGAACGAACCAACGGCAACGTGAACGCTTTACTCACTGAGTTCACAATGAAACCAGGTCGAATCGAATCCGGCCAAGTTCTCCACGGCAACATAAAAATAAGGCCCAAAGCCGTTTTCCCGAAGAAATTAACTGCTAAAGAGTTCCAAGAAATGGTGTCGAACTTTAGCGACGCTGAAAAAACATTCGCCCAAGGTCACCCCTTGAATGGCAAGCAAATGCTACTTACCCTTTCGCCCGAGGAAATCGACGAAAACCAATTCTGGCTCATGGTTGGTATGTGCGGCGCAGAGATGAAAACTGGGGTGTCGAAGAACCTAAACATTCTGGTTGAGTGCGAAGGTGATCCTACTGGCAGATATGTTCCTGGCCAGACGGGCAAGTCCTTGGAGGCCCGTAAGTTAAATGGCGAAGGCAAGGCTGACATTCAACTCCTCAGTGAGCGAGAGTTCCTAGATCTTGTAGGCCCAGAAATAATTGATTACGTCAGAACTGTGACCGAGTGAGCTAGTCGTTTTCTTTTGACTGCTGCTCTGCAGCTAGCTTCTCTTGAATCTCAGCGCGATAGCGAACACGACGAACACGACGAACCATGTCGAGAATCAGCAAGACGGCCGAACCGGCAACGAAGAATGTGAGCAGAAACCCCACGGTGCCTGGCGAATACCAAGTCTCGGCTGGGTCGACTTCTGGGGTTGGTGTTGCCGCGATTAGCGCCACAAGATTCATCATTCTTTAATTATGCGCTGGTGAAGTTACCCTTAACACGATGAGCAACGAAAAACTGATGCAAGACCGCTACGGGCGCACGAGCAAGACGAGCCGCGGCAAGGTTATTGCGCTCGCATCCGTGTTGTTTGCCGCCTTTATCGGTTGGTCGATATGGGTGTCATTTTTCTCGCCGCAGAGCGCAAAGCCCACGGTTCAAGGCTACGAGGTGGTCGACGAGTCGAGCACGATCGTGCGCTTTCGCGTGGTGAAGCCTGCCGAATCGACCGCCGTGTGCGCCGTCGAGGTGCTCTCGAAGTCTTATGGCGTGGTTGGCTACCGCGAGGTTGTGGTCGGCCCCGAAATCAGCGCGGATGCTCTGCTCGAGGCAACCGTAAACACCACGTCTCTCGGAGTCACGGGGCTAGTCGAAAAGTGTTCGCTGAAGTAAAATCTTTATGAGCTCGGCGGGCTAATCTGCCGGGTGTTTTATTTTTCTAAACCCAAAGGTTCTTAATGTCTGACGCGCAACCAACCTGGCTAACTCAAGAGGCCTATGACCGCCTTGCGAGCGAACTTGAGCAACTGCTCACCGTTGCACGCGCCGACATCGCCAAGCGCATCCAAGAGGCTCGTGAAGAAGGCGACCTGAAAGAAAACGGCGGATACCACGCAGCCAAAGATGAGCAGGGCAAGATCGAGGCGCGCATTAACCGCCTGGAGAACATCCTCGCCAGCTCTGTTGTTGGCGATGCACCGGCGACTCACGGAGTTGTTGAGCAGGGCACAGTCATTACGCTCACCCTGAATGGTTCAGAGAACAAGTTCTTGCTTGGTTCAGCCGAAATCGCCGGAGGAACCGACCTTACGGTTTACAGCCCAGACAGCCCAATCGGTAAGGCTATTTTGGGTCAGAAGGTTGGCGCTGAGGTTTCTTACCTAGCGCCTAACGGTCGCACAATCGAGGTCAAGATTTTGGCCGTCGAGCACTTCAACGGCTAGTTTTTAGCGACTCGCGCTTTCAACCCTGCATCGGTTAGCGCCTTCAGCACGCGCTGGCTGTGCTCAGCGCCAGTGGTTTCGACGCTCACGCGCAACTCAACCTCACTGATGTCAAAATCGTCGCCGTGACGGGTGTGTAGCACCTCAACGACGTTTCCGTGAGCCGATGCAATGGCCTCAGCCGTCTTCACCAGCATGCCGGGGCGGTCTGGCAACATCACAGAGATGGTCACGTAGCGGTCTGAGGCGACGAGTCCGTGGCCGATAACTTTTTGCATCAGCAGAGGGTCGAAGTTGCCGCCCGATAGAACCGCAACTGTTCGACCCTTTGGCTTAAATGCGCCGGTCATAAGGGCAGCCACGGTTACGGCTCCAGCCGGCTCTACAACGAGTTTTGAACGCTCTAGCAGGGTGACAATCGCCTTGGCAATGTCATCGTCTGTAACGGTCACAACCTTGTCGATGTGAGTCTTGATTAGCTCAAACGGAATCTGGCCCGGCTTGGCCACTGCAATACCGTCGGCGATAGTTGGCTTGGTGGCGATTTGAGTCACTTTGCCAGACTTAATCGATGGCACATACGAGGCCGCGTTGGCCGACTGCACGCCGATGATCTTGATCTTGCGACCCTGCGCCTGCGCCTTGAGCTTGGCAGCCACGGCAACACCAGCGGCCAGCCCTCCCCCGCCGATTGCAACGAGAATGCTGTCGACACCTTCGAGCTGGTCGAGAATCTCGAGCCCGACGGTGCCCTGCCCCAAAACAACGTCGCGGTTGTCGTACGGCGGAATGAAGATTGCGCCCTTTTTGGCGGCGTACTCCTGCGCGGCTTTGAGGGCTTCGGCAAATACCGCTCCCTCGAGCACAACCTCAGCACCGTAGTTCTGGGTGGCTAGGTATTTTGGCAGCGATGCCCCGATCGGCATGAAGACCGTGGCTTTGATGCCAAGCTTCTTTGCAGCGAGAGCCACACCCTGGGCGTGATTTCCAGCGGATGCTGCGACGACACCCTTTTTGCGCTCAGCCGCCGTGAGTTTGCTCATGCGGTGGTAAGCCCCGCGCACCTTGTAAGCGCCGGTGCGCTGCAGGGTTTCGGCTTTGAGCCAAACATCCGCGCCAGTTAGCTTGCTCAAGAAGTTGCTGTGCAGAACCGGAGTTTCGATCGCTACCTGAGCCACAATCGCGTGGGCGGCCTCGAACTCGGCAAGAGTAGGCGTCACCACGGGGCTCTGGTTAGGCATTTGTTGCTCCTTTTACATACGCTGGTAAGAGTTTAGTTGTGAAGGGGCCTAATGCCGTTGGAGTTGAGCGCTAGCCAGGCACGCGTGCTGAGCTTGCGACAGGTGGGCGTTGACTCAGAGCGCGACAATTCGGTCATGGCCGTGGTCGACCGCCTGGGGCTGCTACAGGTAGATTCGGTCAACGTTTTCGAACGTGCCCACTACATGCCGTTATTCTCGAGACTGGGCAAATTCGACAAGAGCGAACTCGAATCGGCCATGGGTGGTTTTCACCCGCAGCTCATCGAATACTGGGCCCACGAAGCCTCGATCGTTCGAATCGAAAACTGGCCGCTCTACCGCTGGCGCATGAACGCCTACCGCGACAAGTATTCGACCAAATGGGGCATGGAAGCCGGCAACAAAAAACTCGTTGAGCAAATCATCTCGCAGCTTCGTGCCAATGGGCCGATGACCACCGGACAGTTCGAAACCGAAGCGAACGTGCGCAAGGGATCTTGGTGGGGTTGGAGCGATCTCAAAGAAGCGCTCGAGTACATGTTCTTGGTTGGCGACCTGGTTTCTGGCGGCCGCGACTCGTTCAAGCGCCTATACGCGCTTCCCGAGCAGGTGCTTCCGCAGCACATCCTCGATCACACCCCGAGCGACGCGGATGCTAAAAAGAGACTTTTCTTGCAGGCCGCCACCGCAACCGGAGTTGGCACCTACACCGACATCGCCGACTGGCACCGCATGAGCCCGACCACCAACAAAAAGGTCTTTGCCGAGCTGGTCGAATCGGGCCAGCTGCTTGAGGTGCAGGTCGATGGCTGGGCCCAGCCGGGCTACATCAACGCGAGTACCAGTCTCGAAGGCCTGGACGCAAAAGCACCTGGTGCCAGAACCACGATTTTGAGTCCGTTTGACCCGGTTTGCTGGAAGCGCGATCGAATCGAGCGGATGTTCGGCTTCGAGTACCGCATCGAGATTTACACCCCCGAGCCGAAGCGTCAGTTTGGCTATTACACGCTGCCGATTTTGCACAACCGCGACCTGGTTGGCCGCATCGACCTAAAGAGTGACAGGCATGGGCGACAGTTGCTTGCCCAGGCCTCTTGGCACGAAGCAAAACTCAACGACCGTCAAGTTGCCTCGCTGGCCAAAGAGTTGAACAAGCATCTAAAGCTGGTTCAAAGTTGGCAGGGTTTAGAACAAACGGTGATTCGCCCTAAAGGAAACCTGGCAGAACTGCTCGGCGTTTAGCGCTTCGCGCATCCAAAGTTCAAATTAGAACTTGTTACCCATTTGCATGATGCGAGCGATTCGCTTAGGAATCGGCGGGTGGGTCGAGAACATGCGCTCCACCATTCCCGGCTTCGTCGGGTCGCTGATGTACATGTGCGCCATCGAAGAGGATGCTCGACGCATAGGCCGACCGTAGGTGCCGAGTTTGTGCAGCGCCCGCGCCAACCCATCGGGGTAACGTGTCGACTCAACTCCGGTTGCGTCGGCTAGGTACTCGCGCTGACGCGAAACGGCAGCGCTCACCAGTGGGCCGATCAAAAACGCCACGATGCTGCCGACCACGCCAACCAGCAACAAGATCAGCCCAAGCTGGTTGTTGCTGTCGTTTCGGTTGCCGCCGTGGTTTGCCCAAAAAGCCATGCGAAGTGCGAAGTCGGCAAGAATTCCGATGGCGCTGACTAGGCCGAACACGATGGTCGAAACTCGAATGTCGTAGTTTTTGACGTGACCCATCTCGTGAGCCATTACGCCTTCGAGTTCTTGGTCATCCATGATGGCGAGCAGCCCAGAGGTTGCAGCAACCACCGCGTGCTTTGGGTCGCGGCCGGTCGCAAAGGCGTTCGGTGCGTCATCCGGAATGATGTATACCTTCGGCATCGGCATACCCTCGCGAATCGATAGATTCTCGACGGTGTTCCAGAGGCGAGGGTTGTCTTGCTTGGTGATTTGAATCGCACCTGACATCGCGATGGCGATGCTCGAAGCCGCGTAGTACTGAAACAGAGTGTAGAGACCTACAAAAAGCAGAATCGGAATAACGCTTGAACCGTTGCCAGAAGCTACTCCCCAGGCATAGGCAAGGCCGCCGAGCAACGCAACAAACAGACCAACAATGATGATGGTGTTGCGCTTATTGGCCGCTATCGCCGAATACATAGATTACTTACCGTTTTTCTCTAGTGAGTTCGGGCAGAGAGTTTAGAACTTGACCTGGGGTGGCTCTGCGATAGCGCTCGGGTCGGCTACCTCGAAGTACTCACGAGGCTTGAAACCGAAGCCGCCGAAGATAACCTGCGGAAACTGCTTGACCTTGATGTTGAGTTCGCGAGCGCCACCGTTATAGAAGCGACGTGATGCCATGATCTTGTCTTCGGTGTCGCTTAGCTCAGCCTGAAGTGACAAGAAGTTCTGGTTTGCCTGAAGCTGTGGGTAAGCCTCGGCTACTGCGAACAGGCTCTTTAGGGCACCTTCGAAACCCGCATCTGCAGCGGCAGCGGCAGCCGGGCTGGCCATTGCTGCTGGCGAAACGGTTGCGGCACGAGCCTTAGTTACGTTCTCGAAAACCTCTTTTTCGTGGGTTGCATAACCCTTGACGGTCTCGATGATGTTAGGAATCAGGTCGGCACGACGCTTGAGCTGAACGGTGATGTCGCTCCACGCTTCGTTCACGCGTTCGTTCAAAGTGACTAGGCCGTTGTAGGTTGCCCAGACCCAGAGGCCGAGCAAAGCAACTACCGCAATAGCGATCCAGATTTCCATGTTTCTCCTCGTTGGCAGTCAAACGCCGCCTTCGGTTAACTCTAAAACGGCGGATGCCGCATCCGAGTGTTTTTCAGCATTCACACAGCAACGCCTCAAGCGAACACATACCTTGGTGCCCCTTGTGGGACTCGAACCCACACTGTGACGATTTTAAGTCGTCTGCCTCTGCCATTGGGCTAAAGGGGCGATAAAGCGAAAGGGCCCAGATTTCTCTGAGCCCTTCCAAGACGTTGCGTTACTTCTTTGGCTTGGCGGCCCAAGTTTCGAACGATAATCGTGGCAACTTATTCGCGGCGGTCGAAACAATGTCGCGACGTAGCAAGAAGTTGAAGACCCAACCGGCGAATACGCGAATCTTGCGCTCCCAGGTTGGAATGGCTAGGCCGTGGTAACCGCGGTGCATGAACCAAGCGAGAAGACCTGTGATGCCGAGCTTCTTGTACTGGAAAACACCGACACCGATGCCAAGACCAGCCACAGCGCCAAGCGGCTTGTGGAAGTAGTCTTTGACACCCTCGCCGCGAAGCGAAGCAACAACGTTCTTGGCAAGCAGCTTGCCCTGGCGAACCGCGTGCTGCGCGTTTGGCACACAGAAGCCGCCGACACCGAAACCGCTGAGGTCTGGCACGGCCGATACGTCGCCTGCGGTCCAAGCATCCGGCACAATGTTGCCCTCGGCGTCGACACAGCGAAGCGACGGATGTGCAGCCAAACGGCCACGCTCTTCAACATGTAGATCGGTGTTGCGCACGTATGGGTGAGCCATAACACCGGCGGTCCAGACGATTACCTCAGACTCGAAAGATTCGCCGCTCGAAAGCTCAATCTTGCCACCAACGGCCGACAGTAGCTGGGTGTTCAGGTGAACCTTAGCGCCGCGTTGGTCGAGGTTGGCAACAACCCAGTCAGCGGTCTTTGCCGAAACCTCAGGCATGATGCGACCCATCGCCTCGATGAGGTGAAAGTGCACATCGTCAAAAGTGAGGGTTGGGTAGTAGCGAAGTAGGTAGCTGGCGAGCGAGCGCATTTCGGCGAACGCTTCGATACCGGCGAATCCGCCACCGACAACAACGAAGGTCAGCAGACGGTCGCGCGCAGCACCGGCAGGCATGTTAGCAGCCTTGTCGAAGTTCACGAGGATGCGGTTGCGCACCTCTGTCGCCTCTTCGATGTTCTTCAGGCCGATGGCCTGATCTGCGACACCCGGAATCGGGAAGGTGCGAGAAACCGCACCGGCGGTCACGATTACCTGGTCGTACTTAAACTTCTTGCCGCCCTTGATGCCCGCATATTCGATTGTTGCGGTCTTCTTCTTGTGTTCGACGGTTAGCACCCTGCCAGCAACGATGTTGGTCTTGCGAAGATGGCGGCGGTGAGAAACAACTGCGTGGCGTGCCTCGATCGAACCGGCCACAACCTCAGGCAAGAAAGGCTGGTAGGTCATGTATGGCAGTGGGTCGACCAGAGTAACTTCGGCTTCACCGTTGGCAAGATGCTTCTCGAGCTTCCATGCGGTGTAGAAGCCGGCGTAACCGCCGCCGACGATGAGAATCTTAGGCGCGGTGGCTTCAGCTGATTTTGCAGGCATGATGACTAATTTACTACTTTCGTTATATCGATTTGTTCCAGAAAGGTCATTTGGTCGCGCTCGACCCTGGGTCGGCACACACGCATCGGGTCGGGCTCCAGCTACAAGCATCCAAGGCTAAATCGCCAATCGGGTTAACGCCCGGTCCGGCGGCAAGCGAATGACCAGCCAGAGCGTGCAGGCATTTGACTCGAACAGGCATTCCACCGGCCGAGATTCCGGCGATCTCTGGAACTTCGCCGGTGCTCTTTTCGAGCTCTGCTCGGTCTGCGAGATATGCCTCGTGCGCCTTTAGGTAGGCGGCGGCAAGCTCTGGCTCGTCGCTCAAGCGCTGCTGCAGTTCGGCCATCAAACCGCTCGCCTCGAGAGTCGAAAGAGCAGCGGTTGCACCCGGATGGGTTAGGTAATAGGTGGTCGGAAACGGTGTTCCGTCGCCCAAGCGCGGGGCGGTCTGCACAACAGTTGGGTTGCCGCAGGCACAGCGTGCGGCAATGGCTACGATGTCTCTAGCCTGGCGACCAAGCTGACTCGAAACCACCTCGATGTCTCGGGCGGCCGCCGTTGAAAGTGGCATTACTTCTTGGCCTCTTTTTCAGGCTGCTCAATGCCGCTGCGCACGACCGTTTCTACCAGCGCATCGACCCAATTCGATTTCGCCGAGCGAACTGTGGTGGTGATTTCGCCGTTGTTGGTGCGGGCGGCGATCATGGCGCCGACGGTGCCCGATACGTCAGACTCGTCGATTCCAGTTGCGTCCATCACCAGATACGAAACCTCGCCCGGCATTACGTAATAGAGACGATCGCGTGCCTGTGAGCGAATGTAAACCGGGTCTTCCCAGCGGGTTCGCTCGGCCTTCATGGCCTCGACGTCTGCCTCAGATTCTGCAACCTGAGAGCGGATGTCGGCGAGCTGCTGTTGCTGCTCGATGAGCACCTGGGCCTGAGGCGCCAGCGTGAAAATGCCGAGCACCAAAACGGTTGCGAGAGTGATGGTTCGAACATCGAGCCCGATGCCGCGCTTCATTTCGCGAGGCGCAGATGCCGAAGGCATCCGCGTTGATTTCACTCGAGCCTTAGATGGCTTTAGTGGTTTCATCAGCGGATGCCTTCGTTATCGCGTTATGCGGATTTATGCCTTGTAGCGAGGAAAAGCGTCGCGGCCGGCGTAAACAGCGCGGTCCATCAGCTCTTCTTCAATGCGTAGAAGTTGATTGTATTTAGCAACTCGCTCAGAACGCGCAGGCGCTCCGGTTTTTATTTGACCGGCGTTGGTGGCAACGGCTAGGTCTGCGATGAAGGTGTCTTCGGTCTCGCCCGAGCGGTGCGAAATGATGGCCTTCATGCCGTGGCTCTGCGCCAGGGCAACAGCGTCGCGGGTCTCGGTAAGGGTTCCGATCTGGTTAACCTTCACGAGAATGGCGTTACCAGCCTTCTCGTCGATGCCCTTCTGAAGGCGGGTTGGGTTGGTTACATAAAGGTCGTCGCCAACAAGCTGAACCTTTTCGCCCAACTCGGCAGTGATCTTGGTCCAGCCAGCCCAGTCATCCTCGGCTAGTGGGTCTTCGATCGAAACCAATGGGTACTTAGAAACTAGACCGGCGTAGTACTCGATCATTTCGTCGGTGGAGCGCTCTTGGCCTTCGAAGGTGTACTTGCCGGTTTCTTCTGAGTAGAACTCGGTGGCGGCAACGTCAAGCGCAAGTGCGATGTCTTTGCCCAACTCGTAGCCGGCCTTGGCAACAGCCTCAGCGATTAGGTCCAGAGCAGCTGCGTTGGTTGGAAGCTCAGGAGCGAAACCACCTTCGTCACCCAAACCGGTCGAAAGACCGCGCGAGTGAAGCAGTGACTTTAGGTTGTGGTAGACCTCAACGCCCCAGCGAAGTGCCTCGGTGAAGCTCTCAGCACCTAGTGGCACGATCATGAATTCTTGGATGTCGACACCGGTGTCAGCGTGAGCGCCACCGTTGATGATGTTCATTAGTGGAACAGGAAGGGTTACGCCCTCGTTCTGACCGAGGTATTCGTAAAGCTGCAGTTCTTCTGAGTCGGCAGCTGCACGGGCGGTGGCTAGCGAAACACCCAAAATGGCGTTCGCGCCGATGCGCTCCTTGTTTGGGGTGCCGTCTAGTTCGATCAGGGCTGCGTCGACTGCGCGCTGGTCGCGTGAGTCGAGGCCGGCAAGCTTTTCGTCAACTTCGTCTAGCACTGCGGTAACGGCGTTTAGAACACCCTTGCCTAGGTATCGCTTCTTGTCGCCGTCGCGGCTCTCGTGAGCTTCGAAGGCTCCGGTCGATGCGCCAGATGGAACAGCTGCACGGCCGAATGCGTCGTCGGTGAGCAAAACCTCAACTTCGATGGTTGGGTTTCCGCGGCTGTCTAGAATTTCGCGCGCGCCGATGGCTTCAATGATTGACAAGGTTTTCTCCTATGTGGATTGCAGATTTTGTGGCGCGAGATTTCGCGCGAAAACGTCTTTGTATGCCTCTAAGTCTAGATGAAACCATTGCGCCAGAGGGTGAACCAGACCACGCCAAGCCCGAGCGCGGTGTAGAAAACTCGCTTCATCCAAGCCTTGTTCTGGCGTTGCACCCACCAGGCTGCAGCAAAAATTAGCGGGCCCATCAAAAACAGCGGGCTGAGCGCCCAAGCCGCCGCAAAATCACCTTGGATGAGCGCTTCGCAAGCCCTCGTCGCGCCACAGCCTGGGCACAAATAGCCAGTTGCCATGCGCACCGGGCAGTGCAACTGCAGTTCTTTGGGCCAGATGGTTAGATATGCAACGCCGAGCGGAGCAGCAATGGCTGCACCAATTAGAGCACGTTTGTGTTTTTCGAGGCGAGCGATCAGTGGGCTGGGCATGCTTGCCTCTTTGCTAGCCGATTTCTTTGAGTGAAAGCGCTTCGGCGGTGGTGGTCGATTCGTCGACCAAGGCAAACTTGTCGAAACCCTGCTTGCCCAACGTTTCGAGCAAAAGGTTGAGTTTTTTCGGGCGAAGTTCGAGGCGAACATCCGTGCCGTAATCTTGCAGCTCGCGTTGACGAGCAAGTGCATTTGCAACCGTCGCCGGCGACTCGTTTTCGAGAACCAGAACGGCCGAGGCAGCGCGCGAGGTGAACTTCGCTGCGTCGACTAGGTCGACGACGCGCTCGAATCCGAGAGAGATACCCACGGCCGGAACATCGGTGCCCAACCAGCGCCCGACCATTCCGTCGTAGCGACCCCCGCCGCCAATCGAAGAGCCAGATGCCGGATGCTCGATCTCAAAGATCGGGCCGGTGTAGTAACCCATTCCGCGCACGAGGGTAGCGTCGAAACGCAGACGACCCTTGTGGCGGGTTTCGACGGCGGTGAAAAGGTCGGCTAACTCAGCCGGAACGCTAGTGTCGGCGGCGATTGCTGCGAGCCAGGCGGTTGCCTTCGAGCCGACTTCGGCACCAAAGCGTTCGGCAAGTTCACCCGCCACTCCATCGGCGGCAATTTTGTCGAGTTTGTCGATGATGATCATCGCGGCTGGTCGATCGGCCTCGGCAACGCCAAGCGACGAAAGGTTTTTGGCGAGCAGCTCGCGGTGATTCACGCGAATGATGGCGTCTTGAAGGCCGAGCGAGTCGAGGGCATCGAGCGAAGAAACCAGCAGGTCAACTTCGGCGAGGGTCGATGCATCGCCGATGATGTCGATGTCGCACTGCACGAACTGGCGGTAGCGGCCTTTTTGTGGTCGTTCTGCTCGCCAGACCGGGCCAGTTTGAATCGCCTTGAAAACGGTCGGCAGCTCGGCGCGGTTGGTGGCGTAGTAGCGGGTTAGCGGAACTGTGAGGTCAAAACGAAGACCCAAATCAGAAAGAGCGGATGCGTCGCCGCTAGCCAGCGCTTCATCAAGCTCGGCACCTCGCTTCATCACTCGGTAGGCAAGCTTCTCATTGTCGCCACCCTGACCCGAGGTCAGTTTGGCCAAGTCTTCGAGGGCTGGGGTTTCAATCTCAGAGAAACCGTGCGACCGATAGGTGCCGCGGATGCGCGCCAGAACCTGTTCGCGCTTCAATTTCTCGAGCGGCAAAAAGTCGCGCATTCCACGGGGTGGGTTCACGTCTTTAGCCATGCGACAAGTTTGCCACAGGGTATAGCCGATGCGGCTTAGCCAGGCGCACTAGTCGAGTTCGCGACCGACGACGCCTGCGTCGGAGGCATCCAAGATTTCAACCTTGCGAATGTCGGCCATCAGGTCGCGCACGGCAGAGCGCAGGGCACGCTCGGCATCTAGGCCGGATGCTCTAGCCGAAGTAACAATGGCAAGCAGCAACCCGCCCAGCTGGTCTTCGTCTTCGACCTGAATCGGTCCGGTTGCGCCAGCCTCGAGCAGGCCGATCTTTTCGGCTTTGCCCAGAACTTTGGTCGCGAGAGCCAGGGCAGGCATGCCGGTGGCGATGCCGTCGAGCACGCTATCACGTTCTGGCTTCTCGCGCTTCTTGTGAGCATCCCAGTTCTGCATGACTTCGTCGCCGGTAGATGCTGCGAACTCGGCAAGCTGCGCCTCATCGCCGAAAACGTGCGGATGACGCGAAATCATCTTTTGACTCATTTTGGAGGCAACGTCTTGAATGTCGAATGGCTCACCGAGCGAACCCGTGGCAGCAAGGTCGCTGTGAAAAACAACTTGGTAGAGAACATCGCCGAGCTCTTCGAGAATCTCGTCGCGGTTGCCAGATTCGATTGCGTCTACCAACTCGTAGGTTTCTTCGATCAGGTATTGCACGAGCGACTCGTGGGTCTGCTCGGCATCCCACGGGCAGCCGCCCGGAGCGCGCAACTTGTGGGCCGTGGCGAGTAGGTCGTCGAGGTTAGACATCGTTCTCCTTGTTTGCAAAAACTGTAGCTAAGTAAGCCCAGGTCCAGTCGATTACGGCGCGGTCGCGAAGCGGTTCGCCTGATGCGTCTTTTGGTGCCGGAACGTTGAGCAGCAGGTTCGACTGCAGGTAACGAAGGCCCGGATACGCGTGGCTGAGTCGCACTTGCTCACCCTCGCTCAGCTCGACCGGCTGCATTCTCGCCGCTGCGCCAAGCAACATAACGTCTTTGAGCCCGAGGCGATTGGCCTGCTGGCGCAATTCGGTGACATCGACCAAGTTCTGCACAGATTGCGGTGCAGGGCCGTAGCGGTCAATGAGTTCGGCAAGAATGGCGTCGAGTTGCTCACGAGTGCCCTTCACGCCGCTGGCAGCTGAAAGCTTGTGATAGGCCTCGAGTCGCAAACGCTCGCTGTCGACGTAGGTGTTCGGAATATGCGCATCAACAGGCAGTTCAAGCTTGAGCTCGGCGGGCGAATCGGTTTTCTCGCCCTTGAAGTCGGCAACCGCCTCGCCGATCATGCGCAGGTATAGATCGAAGCCGACACCGGCGATGTGACCAGACTGCTCTCCCCCGAGCAGGTTTCCGGCACCTCGAATTTCGAGATCTTTGAGCGCAACCTGCATGCCAGCACCAAGTTCGTTGTTGGCAGCAATGGTGGCAAGTCGGTCGTGCGCCAGGTCGGTGAGCGGCTTGCTCGGGTCATAGAAGAAGTAGGCATAGGCGCGCTCACGGCTGCGGCCAACTCGACCACGAATTTGGTGCAGCTGGCTCAGACCAAAACGCTCGGCTCGGTCAACAATCAGGGTGTTGGCGTTTGGAATATCGATTCCAGTTTCAATGATCGTGGTCGAGACCAGCACGTCGAAGCGCTTCTCCCAGAAGTCGATCACCACTTGCTCGAGCGCTGACTCGCTCATTTGCCCGTGGGCCACCGCGATTCGTGCTTCGGGCACCAACTCGGCCAAATCGGCAGCACATTTGTCGATGGTTTCGACACGGTTATGCACGAAGAAAATCTGACCCTCGCGAATCAGCTCGCGCCTAATGGCCGCAGCCACCTGCTTCTCGCTGTATCCGCCCACGTAGGTCAAAATCGGGTGACGATCTTCGGGTGGGGTCGCCAAAGTCGACATTTCACGGATGCCCGTCACAGCCATCTCGAGCGTGCGAGGTATTGGCGTGGCCGACATCGAGAGAACATCCACGTTGTGTTTTAGGTCTTTGAGCTTTTCTTTGTGTTCAACGCCAAAGCGCTGCTCTTCGTCGATGATGATGAGGCCGAGATTGCGAAACTTGACGTTGCCGCTGAGTAGGCGGTGGGTGCCGATGACCATGTCGACTGCGCCGGTTTCTAGGCCCTCGATGGTTTCTTTCGACTCGTTGGCCGACTGAAAGCGTGAGAGCGCCTTCACGGTGACCGGGAACCCGGCAAAACGGCCACGAATGGTTTCGGTGTGCTGTCGAACAAGCAGGGTGGTTGGCACGAGCATGGCCACCTGCTTGCCGTCTTGAATCGCCTTGAACGCGGCGCGAAGGGCAACCTCGGTTTTGCCGTAGCCGACGTCTCCGGCGAGAAGGCGGTCCATCGGAATCGAGCGCTCCATGTCGCGCTTGACCTCTTCGATGGTCGAAAGCTGGTCTGGCGTCTCGACGAAAGCGAAGGCCTCTTCGAGTTCGCGCTGCCACGGGGTGTCTGGGCCGAACGCGTACCCTTGCGATTTCATGCGCGCCGAATAGAGCTTGACCAGGTCGATAGCGATCTTGCGAACCGCCTTGCGAGCCTTGCCCTTTGCATTGGCCCAGTCGGTGCCACCCATCTTGCTGAGCACGGGCGCTTCTCCGCCTACATAGCGAGTCAGCAGGTCGAGTTGGTCAGTTGGCACGAAGAGAGTGTCACTTGGCTGACCACGCTTAGATGGCGCATATTCGATGAGCAAAAACTCGCGGTCGTGCTGCTGGCGGCCGATTCCAGTGCGGCGGGTGACCAGTTCTTTAAAGCGACCGATTCCATGAATTTCGTGAACCACATAGTCGCCGCTCTTGAGAGTTAGCGGGTCGACAGCCTGGCCGCGTTTCGAAGCCAGTTTGCGAACCTGAGGGTTCACATAGGTCGCACTCTTGCCATAGAACTCGTGGTCGGTGATCACGATCAGGTTCGCACCCGGCACGGCAAAACCTTTGCGCAGGTTCGATTGGGTTAGGTAGACGGTTTCAGGATTTAGCCGGTCTGGAATCTCGGCTACAAAGGTCGCCTTCAATCCCCCAGCGACAAGAACTTCACCGATGCGCTCGGCGGTGCCATGACCCTGAGCAGTGACAATGATGTGCTGGCCATTTGCACTCTGGTCTTCGAGCCAGGGCAAAACCGCGGTGTCGGCGTTGGTGAAAACGGGGATGTCGAGAATGTTCAGGTTTAGCTGAGAGTCGTCGTCGGCCGGAAACTGGGTGACCGTGAACAACTGACGCTTCTGCAATGTCGCCACGAAGGCAGCTAGGTCAACAAAACCGCCGGCACTCAGGTCGATAGGAGCGGTAGCACCTTCGATCGCGGCATCCCAGGCGGCATGCAAAAACTCTTCGTTGGTTTCGGCCAGGCTCGTGGCTCTGGCGGCAGCCTTTTCGGGTGAGAGCAGAGTGACCAGCGCATCTGCCGGCAGGTAATCGGTGAACGGAACCATAGCGTCGACCAGGGCCGGAGCGAGCGACTCCATGCCTTCAACCGGAATGCCTTCGGCGATTTTGGCAAGCATGGTCGATAGGTTCGGAAACTCGTATTGCATTTGACGTGCACGGTTCGCGACACTCGGCGTAATGATCAACTCGCGAGCAGGGTAGATGTCAACGCCCTGAATGTGCTGCGAACCCGCCTCACGCACCAGCGAGCGCTGATCGGCGACCGAAAACTCACGAATCTCTTCGAGTTCGTCGCCAAAGAATTCGAGGCGAACGGCGTGCTCTGAGGTGGTTGGAAAAATATCGAGGATGCCTCCGCGAGCGGCGAACTCTCCGCGCTTGGTCACCATGTCGACGCGCTGGTATGCCATTTCGACGAGCTTGAGAGTTAGCTCTGGCAGCCAATAGTCGCTGCCCTTCTTGAGCCGCAGCGGCGGGTGATCGCCGAGGTGGGCGACCACGGGTTGAAGAACGGCGCGAACCGAAGCGAGCACGATGATGGGGTGCGTCGGCGGAGCATCCGAGATTGAAAGCTCGTGCATACGAGTGAGCACCTTCAGGCGCTTGCCAACGGTTTCGGGGCTCGGGCTCAAGCGCTCGTGTGGCAGGGTTTCCCAAGACGGAAACTCGAGCAATTCGAGATCATCGACCAGGTTGCGAAGAGCAGCGGCGACATCTTCTGCTTCACGACCGGTAGCCACAACCACAAGTTGCACAGCGCTGAGTTGTTTTTCTGAGCGCAGTTTCGCCAAAAGAGCGACAACGGCAGCGTGCGCACCGGCCGGCGCGAGCAGGTCTAAACGCTTGGCAGCGAGCTTTGATTGGAGTGCTGCGACTGGATAACTTTCGGAAATTTGCACGACAAGGCGCGAAAGGGCCTCAGGGAGTCGTTTGCTATCCACCCCTCAAGTGTAAGTTGCGCGGGGCGCTTGGGCTTATGCGCCGTGATACTTCTGCTGCGCAGCGGCGAGGCCATCGACCAGCACGGCCTCGATGGCATCTGCACCGGTTTCGAGGGTTAGGTCGAGGTCTTTGCGCTCGGTGCTCGAGAAATTCTTGAGCACAAAATCGGCGACTTCTTGCTGACCGGGAGGGCGACCGATTCCAACGCGAATGCGAATGAAATCGGTGGTGCCGATGGCAGTGATGATGTCGCGCAAACCGTTGTGACCTGCGTGACCGCCTCCCTGCTTGAGGCGAACGTCGTGAACGGGGATGTCTAGCTCATCGTGAACCACGATGATGTGGCTCGGGCTGACGTCGAAGAATTTTGCCAGGCCGGCTACTGGTCCGCCGCTGGTGTTCATGAATGACAGCGGCTTGGCCAAAATAACCTTCGGTCCGCCAACGCCTAAGCGTGTTTCGGCTATAACCGAATTGGTTTTGTGAGATTTGAACGAGACTCCCACTCGCTTCGCCAACGTATCGAGAACCATCTGTCCGACATTGTGACGGTTACCTGCGTAGCCGGGCCCGGGGTTACCGAGCCCGACTACAAGATAAGGCGAATTACTCAGCAGCCGCTACTGCCTCGACGGCTGGCTCTTCTGACTGGCCAGCTGCGGTTGTGATTACCGTGGCGATTAGCTCGTCTTCAGGCAGATCAAGGGCAACACCAGCAGGAAGCTTGATGTCTTTGGCTAGTAGGTGGAAGCCAGCGCCTTCTTTGTTGAAGACAGCCTCTACATACTCAGGAATGTTGTTGGCTTCGGTTAGAAGCTTCACGGTCTTGTGCTCTAGATCGATGGTGGTACCGCTCAGCGACTCACCAACTACGTGAACAGGAACCTCAACGTGTACCTTCTCGCCCTTGACGATGGTTACTAGGTCAACGTGCTCGATGATCTGAGTGACGACATCTTTAGTAGCGCTCTTCACTAGAACCGATTCGTTCTTGCCGTCGATGTCTAGGTTGATAACTGCGTTCTTGTGGCGAAGCACGAGTGCTAGCTCACGAGCAGGAAGGGTAATGTGGCGTGGCTCGCTGCCGTGACCGTAGATCACTGCAGGGGTGCGGCCGGCTGCACGCGACTTGCGTGCTGCACCCTTACCGAAAGAGGTGCGATTTTCGGCAACCATTGTTGCTTCAGACATGATTTATCCAATCCAGGTTTTCACCTGATGTTTAGTTTTTTGCTATCAACTCAAGCGTGTTCACGCGAGGATAAGGCCTTAGCCGGTTGCCCCGTCGATTACGGTTTCAAGCTTTTCGCTATCAACCCTCGCCGTAGTTCTGCACAAGTCTAACTTGACTAGGCGCGGGTAATCAACCCAGCTATGAAACCTGCTGACTGGTTTAGGCGTGACCTGGAAAGAGTGAGTTGACCGAGTCGTCGTCAAACACAGCGCTGATTGCCTTCGCGATTAGCGGGGCGATCGAAAGAACCTCAAGCTTGTCGAACTGCTTGTCTGGGCCAACCGGAAGTGTGTTGGTTACAACTACCGCGTCGACAGCCTCGCTCGATAGTCGCTCGACAGCTGGGTCAGAGAAGATTGCGTGAGTGGCGGCCACGATTACTCGAGCAGCGCCGTTCTTCTTTAGGGCAGCAGCCGCGGCAACGATCGTTCCCGCGGTGTCGATCATGTCGTCAACTAGCAAACAGGTTCGGCCAGTTACGTCACCGACGAGCTCGTGAGCGGTCACCTGGTTTGGAACATCCGGGTCACGACGCTTGTGCACAATCGCTAGCGGAGCACCCAGACGGTCGGCCCAAATGTCGGCTACGCGAACGCGGCCAGAGTCTGGCGAAACAACGGTTAGCGGCTCGTGACCCCACTTGGCAGCCACATAGTCGCAAAGCATTGGCAGAGCCCAAAGGTGGTCAACCGGACCATCGAAGAAACCCTGAATCTGCGGAGTGTGAAGGTCAACTGAAATCAGACGGTTTGCTCCGGCCGCCTTGTAAAGGTCGGTGACCAGACGGGCCGAAATTGGCTCGCGACCCTTGTGCTTCTTGTCTTGACGGGCGTAAGGAAAGAACGGCGCGACAACGGTGATTCGCTTCGCTGAGGCACGCTTGAGGGCGTCAACCATTAGAAGTTGTTCCATCAGCCAGTGGTTTACCGGTGCTGGGTGAGCCTGAATCACAAACGCGTCGACGCCACGAACGCTCTCTTCGAAACGAACAAAGGTTTCTCCGCTGGCAAAGTCGTAGGCGGTGGTTGGCACAAGTTCGGTGCCGAGCAGTTCGGCAATCTCGAGAGCTAGGCCCTGGTGGGCGCGTCCGCTAAGAAGTGCGAGTCTCTTTCGACCGGTGATTGTGATTTCGCTCAACTTATTGGCTCCCGTTTTTTGTTATTTCTTTTGTTTTGCCGACTCGGCAGCCGAGGCTGCCTTTGAACCTGGACGTTTGTCGAGAACCCAGTCGGCAAGGTTGCGTTGCGGGGCGACGTTCATTGCGAGCGCACCCGGCTCCACATCTTTGCGTACTACAGTTCCCGCAGCCGTATAGGCTCCATCACCAATAGTAATGGGGGCGACAAAGACGTTATGCGACCCGGTTCGAACGTGCGAACCTATGGTGCTGCGGTGCTTTTCAATGCCGTCGTAGTTAGCAAAAATCGTTCCGGCACCGATGTTCGAGTGTTCGCCAATTTCGGCATCGCCTACATAAGACAGGTGCGGAATCTTGGTTCCAACTCCGATTTTCACGTTCTTGGTCTCGACGAATGTGCCGATCTTGCCGTCGGCGCTCAGCTCTGTGCCTGGTCGCAGGTGGGCATAAGGGCCAACACTCGCTCCGTCACCGATGATCGACGACTTCACGTGAGATTTCACCACGGATGCTCTTGCGCCAACTTGCGTGTCAACCAAAACTACTTCTGGCCCAACGCTCGCACCTTCGGCAACCGTGGTCATGCCCTGCAACATAGTGCCCGGCAGCAGTGTCACGTCTTGGCCTAGAGAAACCGTCACGTCGATCCAGGTTGAGGCTGGGTCGATGATCGTTACGCCTGCGAGCATCCACGCTTCACAAATGCGCCAGTTGAGTTCGGCGCTAACTTCGGCCAGTTGAACGCGGTCGTTCACGCCAGCAACCTGCCAGTTGTCTTCAACCGCGAGCGCCTGAACCTTGTGCCCAGCACGCAATGCAATCGCAGCTACGTCGGTCAGGTACTTTTCACCCTGCGCGTTGGCGGCGCTAACCTCGGCCAAGGCCGAACGCAAAACAGCAGAATCGAAAACATAAATACCGGCGTTGACCTCGGCAATTTCTAGCTGGTCCTCGGTGGCATCTTTGTGCTCGACAATGGCTTCAAACTCGTCATCGGTGGTGCGCACGATGCGCCCGTATCCGGTTGGGTCTTCGGCGATGCTCGAAAGCACCGACGCTGCGTATCCGCCATCAACATGCGCTTCGATTAGCGCTTCGAGTGTAGAAACCTCGAGCATCGGCACGTCACCGCTGGTAACCACAACGGCTCCGTTGAAATCGCCGGGCAGTGCATCCAGCGCACATTCAACAGCACGACCGGTGCCAGGCTCGTCATCTTGATCGACGCAGGTGGCATTTGAAAAGTAGGTACCGATGTATTCGGCGATTAGGTCGCGCTCGTGGCGAATGACAGGAATCACGTGAGCCGCGCCGAGCGCAGAGGCGGTTGAGAGAACGTGGCCGAGCATCGGAAGGCCGGCGATTTCGTGCATGACCTTAGGCTTGCTCGACTTCATTCGAGTGCCTTCACCGGCAGCCAGAACGATTACAGCCAAGTGCTTCTCGGTCATCGCTCTCCTACTCAGTGTTGGATGGCTGGCCCACCAGGACTCGAACCTAGACAAACGCCTCCAAAGGGCGTGGTGCTGCCATTACACCATGGGCCAACGTCGACGACTTTGAAAGTCTCCAACGCTATTAGTCTGCCAGATTTAGCCGACCAACTCGGATGTTTCTAGCCACTCAATCTCTAAAGATTCACGTTTTTCGTTCAAATCACGTTGTCGATTCACCAAATTTGCCAAGCCGTCGTAGTCACTCTGGTCGTGAATCGCCATTTCGGCGTGCAGAGCGGATTCTTCGGCGCTGAGTTTTTCGAGCGCACGCTCGATGCGGGCGAGGTTCTTCTCGGCATCGCGCAACGCTGCCCCGCTGAGTTTGGCGGGTGCGGGTGTCTGGGTTGGGCCTGCTTCGGCGACAGCATCCGCGTTGCTATCGGCGTTGGTTGGATGATTCTTTGCGCCACCGCCCAAGCTGGCTGCGCGCAGGGCGAGGTATTGGTCTACTCCCCCGGTGAGATGGCGCAGTCGCAGGTCGCCCATGAGTGCGTATTGGTCGTCGGTCACGCGCTCGAGCAAGTAGCGGTCGTGGCTGACCACGATGAGTGTGCCCGGCCAGCCGTCGAGCAGGTCTTCCATGGCGGCGAGAATGTCGGTGTCTAGGTCGTTGGTTGGCTCGTCGAGAATCAGTACGTTGGGCTCACCAAAAAGCAGGCGCAAGAATTGCAGCTTGCGACGCTGGCCGCCGGATAGGTCTTCGATCGGGGTTTGCAGTTGCGCCTGGCTGAAGCCAAGTTGCTCAACGAGTTGGCTCACGCTGACTTCTTTTTTGTCGACGTTGAACGAGGTTTTCTCGCGAGCAAGCAACTGAAAGATTCTCTCGCCGTGAAACTCGTCGAGCTCGCGCACGTCTTGGCTCAAGATGGCAATTTTGACGGTCTTGCCGAGCTTCACGCGGCCCTTGGTTGGTTTCAGTTCGCCCTGGATTAGTCGAAGCAGCGTGGTTTTGCCGGCACCGTTCACGCCGACCAGGCCAACGCGATCGCCTGGACCTAAGCGCCAAGTGACATCGTGCAGCAGCTCTCGGCCGTCGATCGAGTAGCTCAGGTTTTCGGCGTCGATCACGTCTTTGCCGAGGCGAGCGGTGGCCAGTTTCGATAGGGCTACGCGGTCGCGCGGCTCTGGTTCGTTCGCAATGAGTTCGGCGGCAGCATCCATGCGAAATTTCGGCTTGGATGTTCGGGCAGGCGCACCGCGTCGAAGCCAAGCCAACTCTTTGCGCAACGTGTTCTGTCGGCGCGATTCACTGGCGGCGGCACTGCGTGAACGCTCGTTTCGCTGCAAAATGTATGCGGCGAAACCGCCTTCGAACGGCTCGATTTGCCCGCCGTAAACCTCCCAGGTGTAGTTACAGACCGCGTCTAGAAACCAGCGATCGTGGGTAACCACGACGAGACCGCCGGCGGTTTTGCTCCAGCGGGCGTTCAGGTGCTTGGCAAGCCAGGCCACGCCCTCGACGTCAAGGTGGTTGGTTGGCTCATCGAGCATGACGATGTCGAGATCTTGCACCAGTAGCGCGGCGAGAGCCACACGGCGACGTTGACCACCGCTGAGCTCATCGACCAACTGGTTCCAGTCGAGGTCGTTCAGAAGACCCGAGATGACATCGCGAACGCGTGCATCACCGGCCCAAACGTGCTCTGGTGTGTGACCCACGACAGCGGCACCAATCGTGAGCGAGCCATCTAGAACATCGCCTTGGTCGAGCAACCCGATTCGAACGCCGCCACGGTGAGTAACTCGCCCCGAGTCGACGTCGAGTCGCTTGGCCAGCACCTTGAGCAGAGTAGATTTGCCGTCGCCGTTAGCGCCAACCACACCAATTCGGTCACCTTCGTTGATGCCAATGGTGACGCCGCTGAAAACCTCTTTAGTCGGGAAAGCGAGCGTGATGTCTTCAGCGCCAAGCAGATGAGCCAAGTTTTATTCGCTCTCTAGCTGGGCACCGAGCGGGCTGGTGCTGGTGGCGAATGAGTCAAAGTTCGCCTCGTGAAGTTTTGCAACCAGTTCGGTCGCCGCCGCCTTGCTGGCAACCAGCGCCGCAACCGTTGGGCCAGAGCCCGAAACAAACGCCCGTAGCGCTCCGTACTTTTCGGCGGTAGCCAAGGTGAGTTCAAGCTCGGGTTGAAGCGCAAGCGCTGCCGGCTCTAGGTCGTTGTGAATCAACTTGGCGATTTGCTCGACGTTGCCCTGAGCAAGGGCTTCGATTAGTGCACTCGGATGCTCTGGCGCAGGCGCCTCGTGCGGGTCAACCCCAGCCAACTCAAGTTGACGGTCGAGCTCGGCATAAACCTTTGGCGTGCTCAAGCCGGTGCGGCTGGAGATCATCACAAAGTGAAGTTCGGCACCCAGGGTCAGGCGCTCGAGCCGATCGCCGCGACCGAGCCCAAGTGCAGTGCCGCCGTGCATGCAAAACGGCACATCGGCACCGAGTCGACGTGATTGAAACTGCAAGGCCTCAAGCGATAAGTCGAGACCGAATTTCTCGGCTGAGGCCAAGAACGCGGCAGCAGCATCGGCGCTACCACCGGCCATTCCGCCAGCCACCGGAATCTGCTTTGAAATGGTGATGTCGAGCGCACGCGGGGTCTCGAGCCCAGCCAACTCGGCCGCCAAAAGGCTCGCTTTGACCACAAGGTTCGATTCGTCGGTCGGCACCAACGCCAACTGCTCTTCTCCCAGGCTGCCAGCCACGGCAATGCTCCAGGCGGCATCTTTCGATCGCGAAACGGTCACTAGCTCGCGCAGGTTCAGCGCCTGATAAACGCTCACCACGTCGTGGTATCCGTCGAGATCTAGAGCTCCAACGCCAAAGTGCAGATTCACTTTGCCTGGTGCTGAGGCAATAACGGTGCGCACGCTAACCACCGAACCTTGCCACGAGTTCTGCTCGGCGAGCATCCCAGTAGTTTTTCCAAAACTGCAACTGCTCTTGGGTTTGGCAAAGGTCGTGCAGAACGACGAGAGTGCATAAGTCGGCATTCTCGGCCTCGATCGAGATAGTCACACGGGTGGCGTCGTCGAAAGAAAGGGCCACGCGCGATGCGTCTTTGCGAACCAACATGCGCGGATGCTCGGCCGCAGGCCACTGCGCCAAATCACCAAGCGCGGCGAACACTCGTGCCGCCGATGCGTGAAGCGAAAGTTCAAACTCGTGCATGAGAATGTGTCGGTTGCGACCAACCGGCTCTGATTGCGCTGAGTGCCTACCCACGAGCCCTCGCAATCGAAACAAACTGCTCGATGGTGAGTTCTTCGCCTCGGGCTTGCGGTGAAATGCCAGCGGCGACCAGTGCGGCCTCGGCCTCGGCCGGCGAACCAGCCCAACTGGCTAGCGACTGGCGCATGGTTTTGCGGCGCTGGCCAAAAGCTGCGTCGATTACGGCGAAGGTAGATTCACGCAGAGCCTCATCGCCGATTGGTGTGGCGTGACGCTCGAAATGGACCAGCGCGGAGTCGACATTTGGTACCGGCCAAAAGATAGTTCGGCCAACGTTTCCGGCCAAAGCGGCCGCACCATACCAAGCGAGCTTTGCGCTCGGTGCGCCATAAACTTTCGAGCCCGGCTTGGCGGCTAGTCGGTGCGCGACTTCGGCCTGCACCAAGACCAGACCCTTGTTGATTGACTCGAAGCGCTCGATGAAGTTCAACAGCACCGGCACCGAGATGTTGTACGGCAGGTTGGCAACCAACGCGTCTGGGGCTTTCGGAAGTTCGGTGATGGTCATCGCGTCGTGGGTCACCAGTGTGAAGTTCTTGCCCGGCGCGCGTTTGGCGATGGTCTGTTCAAGAGCGGCGGCCATCTTGGCGTCGATCTCAACCGAGATCACCGAGTCGGCAACCTCAAGCAGCCCTAGAGTGAGAGAGCCAAGCCCTGGGCCGATTTCAACAACGCACTCTTTGCCGGTGAGCTTCGCAGCTGCCACGATGCGACGAATGGTGTTTGGGTCGGTGACAAAGTTTTGACCAAGCTTTTTCGTAGGCACAACGCCGAGCCGGTCTGCCAAATCACGGATGTCGCTACCGCCAAGTAACTCGACCACTAGAGCCCCTCGCTCCATGAACCATAGACGCGCACGGTGTTTTCGGCAAGCGCGGCTGCCATTTCGTTCTCGTCTAGACCGCGAATTTCAGCCATTTTGCGAACCGTGATCGGCACGAGGTATGAAGCATTCGGGCGCCCGCGATAAGGCTCTGGGGTTAGGAACGGCGCATCGGTCTCAATCAGCAACAACTCTTTCGGAGACCATTCGATGCAGTCACGCAGGTGCTGATTGCGCTTGATGGTGATGTTGCCAGCAAAGCTCATGTACCAACCCTGGTCGGCGCACTTTTTGGCAAAATCGAGGTCGCCCGAATAGCAGTGCATCACGACTTTGTTTGGCGCACCAACCCGAAGCAGAGTCTCATAAACCTCGTCGTGCGCTTCACGGTCGTGAATCATCAAGGCGATGTTGTTCTCTTTGGCAATGCGAATGTGCTCTTCGAAAGACAGCTGCTGAAGACCGAGCGAGTCGTCACCCTCGGTTCGATAAAAGTCCAAACCGGTTTCGCCAATCGCTCGCACCCTGGGCTGCGTGGCGAGCAACTCGATTTCGGCGATTGCTGCGCGAAGAGCATCCTCGTTTTCATACAGCGGCGCTTCGTTCGGGTGCAGGGCGACAGCCGCCAAAACTCGGGGTTCGCGGGCCGCCAAGTTAGCCGACCAGATTGAAGATTCGAGGGTCACGCCAACTTGAACGACCCCCAAAATGCCCGCGCTGTTGGCTAGGTCTAATTGCTCGGATGCGCTGAGCGGGTGCTCACCGTCGGCGAAATCGAAATGCGTGTGATTGTCATAGGTGCCAACTTCTAGCGGTTCAGGAAGCGGCGGGTAGCGAAGGTCGCGCGGATTGCTCTCACCCTTGTCTCGGCGAGTGCGAAACGGAGCGTCTTCGCTCATTATTTGCCTTCGACGTCGGTTTCGATGCGTGGAAAGAGAATGTCTAGGTCGCCGACTTTTGCGCCAGCGGGTAGCTGACCCCAACGACCCGCGTCGGCAAGGGGCTGATCGGCGAGTTCGCCGAGTTTGCCTTCGGTGAGTGCGGCCCAAAGTTTTGCAGTGGCCTTCGGCATAACCGGGGCGAGCGCAATGCTGAGCACGCGCAGACCTTCGGCCGTTGTGTAGAGCACCGAAGCCAGGCGGTCGCGTTTTGCCTCGTCTTTGGCCAGAACCCAAGGTTCTGAAACGGTGATGTAGTTGTTGAGCTCGTCAACGAGGGTCCACACGCTGCCGATTGCATCGTGAATGGCGATTTCGTCAATCGCGGCATCGGCGGTTGCAACAGCCTTTTCGGCCACGGCCTGAATGGCAAGGTCAACTTCGCTGTAGACAGCTGGCGCTGGAACTACGCCATCAAAATAGCGCTTAATCATGGCAAGAACACGAGAGGCAAGGTTGCCTAGACCGTTGGCTAGTTCGCTTTGGTAACGGGCCGAGAGGTCTTCCCACGAGAACGAACCGTCTGAGCCGAACGCGATTGCCTTCATGAAGTAGTAGCGGAACGCGTCTGAGCCGAAGGTGTCGGTGATTTGCGAAGGCGCAATACCGGTGAGCTTCGACTTCGACATTTTTTCGCCGCCGACGAGCAACCAGCCGTGACCGAAGACTTGGTCGGCAGGCTTTAGCCCGGCTGCCATCAGCATGGCGGGCCAGATTACGGCGTGAAAGCGCAGGATGTCTTTACCGACGACCTGCACAGATGCAGGCCACAGCGACTCGAACTTGGCTTCGTCTTCGCCGTAGCCGATCGCGGTGATGTAGTTGAGCAGAGCGTCGAACCAAACGTAGGTGATGTGCGAGTCGTCCCAGGGAATGTCGATTCCCCAGTCGAATTTTTCTTTCGAGCGAGAGATAGAAAGGTCTTCGAGTCCTCGGCGAACGAAGGCAACAACCTCGTTGCGGGCCGATTCGGGCTGAATGAACTTGGGGTTCTGCTCATAGAAATCGAGCAACGGCTGAGTGAATTCGCTCAGTTTGAAAAAGTAGTTGGTTTCTTGAAGGCGCTCTACCGGGCGGGTGTGAATGGCACAGACATCCTGGCCCGCGTATTCGCCTTCGCCCTCGATGAGGTCGGCTTCGGTTTTGTATTCTTCACACCCAACGCAGTAGTTGCCTTCGTAAGAACCGCGGTAGATGAAGCCGGTGTCATAGAGGTGCTGCAAGAACTTCTGCACATTTTTCTCGTGGCGAGGTTCGGTGGTGCGAATGAAGTCTTGGTTGTCGATGTCGATGGTTTCAAGAAGTGGCAACCAGGCATCGTGCACGAGCTGGTCGGCCCAGGCCTTTGGAGTGCTGCCGTTGCCAACGGCGGTGCGAAGAATCTTTTCGCCGTGCTCGTCGGTTCCGGTTAGCAAGAATGAGCCCTCGCCGCGCTGACGGTGCCAGCGAGCCAACACGTCGGCCGCGACCTCGGTGTAGGCGTGACCGATGTGCGGAGCATCGTTCACATAAAAAATTGGGGTCGTTACATAAAACGACTTACCGGCTTGGCTGGGCATTGTTCTAGTTTAAGGTCATTCGGCTGGGTTGGCTTATTTCTTGGCGTCGAGGCTCAGCTGATAGAGCACCGATTTGCTCACTGAGTTCAACTCAGCGATTTCGGCAACCGCATCTTTCATGCGAAGACCCGAGGCTTCGAGCTTGAGAACATCGGCAACCAGAGTCGAGACATCCTTGTTGGTCTTCACGGCACCGGCCAAGACGAACACCATCTCGCCCTTCGGCTCGGTTTTTGCCCACTCGATAAGTTCGGCGAGAGTGCCGCGTTCGGTGTGCTCAAACTTCTTGGTCAGTTCGCGTGAAACGGTGGCCTGTCGATCTTGGCCAAAAACCTGCGCGGCAGCGGCTAACGTGTCGCCGATACGATGTGGCGATTCGAAAAACACCATGGTGCGGGTCTCGCCAACCAAGGCTTCGAAAACACTCAGGCGTTCGGCATCTTTTCGCGGGGCAAACCCCTCAAAGGTGAAGCGATCGGTGGCCAAACCAGACACCGCGAGCGCTGCCAAAACAGCAGACGGGCCAGGCACAACGGTGATTTCCACCCCTGCGGCAACCGCCGCGCGAACCAGCGCGAATCCCGGGTCGCTAACCGTTGGCATTCCAGCGTCTGACACCAACAGCACGTCGCTCTCGAGGGCAAGCGCAACTATTTGGTCGGCTCGCTCAAGTTCGTTGTGCTCGTGCAGGCTGTAGAGCTTGGCCTTGAGTTTTACTCCGAGCAACCCGGCCAGTTTGGTTAGGCTTCGGGTGTCTTCTGCAGCGATGTGCTCGGCGGTGCTGAGATGCTCGACCAGGCGAGTCGAAGCGTCGCCCAGGTTTCCGATTGGTGTGGCTGCAATGATTAGCACGCTCTATTGTCGCAAACTAGCATTGGCTTTGTGCCAGTTACTTCTAAAGCAAAGGCGGGGGCGTTGACGAAACTAATCGCTACCCTGCGCCGCGTTGCCGAAGGCTATGGAATCTGGCTAATCATGCTCTTGGCAGCAGCCTTGAGGTTCATCAACCTCGGCTACCCTCGAAAACTAGTCTTCGACGAAACCTATTACGTCAAGGATGCCGTGACTCTGGGTTCGCTCGGCTACGAGGGGTCTTGGCCGTCCGACCCAAATCAGCAATTCGAGGCTGGTAACACCAACATTTTCAACACCGATCCGGCTTATGTAGTGCATCCGCCGCTCGGCAAATGGATCATCTGGCTCGGCATCAAAGCCCTTGGTGCAGATAACTCGGTGGGTTGGCGCTATTCCGTCGCCATCTTGGGGCTAGCCTCGGTCTGGCTCATCTATTTGGTCGCAAAACGTCTGTTCGAGTCAAAACTTTGGGGTCAGGTAGCAGCACTCCTTCTTGCCGTTGACGGTCACGCCATCGTTCTCTCGCGAACCGGCCTTCTCGACGGCATCCTCGCGTTTTTTGTCATTCTGGCGTTCTACTTTTTGCTGCGTGACCGTGAACAACTGAGGCTCAAGCTGTTCGCTCGCCCTTGGTTGATTGCCGCCGCGGTGACGTTGGGTCTGGCCAGCGCAGTCAAATGGTCCGGGCTCTACTACCTCGCGTTTTTCTGCGTCTACGTCGTTATTTCAGACATCCTCATCGAACGTCGCACCTATTACGCCGCCACCAGTGAGCCGTTCAACTGGGTTACGCGACTATTTGTGCGCGGCGGGGCCACAGCCCTCATCACCCTGCCCCTTGCGTTCGTTACCTACCTAGCCAGCTGGACCGGCTGGCTCGTCACCTCTGGCGGCTACTACCGAGACTTCGACGCGGCCGAGGTGAAACTGCCGGCCGCGCTCGAGTGGTTACCCTCGTCGCTGCAAGCGCTTTGGCACTACCACCAGCAGGCTTACGGCTTTCACGTCAGCCTCGCCACGCCGCACAACTACCAGGCCAACCCGTTCGGCTGGCTACTCATGCTTCGCCCAACCTCGTTCTTCTATGAGGGCACGGCCTTTGGCGCGACCAACCCGACCACGGGGGCGCTGTGTCAAGATCCAAGCGGATGCTCGAGCGCAGTCACCGCGCTTGGCAACCCTGCCATCTGGTGGTTCGGGGTTTTTGCGTTGGTCCTGCTTGCGGTCTACTGGGTTCGCACTCGCAACCGCACATCCGGTCTGATTCTGCTCGGTCTTGGTGCCGGCTATCTGCCTTGGCTCACCCTATTGAACCGCACAACTTTTCAGTTTTACTCGGTGGTTTTCTTGCCGTTCACGATTCTCGCGATCGTCTTTGTGCTGCGTAAATATCTGCACGAGGCCGAAAACCGAGAGCGCGCGCAAAAGGCGATTTTGGGTTATCTCGGGTTGGTGCTTGTTTTCAGCGCGTTCTTCTTGACCATCTGGATCGGTGTCGAAACGCCCTACTGGTGGTGGCGTCTGCACATGTGGATTCCGACCTGGATCTAGCCTCGCTGCTCGCAAGCGCGCCTTTGTCGCTCCCCCACAAACCCCGATTGGCACCCCTCAAACCACCACTACCGTCAAGGTAGGCTGGATTCATGGCCACTTACATGCAAGTTCTTTCGCGCCCTGGCGTGCTGAGAGTGGTTTCGTCACAGCTTTTTGCACGCTTTCCATTCGGCCTGATGAGCCTCGCGTTTGTTCTGCACATTCAGCAGATATCCGGCTCTTACGCTCTGGCCGGCTTAGCCCTCGGTCTCGAGACCATTGGTGTCGCCGTTTCTGGCCCGCTTCTAGGTCGCTGGATGGGCGGCTGGGGTGTTCGACGCACTCTGCTGGTTTCGGCGGCCATCAGCGCTACGACCATTTTCGTAATCGGTTTAGCGCCACTGCCGGCCGAAGTTTTGGCAATTCTGTGCCTCGTGGTCGGCTTGTCTAGCCCGCCTATTCAGTCAGCGGTGCGAACCATCTATCCGATGCTGGTTGAACGCAAACAAATGGGCACGCTTTATGCCCTTGACGCCACACTTCAAGAAGTGATCTGGATTTTCGGTCCGGTCACGGCCACGTTCATCGCGGCATTCACCAACACCACCGTGGGCATCGTAGTTATGGGTGTCATTCAAATCGTTGGTGCCATTTGGTTTTCATCAAACCGCGAGATTCGTAGCGTGGAAATTCCGAAGTCAAAACGGCGCCTCGGTGGAGTGCTTCGTAGCCGAATAGTGGTTTCAAACGCCGTCATCGGAGCCTTGCTGATCGGTTCTTTCTCTGGTGTTGAAATCGGAACCGTGGCGGTGTTCACCGACAAGGCGACGGCCGGAATCATCGTCGGCGTTCTATCGCTTGGGTCTTTGCTAGGTGGATTCCTCTTCGGACACAGAAGTCGAACCCGCTGGGCGTTGTCTCGCTACCTGATGGTTGTTTTTGTTGGCTTTGCGATGGTCTTCATCGCTCCAGACTCAGCTATTTGGGTGAGCATCGCTTGGTTTATCGCCGGCCTAGGCATCGCCCCCGCGCTGGGCTTGCTAGGTGCCATCATCGGTGCATCGGTAAAAACAGCGGATGCTCCTGAGGCATACGGCTGGGTCGGCAGCGGCCAAATGATTGGCTACGCCGGTGCCGCCGCGATTGCCGGATTCTCGATCGACCTCATTGCTCCCGAGGCTGCTCTGTTTGTAGCGGTAGTTATGGGTGGTGGCGCTGTGATTGTTGCTCTACTTTCGGCGAAGTTCACGCCGGTGATTTCAAACCGCGACCAAGAGGATGAAAAATAATGGCGATTTTCGCAGTGACCTACGCCTATTCGGCCAGCGAAGAAGAATTGGCCGAGATTCGACCTACTCACCGAGCATTCTTCAAAGAGTTGCTAGAAAAGCAGATTCTGCTGGCCAGCGGGCCAATGGTTGACCGCCCTGGTGCACTGCTTATTGTGCGCGCCGACTCGGTAGAAGAGGTTTCCGAGCTTCTCGACCAAGACCCGTTTGACATCGCGGGATACATCGGTGAGCGCGCCATCGCCGAATGGAACCCGGTCTTCGGCCCCTGGAGTGCAGCGTGAGCTTCAGCCTCGACCAAAACCCAATCATCCAACTGAACTCGGGGCAACTCGTTCCACAACTCGGGCTCGGGGTCTACAAGGTTGGCCAAGACATCGCGGTCGACCTAGTCAAACTTGCCATCGACCTGGGCTACCGAAGGATCGACACCGCGGCGCTCTACGACAACGAGCAAGAGGTTGGGGCGGGCATCCGTGCATCAAACGTTGATCGCGAAGACATTTTTGTCACCACCAAGATTTGGAATGATCGACACGGCTACGACAACGCTCTCGAGGCGATCGGCGAGTCGCTCGCGCGGCTGAACATTGGCTACGTTGACATGCTTTTGATTCACTGGCCAAACCCGAAGTTGGGCAAGTTTGTCGAAACTTGGAAGGCGCTTGAACACGCTCTCGAAAGCGGCAAGGTTCGGGGCATCGGTGTTTCGAACTTTCATCCGGAACACCTCGAGCCGTTGCTAGAGCAGGCGCAGGTCGTGCCGGCGCTGAACCAGGTGGAACTGCATCCTGGCTTGAATCAGGGCGAGATTAGAGCGTTCAACGCCAACCACGGCATCGCAACAGAGGCATGGTCACCGCTGGCACGCGGGCAGAAGAGCGAAGCACCTGCGATTTTAGCCGCGGCCGAGGTTCACTCGAAGACGCCGGCCCAGGTTATCTTGCGCTGGCATGTTCAACTCGGCAATCTTGTGATTCCGAAGTCGTCTAACCCAGAGCGTTTGGCTGAAAACCTAGACGTTTTTGACTTTGAACTCAGCCGCGACGAAATGTCGGCCATCGACCTTCTCGAAGATGGTCAGCGAATCGGCCCAGACCCGAGAAACTTCTAAATTTTTGCCGGCTTATCGCGGGTAACCAGCAAGCTTGCTACGGTCGTGACAATCAGAGTGACAATGATCACACCCAGTGAAAGTTCTGTGGAAATTTCAGGGATGATTTCGACGTGCTCTCCGCCGTTGATGAACGGCAGTTCGTTCTTGTGAAGAGCGTGGTTGACCAGCTTCACACCAATCCAAGCAAGGATGATCGACAGACCGACACCAAGGTACTTGAGTCTCTGCATCAACCCGCTTAGCAAGAAGTAGAGCTGTCTTAGACCGAGTAGCGCGAAGGCGTTAGCAGTGAAGACGATGTAGGCCTCGTCGGTCAAGCCGTAAACCGCTGGAATCGAGTCGAGCGCGAAAAGCACATCGGTTGCACCAATCGAAATCATCACGAGCATAAGTGGCGTTAGGTAACGCTTGCCCTGCTGCACGATGGTCAGCTTGGTGCCGTGGTACTCATCGACGGTTGGGTAGAAACGTTTGACAATCTGCATCAGCTTGCCACCAGGCACCTTGTCATCGTGTGCCTCGTGGAAGGTGTCCCAGATCAGCATCACGGCGGTGTATACGAGGAATGCCCCGAACAGGTAGAAGACCCAAGAGTAGGCCGCGATCGCTGCCGCACCAACCGCAATAAAGATTCCTCGAAGAATCAATGCGACCACGATGCCGATGAGCAGAGCCTGGCTCTGCAGTGCGCGTGGAACAGCAAACTGCGTAAAGATGATCAAGAACACGAAGAGGTTGTCAACCGAAAGGCTCTTTTCGGTAATGAACCCAGCTAGATATTCACCGGCGTATTGACCGCCCCAGAAATGACCGACAACAAACGTGAAGGCCAACGCTACGGCCATGTAAATCGAACTCTGAATCGCCGATTCTTTGAAGGTTGGCTCATGAGGGTTGCGAATCTGATAGATCAAATCGATCACGATCACCGCCATCAGCACGCCGATGGTAATAAGCCAAACGTTTAGGTCAACATTCATCACAGAGGTCATAAGGTTATTCAACAACAAAGCTCACGGAATAATCCGCCTTCGGCAACATTTAGTAACAGTGCAACCCAAAGAACAGAGACGACAAATGCGAGTTCTAATTTCGGGCGCTAGTGGCCTCATCGCCACCGAGCTAAAGGCCCAACTTCTAGCACTCGGGCACGAACCGCTCAGCCTGGTTAGACGCACGGCCAAAAGCCCAGACGAAGTCGAATGGAACCCTGTGAGCGGCTATCTGACTCCTGGCGTCATCGAAACTGTCGACGCCGTTGTGAACCTCGGTGGGGCCACCACCGGCAAGATTCCTTGGACCAAAAAGTACAAGGCCGAACTCATCTCATCGCGACTTGATTCAACCAAAACTTTGGTCGAAGCCATCAACCAGGCAAGCAAAAAGCCGAAGGTGCTGCTAAGTGGCTCTGCTTCGGGTTTCTATGGTGAGCGCGGTGACGAGCTCGTAGATGAATCCACCCCAAAGGGCGAAGGCTTTCTGAGCGATCTCGCTGCCGAGTGGGAGCAGGAGGCAAACAAAGCCGAAACCCGCGTTGTACTGTTGCGCACAACCATGGTGATGTCGAAAAAACTCGGCGCACTGGGCAAACTGATGCCGCTCATCCGCTTAGGTATTGGCGGAGCGCTTGGTTCAGGTAAACAGTGGTGGGCATTCATCAGCGTGGTCGACGAGGCCAGGGCGATCATCCACCTCATGAATGACAAAAATGCTTCGGGTGCCTACAACATCACTGCTCCAGAGGCCGCGACCTGTAAACAGATGGTGGATGCTCTCGCCAAGGCCGTTCGACGGCCCGCACTTTTGCGTGTGCCCGCCTTCGCGATGCGACTGTTGATCGGCGAAGCGGCCGACGAACTGTTGCTCTGCAGTCAGAAGATGACCGCAACCCGTTTGCAGAGCACCGGCTTTAAGTTCGAGCATCCGACGCTAAAAAGCGCCGTAGCCTATGTGGTCGCCAAGCCCTAGCTGGAGGCTTTGACTGCTTGGTCAGGCTGGTTCGATTCATCTCCGAGATCTTTTATGAATCGGTAAGAGAAGATTGCAATGGCTACCGAGATCGCGCCTCCGACCAGATAAGGCGTGCGAAGGTCGATTTTGGCTAGTGCCCCTCCCATCATCGCTCCGATAGGCATAAGCCCCCAGACCAAGGTGCGTCTTGTGCCATGAATTCGCCCAAAAATCTCATTAGGAATCAGCGCGTGATACAGACTCATTAGAAGAATGTTCCACAGCGAAACGCCGAAGCCGCCGATCGCCATCGCGATCATCAGAGAAATGACTTCGGGCACGAAACCCTGAACCAAACTAAAAATGGTTGTGATGGTGATTCCAGCAGCTAGCGCGGTTCCTCGACCAAATCGCTTAGAAATCTTTGCGGCAAAAAGAGCACCGGCAACAGCTCCTATTCCTCCAGCCAGCAAGACTGTTCCGAATGCCGCCTCTGGCACCCCAATTTCTTCAACTAGGAATAGTGCCTGAGTCGCGTTGGAAAGAGTGAAGCACATGCCCAGAGCAGCGGTAGTCAAAACCAGTCGCAACAACTTCTTGTCATTCAACAGATAACTGATGCCAGCCTTCATCTCAGCGGTGAAAGCTGGACGCTGCTTCTTTTCTATAGACGAGACAGCAATCATCTCTCTAGGAATCGCGGAAATCATCAGAGCGGCTAAGAAGAACCCGATCGAGTTAAACAAGAATGGCAAGGCAGCAACGAGAGTGAAAAGCAGCGAACCGAGCGGTGTGCCGATGAAACCGGCCAGAACTGTTTCTGCAGCCTGCATCCGCGAGTTGCCGCGTTCGAGTTTTGAATGCGGAAGAACTGTAGGAATGAGAGATTGAAGACCTGTGTCTGAAACTACGTCGCAAATACCAACGACAAAGATGACCAGGTAAAGCAGCCAGATGGTCGTGAAATCAAAAAATATTGCGGCACACAAAAGGCTGGCAGTAGATGCTCTGATCAGCGCGGTAACTGTTAGGGCGACTCTGCGGTCGATTCGATCTAGCAGGGTGCCAACGGGTATCGCGAATAGCAGCCACGGCAGCATGTAAAGCGCACCGGTGAGCGAAATGAGAAAAGGGTCTCGCGTAAGTTGCAGCGCAAGGAGTGGAGCGGCTGCGGCTATCAGCCCGTCAGAAAGTTTGATTAAGGCAAAGGCCGAGAACAAACGATTGAAGGCGGCACCGAGTCCATCTTTTGCCGTTTTGTTCACCGATGCTCCTTTGCCAACTAACAAAGCCTAACCAAAGAAAAGACCCCGGCGATTGCTCCCCGGGGCCTTTGACTCTTGCGAGTTACTTCTTTGCAGCTGGCTTTGCAGCAGCCTTAGGAGCGGCCTTCTTAGCAACTGGCTTTGCAGCAGCCTTAGCAACTGGCTTCTTGGCAACTGGCTTCTTAGCGGCTGGCTTTGCAGCAGCCTTAGGAGCGGCCTTCTTAGCAACTGGCTTTGCAGCAGCCTTGGCAACTGGCTTCTTAGCGGCTGGCTTCTTAGCGGCTGGCTTTGCAGCAGCCTTAGGAGCGGCCTTCTTAGCAACTGGCTTTGCAGCAGCCTTGGCAACTGGCTTCTTGGCAACTGGCTTCTTGGCAACTGGCTTCTTGGCAACTGGCTTCTTGGCAACTGGCTTCTTGGCGACGCTCTTCATGGCGTCTTCGATGGTGTCTTCGGCTTTAGCAAGAGCAACCTTGGTCGCCTTGGTAGCAGTCTTCACTGCCGCGCCGGCTTTCTTCTCTACGTCTTTGGCGACGCGTCCAGCCTCTTTGCCGGCCTTCTTGGCAGCAACTTCAGCCTTAGTCTTTACCTCTTCGAACACTTCTGCGCTCTCTTTGGCAATGTCGGCAGCTAGTTCGTTGGTTGCCTTGGCAATGCCAGGGGCGTTCTTCTTGAAGACCTTTTTAACGCGGTCAAAAATGCTCACAGTTTTCTCCTAAATGGAATTTGGGGATTCAATAAAGTTTACCGCTCAAGGAGCGAAAAGTAACTAGGCAAACCAATTAGCCATTGGCACGTCGGCGTTTCAAAATTTCATCAAGTGCCGCACCTGCCAAGAATTGTTCTGTCTCAGCAGATGTCTCATTGGTAGATGCCGATTTGATTTCGACAACTTCAGCGAATGTAACTTGCTCGATCGCGCCGTCTGATCCTTTGTAGAGAGGTCGAGGTAGGCCTGGTGCAGACCAGGCTCGAGGGTCTTGCTCTTCACCCACTTTTTCAGAAGTGGATGTCTGTATGGCGCGGTCGGGTAGCGCAACGTTTGCCCGTCGCTGAGCTGCACGACTACGAATGACTCGAGACGAATCGAGTGCGCCTAGGTAGGCGGTGTTTGCGATTCGATTGAGCAGTATGGCCACGGTTGCCACTGCAGCGCTGGCAATAGACCAAATCAACACCTCTGGATTAGTCGCCAAGATTGCGAGAGTCCAGGACAAAACAGCGGTAGCCGGTATGGCAACGAAAAGAGCCGCACGCTTGATTAGCAGAGCTCTACTTGCAGAACTGGCTACTCGTTGTTGCTCTGAATTAGAAAGTCTCGCGAGCGCCTCTGCCTGAGCCTGTTTGGCAACGGCTAGCTCATCACGGCTTTTTTCGCGCTCGCTGGTGCGCGACATCCAAGAGGGTAAAAACATTAGGAACCAAACCGCAGCGAGTGCAGCAAGCATCAGCCCACCAGACATCGAAGTTAAGTTCATAACTCTAAAGATATGAGCCGAATTAATTCACTCTAGGCATTTGGCTCGGTGTGTTTAGTTTTCAGGTCAAACGGGTACACGATTGCGGGCACCCTGCCGCGCGACCAACGGTTTAGAACTCCCCCGTCGACCTCTTCGCGAGTTAGGGCAAACACGTAGTGGTCGCGCCAATCACCATTGATGTGAATGTAGCGTTCCTTCAAACCCTCAAAGCGAAAGCCAAGCTTTTGCACAACTCGAAGGCTGGCCACGTTCTCTGGGCGAATCGCAATCTCGACTCGATGCAAACCCACTTGGTTGAATAAGTAATCGGTGACCAACGCGACCGAAGTCGGAGCTACTCCGCGACCTGCGACGTCTGGTGAAACCCAGTATCCGATTACCGCGTTCGAGACCGAGCCGTAAAGCACGTTCGCCACGTTGAGCTGACCCGCAATCTCGCCATCGACTTCAATGATGAACGGAAAACCCCAGCCATCATCGGCTTGCCTAAGCAAACCTCGAACCATTGCCTTGATGTCAAAACTCTGCGGCGCATTTGGCAGCGTTGCCTCCCAAGGCCGAAGCCAGGCACGATTGCCAAGAATTAGCCTCTCGAGCGACTTGACGTCGCGCATTTTCACCGGACGCAAGCGAACCGCGTCGTGAGTGAGAGCAAAATTCATGGCCACGATGGCAAGATTAGTCGCATGACCGATTCAGAAGTGACACAAGCCAAGACTGCTCTGCGCAGCAAAATTCGCACCGCGCGCAAATCGAAGCAAGAAGGCCACTTCTGCGAAGACGAGCACGACGAGCATTTGGTGATGTTTCTGGCCGACCAGAACGTGCGAAAGATTGCTGCTTACATCGCACTCGACGACGAACCATGCACAGACCTGTTGCTCGATGTTTGCGAACAAGTTGGCATTCAAGTCTTGGTGCCACGAGTTTCGAACAACGAACTCGAGTGGGCGATTTTCAACTGGGATGAACTTACCGAAGGCGAGTTCGGAATTCTCGAGCCGACCGGGCCGGCCGAGCCCCTTCAGGTTGATGCAGTGTTGGTTCCCGCACTTGCCGTCGATGCCGCTGGTAACAGGCTCGGTAAGGGGCGTGGCTTCTACGACCGGGCTCTTGTCGAGCTTGATAGCCGAGTGCCAATCATCGCGCTAGTTCACGACGAAGAAGTGTTTGAAGAGATTCCCCACGAAAGCCATGATCTAAAGGTTGACTATGTAGCCTGCTGCACGGGCGTTCACAAACTCGACTGACGTAAAATCAAATCAACCGCCGAATAAACCCAACGGAGTAGCAACTTGCCAACTTATTCTTATGCCTGCAAAAAGTGTGGGCACGAGTTTGATGTTCAGCAATCGATGACCGACTCGGCACTGACAGAATGCCCTAAGTGTTCGGGAGATTTGAGAAAAGTCTTTGGAAACGTTGGAGTGACTTTCAAGGGTTCAGGATTTTACAAAACCGATTCTGCCAAACCCTCATCTAGCCCTGAATAGACCTAGCCCCAGTGTGGCGGTTTGTCGTTCTTCAGCCTTGAATCATTAGATTCTGTTCGATCTCCCCAAGCCTCATCTGATTCGTCAAAGGCTGGAACGTCGAAAAGCGCTTGTGGTCTCTTGGTCAGTTGCATGCCGAGCGATTCACCGATTCGAATAGCCAAGCCTTCCGGATCTGCAAACAGCTCGAAGGTGTGAACTCGAATCACGCGCCAGCCCATGGCCCTCAGCAGAGCTGGGCGAAGTCTGACCCGCTCAGAAATCGAATCGCCTGCAAGGTTCCAGTCTGGCAACACCGCTGCAGCCTTGTTGGCATAGCTAACCACTAGCGGTATTTGTCCACCCAGGCTCAACTCGACGCGCGCACCGAGCTTGGCGAGCCGCAGAGACAAATCATGCAGCAACGGGTCGTCATCGAATTCTTCGCTGGGCGACAACTTCGAGCCGGTCAGAACCTCAGCTAGAAGATTGTTGACGTTCAACGGCCCACCCTGCTGCAGATCCTCAGAGCCGAAACAACTAACGACGGTGATGCTGTTTCGCGCGCTCACCAGAAGGTTGGCCAAGTGACGTCGGCCAGCCGGGCCGCTGAGTTCACCAATAACTTCGGGGGCTCGACCCTCACCATCGGTGCCGAAACCAATTGAGAAAATCAAGCGATCTGCGACGCGGTGCGAAAGAGAACCTAACGATGTGACTTCGAATTTTTCTCGACCATGCGAATCAAAAAATTCATCTAGCTCAGGATTCGTTTTCAGGGCTATTCTCAGCGCTTGATCGATGCGGTCGGCATGCAACTTGGATGCTGTAGCGACCAGCAGCGAATCTTCGGGTTGCTCGGCCGCATGTTTGAGCACCAGCGCAATAACCCTGTCGACTTCGGCGTCTGGGCTTTCAACCGCACTGGTTCCTTTGGTGCTGGAGCCAATTCCCGAGGTAATCAACTCGAAAACAAGGTTTGAGTCACCCAAAAACTCTGCAGCGGTCGGAGCGAACAGAATGCGATTCTGATAAAACTCGCGGTTGATTAGGGTTCCTAAGGCCTGGCCATTTGGCCTCCAGGATTTCTTCAACACGACAAGATCGTGGCCGGAGGCGATTGCAGAGTGCACTGATGGAACAATTCGTTCGCGCTTGAGCGAAAACTCATGGCACTCAACTTCGAAACCGTCAGGCGCAGCAATGGCTTCATCGCCGAACGAAATTACCTGGTCTACTCTCTGCAGTGCAGCTAGGTTCTCTGCGACCGTTGTGCCAGCAGCATCCAAGATCAAGGCAACATCGAATCGATCATCGGTTAACTCGCGACTAACCAAGTAAGGCGATGTCATGACCACTGGCACAAGTGCGCCATAGACATCAGGTGCGGCCGCTTTGAGAGTTCTAAAAGTTGCCTGCTTGGTGCGCAGCAGAGCTTTTAGGTTGGCAGCCTGATCTGCGTGTTCAGCTAGGGCTTGATGCCATTTCACCGAAAGTTCGTGAGCCAACTTCAACCGCGACTCAAGATTCACAGCGCTATCAGAAGCCGCAAAGTCTTCTTCTATCGAATCAATTTGCTCTGCGGTGTACTTCATCACCGAAGCATCGCGGGCAATCAGGTATTCAAGAGCCGACTGCCACCAAGCCAGGTCAAGCTCTGCCGCCAAATGTTCGCGCTTGACCTTGAGATTGGCCAAATCGCGGGCGAGGTCTGAAATTCCGTGCTCACGCAGTTGTTCGCGCAATGTGTTTCTGGCTTCAAGGTTTTCGAGTGGTTCTTTATCGGCAGCCATCGATGACAGTGATTTTTCAAGTTCAGTCAGAGGCATTTTCAGTAGCGGCTTTGCCGAGGCGTCATCATCAAGGTGCGCCTGAAGAGAACCTAAGTCGGTGACGAAGTTTTGATATGCAATCAGTGCTTCGTTGATTCCCTGCGGAACCTCGGGCTTGTTCTCATTGAGTGAATACTGCTGCCAGGCCTGACGCTGATCGTTCGCCGCCGAGAGTGCCACGTGCAAATCGCTAACGCTCATGCCTGGCCGAATATATTCTTTTGCAAGCTTTTTCAGACGACGGCGACTCGAACCAGAGAGTTCAGACTTTGCCGTTCTAGGGCCGGTTGCCGCGATTAGCTCGTCAAGTGGCCGGTCAAATACTTCTGGAACAAAACGCGCGAGTGACTCTCGGATGCCCACAAATAGCCTCAGGTAAACACCCCAGTCTTCTACCGTGGCGGCCGATCTAAAGTGAGACTTGCGAATGAAGGTGTCGAGCTGGTTGGTCAAGTCGGGCAGAACGTTTTTCTCAAGACGGGCTGCTAATTCTAGAGCTGCATCGACCTGATCTTGAGTTTCAAATTTGGCCTGAAACCAGGCCGTATCAGCTGCGGCAAAGTTGAATTCGCCTAGTTCGTGGGCTTGGTTGAGCAGGTCTAATGCTCGAGCTCTGTGCGTCTCATCAAGCAGGTACTGTGGCTTGATTCGAGCACTGGTCTGCGGCGCTCTCGGCATCAGGCTGAGTTTTGCCAGCGCTACCAAACTCTCAGAAACCGAGAGCCCAACCTTTTCGTCACGCTTGTCCAGCAGGTCTAGATACTCGCTGACCTTTGACTCGGCCGTTGCGCGTTGCTCCAGCGCAGCATCCAAGTTCGAAGCGGCAGCTTTCTCGTTGCGGCTGATTGCTGCGATCACATCGAACCAGGTTGACTCAGAACGAATCGCAAGACCGCCCAGCCCGAGGCCGGCGAACCTGTCGGCGAGCTCGCTCAAGGTTTGACGACGCGGGGCAACCACCAGAACTCGCTTATTAGCCGCAACCAAACCGGCAACGGTGTTGACGACCGTTTGTGTGTAGCCACAGCCCGGCAGAGTTTCGACAGCGAAGCTATCACCGGCAACGGCACGAGCCACGACCGTTTGCTGCACAATGTCGGCGTCGGTGACGATGAGATTGTCACCGGCAGGTAGAGCGCTTAGCTCAGGGGTTTGCTGATCAACATCTAAACCGGCCAAAGCGCGCAGTAGCGTTGTTTCGATGCGCTTGACATCAGCATGCAACTCGATTGATTCGGTCGAAAAGGTGCCCACAGCCAGAATGCGACGGGTCTCAAGATTCGCAGTTGGGCCAGCGAGATTCGAGAGATACTCGAGCACCGAAATCGGTAGCAGGTCAGCCCCAGCACCCAGCAGTGACAGCAGACGCGCTTCGTCGACCTTAGCGCCGTAGCTGACCTCTAGGGCCTCGATTAGGCCAGGGTTCACCCTCGGATGCTCGCCTAGACGCAACTCGAAGTCATCCGTCTTGCGATCTAGGCTCAAGGGCCAAATCAAAATCGGCAGCGCTAGGTCAAAACCGTCATGTTCAAGATTGACCAGCCCACCAACCAGACCGAGGCACTTGATTCCGAACTGCGAATCTAGAAGTTCGGCACGCTGCTTGATGCGTTTGGCCGCCGAGTAGGCTCGCGAAAAAGCCAGTGGGTCGCGAAAGAGATTTGAGAGAACTCCGGTTCGAGCCGCCGCCAACTGCGCTAAACCACCAGGATGCGCGCGCTCAAGATCGATTTGCCCGACGTTGTTCGGCTCAAAGTTTAGAAGTGCGTTAGTGAAACCGATTTCCCTAATTTCGCGCAGCCAAACATTCCAGTCGATGCGGCCAGAACCATTGGAATCCATGGCTACAGACTAACTTTCACAAGGTTCACAGGCTCGGAGGCTTGCGGTGAGGCAAGGTATATTGGGCTTTTCGGCTCCGTAGCTCAGTGGATAGAGCAGAGGTTTCCTAAACCTTGTGTCGTAGGTTCGATTCCTATCGGGGCCACAAAAAACCGAGTGCCACCAACGGTGACACCCGGTTTGTTTTGTTTAGAAACTTAGACGACTCGAACGCCCTGCTTGGCGGCAAAATCTTGATCATTCTGGGTCAAGTAAATGATTCCCTCAACCAGACCGATGATGGCAGGCACGTAGGTCCAGCAGAACAAGATGTAGACAACACCCAAGCCAACTTTGCCGAGGTAGAACTTGTGAATGCCAATTCCACCGAGCAGGATGCCGAGAACACCAGCCGTCACGCGAGACTTTGCTGGAGTGTACGGGTTGGCCAGCGGCTGGCCGCCGAGAGGCTGTCCGGTTGCCTGCTGAGTTGCTACCGGGTGGCCGCACTGCGGGCAAGCAGCGGCCATCGGGCTCACGGCGTTTCCGCAGTGACTGCAGAAGTTTCCTGCCATTTGTTTCTCCTATTCGATTGGAACGGAGAATCCCCCATTCATGAAAACAGATTAGTGCCGCAATTCAGGCGGCTTGAGCAAAATTCAGAAACTCATCCCACTCCGGTTCAAATCGCTCGGCCCCTCGAACGGTCCAGGCGATTCCCTGAGGCATTCGAGGTTGGTTGCGAAGTTCCCAGCCAAGTTCTGCGAGAGTCTTGTCACTCTTGGCGTTATTGCACTTAAGGCAACAGGCGACCAGGTTTTCCCAGGTGTCTTTACCGCCGCGTGATTTAGGTTGCACATGGTCGATGGTGTTGGCCGACTTTTGACAGTAAGCGCACCTAAAGCCATCGCGTCGCAGCACTCCCCTGCGCGAGACCGGAACATGACGGGATGTCGGCACGCGCACATAGCGCTGCAACAAGATCACCGAAGGTAGTGTGAAATCTTTGGTGGCACTGTGAACCTGAAGGTCTCCAGCTCCAGCCAGAACGGTGGCTTTTTGGTTCAGAACCAAAATGAGGGCACGTTTGAACGACACCACTGCGAGTGGTTCGTAACCGGCGTTTAAAACAAGTGTTCGCACGAATCAACCTTTCGAAGTCATCCAGACGGATTTCTGGATTTTCGGTGGGTAGTTCAACCGAGAAACAAAAAACGCGCCGTCAAAAATGACGACGCGCGTTTGCGATGTTAGCCCGGCAGGACTGATGGGGTTGGCGCATTTGGTAAACGTGCTTGGCGGGCATGCTTTGCAAAGTCATCAACTCCTCCTGACCGAGAAAACGATTGAACTACTTGCCAAGAGATTACGCCCGCAATGATGAAGAGCTGTGAATGAAACGCCAACAAAACATGACGATTTGGTATCGAAAATAACGTTGTATTTAGGGGCTTTAGCCGTCGATGCCCAAGCGAACGAAATAGTGCTTCGGGGTAAAGATTGGCGCTAGCTTCACCTTGTCGCCGCGAAGCGGAGCGTGGTAGAACATTCCGTTACCGGCGTAGATGCCGTCGTGGCTGTGATCGTTCATGATTACGAGGTCGCCCGGCAGGGCATCCTCTGGGTTGATGATTTTACCCATTCGAGCTTGACCGTTCACCGAGTGAGGCAGTGCGATACCGAACTGCGAGAACACGAATTTCACATAACCGGAGCAGTCAAAACCAGCTGGGGTTTCGCCACCGAACACGTATGGAACACCAACGTATTTCGCTGCAACCTGCATTACCTTCTCTGTGTTGTAGGTCGGGAAAGGAGGGTTGAGTAAGTAGTCTTCGGCAGTTGGGCCAGCATAGTCGCGGTAGGCGGTAATGGTTTGCTGACGGAACAGCTCTTCGGCCGAAATGTCTTTGGCAGTGCCGCGCTTATAGTTTTGCAAACCAATCTGAGTCACGGTGAGGCCCTGAGTTTCGGCATCGGCCGCAAAAAGACTTGGGTCAAGCGAGCCGACTCCGGCAAAAGCAGCCAGCTCGGGGCTCATTGCATATGCAGGCAAGGCTGAAGTGGCCATCATGCCCGAGAAAACCAACATGGTTAGGTAGCCGCGAACCGGCTTGAGCCTGGCGGTCAAGGTTGTGCGTACTGCATGAACAACAAATGTTGCTCCGGTCAAGGCGTCTTGGGTGACTGTTGCCGCTGCGGGGGTGTTCTTGGCAGCCAATCGGGCGGCTCTGCGATCGGCGCGACGAATCGAGCGTTCTTGCTTAGCAAGCAATGAAGCTTCGACCGAACTACGACTGCGCAACTCAAACTGCTCGAAGACATTAATCTTCACGTTTGCGCGTCTGCGACCACCGGGCTTTTGGGCCAAGGCAAACCTCCAAGTTTCAGTAACTCTTCGAGCCACTCTCGTATCGAAACTCATCGTTTAGAAAATCTGAATTACGAGAAAAGAAACAATCCAGATTCGACTGCAAATTCAGGTTTGTGAACTGCAGTACCTAAAGTTTACCCGAGGTTCGCTCTAACGCGCCAAACCGCACCTGTGAATCTGCCAGTTGGTCGATACTGATCTAGCGGGGCGCCTCGACGAACAAATGGGCAGCAAGGTCGTGGTCTAGAACTAACCCAACGTCTTGACCGTCAAGCGAGACAAAGATTCGGCCATCGATGTGGTCGGCGCTAATAACCGCGCCGGGAAACAGACCTATGCCCTTGAGTTCACCCAAAAACTCTGGGTCGATCTGAATCGGTTCGCCAATTCTGCGCAAAATCAAGCCGGATGCGCGCCCCGCGTTTGCCAGCACTGCAGGTAGCGAAACCACGCCGTCGACAAAAAGCGGGTTCGGCGAAAAGCCGAGTTCTTCGAGCCCTGGAATCGGGTTTCCGTATGGAGAAAGATCTGGTGAAGAGATAAGGCCGATGATTTTGCGCTCGACCTGCTCACTCATTACGTGTTCCCAACGGCAGGCTTCTTCGTGCACGAACTCCCACTCGAGACCGATAACGTCAGCTAGCAAACGTTCCGCCAATCGATGCTTTCGCATCACTCGAACGGCTTCGAGTCGCCCCTTTTCAGTGAGATCGAGGTGACGGTCATCGGCGATAGTCACGAGCCCGTCGCGAGACATGCGGTTTACGGTTTCAGAAACGGTGGGGCCAGAGTGACCGAGGCGCTCAGAGATTCGAGCTCGGAGCGCAATCTGACCTTCTTCTTCAAGTTCAAGAATTGTGCGTAGATACATTTCGGTTGTATCAATCAAGTCAGTCACGTTTCACCTCCAAATGCTCTTTTCCCTATTATCAAGCAACCGCAGCCCGTCTCACTGCAGGCGCAGACAGGCGGTGGCGGTAAACTTGCCGCATGCCCGAGATTCTGATCCCCTCATCCCTTTTGCCAGCCGATGGACGTTTCGGTTGCGGACCATCTCGTTTGCGCGACGCGCAGCTGCAGGCGTTTGCCACTGAGGGTGCCAAGCTCATGGGAACCTCGCACCGACAAGCGCCGGTCAAGAACCTGGTCAAGCGTGTTCAGGATGGGCTTCTAGATCTTTTCCACAACCCGGCTGGCTACGAGATTGTTCTCGGCAACGGTGGTTCGACTGCATTCTGGGATGTCGCCGCCTACTCGCTGGTGACCCGCAAGGCTCAAAACCTAGTACACGGCGAATTTGGAGCGAAGTTCGCATCAGCTCTCACCAACCCATGGCTCGAAAAACCAACCGTGATCAACGGCGAACCTGGCTCGCGACTTGAGCTGGTTGCCGAAGAAGGTGTCGATTCATACGCCTATGCCCAGAACGAAACATCCACCGGTGTCGTCACCCCGGTCAAACGCGTAGCCGGCGCACAAGCTGGCTCACTGATGTTTACCGATGCGACCTCTGCCGCCGGTGGCATTGACTTCGACCCACTTCAAACCGACGTCTACTACTTCGCACCGCAAAAGAACTTCGCATCAGATGGAGGTCTGTGGTTTGCTCTAATGTCACCGGCTGCAATCGCCAGAGCCGAAGAAATCGCGGCAACCGATCGCTACATTCCAGAGTTTCTGAGCATCAAAACCGCGATCGAGAATTCGCGCCTGAACCAAACCTTGAACACCCCGGCCATTGCCACGTTGTTCCTGCTCGGTGAGCAAATCACTTGGATGAACGACAACGGCGGCCTCGGTTGGGCAGCGGCGCGAACCAAAGCCGCTTCAGATCACTTGTATGAATGGGCCGAAAAGTCGAGCTTCGCCACACCATTCGTGAGTAACCCGGAGCATCGTTCGCAGGTTGTCGTGACGATTGACTTTGACGATTCGGTTGACGCGGCGGCAGTGGCTAAAACCTTGCGTGCAAATGGAATCGTAGATGTTGAACCATATCGGAAACTAGGTCGAAACCAGCTGCGCGTTGCGACATTCGCTGCAACCGACAAGCACGAAGTTCAGCAACTCACCGCAGCAATCGACTTTGTCGTAGAGCAACTCGGTTAGTTTTCGACCATGAAGTTTTTCGTCAAAGAAGAAGATCGAAAGCCAGACCCGGCACCGCTAAAGACGAACGCTCGAGCTGTGGTTGTGGTTGGAATCGTTGCGTGGGCTCTGGTTCTAGCGTTTTTTGTTCTTGTTCCGACGGCGACCCCAGCGGGAAAACAGTGGTGGCTTACCAGCTGTGTCTTCGGAATCGTCCTCGGTGTCTTCGCCTGGTTCAAGGTCGGTCGGCGCTAGCTCATCACCGGCAGAGTCTTCTGATTCTTCATCTTCAGCCTCTTCGGCTTCATCATCCTCTTCATCGACTTCGACTACTTCGAGATCATCCATCTCGTCTTCATCTTCGTCTTCGCCGTCGGCATTTTCGGCGGCCTCTTGAGCATCAAGCGCTGCCTGGGCCTCAAGCTCTACTTGAAGGGCTTTCCAGTCGGCAAGTCGCTCAGACCAAGGCACCCAAGCTGGCGCGAGTAAAGCCTGTTCACCGGGCAGAAGAACTACTTCAGAGATTGTTGGAGCCTCGTCGCCGCTGTCGAATAGTGTGACCGACCAAAGCCAGCCTTGGTATCCCTCTAGCCTTGCTTCGAAAACAAAAGAAAACGCTCCGTCACCTTCGTCTATGAGTTCGACAAATTTTGAGACGGCTTTTTCTCCGGCGTTTTCAACTGCAGCGGCTCGGGCAACATCGAGAAAGCGTTTTGGGTCTCGTTTAGTCATCCAGTTCGTCTGCCACCTTGCGCAGCAGGCCTGCGATCTTTTTTGCTGAAGCCGATTCAGGCTGCTTGCCGCGGTTTAAGCCAGCGCCAAGGTTGTCTAGCAAGCGAATGAGGTCTTGAATGATCACGGCCATTTCATCGGCAGGCTTGCGCGAGCGACTGGCAAGGCTGACCGGCGCTTCGAGAATGCGCACCGAGGTTGCCTGAGGTCCGCGTTTGCCGTCAAATAAGCTGAACTCAACACGTGAGCCTGGCTTCACGCTGGTGATGCCTGCAGGAAGCGCGCTTGCGTGCAAGTAAACCTCGTCGCCTTCATCGGATGCGATGAATCCGAAACCTTTAGCGTCATCAAAGAATTTCACTTTGCCGGTTGGCATGAGCCACCTCTTTCAATCAATCAGCCATCAGTTTACCTTCCACCGGGCTCAGCGCTGAAGGTATCCTAGAAGGATGGCTAAACCTAAAGAACCATCCACCACTTCAAGAGCCGAAAACGTCTTAGCCTTTATGGCCATTGGCGTCATTGGGTTGTCACTGCTGACCATTGCAGTGCTACTTATCGCTTACGCAACGGGAGCGACCAGCCTGCCTGTGCTGCTACCTCTGCTGCCATTCATCGGGTTGCCTGTTGGCATGCTGCTGATTATTGCGCTAGCCATTGTTGGCGCGAACCGACGCAAACGCGAAGGTAACTAACCCATCGAGGTTTACGTTCGATGAGCGACGTCCTTCGAGTTGCAGAACAGCTGCGAGCGCTGAGCGATCAAGATATCGCAAGGCTCGTCAAGCGATGCCAGATCAACGCATCGCCCGCTAAAGATTTTTTTGATCTGGCGTCAAGTTTTTTGCAAACGAAAGCGAAGGATGCCTGGCTGACTTCAGCCAATCGCGACACACTTCAAGACCTGCTGGCGACACTAGAAGAAGATGGCCTAGCCCAAAAAGCCGCCTCGACCGACCCAAACTTCGAAATTGCCCGCACCCGCATCGATGCCGACACCAAGCTCGCACAACTAATTCGCGAGCGGTGCTCGCTGGCAGAGCATCCGGTTGCCACAAAGGTAACCAAAACTACATCTACCCAAGACCTTGCCGATAGCGGCATCCGTGCGTTCTTGACCGTGTTGGCAATCTCAGAGTTTGCCTATGAACTCGAGCACCGCTACCTGCGCGAAATCGGCAAACAGGGGTTGGCACTGCCCGACGTCAAGCTGTTCTCGGCTCACCTCGGAATCGATGGCGACCAGGTGAAACAACTGTGGGAAATCGCAAGACTGGCCGGGGTGGTCGCATCGGTAGACAGCCGTTGGGTTCTCGGCGCAAATGCAGCCACCTGGTTTGGTTCGAGCACCGAAGCGCGCTGGCAAAGCTTGTGTGACACCTGGCTCGCATTGCTCGGCGCAGATGCAAACGGCGACCTCAAGGCCCACTTCGTCGACCTAGATTCAGTATCTCTAGAGCACAGCCTTTCGTGGATCTACCCACTGAGCGACACCCTTGGCGCGTCGAAACAACTTCGCCTGACCGACTTCGCCGAGGCCATCGGCCTAACCTCACACGGCATGCCTCAGCCATGGTTTGCAAGCGTGATTTCAGGTAAAGCGAAAGCGGCACAGCAACAGATCAGCGCGCACTTTCCTGGCACCTCAGATCGAATCATCGTTCAGGCCGATCTTTCGGTCATTGCGCCGGGTCCGCTGACACTGGAAGTAGAGAAAAAGCTTCGAACCTTTCTCGATGCCGACAAGGTTGGGCTCGCGAGCCATTTCAGAATCAGCGCGCTGAGCCTCAGTTACGCACTCGAAACCGGCCTAGACGTCGATCAAATTCGCTCGACGCTCGTAGAGCTCTCTGGCAAAAACCTGCCTCAACCAGTTGAGTACTTGCTGGCAGACGTTGCCAAAAGGTTTGGTCGACTTCGTGTGGTCGCCGACGATTCGGGCGCTTCAAGCTTCATCGAGGTTCACGAACCCGCTCTCGCCGTTGAGTTGGCCAACGATCTTCGCCTGCGCAGCCTCAGCCTTCGCCAGATCGAGCCTCTTCGCCTGTTCACAAAATTTAGCTCGGATGTCGCCTACTACACCCTGCGTGAAAACGGACACCTCGCGGTGCGAGTAACGGCGAAAGGCAAGATTGTTTCGCCAGAAAAGATCGCTTTCGGTGCACAGGCTGTGTCGCAAGTGAATGCCATCGAGGTGACGCTGGCGAAACTGCGAGCCGCCGACAGTTCGGCCGGATCGAGCGACGATGACACCAAGTTGCGCCAGGTTCAGTTGGCGATAAAGAACAAGGCGAACATCCGAGTGGTTTATGTCGGTCGAGATGGCGGCGAGTACGAATTTGTGCTCGAGCCGATTGGATTGGCGAATGGGCGCTTGCGAGGTCGCGACCGCAAGGCAGACATCGAGCGCACCCTTCCGCTGGCCAACATCACGACCCTAGAACTGACCTAGGTTTTGCATGTCGGCGATAGAAACTAGGCTAAAAGGATGACTGGACCACTAATCGTTCAGAGCGACAAGACCGCTCTGCTTGAGGTTGATCACCCCGACGCGGTTGATGCCCGACACGATTTGGCCGTTTTTGCCGAGCTCGAGCGTGCACCCGAGCACATTCACACCTACCGAATCACAAAACTTGGTCTCTGGAACGCGCGTGCCGCCGGTCACGACGCCGATTTCGTTCTAGGAGTTCTCGACCGTTACGCGAAGTTCGCGGTGCCAACCTCGGTGCGCACCGACATTGTCGAAACCATGTCACGCTACGGGCGCCTCGTCATCAGACGAGCCGAAGACGGCGGGCTCGAACTAACCTCTGATAGCCCGGCGATTTTGGTCGAAGCCGGCCACCACCGCAAAATGGCTGACCTGCTGGGCGGGCGCATCAGCGAAACGGCTTTTCGCATTCAAGACTGGGCGCGCGGAGCCGTAAAGCAAGAATTGCTCAAACTCGGATGGCCGGCCGAGGACCTTGCTGGTTACACCGAAGGCACCCCGCACCCGATCGAACTGACCGAAAACGGCTGGAAGATTCGCGACTACCAAAAACTAGCCGTCGAAAAGTTCTGGGATGGCGGCTCAGGAGTCGTCGTGCTTCCCTGTGGTGCTGGTAAGACAATCGTTGGCGCTACCGCGATGACGGTTGCGAAAACCAGCACCTTGATCTTGGTTACCAACACCGTGTCGGCCAGGCAGTGGAAAGCCGAGCTGCTCAAGCGCACCTCGCTCAGCGAAGATGACATCGGCGAATACTCGGGGTCGGTGAAAGAAGTCAAGCCGGTGACCATCGCCACCTATCAAATCTTGACCACCAAGCGCAAAAACGAATACGCCCACCTCGCTTTGCTGAATGCCAAAGACTGGGGTCTTATCGTCTATGACGAAGTTCACCTGCTGCCGGCACCGATTTTCAAGATGACCGCAGACCTTCAAGCTCGTCGCCGTCTTGGGCTCACCGCAACGCTTGTTCGAGAAGATGGCAAAGAAGGCGACGTATTTTCACTCATCGGCCCGAAGCGGTTTGATGCACCCTGGAAAGAGATTGAAGCTCAGGGTTATATTGCGCCTGCTGCCTGTTTCGAGGTTCGAGTTGACCTACAAGACGAAGAGCGTCTCGACTACGCAATGTCGGCCCAAGACGATCGCTATCGCATCGCTGCCACCTCACCGGTCAAGATTCAGGTAATGCAAGACCTGCTGGCTAGGCACGTGGGCGAGCCAACCCTGATCATCGGTCAATACCTCGACCAGATTTACACGGTGGCCGAAGCCCTTGGAGTGCCGTTCATCACCGGTGAAACTCCCGTCGAAGAACGCGAGCGACTCTTTCAAGCCTTCCGCGAGGGCGTTGAACCAACTCTGGTTGTTTCGAAGGTGGCCAACTTCTCGATCGACTTGCCTGAAGCTTCGGTTGCCATTCAGATTTCGGGCTCTTACGGCTCGCGACAAGAAGAGGCCCAGCGCCTTGGTCGTTTGCTCAGGCCTAAGGCCGATGGTCGCAAGGCGTCGTTCTACACGATCATTGCCAGAGACACGGTCGACCAAGACTTTGCCCAAAACCGCCAGCGCTTCTTGGCCGAACAGGGTTACAGCTATGAAATCTTGGATGCTGAGCAGCTGTAGCTCCTCGCTCAAGTAAATCCCCACCGACTCAAAGGTGGCTCACAGCAATCTCACAGGCAAGATTAGGATGCTGGGCATATGGCAAATGAACCCATCAAGGTATTAGTCGTTGACGATGAGCCGAACATCCGTGATCTGCTCACCACCAGCCTTCGCTTCAATGGTTACTCGGTCTATGCGGTCGGTAACGGAAATGAAGCGGTGCTGGCTGCCGAAAAGGGCAAACCAGACATCATTCTTCTCGACGTGATGCTGCCAGACCAGAGCGGTTTTGCAGTCACCAAGAAGCTTCGTTCGATGGGTATCGATGTGCCGGTTCTGTTTCTAACCGCTCGCGACGAGACCGAAGATAAAGTCACTGGCCTTACCGTCGGCGGCGATGACTACATGACCAAGCCATTCAGCCTTGATGAAATCATGGCCCGCATCAGTGCAATCTTGCGCCGAACCCAAAAAGCCGAATCTTCTGACAGTGTCATCGAGGTCGGAGAAATTTCGATGAACGAAGACGCGCACGATGTTTTCGTCAACGGTGAGTTGGTTGAGTTTTCGCCAACCGAATACAAACTTCTGCGCTTTCTAATGTCGAACGCGAACCGCGTTCTAACCAAATCGCAAATTCTCGATCACGTTTGGGAATATGACTTTGGTGGCGAAATGGGAATCGTTGAATCTTATGTGAGCTACCTGAGAAAGAAGCTAGACCCACTAACCAGCGAGCCAGTGATCGTCACGAAACGCGGCGTCGGCTACATGTACAAGAGCACGAAGAAAGAAAAGTAGTTGCGCCAAAAGGGAACCGCCGTTTGGGAGCGCATTTCACTGCGCTCTAAACTGACGACCCTTTCGGTTGCTCTAATTGGCCTGCTTCTGATTGTTTCTAGCGCCGGAACTATGGCACTGCTCAGAACCTACCTTCATCAGAATCAAGACGCCGTGCTGATCTCGACCGTCGAAGTGATGCGTCAACACAGCCATCTGACCGTTGAACAAGACCTTGCCACCAGGAAACTGCGGCTGCCAAACCTGCCGAGCGGTTATTACATTGCCTTTCTAGATGCTTCGGGTTCACTAAAGCTAGCCTTTTCATCTTCAACCACAGAAAATGGGCAACTCCCAAACATTGCCAACTTCGACCTCCCTGCGGTGATGTCGACCAAAGGCCTACCGTTCGAAGTCGACACACTTGGCCGGTTTATTCAAGAGAATGAAGGAGCTGGCTGGCGTTTGATTGCCGCACCTTCGCAGGCGTTTGCTGGTTCGGTTGTTGTAGCCCTACCGACCGATGCCAACAACGGCCTCATGAACCAGTACCGCAACGTCAGCTTGATATTCGGTGTCTTCTTGCTGTTTCTAAGTGGAATGGCGATTTGGTTCACCATAACCCGCGCCTTGAGACCGCTCAAAGAGGTAGAGCGCACTGCGGCCGCGGTTGCCGCCGGTGACACCAGCCAACGCCTTCTGCGACTCGAGGGGCAGACCGAGATGTCTCGCGTCAACCGATCGCTAAACACAATGCTCGACTCAATCGATGAAGCCTTGGATGCCCGTGGCAAAACCCTTGAGCAAATGCGCCGATTCGTTGCCGACGCCAGCCACGAACTTCGAACCCCACTGGTTTCGGTTCGTGGCTATGCCGAGCTTTATCGAATGGGCGCTCTGTCTGACAAGGCCAAGCTCGATGACGCGATGACGCGAATTGAATCTGAAGCCGTGCGCATGACCACTTTGGTTGAGAGCCTGCTCTCACTTGCAAGGCTCGATGACGACAAGCCACTCGAAACCGCAGAGACAGACATCCTCGCACTGTGCCGAAATGCCGCGAAAGACTTGTCGGTCGCGGAGTACCGTCGCGATATCAGGTTGGTAGATCTAAGCGGCAAGGAACACGAACCCGAATCGACACTCATGGCTAACGTAGATCAGAACATGATCAAGCAGGTTTTGATCAACCTGTTGGCAAACGCCTCGCGCTTCTCACCAGAAGATAAGCCAGTTTTTGTAGCGGCAGGCATGGCCGACGACAGTTTGGTCCTCGAAGTGCGCGACAGCGGCGAAGGAATTCCAAAGTCTTTGCGCGACAAGGTCTTTCAGCGCTTCTACCGCGCAGATAACTCAAGAAACAGAGAGACCGGCGGTAACGGGCTTGGGCTTGCCATTGTCAAAGGCTTGGTAGAAAGACACGGCGGAACCATCAAGGCCGCCGAAACAAAGGGCGGCGGAGCGACGCTCAGCGTCAAGCTACCCCAGGCCTAAAAAGTTATCCACAGGTTTGCTTTTCGATCGCACAGATATGTCGATTGACTGCAGACTCTTCGCATGAAGCAATTTTCAGTAGACGCAGCCCAGGTGCTCGCGGCCAATAGCAACATTCAATCAACCATCGGTCGCCTGCGTGGCGAGATCGACAACCTGCACGCTCAACTTCAAGGTCTGCAGAATTCTTGGCAGGGTGTAGCCGCCAACTCATTTCAAGAACTGGTTGGCCGGTGGCGAGTCACCGAATCTACGGTCTCAGACCAACTCGGCCAGATTGGCCAAGCCTTGGCCCATGCAGCCACGCAATATTCTGACGTCGAAAGTGCAAACACTCGACTGTTCAGCTAAAGACCCTCTGGGTGAGCGCCTCCCCTCGCCAATCCCAGAGTCTCTTGCTCACTAATGGTCAGAGCAAGAGAAAAGGGCGAAGCCTTATGGCTTCGCCCTTTTTCCTTTTTTGAACTAGAAGTCCATGCCGCCACCAGGAGCTGCAGGTGCAGACGCTGGCTCTGGCTTGTCGGCGACGACAGCCTCGGTGGTCAAGAACAGTCCTGCAATCGATGCTGCGTTCTGAAGTGCCGAGCGAGTCACCTTTACAGGGTCGTTGATTCCGGCCTTGAGCATGTCTACATACTCTCCGGTTGCTGCGTTTAGGCCCTGACCTGAAGGCAGTGAGGCAACCTTCTCGGCGACAACACCTGGCTCGAGGCCAGCGTTGATGGCGATCTGCTTTAGCGGGGCCGAGATGGCAACGCGCACGATGTTTGCACCGGTCGCCTCGTCACCAGTTAGCTCTAGCTTCTCGAACGCCGCCTTGCCAGCCTGAATTAGAGCAACGCCACCACCGGCGACGATGCCCTCTTCAACGGCAGCCTTTGCGTTACGCACTGCATCTTCGATGCGGTGCTTGCGCTCTTTGAGCTCAACCTCGGTAGCTGCGCCAGCCTTGATGACTGCAACACCGCCGGCAAGCTTTGCCAAGCGCTCTTGTAGCTTCTCGCGGTCGTAGTCGCTGTCGGTGTTTTCGATTTCTTTGCGAATCTGGTCAACGCGGCCCTTGATAGCCAGCTCGTCGCCAGCACCCTCAACAATGGTGGTCTCGTCTTTGGTGATGACTACCTTGCGGGCGCGACCGAGTAGGTCGAGGGTTGCGGTCTCTAGGCGAAGGCCAATCTCTTCAGAGATAACCTGACCGCCGGTGAGAATCGCGATGTCCTGCAGCATAGCCTTGCGACGGTCACCGAAGCCAGGAGCCTTGACTGCCACAGACTTGAAGATTCCGCGAATCTTGTTGAGAACCAGGGTGGTTAGTGCTTCACCTTCGATGTCTTCACCGATGATTAGCAACGGCTTGCCGGTCTGAATGACCTTCTCAACGATAGGTAGAAGGTCTTTCATCGCAGAAACCTTTGAGTTCACAATTAGAACGTAGGCATCTTCGAGAATCGCTTCTTGACGGTCTGGGTCGGTTACGAAGTAAGCCGAGATGTAACCCTTGTCAAAGCGCATACCTTCGGTGAGCTGTAGCTCGATTCCGAAGGTGTTTGACTCTTCAACGGTTACAACGCCTTCACGGCCAACCTTGTCGATAGCCTCGGCGATTAGCTCACCAATTTGGGTGTCGCCTGCCGAGATCGATGCGGTTGCTGCAATCTGCTCTTTCGAGTCGACTGGCTTGGCCTGTGCGAATAGCTGCTCGATGACGGCTGCAACAGCCTTGTCGATGCCGCGCTTTAGCGAAATTGGGTCAGCGCCAGCTGCTACGTTGCGAAGACCTTCGCGAACAAGTGCCTGGGCTAGAACGGTCGCAGTGGTGGTGCCGTCACCGGCGACGTCGTCGGTCTTCTTGGCTACCTCTTTGACAAGTTCTGCACCGATGCGCTCGAACGGGTCTTCAAGCTCGATTTCTTTTGCAATCGAGACACCGTCGTTGGTGATGGTGGGTGCGCCCCACTTCTTTTCTAGAACGACGTTGCGGCCGCGTGGGCCTAAGGTAACTTTCACGGTGTCGGCGAGGATGTTCAAACCGCGCTCTAGGCCGCGACGGGCCTCTTCGTTGAAACTAATGATCTTTGCCATTTTTGGTTTTTCTCCGATGGTTCAGAAATGGGTTGGTTAGCACTCTAGGGTTTTGAGTGCTAATCCATTATTAGCACTCTAGGCACCAGAGTGCAAGTGGAACACGGCGCCTGTGAATCGCCGCTGGCGAACATCCGGGCACAAAAATGCCGCCCTCTTTCGAGAGCGGCATCTGTGGTTACGAAAGCGATTAACCTAGAACGTTGACCTTGTCAGCCTGAGGACCCTTGTCGCCAGCCTTGATTTCGAATTCAACCTTTTGGTTTTCGCGAAGTTCTTTGTAGCCATCGCCCTGAATAGCGCTGAAGTGTACGAATACTTCTGCACCGCCATCCTCAGTGATGAATCCATAGCCCTTTTCGGCGTTGAACCACTTGACGGTTCCTGTTGCCATTGCATACTCCTGTTACCTAATTAATCGATCGTGGCAGCGCCACAACCGAGCCGCATAGAAACTACGAAGTTGCTATGTGAATCATCAAAGCGATAATTCTTAGTCGACTGCTCTAACACTATTCGCATTAGAGGGTAAAGTACCAAGCCTTTTTAAAAAGAATTTTGCTCGTTTATCAAGGTGTTATAACTCGGCTACTTGAAATCGGCACCCAAAATGACGGTTATTGGGTCGGAATAGCCGACCGAAACTTGAACTTCGTAGTCTCCCAGGGTTTTCAGCAAGCTCTGTGAAGCCGCTTCAAACTGTGGGCTCGAAATCAAAACCTGAGTTTTTTCTGGCACGGTGGTGTCGGCAAGGTTGTCGGCCGTTAGAACGTTCCAACCAGCATCCAGCAATTTGTGAGCTACCTTCGAAGCCAAACCGTCTTGCCCAGTGGCGTCAAGAATGGTCACACCGGTTGCCTTCACCGAAGAAGTGGATGCACTGGGTGACGCCTGCACCAGCTCTGAAGGATCGATTACCACAGATCCGTCGACGATTTTCAAACCGACGATTCCGAAAAGCCCAACCACAGTGGCGGCGACGAGAACTCGAACGAATTCTCTGACGCGGTCTCGCTTGGTTCGGCGCGCACGGTGGCGACCACCGTGAACCGTAGCCGAGTCAAACTCGTCTTTCGGGAACTTTTGCGCCATGTGTTCAACTTATATCTCTAAGGGCCGCGACTGCGGCACTTAATATTGGCACGGGTGGTCGCAAAGTTAGACCACATCTATCAAAAGAGGTTTCGAAATGGGCTACGAAGTTGAGAAGACCGAAGAGCAGTGGCGCGCAGAACTCAGCGAGTTCGAATATCACGTGTTGCGCGAGGCCGGCACCGAGCGTGCCTACACGGGTGAACTACTCGAAGAGGGTCGCGTTGGCATTTACTCATGCAAGGGATGCGGCACCGAGCTTTTTCGCTCTAACGCCAAGTTTGATTCGCACTGTGGTTGGCCATCATTCTATGAACCGCAAGACGGCGATGCCGTCGAACTGATCGAAGACCGCAGCCACGGCATGGTTCGCACCGAAGTTCGCTGCTCGAAGTGCGGTTGCCACCTGGGTCACGTTTTCGAAGACGCACCTCAGACTCCTACCGGAGATCGCTTCTGCATCAACTCGGTCAGCATTACCTTCTCGAGCACCGAGTAGCGCATAGACTGCTGCTATGTCTGAAGAAAACACCAAATCAAAAAGCACCAACAACATCAACGTCGCCACTGGTAGCGCCGGAGGTTTCTACTTCATCGGATTCATCGGTGCGGCCGTCTACTTTGTTTCAACTGCGGTTGACTTCTGGGATGGCGCACTAGGCCTACTGCAGGCAGCTCTCTGGCCAGGATTCTTGGTTTACGAAGCGCTTTCTATTCTCGGCGCGTAGCCTTAGGTCGCGACACCAAGGTCGCAAGCACTTATATCTGAGCCGACTATGGGACTCGAACCCACAACCCCCGCTTTACAAGAGCGGTGCGCTACCAATTGCGCCAAGTCGGCAAGGCAAGAGTTGATCAAGCCAGAGTAAATCTTACCTGCTGGCGTGCATCCGAGAAGAGACCGCGTTGCACGGCCACCCGACCACTAGTAGAGCGGGTAGCAGGTCTCGTCTAGATCGTCCCAGTACTCTTCGTCGATGATGCAGCCGTTTTCGTCTAGGTATTCGCTATCGTCGGCTTCGATCGGAGTGAACTCGATTACGAAGTTCGGGCTTGTCCAAGATTTCTGAGAACCAGACTTTGCTGAGACGAAGCGATACACATAGACGCCATCTGCCCAGAAGCTGTCTTCAAGGTCTTCGTCGTAGTAAGTAGACCAAGGCTTAACCTTTGCCTTGCCCGTGCTGACATTGGTCACAACCGGTGACGCCCCGTTTTGCCATTTGCCGTCGTAGTAGTACTGCAACTGAACCACGCGCTTGGTTTTCGGTGAAGTTACTCTGACCTCGAAAGCACAGGCGTCTGACTCGTCTTCGGTGTAGTCATAGATGAGATAGCTCTTGTAGCCATCAAGGCATTCTGCACCTAGACCGGTGACGGTGAAGCTCTGAGCGCTGACGGCTTGGGCTTGGATGGTCCCACTAATGGTTCCGCCAGCAAAAGCTGCAAGCGTTGCCACGAGTGCAACCGCAATCCAACGTAACTTTGCAAACACTTGTTCCCCCTAGGGTTCGTTTACCTGACTTAGCTAAATACTACTTCTGAGCCCAGACGCTGGTAACCCACTGCTCGAAGCGAGCTGGGTTTGCCATCTCTTCGGCTGATCCGCTGTAACGCAAACCGTTCAGCACAACAAACGGCGTGCTGTCAACGATTAGGTCGGTTGTGCCTGGAGCTGGCGCACCCAGGGTGTCGCTCGTGGTGTCGCCGATCCACTTGTCGAAAGCCTTGTTCTTGATACAGCTTCGAATTTGGTCGAGATTTGATACGCCAACCGACTCGGCCAACGCGACGAGTTCGTTGTCTTCAAGGCCTGCAGTTGCTTCCGGCGGTTGGTTAGCAAAGATTTTGTTGTTCATCTTCATGAACTGATTTGGCGAGAATTCTGCAACGCAGACGGCAGCGTTAGCAGCGCGTGATGAGAATTCGTTTGGCGAGCCGCCACCATCCAAGAAGGAAATCGGGTGGTACTCGACGATCCATTCACCCGCCGCAACTTTGCTCTCAATAAGAGGTGCGTTGAAGTTCTCGAAGTTGGCGCAGAACGGGCACTGGTAGTCGATGTAAATCGAAATGACAGGCACGTCTTCTGGCGTCGGCTTGTTGGTTGCAGTGAAAGCTTCGAGGTTCTTGCCGATGCGGATTCCGTTGTCGTAGGTAAGGTTGGTCGGCTTGGCAATCTCGGTTGGCCCCGCGGTAACCACAGCCCAACCGATTAGGCCACCAAGAATGAGAATGGCGGTGATGATGCCTCCGGCAAAGCCGATTTGACGTGCCTTCTCTGCCTTCTTGTGCTGCTCACGAATTTGGCGAGCTTTCTCGCGTGCTTCGTCTCGCTGCTGTGACCGTGAAAGTTTGTCAGGTTTAGACATTGAAAAATCCTTGCGTGTAAGTCACAGTTGCGTGACGTTCGGGGAGTTTTAGTCTAAACCAGCAGGGGCAAATGCGATAATAAAAGTACCTCAGGCCGCCGGCTTGAGGGTTCCATCACTACGGATCGTCCGGCACGTACCTGCCGGTGAGGAGAAATCATGGCATCAGTGTCATTCAAGAAGGCAACTCGCCTTTACCCGGGCGGCACTCGCCCGGCCGTTGACCAGATTGAACTAGAAGTCGCCGACGGCGAATTCTTGGTTCTCGTTGGCCCATCGGGTTGCGGAAAATCAACCACCCTGCGCATGCTTGCAGGCCTTGAAGAGGTTAACGAAGGCGACATCTTTATCGGTGACCGCAACGTAACCGACGTTCCACCAAAAGACCGCGACATCGCAATGGTCTTCCAGAACTACGCTCTCTACCCACACATGACCGTGGCAGAGAACATGGGCTTCGCACTTAAGATCGCCGGCGTTAGCAAAGAAGAGCGCGCCGAGCGCGTTCTCGAAGCAGCCAAGCTTCTTGACCTCGAGCCATACCTAGCCCGCAAGCCAAAGGCCCTTTCTGGTGGTCAGCGTCAGCGTGTTGCTATGGGTCGCGCAATCGTTCGTAAGCCTCAGGTGTTCCTCATGGATGAGCCGCTATCGAACCTCGATGCAAAGCTTCGCGTTCAGACCCGCACCCAGATCGCTTCGCTGCAGCGTCGCCTCGGTGTAACCACCGTTTACGTGACTCACGACCAGATTGAAGCCATGACCATGGGTGACCGCGTTGCGGTTCTCAAAGACGGCGTGCTTCAGCAGGTAGACACTCCTCGCAACCTATACGAGCGCCCAAAGAACGTGTTTGTTGCTGGCTTCATCGGCTCACCGGCCATGAACCTACTTCAGCTCCCAATCGTTGATGGCGGAGTTCGCTTCGGAAACACCGTTCTACCGGTAGACCGCACAATTCTTGCCAAGACCAAGGCTGCCGAAATCACCGTTGGTCTTCGCCCTGAAGACCTAGTGATCAGCAAGGCTGGTCTAGAGGTTGAAGTCGACGTAGTTGAAGAGCTAGGCGCAGACGCTTACCTCTACACCCACGGAAACATTGGCAGCGGCGACGCCGAGCTAGTTGCTCGCGTTGACAGCGTCAACCACCCGAAGCCAGGCCAGAAGGTTCTTCTAGCCCCTGAAGGTGGCGTGACCCACTTGTTCGACGTTGAGTCGGGCGCTCGCCTCAACTAGTAGTTACCTACGTAACCACTAGTGGCTTCTGCACTAAACATCACGGCTGCCACGGTAGACCCAGCAATGCTGGATCTACCGTGGCATTTGCCATTGGAGGCCTGGCCAGACGAAAACATCGCTGCGCTGCCTAAGGGTCTATCTCGGCACACCGTGCGCTTTGCGCACCTGAGCGGTCACGTAATTGCAATCAAAGAAACTCTGGCCGATCTAGCGAAGCGTGAATACGACATGCTTCGCAATCTGCAAAAGCTCGATGTGCCATGTGTAGAACCGTTCGCCATCATCACCAACCGGAACGATGAAAACGGTGAAGAGCTACCCTCGGTGCTCATCACGCGACACCTCAAATTCTCACTCCCCTACCGCGCCATGTGGTCTCAGGGCCTACGCCCCGAAACCGCAACCCGCTTAGTAGACGCCCTCGCCCTGCTATTGGTTCGGTTGCACATCGCAGGATTTTTCTGGGGTGACGTTTCACTATCAAACACGCTCTTCAGACGAGATGCTGGCTCTTTCGCCGCATACCTCGTCGATGCCGAAACCGGGCATCTCTATGACTCAGGTCTGAGCAACGGGCAGCGTGAAAACGACCTTGAAATCGCACGTGTAAACATCGCCGGCGAGCTTATGGACCTTGTCGCCAGCGGAAACGCTGCACCTGGGGTTGACCCGGTTGCGACATCCGAGCGAATCATGACGAAGTACCGCGAACTCTGGCAAGAACTAACCGGCGCCGAAACCTTCGAGGTTAAAGAAAAGTGGAAGATCAATCGCCGCATAGAACGTTTGAACGAGCTCGGCTTTGACATCGACGAAATGACCATCAAGACCGATGAAAATGGTGCGCTGGTCAAGATTCAGCCCAAGGTTGTCGACGCCGGTCACCACGCACGTCGCCTAATTCGACTAACGGGCCTCGATGTCGAAGAAAACCAGGCTCGTCGCCTGCTCAATGACCTCGATGAGTACCGTCGCGACCGTGCCCGCCCAGGCGCCGATGAAGAGGTTTTGGCCCACGAGTGGTTGAGTAACGTTTTTGAACCGGTGATTCTCGCCGTGCCTCGCGAAATGGCTGGTCGCCTAGAGCCAGCCGAAGTTTTCCATCAGGTGCTTGAGCACCGTTGGTACCTGTCAGAAAATGCCAACGAGGATGTTCCGCTAAGCGCGGCAGTTGATTCGTACGTGAAGAATGTCTTGGCTCACCGACGTGACGAAGAAGCACTCATCGGGGTTGCCACGGGATCGATAACCTTGCCGACGCCTGTTCCATCTGGCACCATCACGGTAGCCGAAGACGACGAAGAGGCCGACTGGCGAGACTTGGTTTAGCGTCTGCCTCGGCGCTTCGAAACTTCATACAAAGCAACCGATGCGGCAATGCCCGCGTTCAGCGATTCGGTGTCGCTCGAGATTGGAATCGAAAGAATCGCGTCACAGTTTTCTTGAACAAGTCGGCTGAGCCCCTTGCCTTCAGATCCGATGACCAAAACCAGGGGTTCGGTGCCTAGATCGAAGGTTGGAAGCGAAAGCTCGCCGCCGCCATCGAGACCCACGACAAAAACGCCGCGCTTCTTGAACTCTTTGAGCGAGTTGTTAAGGTTTGCGGCCAGCGCAACCGGAATGCGTGCGGCTGCACCGGCAGAAGTTTTCCAGGCCGACGCGGTCACACCGGTTGATCGACGCTGAGGAACGATAACGCCCTGTCCGCCAAAAGCTGCAACCGAGCGGATGATCGCACCGAGGTTGCGCGGATCGGTGATGCCGTCGAGCGCAACTATAAGTGGTTTCTGTCCGCGCGAGATGATCTTGTCGAGCAGCTCCATCGGGTGCTGGTAGTTGTAAGGCGGAACCGCCAAGGCAATGCCCTGGTGAACCGAGTCAAAGCCGGTCAGGCGGTCAATCTCGGGGCGGGTCACTTCGCTGACTGGAATGCCGCGGTGGTTGGCCAGGGTGATGGCTTCTTTGACGCGGTCATCCATTTCGATGCGGTTGGCGATGTAAAGAGCGGTGGCGGGAACCTTGGCGCGTAGCGCTTCTACCACCGAGTTGCGACCCGAAAGAACTTCATTGGCATCGGCAGCCTTGGCTACACGCTGACCGTTGTTGCGGCTTGCACCCGCGGTTCCAGCAGTCTTGGCAGCAGGGGCAAGAAACTCGCCCTTGCGACCGGTGGTTACGGCAGCGCTAGAGTTGGCGCGTCGTGTGGCAGCGTTCTTGTCGCGAAAAGCTTTGTGACCCTTGCGGTCTTCGGCCTTTGGAGTTGGGCCCTTGCCCTCGAGGGCCTGGCGTCCGTTACCGCCGGTGCCTACTCGGCCGCCCTTTTTCTTCGATGCGCCTGGGCGCCCTGGCTTAGCCATTTAAACTCCATGTCGTTTGAGTTGGTGTGTCTTCGATGGTGACACCCATCTGTTGCAATTCGTCTCTGATCTGATCTGCCAAAGCGAAGTCTTTATTGTCGCGAGCATTGCGACGTTGTTCAATGAGTGAGCCTACCCGAGCCGCAAAGTCTTCGTCGACTTCCTCCTCGGCTTCGACGGTTATACCCAGAACCTCAAGCATGGCGAGAACCGATGCAAGGTGCGAGCCCACGTCTCCACCCGAGTCGAGTGCGGCGTTGCCGGCGCGCACGCGCTCGTGAAGAGCCGCGAGAGCCGCAGGCACACCGAAGTCGCTGTTCATCGCGTCAACGAATGGCTGCGGCAGGGCATCCGCGCTGAATTTTTCGTCAACAGAAGTCGTTGCCGACGCACGCTTTACAAAGTTCTGGATGCGCGACATCGCGCCGACCGCATCGGCGATGTTTTCTAGCGAATAGTCGAGGGTGGTTCGATAGTGAGCCGAACCGAGCCAGTAGCGAATGGCATTTGCGCTGCCCTGTTCGAAAAGTTCTGACACGCTCACGCCGTTGCCTAGGCTTTTCGACATCTTCTGCCCGCCGACTGTGACGAGGCCGTTGTGCATCCAGTAATTGGCGAACTCAAATCCTGCTGCGCGCGACTGAGCCAGTTCATTTTCGTGGTGCGGAAAACGCAGGTCGAGCCCGCCACCGTGAATATCGAACTTCTCACCGAGAATCGCGCGGGTCATTGCCGAGCACTCGATGTGCCAGCCTGGGCGACCGCTACCCCACGGTGACGGCCACGCTGCCGATTCGGGTTCGTTGGCCTTGGTTGACTTCCACAGCGCAAAGTCGTGAGGATTTTTGCGACCGTGAGATGCATCGGCCTCGCCCTCGAGATTTTCTAACTTCTGATTGGTTAGTTCACCGTAGGCGGGCCACGAACCAGCGTCGAAGAACACGTTTCCGCTGCCGTCGGTAGACGCGTAGGCGTGCCCGCGACTGATCAAAAGCTCGATGAGCTCGATCATGCCTGCGATGTGGTCGGTAGCGTGCGGGCGCAACTCGACGTTGGCGTTGATCGATTCGTAAACCTCGTTGAAAACCTGCTCAACGTCTCGGGCGAGCACTTGCCAGTCGACACCCTGCTCGGTTGCGTTAAACAAAATCTTGTCGTCAATGTCGGTGACGTTGCGAACCATGCGCACATCGAGCCCATGCCCAAGCCTCAACCAGCGAGCGACGATGTCGAACGCGACGGCACTGCGAAGGTGCCCGACGTGGGGTGCCGATTGCACGGTCGGGCCACAAACGTAAAGTGACACCTTGCCCGCCTGTAGCGGCGAGAAAGCTCGGATGCTCTGCAATTTCGAATCGAAAATTTGAAGTGCCACGGGCTAAAGCCTAACTTTGCGACGGCTAATCATCGCGGTGGCAACCGCTGCCACACCTTCGGCGTTTCCAAGAAAACCGAGCCCGTCGGTGGTGGTGGCCGACAAACTCACGGGAGCATCAAGCAATTCGGTTAGAGCAACCTGAACAAAGTGGCGCTGAGGCGCGACCTTAGGTCGGTCACCAATCAGCTGACATGAAACGTTTTCGATGCGATAGCCGACCGCTTCGAGCATCCGTTTGGTTTCAACCAAGAACACCGAGCCGTTCGCCCCAGCAAACTCTGGTCGGTCGATGCCGAAGTTTGACCCGATGTCGCCGAGGCTGGCCGCCGAAAGCAGCGCATCAACAATCGCATGGCTAATGGCATCGCCGTCGGAGTGGCCCTCGAGACCAGGTTCACCCTCCCAGACAACGGTGCCAAGGTAAAGCGGCACATCTGGGTCGTCGCTGAAACGGTGAGTGTCGGTGCCGATGCCGGTTCGATACTCGCGCTCGATCAACGATTCGGCTCTGCGCAGATCCTCGGGGGTGGTCACCTTGAATGCAGCCACATCGCCTGGAATGTGAATCACGCTGCCACCGGCGCTTTGGTAGAGAGCGGCATCGTCGGTGAACTCTGCCTCGGCGTTGGCATAGACCGCACGCAAACCTTGGGCAGGAAAGCCCTGCGGAGTTTGTGCTGCACCCAAAACGCTTCGATCGACCGTGTCAGAAACAAGACCGTCTTTGAGAAGTTTGATGGTGTCGACAACCGGCAGTACCGGTACGACTCCAGCGCTCGATTGCACTACTGCATCGGCTACTCGCTCAAAAAGCTCAACGGGAGCAAGTGCGCGGGCCACGTCGTGAACGAGGATGCTCTCGGTGAGTGCATCGCAAACCGCCACCGCCTTGGCAATCGAGCCTTGTCTGGTTTCGCCACCGGCGACAATCTTCACCGGAATGAGCGAGGCGAGGCGCTCAGAAACCGACTGGATGATGGCAGCGAACTCTTCGAGATGCGCATCTGGTGCGGCGATTATCAGTTGCTCTAGGCCTTGAACTGAGAGCGCCGATCGAACCGAGTGTGCCAAAAGCGTCTCGCCAGATAGAGTCGCGAGGGCCTTTGGAACACCAGCACCAAGACGCTCGCCTTGGCCGGCAGCGACGAGAATGATCGCAATTGAACGTGTGGACATTACGCCACCAATCTTTAGGAGGCTAGAACCTCGTCGAGCAAGGCAGAGGCCTTCTCTTCGTCGGTCTTTTTAGCCAGCGCTAGCTCTGAAACAAGAATTTGACGAGCCTTTACGAGCATGCGCTTCTCTCCTGCTGAGAGACCACGGTCTTGGTCACGACGCCATAGGTCGCGAACTACCTCAGAAACCTTGACAACATCACCTGATGCAAGTTTTTCGAGATTTGCCTTGTAACGGCGGCTCCAGTTGGTTGGTTCTTCGATGAACTCGGCACGAAGCACGCCGAAAACCTGCTCAACGCCCTTTTTGTCGATGACATCGCGAACGCCAACCATTTCGACGTTTTCGGCTGGCACCCAAATGGTCAGTTCACCCTGTGCAACCTTGAGTTGCAAGTAAGTCTTGGTTTCGCCACGCAGGGTTTTATCGGCAACTTCAACGATTTTTGCTGCTCCGTGGTGGGGATAAACGACGGTTTCGCCTACTACAAACTTCATATGGCTAAAATCCCTTCATAAACCGCCAATTTACCACAGATCGGCTCGATTCTGAAGGGCTAAACTAGTATTGAGCATTCGCCTTCAGGAGGAAAATTGTCTTTACGCAAAGCCTTTGTCGCTTTAGCACTCAGCGCAGCAGTACTCGGTGGAACCACCGGTTGCAGCTTTTCTAGCCACATTGAAACTATGAAGCCATACACGCCGAGCGACGGCTTTCAAGCTGACTACACGCTGAGCGACCTCAAGGTTCGCAACTTTCTCTACGTGACCATTGGTGACCAGTCGACGCTCATCGGCTCGATCATCAACACGGGTAAGAACCCAGCGAGCCTCGCGATTCGTTATGTCGATGGAGTTACCGGACAAGTGACCGAGAAAGACATCGCCACCATTGCTGCCGGCAAGAAGTATGACATCGGCTTCAACGGAGCACCGAACTTAGACGTGATTCTGCCAGGTGTTGCCGGCGGACTAACCGAAATTCAATTTTTGCTAGATGGCGCTGAAATCAAAGATGCCGATGGCAACGTTCAGCGCCTCACCATTCCGGTGGTCGATGGAACCTTGGCAGAATACCGCGCGCTGCTTGAAGAGCCAACCGAGTAGAGGCTCTTCTAAACCTCGAATTTGTAACCGAGGCCGCGAACTGTTACCAGGTGAACCGGCCTGGCTGGGTCATCCTCTATTTTTGAGCGGATGCGCTTCACATGCACATCGAGGGTTTTGGTGTCGCCGAAATAGTTTGAGCCCCAAACTCTGTCGATGATCTGTGCACGAGTGAGAACGCGGTTGCGGTTCTCGAGCAAAAGTTCGAGCAGCTCGAATTCCTTGAGCGGCATGGCAACTTTTTGGCCGTTCACAAAAACCAAGTGACGGTCAACATCCATTGAAACCGGCCCACCTTCGAGAAGGCCGTCGGTCACCGGAGTTGGTTCAGAGTTGCGACGCAGAACGGCTTTCATGCGAGCGAGAAGTTCTCGGGTCGAGTAAGGCTTGGTGACATAATCGTCTGCGCCAATCTCGAGCCCCACGACCTTGTCGATTTCGGAATCTTTGGCTGTGAGCATAATCACCGGCACATTTGATGATTGGCGAATGACTCGGCAAACTTCGTTGCCGCTCATGCCTGGCATCATCAAGTCGAGCAGAACGATGTCGGGGTTGGTTGATTTGAAAATCTCGATAGCGGCGTTGCCGTCGGCTACATCAAGAACCTCGTAACCCTCTTTTTCAAGAAGGTAAACCAGCGGTTCACGAAGTGATTGTTCGTCTTCTACAACTAGAACTCGCGTCAAGGCTGACTCCTATCAGAATCTTGTTCAACCACATTTTTATCTGCCAAAGGTATACGCAGGGTGAACGTAGAGCCAACGCCAGGCTTAGAGAAAAGCTTGACTTCGCCGTTGTGTGTCGACGCAACGTGCTTCACGATTGCGAGCCCAAGACCGGTGCCACCTGTTGCCCGCGAGCGAGAAGGATCAACGCGGTAAAAACGCTCAAAGATTCTGGTCTGATCTTCTTGCGGAATGCCGAGCCCTGAATCGGTGACCGCGATCTCGGCGACGTCATCGACCTTTCTCAGCCCGACACCAACCGGTGCTCCTTCTTCTGAATACAAAATGGCATTCTCGATCAGGTTCTTCACCGCTACCGTGAGCATTTCGGGGTCGCCAATAACCTCCACGCCTTCGGGTGCGTCGTAAGTGATTTTCACATTGCGGGCCTCGGCTCGATACGAGTTTCTATCTAGGGCTTCCATGACAACCGTCGAGAGGTCTACCACCTCAGCGTTGGCGACGACTTCTGCTGATTGAATACGAGAAAGTTGCACCACGTCTTTGATTAGGTTGGTCAAACGCTTCGACTCTTTTCGCAGACTCTTCGAGAATTTTTGAACCGCCACTGGGTCGTCTGACGCGTCGACCAGTGCTTCTGCGAGCAGGCTGATGGCACCGATCGGAGTTTTGAGCTCGTGCGAAATGTTGGCGATGAAGTCGCGTCTCGTGTCATCGAGCCGTTTTGATTCAGTGTTGTCTTCAACAACTAAAAGCACGTTGGCGTCTGACAACTGCACGGCTCTGGCATGCAGCAAAGTTTTTTCAGGCCCCAAACCAACAGCGACGTCAGCCTCGAGTGTCTCAACGCTCGAAGTTTGTGATGCGCTAACAACCAAGGCCCTCAGGTCGTCTTGGGCAAGGTCTCTATTTCTCACCAAACCAAGAGCGATCGCACCCGGAGTTGCCCGAAGAACTTGATTGTTTGGCGTGACAACCAGCGCGGTAAGTGACAAAACCTCGAGCAGTTCAAGTGCGCTGTCTGAAGAATTTTGTTCAATGGCTAGCTCGGAAGCCTTAGCCCGGCGTTTCATTGTGACCAGCAGAAAAAAGATCAGGCCCAGCGCCGCGATTAGACACACTGCCAAAACTATCTCTGAGATGTTCACAAGGTTAAGATTAGGTGATGGTGGCTTTGGCAACATTCGGCGCATTGGTCTCTAGTTACGATTTTTCGACCGGTTTAGCCCTTGTTTGTCAGAAGTTAACCTTCTGAAGGCAAGATTTAGTTGTAACCCTAAGGAGCGCAAATGGCCCGCGAAGTCTTTCAGCAAGAACTCAAAGAAGTTCAAGAGCGTCTTGTCGAAATCGCCACCGATGTCACGCACATCATGCAGAGCGCTTCACATTCGTTCACTAAATCTGACGTAGCACTTGCCGACCAAGCCATCGCAAGCTCGGAATCGATCCAAAACAAGGCACTTGCCCTGGACGAACTGGTAATCAAGATTCTTGCCCGCCAGTCTCCGGTTGCTCGCGACCTTCGCATTTTGGTTTCTGCACTTCGCATCAGCGCATCACTCGAGCGCATGGGTGCCCTCGCTGGTCACATTGCCCAGATAGCAAGATTCAGATACCCAGGCTCGGCTATTCCAGAGTCGCTTCGCGCAACCTTCGTTGAAATGGGTGTTCTCGACTTGGCGCTTGCCAACAAGATTGTGAAACTTCTCGCCGACCCAGATGTCGATGTCGCCCGTTCTATTCAGGCTGAAGACGAACGCGTCGATGAACTTCACCGTCACGTTTTCGATACAGTGTTAGGCGACGACTGGAAAGAGAACGCGGTTTTCACCGTGGATGTCACGCTGGCCAGCCGCTACCACGAGCGCTTTGCCGACCACGTGGTCGACATTTCGTCGAAACTCTCGTACCTCACCACCGGTGAGTGGCACGACCAAGACTAAGTTCTTACTTCTTACCTTGAGCTGCAACTGCGGCTGCACCAGCTGCTGCGGCTTCGGGGTCCAGATATTCTCCGCCAGCCACGATCGGCTTGAAGGTCGCATCTAGTCGGTAGACAAGTGGAATTCCGGTAGGAATGTTCAGCTCGGCGATATCGTCGTCAGAAACCCCATCGAGGTGCTTCACCAGCGCCCGCAGCGAGTTGCCGTGTGCGGTGACCAGAACGGTCTTGCCAGCTACCAAATCTTGTGAAATCTCGTCATTCCAAAGTGGCAGCATGCGAACGAGTACGTCTTTAAGGCACTCAGTTTTTGGAATGTTCTCACCGAGGTCTGCGTAACGCTCGTCGTGAGCCTGCGAAAACTCGTTGGCATCATCAATTGGTGGTGGTGGCACGTCAAATGATCTGCGCCAAGTCTGAAACTGCTCTGGTCCGTATTCGGCCAGGGTCTGCGCCTTGTCTTTGCCCTGAAGAGCACCATAGTGACGTTCGTTTAGACGCCAGTCGCGCTTCACATCAATCCACGAACGCTCGGCTGCGTTTAGTGCGATGTGTGCGGTGTTGATTGCACGCTTCAGGCGCGATGTGTAGAGAAGGTCTGGCTTGATGCCCGACTCGGCCAGCAGTTCGCCGGCTCGTTTTGCCTCGGCGCGACCCTGATCGCTTAGGTCAACATCCACCCAACCGGTGAAGAGGTTTTGCTGGTTCCAAACGCTGTTACCGTGGCGCAGAAGAATGAGTGTGTATTCAGACATGGTGCCAAGTTTACCTGCTCGCACAAACTACCCTTGAGTGCGTGGCATCCAAGAAACCAATCGGCACCGTGACGCGCGGCACCACCAACCCAAACCGGTTGCGTCGCGTCGATCGTTTCATCGCGAGTTTGCCGATTGTGAAAACGCACGGATGCACGGTGGTTGACCTCGGGTACGGGGCCTCCCCGATCACTGCGGTCGAGTTGCACGAGCGGTTGTCGAAACTGAACCCGAGCATCCGCGTGGTTGGCGTCGAGATCGATCGTGAACGGGTGGAGCGCGGACTCGCGGTTGCCAAGCCGGGGTTAGATTTTCTGCTCGGCGGTTTCGAAACGCCACTGCCGAGCGGGGTGGCGGGTGCCGACGTGATTCGCGCCTTCAACGTGCTGCGTCAGTATGACGAGAGCGAGGTCGCCGCGGCCTGGGCGCAAATGCAAGGGCGACTCAGTGAAAACGGGCTGCTGGTTGAGGGCACCTGCAACGAGATTGGCCGGCTCTCGAGTTGGGTCACGCTCAATCGCTTGCAGCCGCTTACTTTCACGATTTCGCTTCACCTGCCGAGCCTCGAAACTCCATCGCAGGTGGCCGAGCGCCTGCCCAAAGTTTTGATTCACCGCAACATCGACGGCGAGGCCGTTCACGAATACCTAACCGCGCTCGACCGCGCTTGGGCAAACCATGCACCACTTTCGACTTTCGGCGCGGTTCAGCGCTGGGTCGCAACTTGTGAATCCATCGCGGCCGCGGGTTGGCCGGTTCGGCGCAACCTCAAACGTTGGAAGTTGGGTGAGCTGACGGTCGACTGGTCGGCCGTCGCCCCGAAAAACAGTTAGACCGCGGGGAGCTCTGCGCGAGCATCCTCTTCGCTCATGCCGCTGGCGCAAAGCAGGTCGACCAAAAGCGGGCGCAGAAGCAACAGCACCGATGCCTCGCGAATCTGATCGGCAATGCCGTGCCTCTTAGGGTCGAGCTGGTGGATGATCTCAACAAGCATTTCTTGCGCGTCGTCGAGCACCTCTGGCTCTTGAACCGAACGCGCTAGCACACGGGTGGCATCACCGATTTGCTCGAACAAGTCGGCCAGATAAGGTCGCGGCTGGCGGTCGCGCAACAAGAAATCGATGCGGCGAACGACCACGCGAAGATTGCGAGTGGCAAGGTCCATGCCACGCATTAGGCGAACCTGACCGCGCAGCTCGTCGCGGTATTTGCGCAAGAACGGTGAGATGCGTGCGATCGAAATGGCACTGTCGAGTGACATGCGCCAGTTGTCGACTAGCGGCTGGGTTCGGCGCACCTTGCGAAGCGTTTCGTCGGCTACCTGGATGTCGACATCGCGGGTTGCCAGTTTGAGTGAGTCAACCGCCTCAAGAAAAATGTCGAAAAGCTTGTTGGCATCGAGTCGCGCGAGACCGCGTGGGTCACGGGGAATGACGGCGGTAATCACCAGAGCCGTGATGCCACCAACGATTCCGTCAATGCTTCGAACGAAGACACCGCCATCTGGCTCGGGCAGAATCTGCACCAGCATGGCCTGAAGGCCAACGGTGAGAGCAAAGGTCGCGCTGCCCGATATGAAACGTGCGCTGAGCAGGCAAACCAAGAGAGTGAGGGCCATCTGCCAAACACCGTGGCCGAACAACTGCAGCATGCCTTCGCTGAGGGCAATACCGGTGATCATGCCAACCGCGGTTTCGAGCACGCGGCGCGGCCGAGCATCCCTGCTGAAACCGAGTGCGGTGATGGTGACGGTAACGGCAAGCAGTGGCAGCGCATGACCCAGCCCATAGAAAGCGATCGAATAACCGGCGGTCGCACCGAGAACGATTTGCAGAATCGGGGCTAGCGACTCGATGGCTCTGCGGTAAGAGTCTTTGAAGCTCCAGTGCAGTTTCGGTGGCTTCACGGCTATACCCGCTTTCCCATCAGCAGGTTGGGGCGCGCCAATCCGGCAGCCTTGCCAGCGTCTTGCGGAACAATCACCTCGGCAGATGCCGCGATGTCGCCGAGCTCAGAAACGATAACCAGTTCGGCTTCGGTTGGCACGCCGCGCTGAACCAGCGCAAGGCCAATCGGGCCCTGCTCATAGTGCTGAGCCACCGACGTGACAATTCCGCGAGCGCGCTCAGAGCGAGAACCGTCGGGTTGCATGACCCACACTTCATCGCCACGGTTTGGCAGCGAGTGCTCTGAGCCGTCTAGGTGCAAGAAGACCAATCGCCTTGGCGGGTGCCCGAGATTGTGTGTCTTGGCAACCGCCTCTTGCCCGCGATAGCAACCCTTGCTCAGGTGCACCGCAGTTGTCATCCAGTCGACTTCGTGTGGCATGGTGCGCTCGTCAACTTCGTGCAGCGACGGGCGCCAGGCGGCAATTCGCAACGCTTCGAGAGCATCTGTGCCCGCTTCGCCATGAGCCGCCGCAAACTTCTCGGCCTCAGCAATCGGCACCAGGTATTCGCGATAGCTCCAGTCGGCGCCAACCTTGGTGCTGTATCGAGCACCACCCAAAACTAGGTTTGGCCACGGGTCAATCCAGGATGCTTCGACATCCTCCAACTCGGCAACCGAACCAAACACAGCCCACCGAGCAGAAACTTCTTCAATCGTCACCTTGGAACGAAACATCATGCGGTCGAGCCACTTGAGCAGAACATCCACTCGGTCAACGGGCACGATCAGGGTCGTCGCATCGCCGTCATCGAAGGCGTGAAAAACCTGTTCGACGTGGCCTTGAACATTTAGCAGCAGCGCTTCACGCGACTGACCTGGCTTTAGGTTTTTGAAATCAGAAGTCAGCATGGAATGCAGCCACTCGAGACGATCGACACCAGCGACACGGATCACGCCGAGGTCTAGGCGCACCACCGCTTTGCCGCGAGCCAGATTGCGCTGCTCAATCATCGGGTTACCGAAGTGCGCTTTGGCGGTCATGACTACTCGACGCGTTCGAGGCGGGCCGAGGCGTGTGACTTGAGTTCGCTACCTGGTAGCGCGATGTCCCATGCCCAAAGCAATGCGCCTTCGACGAGTCCATAGAGTCGGGTTGAGTGGCGATAGGTTTTGGCTGTCTCAAACGCCACCCCGTGCGCCGAAGCCAAGTCGATGCGCGCGTTTTTGACGAATCCGCGGTAAAGCTCGGCCACTCCGCCCGGGTGCAGGGTAGAAACCTCGATGGCAAAACCGTCTACGGTACGCAAGGCATCTAGGTCTTCGTGAGTTTTGATTGAGGGTTCACCCTGGCCGATTAGCAAGCCTGGGCCGTGGTCGGCATTTTCGGCTGGCCGCGAGATGCGCCAGAAACCAAGCTCGGTAGGAAGCGAGGCATCGCTGCCGTCGGCCAGGCGAACCTGTGAAACATAGTTGAGATAGTTGGCGTCGGTGTAGCTGAACTCGACGGTTTGCAAGAATTCGTGTTCTACGGCCGGCTCGTCGCTGCCCGGTGCCGAATAAGAGATCACGCCGCTGCCAGACCATTTGCCCGCTAGAAATGCAAGTGGAGTCAGTTCAAGGGGAAGACCCTCGGGTAGAACGAACAAGTTACTTTTGGCCCTTGAAGAGCTTGTAAAGAACTAGGGCTGAGACGCCGGCAATAGCCAAAGAAGCAAGAACTAGGAGCCCTGTGAAGAATATTTCAGCTGCGAGGATCATGGCTCTAAGTTTACCGCTAGAACCTAAAGAGAAATAGATAGCCGCTGGCAAGGCTGAGAATCACATAGCTGCCGCCAGCCACGTAGATTAACTCGGTCACAATGCCGGTGGCACTTGCCTTGACCAGGTGAATCATGCTCACGGTAGCGATCGAGCCGGCCAAAATCGCACCGTACCAAGCAAGTGCAGATTCGGCAGGGGCAGCAGCAGTCACCACAACAGTGGTTGCCGCCACGGCAACCCAGATGGCGATGATTTGCGACCAAGCTCTTTTCACAGTTCCATCATGCCCTAACGGTGCTAAAACTCGCTGTAAACTTCACTAAATACGCTTGGAGGCTCGACTTGGCGCAACTTCTGGTTCTTTCGGCTAATGCCGATACCGAAGTTCTGCCTGCGCTCGCACTACTGCCCCACAAAGTTCGCCTTATCGCCGCAGAGCCGGCCAGCCTGGTCAACGCGCCCGCGGCCGACTTAATTTTCTTGGATGCTCGCCGCGACCTCACCGGCTCTAAATCGCTCGCGACCCTACTGCTAACCACGGGGCTGTCGGCTCCGCTCATTGTCGTAGTTACCGAAGGTGGGATGGCAGCGATTTCGCACGAGTGGGGAGCAACCGACATCATTCTCGACTCGGCTGGGCCTGCAGAGATTGATGCGCGCATCCGCTTGTCTCTCGAGCGCGGCTCGAAGGGCTCAGAGAGAAACGAGCTGATTTCGGCCTCTGGCGTAGTGATCGACGACGCCACCTACTCGGCCAAGGTTCACGGCAAGCCGATGGACCTCACCTTCAAAGAATTTGAACTTTTGCGCTTTCTTGCGCAGCATCCGGGTCGCGTCTTTTCGAGAGAGCAACTGCTGAGCGAAGTTTGGGGCTACGACTATTTCGGCGGTACCAGAACAGTGGATGTTCACATTCGACGACTGCGTGCAAAGTTGGGCGATCTCGAAGCGCTGATCGGCACCGTGCGCAACCGAGGCTACTGCTTCAACCTGAGCAAAGACGACCAGGCCATCAACGCCTGAAGTTTGTTCACCCCTTAGTTACCAGATAGTGGCAAGATTGCACTTATGTCTTCTGATGAAACCATGGCGATCGACCTGCCAGACTTTGGCGATATGCCGCTTGATCGGTTTCTCGACCGCGAGCTCAGTTGGTTGGCGTTCAACCAACGAGTGCTCGAACTGGCCGAAGACAAAGACATGTTTTTGCTCGAACGAGTCAACTTTTTGGCGATTTTCGCGTCGAACCTAGACGAGTTTTTCATGGTTCGAGTCGCGGGTCTCAAGCGTCGCATCGCGGCCGGCTTGGGCGTAGCATCCGCCTCTGGGCTAGAACCTGGCGAGGTTCTCAAGCAAATCAGCGAAGAAGCCCACCGTCTGCAGTTGCGCCACGCAACCGTGTTTCGCGAAGAGATTGAGCCGGCGCTTCGCGAAAAAGGCATTCGTCTTGAGACATGGGATGGCCTTAGCGAAGCCGAGCAAACCGAACTCAGCGACTACTTCGAAAATCAGATTTTCCCTGTGCTCACGCCGCTCGCAGTAGACCCTGCCCACCCATTCCCATACATTTCGGGTCTATCGCTCAACATGGCCGTGATGCTTCGTAACCCCGAAGGCAAAGACCAGTTCGCCCGCTTGAAGGTGCCACCGCTACTGCCGCGATTTGTGCGCATCCAAGGCAGTGCCACCAGCACCTCACCGCGCTACCTGCCTCTCGAAGAAATCATTGGGCAGTTCTTGGCGCAGTTGTTTCCAGGCATGCAGGTTTTGCAGCACCACACCTTCAGAGTTACCCGAAACGAAGACCTCGAGGTCGACGAAGACGAGTCAGAGAACCTGCTCGAATCGCTCGAAAAAGAACTTCTGCGCCGCCGATTTGGCCCGCCGGTTCGGCTCGAGGTTGCCAACAACATCAACCCTCAGGTGCTCGAACTTTTGGCGCGCGAACTCGACATCGAAAAAGACGATGTTTACCACCTTCCGGCACCGCTTGACCTAACCGGGCTCTTCGAGATCGCGTCGCTCAAGCGCAACGAGCTGCATTTTGCGCCGCATCCGGTTGTCACAAACCGCTACCTGACCCATGCCGAAGACGAAACTTTGAGCATTTTCAAGGTTTTGCGTGAGCGTGAGGTGCTGGTGCACCACCCATATGAGCGTTTCTCGACCTCGACTCAGGCATTCTTGGCTCAGGCCGCGGCCGACCCGAAGGTCTTGGCAATCAAGCAAACCCTTTACCGCACCTCGGGTGACTCACCGATCGTCGATGCCCTAATTGCGGCGGCCGAAGCCGGCAAGCAGGTTCTTGCGCTTGTTGAAATCAAGGCGCGCTTCGATGAGCAGAACAACATCACCTGGGCGCGCAAGCTCGAACAGGCTGGCGTGCACGTGGTGTATGGCATCGTCGGCCTCAAAACCCACTGCAAGTTGTCATTAGTTATTCGCCAAGAAGGCACCAAGCTTCGCCGCTACTGTCACATCGGAACCGGTAACTACAACCCAAAAACCGCTCGCTTCTATGAAGACTTCGGTTTGCTCACCTCGCGTGAATCGGTTGGCGAAGACCTGACGAAGCTCTTCAACATGCTCAGCGGTTATGCCCCTGACGCCGCGTTCACTTCGCTTTTGGTTTCGCCAAACGGCGTACGCGACGGACTGGTCGAGCGAATCAATGCCGAGATTGAGCACAAGGCTGCCGGCAAACCTGCACGAATTCGAATCAAGGTGAACTCACTGGTTGACGAGCAAATCATCGATGCTCTCTACCGAGCCAGCATGGCCGGGGTGCCGGTCGACATTTTCGTTCGTGGAATGTGTTCGCTGAGACCGGGAGTTCCTGGCTTGAGCGATACCATCACCGTGCGCTCGGTGCTCGGTCGATACCTAGAACACTCGCGAGCGTTTGCGTTTGCCAACGGTGGCGACCCGCGCTACTACATCGGTTCGGCCGACATGATGCACCGCAACCTCGACCGTCGTGTAGAGGCTCTAGTTCAATTGGTTCAACCCGACCACATGCAAGAGATCGAATCGCTCTTCGACTTGGCTATGTCTGATGAGGCTTCGGCTTGGCGCCTCGGCAGTGACGGGGTCTGGACTCGCCACAAGCTTTCGGCCGATGGCAAGAAACTTGTGGATGTGCAAGACGAAGTCATGCGTCGCATCGCCGCTAAGCGGGGCCGCAACTAGATGACTGTTTTTGCTGCAGGAGCACTCTGCTGGCGAGAGGTCGATGGTCAGCTTCTCATCGCTATTATTCATCGAAAGCGCTACGGCGACTGGTCTTGGCCAAAGGGCAAAGTAGACGCTGGTGAATCTCTTCCTCAAGCAGCCGTGCGAGAAATTCGCGAAGAAACGGGCTACAAGGTCAAACTTGGCGTGCACCTTGGTAAGCAGAACTACATGCTACAAAATGGTGCGGCTAAAGAGGTGCACTACTGGGCAGCGAAAGTGACCGAAAAGGCTTTGGCCAAGAGCACTTTCAAACCAGACGAAGAAGTCGAGAAGGTGGAGTGGAAAACTCCTGAAGAAATTGAGCAGTTGCTCAGCTACGAGCAAGACAAAGAATTCTTGGTGAAGCTAGTTGAACTTCACCGACAGGGCCTTTTGATGACTCGCCCGTTTGTGCTGTTGCGTCACGCCAAGGCGACCCCAAGAAACCAGTGGCCAAAAGACGAGGCCCACCGACCATTACTGCCGCTTGGACAAGAACAGGCGAAAGCAATTGTGCCGGTTTTGGCAGCCTACGGAATCGTTACGGTCGTAAGCAGCCCGTGGTCTCGTTGTGCCAACACAGTCTTGCCCTACGCCCGCTCAAAAGGGCTCAAACTGATCGAGCGAGGGCAGCTAACCGAGTTTGGCAACGCAAATGGACCACAGCGAACTGCCAAAACGGTCGAAAAACTTCTGGCTACGGGTTCGGCCGCTGTGCTTTGTACACACCGACCGGCCTTGCCGACCATCCTCGACACAATTTCAAAACATGCCACCCCCGCCCAAGAAATTCTGATTCACGAGGCTCGCGCCCTTGAGCCTGGTCAGATGTTGATTGTGCATTTGACCAAGGGTTCAGGAAGTAAGCGTCGGGTTGTGGGGTTAGAAATTCAAACACCAACCATTCAGTCGGAGGAAGCCAAGTGAACGAATTTGAGCAGTGGGTAGAATCGCGCAACAGCGCTTGGCGCAACCCGACTGGCTTCTTGTCGGTGACCAGCATGAACTGGCTCGACGAGAACCCGCAGACTTTTGACGACTTCTCAGGCTCTTGGCACGCGATTGACCATGAGGTATTCAGCTTTGGGTTCGAAGGTGCCGCCGGGCAGAGTTGGGTGGTTGAGCATGGCGGTGAAGTCATGGTGCCGATGGCCGATGGAGTTCTTGAACTTGCCAGTCGCGGCGGCCGAATCATTTTGCGTCCTAGAAACTCGAAGTCACCAGCGCTGGCTCGATTCGATGGTGTGAAGGTTTTCGATTACAACCCGAAATTCCGCGTGGATGCTCGACTCGAGGCTGACGAAAGAAACGTTGGCGTATCTTCGGTTGCTGGCGAGTTGGGTAACAACTATGACTCCCCCGGTCGATTGGTTTTCGAACTCGACGGTCAAGAGCACGCTTTGATTGCCTTCAACCGACTAGACCCCGATGTGCTTTGGGTCATTTTCAAAGACACCACTGGCGGCAAGAGCACCTATGGCACCGGTAGATCGGTTTCGGCTAAGCGCGATGGCGACCACTGGGTGATCGACTTCAACATGTCGGCCAATTTTCCCTGCGCTTACACCGACTTCGCGACCTGCCCGCTAGCGCCGCGTGAGAACCACTTGACCGCCGCCATAGAAGCGGGCGAGCAAACCCCAAGCTTCAAGATCACCTCAGACGGAATCAAAGAACAGTGAGATCGTCTGAGCCACTTGCCGCGGGTCTACCCCTACTGAAAAACGCCAAGGGTCAGCCGGCACTGTGCCTTGTTACCGGAGCTACCGGTTACATCGGTGGTCGACTCATTCGAGAGCTTCTCGCCCACGGCTATCGCGTTCGCATTCTTGCGCGCAACCCCGAGCGCCTGCACGAGCATCCGTGGTTTGATCAAATCGAGATCGCCACGGGCGATGCGCACGATTCCGACGCTCTGGCCAATGCGCTAAAGGGCGTGGATGTTGCCTACTACCTGCTTCACGCGCTGATGAGCAAAGACGACTTCGAGGCCGAGGAGCGCTCACTTGCACACGGCTTCTCGAAGGCTGCCAAAGCGGCGAAGGTTTCGCGAATTGTTTATCTGGGTGGAATCATCGCCGAATCTGAAACCCTTTCGCCACACCTAAAGGCGCGCACCGAAACAGGCGAAATTTTGCGCGCATCGGGCGTGCCAACCATCGAGCTTCGCGCCGGAGTGGTGATTGGTTCGGGTAGTGCTTCGTTTGAGATGCTGCGTTACCTGACCGAACGTCTACCAATCATGACCGTGCCCAAATGGGTAAACAACCGAATTCAGCCAATCGCGATCCGCGATGTGCTGCGCTATTTGGTCGGGGCGGCCGCAATCGACTCGAAGGTTAATGGTTTTTTTGACATCGGTGGGCCTGAGGTTTTCACATACAAAGAGATGATGATGCAGTATGCCGCGGCGGCGGGTTTGCGAAAGCGAATTATCATTCCGATTCCGGTTTTGACGCCGAGACTTTCGTCGGGCTGGGTTGGGCTAGTCACTCCGGTGCCATACACCCTGGCCAAACGTTTGGTTGCGAGCCTCAAGAACGAAGTGGTGGCGTCAGAATCGCGCATCCGCGATTTGATACCAGACCCGGTTGGTGGGCTAACGCCGTTCAAGAGTGCCGTTCAACTCGCGCTGACCCGCATCAAAGAGGCAAATGTAGAAACGCGCTGGACCAACGCTTCGGTTCCTGGCACGCCATCTGACCCGCTACCGACCGACCCAGACTGGGCCGGTGGAACTCTCTATAACGACACTCGCGTGGTCGACTCGACTGACCCGATTGATGTGGTTTGGGCGAGAGTTGAGGCCATCGGCGGCGACAACGGATACTCGACCGCAACTTGGGCTTGGCGCTTGCGCGGCCTCATGGACAGATTGATCGGAGGCGTGGGGCTTCGTCGAGGTAGACGTGACCCGACCCACCTGGTCGAGGGTGATGCCCTCGATTTCTGGCGAGTTGAGGCGATTGAACGGCCGCACCTGCTTCGACTTCGGGCTGAGATGAAAATGCCCGGACTGGCTTGGCTTGAGTTCAAACTCGAAGAAACCGCAACCGGAACTCGACTCACGCAGCGAGCCATTTATGCGCCAAAGGGTTTGCTCGGTCACATGTACTGGGCTTCGGTATGGCCGATGCACGGCATCGTGTTTCCGTCGATGGCAAGGCATGCGGCGTTAGGTAGCAAGCGCAAATAGACTCGTGAGGTGAAGAAAACCTCGATCGCAGCCATCGCTCTGATGATTGTTGCCGCGTCTTGGGGTTTCGGTTTCGTCTGGATGAAAGATGCCATCGAACGTCAACCATATTTCGACTTCTTAGCCCTTCGTTTCACAATCGCCGCCGGCGTTATGTTTCTAATTCGCCCGCAACTGGTTCGCCACATCAACTTGAACTTTCTAAACCGGGGTGCGTTGCTCGGTGTGGCTCTCGGCCTCGGTTATGTGACTCAAACCATCGGGCTCGAGCAGTCGACCGCCGCCATAACCGGCTTTTTCACCGGCCTCTACATCGTGCTCACTCCCCTATTCGCTTGGCTGCTACTGCGCCAGAAAATCGCCAGCAAGGTTTTACTCGGTGTGATCATCGCAACCATTGGTCTCGGTGTGATCACCCTTGGCGGCCTCGGTTTCGACGTTGGCACGATCAGCTTGCTGGCCTGCGCGATTCTGTTCGCCTTGCACATTGTCGGCCTCGGTCGTTGGAGCCCGGGGCGTGACACCTACGCGCTGACCGTGGTTCAGCTCGCCACGGTGGCCGTCATTTGCTGGGTTGGCGCGTTGTTCAACCCGAGTGACCCTGGCTACCAGTCGCCACCAGATGCCGACGTCTGGAATGCGGTTCTATTCACGGCCATCTTCGCTACCGCCGTTGCATTCTTCGTTCAAACCTGGGCGCAATCAATCATGGATGCTTCGCGCGTGGCCATTATTCTCACCACCGAGGTTGTCTTCGCCGCACTCTTTGCCGTTGCTCTGGGTCAAGAGGTACTTTCGATTCGAACCGTGATCGGTGGCTCACTGATGGTTATCGCCATGTTGATTGTTGAGTGGCCTAGCCGAAATGACAAGAATCAGACCGTGACGCCCGGGCTCGACCCGCTGGTGCACTAGAACCGGGGCAGGAGACGCGCATGGCGATACTTGCAATTGATGCCGGCACGACCGGCGTAACGGCCATGGTCGTTGGTCTCGACGGCAAAGTGCTCTCGCGTGGCTATCAAGAGTTTGAACAACACTTTCCTCAACCTGGCTGGGTCGAACATGAGCCCGAGCAGATTTGGCAAGCGACACTTGCTGCTGTGCGCGAGGCCGTGGCGGGTGCATCCGAGTCGCCAACCTGCATCGGCATCACCAACCAGCGCGAAACCGTGGTGCTTTGGGATAAGCAAACCTTGCAATCGCCGACTAACGCCATAGTTTGGCAAGACCGCCGCACCGCAGAGCTGCTGGCCGACCCGAACTTCACTGAGCGCGCCGATGAGGTTCGCCAGAAGACCGGGCTTGGCCTCGACCCATACTTCTCGTCTTCAAAACTGCTTTGGATCAAGCGCAACCTGCCACAGGTTTGGCGCGGTGTTGAGGCCGGCGTTACCGCAATCGGCACCGTCGAGTCTTATCTAGTGGCGCGCATCAGCGGCGGGCGCTCGCACATCACCGACGCCTCGAATGCCTCGCGAACTCAGCTTTACAACCTGCATGAAGGCATCTGGGATGACTCGTTGCTCGAGCTTTTCGAGGTGCCTCGCGTCGCCCTGCCGACGATTGTGGCAAACTACGGCTCACTTGCGACTAGTTACGCACCTGCCTTTTTGGATCTCGAGCTGCCGATCACGGGCATGGCCGGCGACCAACAGGCAGCGCTATTCGGCCAGGGTGCGATCAACTCTGGTGACGCAAAGTGCACCTACGGAACGGGTGCGTTTTTGTTGCTAAACACCGGCGACAACCCTGTGGTGAGCAACGAAGGATTGTTGACGACCGTTGCGTGGCAGCATCCGAGCGGTTCTAGAACTTATGCACTCGAAGGTTCGGTGTTCGTTGCCGGCGCTGCTGTGCAGTGGTTGCGCGATGGGCTTGGTTTTATCGAGACCTCGGCCGAAGTCGAGGCACTTGCCGCTTCGGTGCCCGATTCGGGTGGTGTGAGTTTTGTGCCTGCACTAACCGGGCTTGGTGCGCCGTTTTGGAAGCCCGATGCCCGTGGCTCGCTTCACGGCCTGACCCGCGGCACCACCCGCGCCCACATTGCCCGTGCGACGCTCGAAGGCATCGCTTGGCAGGTTTATTGCGCGTTCGAGTCAATGAGCGCGGATGCTGGGCAGAAGATCGAGCGTCTACGCGTTGATGGCGGTGCCGCCGCCAACAACTTGCTCATGCAGATTCAAGCCGACCAGTTGCAATGCCGAATCGAGCGAGCCGAAGTTGTTGAATCGACGGCTTTTGGTGCGGCACTCTTGGCTGGTTTGGGGGCTGGATCGTTTAGCGGGCTCGAGCAAGTTGCCGGCTTGAACCGCGTGCGAACAACGTTCACACCCCGCGAGTTTGATGGGGCAGGCAGAGAGCTCTGGATTTCGGCGCTAGAGCGCGAAAACGGTCGCTAGCGGCACTTGTTGAATTGCTAGCGGCGTGGCTACACAAACCCGACACTCGGCAAACTTAGGCTCTTGTTCTTATGTCAAAAAACGTTCGCAAATTGCCGAGAGGGCTCGATGTTCCGCATCCTGAGCGTCTGTCTTGCGATGACCCGAACTTTGACGAAATCATGCTGCGCCACAACATTTCTATGGCGCTAGAAAACCCTGGCTACACCGACCCAGAAACTGGGTACTTTGTGTTCAACGCAAAAACTTTGGCTGACCAGGGCAAGTGTTGCGCGAATCTCTGCAGACACTGCCCTTTCAAGCGCTAGGGCTTGTTTATTCTTGACGCTTGTCCTTGGCCTCTGATTTAGCTTTCTTTTCGAGGCGCTTCTCTTTGAGGTTTTTTGCAGGTGCAGTCTTTGCCGAGTTCTTCTGCGGGGATTTCTGGGCCATGTGGGGCCTCCTAGGTTGGGCACGTTTGGCCCATACTGCAACCCTAGTAGAACACTGAGAATCCTCTGTGAGCGCTCGGAATAATTGGTTCTCACTATTTATTGTTAACCCAAGAAAGCCCTTAATGTCTGGTGTCTGGGAGGTAAGAAAGTTGAAAAAAACTCTTAGTTTGTTGATCAGTGCGCTCTTTGCCAGCGCGCTTCTTGTTCCAGCTTCTCCCGCCCTCGCTGCCGGTACTAGTGACTGCACCATCGTCGGCACAAAGTACGCAGACGTACTCACCGGCACCGCCGGCAACGACGTGATTTGTGCCGGTGCCGGAAACGACACCATTTATGGCCTGGGTGGCAACGACATTATTCGAGCCGGCTCTGGGGCCGACGTAATCGTCGCCGGTTCTGGTAACGACACAGTGCTCGGCGAAGCCGGAAACGACAACATCTCTGGTGGGGATGGCGCAGATAAATTAGCCGGTGGTGATGGCAACGACCGAATCACCGGTGGGGGTGGCCAGGACATTCTTCAAGGTGGCTCAGGAACAGATAATCTGTCAGCCGGCAACAGTGCCGACATCATCGATGGCGGCAAGGGCAAAGACACCATTCAAACCGGTGAAGGTAATGACGTCTGCAACGCCGATTCAACCGACGTGAGGCTTGACGCCTGCAGCCTAGACAGCAAAGGTCCGAAATTTGGCGCTCTAACTACCGTGGTTAGGCAGGTGCAAGCCGGAACATTAGCTGTCTTCACCGTTAATGTAAGTGATGTGGCTACAGTGGATGCTGTCTACGGGTCTATCGGTGGAGCCCCCGGCTGGGTCACCCAGTGGTGCGGATTCCGTATTCCAACCGAACTGGTTTCTGGCTCCGAAAGAAATGGCACCTACCAACTGAGCTGCACCGTGCCGTCTAACGCCGTCAACGATAACTACACACTGTTTGTCGGGGCGGTCGACATGATGGGCCACACCTCAGAACAGAGGATCGCGTTTGAGGTAACTGGAGGGTCTAGCGACAACCGCACCCCGGTCGTCACAAAAATTGAACTTCCGAAAGACGTTGCAGTCGGCGAGTCATTTACCGTCACCATTTCCGCTACTGACGAATCAGTGGTGGCTGGGGTAGATGCTTGGTTCGCGCTTGAAGGTGGCTGGGTTAGCGGAGGCGATGGGCTTTATGCTTCGCGGTCCGAGCCTCGGTTTATCACTCAAACCCAAACCGAAGCAGTCGTCTCATATGACGTCGTGTTTGATTCCAGAGCACCGGCAGGGCTGTACCGCGTTTGGATCGGTGTAAGAGATGGCGTAGGAAACAGAGATTTCTACGACTCCGGTCAAACAATTACTGTAACCAACTAGAGATTTCGAGTTGGGTGCTCGCCCTAGGTTAGACTTTCTTGGTGACTAAAGCCTCGGCTTTTCACGCAAGGGCCTCTAGCTCAGTTGGTTAGAGCAACGGACTTTTAATCCGTGGGTCGTCGGTTCGATCCCGACGGGGCCTACCAAAAGTGTCTGCACCTCCATTCCGGAGGTGCATTTACTTTTTTGGGCTTCTTTTTGCTTGGGCTTTGGTTGGACGAATATCAATTGGTTGACCAAACAGCCAACCTTGGGCAAACTTCGCCCCTACTTTGCGGGCTAGGTCAAGGTCAGATTGGGTTTCTACCTTTTCAACGATTACCTCTGCACCGACTAACTCGGCAAATTTCATTCCTAGCTCAAGAAGTCCAAGGCTCAAATCTGGGCGTTCGACCTGAAGTAGAGATCCGTCTAGTTTCACGAAGTCGGTTGGAAGACTACTGACAACACTCAGGCTGGTCTTGCCTGTTCCGAAGTCGTCAATTGCGAGTTTGGCACCGCGCTTGCGCATGGCCAATAAGCCGAGGCTGAGGTCAATCTGATTTTCGATCACGGATGTTTCAGTGAGCTCAAAGATTAGCGAAAAGTGGGACTCCTTGATTTTTGGCAAAAGTAGATCGACGGCCGAAAAGAATTCGTGGTCGTTGCCCAATGTCTGCGCGCTGATATTGATCGAAATTGCCTGACCGGCACTCAGCAGTGGGTTGGTGTAGGCAGCTTCGACTGCTTTCAACGTCCAGAAGTCAATAATCTGCACCAGGTTGAGGTCTTCAGCTACCTGAATAAACAGTTCTGGGCTTACCGAACCTAGCTTTGGGCTGTCCCATCGGCAAAGGGCTTCGTAACCATAAATCTCACCCGAACTCACGTAGTTGATGGGCTGAAACACCCAGTACATGCCCTCCGGAGGAGGAGAACCAGGACCCAGACGAGCGAGCTCGTGACGCACCTGCTCTGAAGTGGCCACATGGCTATCGGCAAGTTCTGGCTGACCGGTTCTAGTCGACTTCATCAGTGCTAGGTTGAGCCGTGCATCCCAGGCCTGAGCCGTCAGCTTCGCTGAGTGCTCGGTGATAACAGCACCAATGCTCACTTCAAGAAGAAAACGGTACCTTCCCGAAGTATTTACCTCCGCAACCAAGGTTTTTACCTGTCGAATAAAGTTCTGGGGGTTAGATGCATCGAGGGCTCGGATAGCAAAAAGGACGTTCGATACTCGCTCAACGCGGGAAATTGCGTTGATTCTCGAGAAACTGGTTACGAGATCTTCAACGGCTCGCTTAGCTAGCTCTTCGCCGAACTCAACTTCGATTACTGGGTAGTTCGTTATCAAAAGTTTTACAAGAAGTAAGTCTTGCTTCTCAAACAGTTTTTCAACGTCAGCCAAAACTTTTCTTTGCGGTTCTGACAGTTTTCCCCGAGTATCGCCAGCCATGGACTTGTCCTATCGATAATGGTCTGAGTCTAGACCACGGTCGAGTTGCCTTGTGCTTTAATGGTGGGAAGGTAGCGTCAGACTTTTCCAGCTTGGCACGTTGGGTGATTGGGGATCATGAGCGCTTGGCGAAAACCCAAAGGCGGGCGTTATCAAGGCCTTATCGGTCTGCTTGTTTTGGCCACGGCTATAACGGCTTTTTTCGTTGTTCTCTACACTCTGCAAGCTACCGACGTGACCCTCACGCAACCGGCATCAAATGTCTTGATACTCGGATACATCCCAATCTGGTACAGCTGGCAAGCGCCACCTATTTTTGCGGTAATCGCAGCTGTCGTGATTGGCATGACGGTAGTTGTGGCATTTGTCGGACTAGAACTGCGCGATGCCAACCTTTCAAGGCGTTCGCACGACAGGCGACACAAGAAGCTATCGCCTTGGGTCATGATGAAGGCAACCGAAGGTGTGTTTCACGGTGAGGTGACCGTGACAGTGTTAATCCCCGCGCACAATGAAGAGCCACTAATCGCCAACACCATTCGCTCTCTCATGGAGCAAGACCGTAAGCCTGAGCGAATCATTGTCATCGCCGATAACTGCACCGACGACACCGCAGCGGTTGCAAAGAGCATGGGTGTGGAGGTTTATGAAACCGTGCTGAATGAGAGCAAGAAAGCTGGTGCCCTCAATCAGTACCTGCAAATCCTGCTTCCAACACTTGGTGAAAATGACACTGTCATGGTCATGGATGCCGACACTGTGCTTCGTCAAGGATTTATAGGGGCGGCAGTAAAGCATTTTGTGGATGACCGCGGCCTAAGCGCGATTGGCGGCTTGTTTTTTGGTGAGGAAAGAAAGGGCCTTCTGGCCCAGATCCAGAAAAACGAGTACACCCGTTATTCGCGAGAAATCACGCGGCGAAAGGGCCGCGTGTTTGTTCTCACGGGAACAGCATCTATCTTTCGAGCCAGTTCGCTCAGAACCGTAGCTGAGCAGCGTGGCAAGCTTTTGCCTGGCACCAGCGGTCAGGTTTATGACACTCACGCGCTAACTGAAGACAATGAACTAACCCTCGCCCTAAAGTCGCTAGGTGCTCTGATGCTCTCACCGGCCGAGTGCATGGTCGAAACCGAATTGATGCCAGACCTAGGCGCTCTCTGGAGGCAGAGATTGCGTTGGGAGCGCGGGGCGATGGAAAACATCGCTACATACGGAATTACATCTACAACGGCGCGCTACTGGTCACAGCAACTAGGACTTGCCTACTCGGTTTTTGCGCTTTGGACCTACTTTCTTTTGATCGTCTTGCAGCTCGTTAGCTCGGACACCTGGGTTTGGTACCCGTTCTGGATAATCATGGCGCTAGTCTTCGTTGCCGAAAAAGTTTGGACCGTGCGCAAGGGCGACTGGAAAGGCAAACTATTGGCTTCGACACTTGTGATTGAACTGCTCTATGACACCTTCTTGGGCATCATCTTTGTCAAAGGCGTTTTTGACATGGCATTCAGGAAGCAAGCGCACTGGGGCGATCATCCTCGGGTGGCCAAGGTGAAGGCGGGCCAATGAACACCGTGAATATCATAAGTGGATTGCTACTGCCAGAGAGCTTCTTGCAGTCGCGGTTTTTTGTAATCCTGGCCACGTTGGTGGCGTTGAACACGGTGATTTACGCGGCCCTATCGGTCGTGCACCTGTTTCCAAAATGGTTCAGGCCGAGTTGGTTGCGTGGGCATCGCCAGCGAGCTGCAACCAGGAGTATTTACCCCGACGCCCCTAAGTAGTCTTTATCGCCTTTTCAACTGTGAATCGAGCTCGGCCTTGGTGTTTGGCTTGGTACATAGCCTTGTCTGCGATTCGCATGAGTTCGTCAACCTGCTCAGATCCGTCGCTCACCACGCAACCTGCAGAACAAGTGATCGACATTTCGATCTCACCGTAAACGAACGGTCTCTGCATCGCCTCAAACACCTCTTGCATCAATTCTCGCAAGTGGGCTTCGTGCTTAATTTCCTCTAGCAAAATCGCAAATTCGTCGCCCGCAATTCGAGCCACCAAGGCGCGCTCTGGCAGTGAGTGGCGGATGCGCTTCACGAAGTTAACCAAAAGCACATCTCCTACGTCATGGCCGTAGGTGTCATTTACGTTCTTGAAATAGTCGATATCGATAAACACAAACGCCATCAGCGTTCCTCTTTGCACCGCGGCGGCAACGCTACTGGCTAGTGAGTCTTGAAGCTTGGCGCGATTAGGCATGCCGGTAAGAAAATCGTGCTCAGCTAGCCACAGCAGTCTCGAGCGCTCTTTCTCAGCATCACTGACATCTCGGTAAGTTGCGAAGACCAAATTGCCTCCGAAAGGCACGACCGTGTTCTCATACAAGCCGTTGCCAAACTCCGGCGAGAAGCCCGGGACCACTTCTCTAACGCCTTGACCTTCGCGAAGAGCACGAACAAATAAGCCGCTAAGGTCTTTGGCCGTTTCAACTCCCACAACCGCGGTCAGAGTCCTGCCGACTAATTCTTGCTGAGGCTTTCCAGCAGCAGCCGCTCCCGCCGAGTTCATGAGCACAAGCTCAAACTCCTCGATAGCCCCGCCTGGATTTGGCACAGCTTTCCAGATGGCAAAGCCGTCTTTGCTTGCGTCGAGTGCCTCACCAATGACGTCTAGCTGTGCTTGAAGAGCCTTGGCAACATCAGGGTTGTCTAAACCGATTGAGCTGCTAGTCATTGAAAATCCATTCCATCCCCCACTGGCTATCTTTTCGAAGTCTATGCACTAACTCCGAGTTTTGGGAAGGCTCTTAGACAACACCCAAAAGGTCGATTACGAAGATCAGGGTGCGTCAACTCTTCTTTGAATACGTCTCTAGCTGTTGCGCTTATTCAGACGGGGGCTATTTTAATTTTTTCCACTGGTAGAACTCTGGGTCTCTTCTTTGAAGATCGGCCAGTCGCTTGCGCTCCGCAACCTTACGTAAGCCTTCACTCGACAGTGCGAGCTCTTCGACCGAAGGTGTTTGCCCCTTCAGCCACCAGTAACTCACGTCTTGCAGGTTAGGCAGTTCAGCTAAAACGCTGTAGTTCTTTCCCTCGGGCACAATTGCAAAGAGCTTTAGTTCTACCAATTCTTTCAGAGGCTTCAAAAAGTTGAGATCTGGCAGAATAATTTTCCCGACAAAGCCTGGGCTAAGTTCCCCAAGTTCCAACGATTTGAGATTGGTCAAGCCCGCGATCCAGCCGAGGTCAAGGTCCGCGTGTCTGAAATTCAGCTTCAATTTTCTGAGAGTCGAAAGCTGAGAGAGTGCGTCCAATGATGCACCTTTATTTATGGAGTCGATTTCCAGTTCTCTCAAATTAGGCAACAGTGCAAGGGAAGATAAATCCGCTGTTGCCGGGAGATTAGTGATATGCAGAGATTGAAGCTGGCGTTGACCTACCAATGAGTCCAGAACGCGCTGATCCCAATGGAACGACAAATCCTTGATTTTGGTTTTGCGTTTAGAGAGATATTCCGACCAACCTGAGGAAGCCTTTTTGAATGTAACTTCTGGGTCATGGTACAAAAATCTTATAGATAAAGAGACTGTTTTTTGGTTTCGATAATCACGTTCAAACAGAATGATTGTGCGCGCCCGATCTTCTTTAATTATCTGCCGACGCTCGCTAGAAGATGTACCCATACTCCAGCCTTTGTCGAAGACCCTGATCTTCATCCCCAAGTGCTTGTAAATAGAGTATTTTTTCGCCATCTGACCCCCACCCATTCTGTTCAATAACCACCTGGAATACTTGCTCAAGCAAGCTTCTAAGGAAACCTCTATTTCTTAGCTAGCAGGGGGTTTAGACAACGCCCAACAAATCGATCACAAAAACAAGGGTGCGGCCTGAAAGGTGGTGCCCGCCACCAGCTGGGCCATAGGCCATCTCTGGTGGGCAGATGAGGGTGCGGCGACCGCCGACCTTCATGCCCGGAATGCCTTCTTGCCAACCCTTGATCAGTCGGCCCAGTGGAAACTCGATTGGTTCGCCACGACCCCAAGATGAATCGAATTCTTCACCGGTTTCGTAGTCGACACCTAGGTAGTGAACCTTCACCGTCGCACCGACAGGCGCTTCGACGCCGGTTCCCTCGAACACCTCTTTGATGGTGAGTTCGCTAGGAGCAGGTTCGAGCATTGGCTCGAGAGTTGGTCGTTCAAGATTTGTCATGGTGCAACTTTATATCAGCGGAAGCAAACTAGCGATGGTGTGGTTGAAGGCCTTATGACAAAAACCCGCGGCACGCTGATCGGCATTTACAAGGCCGATGGTGGCATCGTTGGCGAACTCTCATATTTCTTCGGTCACCTGGTCGGTGTGCGTAGTTGCAGCCTCTGCGACATCACTCACTCACCAATCATGAAGAAGTCTTCTTTCAAGGCTCTTGAACGACACCTGCTCGCAGAACACGGTGTCGCGGTTCGTATGCTTCACATGAATGAACGCAACGAACGTGAGCAAAAGGCATCCGAAGGGCGCGAGCCGTGCATCCTCTTGGAATACCCCGACGAATCGATTTCGATGTTCATCGACTCTGCAGACCTATCAACGTTGTCGGGAAGCGTGAGCTCACTAAAGAAGCTCATCAAATCTAGACTCGACCTATACCTTTAAGGAGAAATCATGGATGAGCGACAACTGCTAGAACTTTGGAACAAGCTGCGCAACCAGTTGATGTTCGCTCAACTTGCACCAACCTTCTTGCTCATCACCACGGTGGGTCTGGTTGAGCAAATTCGCGAAGCCGGCACGTTTGCCGTTTGGGCGACGCTCGGCATCTTGGCAGCATCCGGAATTCTGGGCGCTTTGGCTGAATATTCGGCGGCTCATGAGGCACAAGCGGTTGCCCGCGATTTGGCAAAGATCGAGAGCCCGAGCCACCTGACCAAGGGCATCGTGAAGAACGCGGTTTGGTTGCACGTTGCTAAATATCTGACTCCGGCGATCTTCATCGGCATCTTCGTTGCCCTCGTGCTGGCTCTGATCTAACGCTTTCACCACCGCAACCGAACGCAATCGACTTGACCATCACAAAATTCACCGCCAGCGACCTTGGCAACCTAAAGGCTGAGCAACCCGTGGTTGTTCTGCTTCACGGCTACGGCGCAGACGAACGTGACCTACCTGGCATCATGAGCTACCTGCCCAACTTGCCTTGGGTTTCACCGCGAGCGCCGTTGCCAACCGGGCACGGTGGCTTCGCCTGGTATGGCGTTGAGCGAGTTTTGAACCCAACGCTCGAAGATGTCATGCCACCGACCGAAGCCCTCTGGGATTGGCTTGATGGGTTGCTCGAGCCAAACCAGCCCCTCGTCGTGATCGGGTTTTCTCAGGGCGGGCTCATGGCAACTCAACTGCTCAGAACTCGCCCCGAGCGAATCTCAGCGTGCGTCATCCTCGCTGGTTTTGCGGCCGATGTTGAAATGCCGGCAGATGCCACCCTGCGCGAGAACAAACCGAAGTTGCTTTATTGCCGAGGGGCGCAAGACACCGTGGTGGCCAAGGATGCTGTGGCGGGCCTCAATCGCTGGCTACAGTCACACACCCGAGCTCAAACCAAAACTTACGAAGGCTTGGGTCACAGCATTGACGATCGAGTCATGAACGACGTGGCCGACTTTGTCGCCGCTTCGATTGGCTGAACCAGCTAAGTCTGCGACGAGTTCTAGAGGTCGAGACCCTCGGGGAACCTAGAGCCGCCCTTGAAATTTCCGTAAATCGGGCGGTCACCCTCGGTGACGGCGTCAATCAGTAAGTCGCCACCGACAAAGGCACCGCGCCAAGATGCTCCGAGGCCGCCGAAGACCTCTTCGCGGTCACCGCGCGAACGAGGTGCGTTGATGCCGAACTTGAAGGCTGAAATCTCTTCGCGAACACGCTTGGCGAAAGCCATGTCGTCGGTTGCCACCGAAGATACTAGGTTTCCGTTAGATACGTTCATGGCAGCGATGAACTCGGCCTCGGTGTCGACCAGCACAATCGAGTCGATTGGCCCAAATGGTTCGGCGTGATGCAGTGACCACGCTCTCGGAGGTTCGAGAACTGTCGCAGGGGCAACATAAGCCGAAGTGTCTTGACCCGCGATAAATCGTCCGTGGTCGAGGCTTCCGACATAAAGCGGTATACCGCCGGTGGTTATAGCCTCTGCATACTGCGAGCGCAGTTCGTCGGCCTTGGTGGTGTGAATCACCGGGCCGAACTCGAGCTCTGGCAGATCATCCTCGTCGTTTTCAACAGCGAGCGGATGCCCGAATCTCAAGCCTTTGACAATTGGCAGGTACATCTCTAAGAACTCTGGAAACAGCCTGCGTTGAACCACGTAGCGCGGGTAGGCCGTGCAACGCTGTTTTGCGTATTCGAAGCCCTTGCGAATGTGAGGGGCGAGGTTATCCCAGTCTGAGAAGTCCCAAACGCCCCAGGCGTTCAAGCCCTCTTGCTCGAGGATGTGACGCTTGTCGAAATCGGCTAGGCGCTCGAGGGTGGCGCGGCCATTCGAACGGCCACCAACGAAGGCGAATGCGCCGAGTTCCTGTGACGAAACAAGTGCGTCACTCAACTCGGCACCAACACCGCTCAGCAAAGTCACCGGTAAGCCCGCCTGAGCCATCACTGCGTGTGCGAGTGTAAGAGCGTGAAAACCGCCCTGCGATGGGGTCTTGGCAATCGCAGCGTTACCAGCAAGCATCTGTACAAGTTCTGCGTGAACCAGAACGCTAAGCGGGTAGTTCCAAGAAGCAATGTTCGAAATGGGACCACTTAGTGGTGTGCGACCTTCTAGCTGGCGATCGATTTGAGTCACGTACCACTCGACGCCATCGATGCAGCGGTCAACATCTGCGCAGGCCAGTTTCCAAGGCTTACCGATTTCCCAGGCAAGCAGCAGGGCGAGGGTGTCGCGCGCGACTCGTAGGCCAGCAAGAGCCGCGGTAACCCGAACTTTGCGCTCATCGAGGCTGACTTTTCCCCAAGCGACATGCTGACGTGCGGCATCTGCGACAGCATCAAGAGCGGTTTGGTGGTCTACCTTTGGCGGACCCTGAATGACCTGCTGATCGACAGGGTTGACGTGATGTGCCGGGGTGCCGACCGAGAGCCATTTGCCCAGGGCAAGATTGCTGATGCGGTCAGCGTCGAAAGCTTCGGGCGCAAGTGCTCTGGCTTGGTTGTAAACGCTCTGCCAGTCAGCGCCTTTTTTCACATGAAGTGTCATAACGCAACACTAGATGCGAAAGGCTCAAATGCTAAGAGATTTTATTCGGCTAAAGGGTGCGATTTCTTTTGGCTGAAATAGCAAACGACGATCACAACAGACACATAGGCCGCCTGAGAAACGGCAACTACTCGCTCCCAAACACCAACGGTCATATTGGTTGGGTCGGTCCACGTGCTCAAAAACCAGAGGGCAAGGCCGGCTTGTAACGCTGTGCCGATGATCGATGCGGTTGGGCGAATGATCCAGGGAGCGTCCGTGCGCTTTCTCATCGCCAACAGCGGCCAACCAGCAGAGAGCACAAACGATGCAATCGCGAACACGCGATGCTCAATCGAGTAACCAATGAGCGGGGTCGGAAAAATGGTGAGGCCGAATGTGCAAATGGCCGCAACGAACAGTGCCACTCGACCGGGCATCGCCAGAGTTCGCCCATAAATGGCGGCGATAAGAGTGAGCACTCCCCCGAGCACAAAGAACGCCGACATGATGAGTTGAACGGGCGACTCATTGGCAGCCAAATCACTGATGGTTTGACGAACAGGGTCATAATCGGGCCACATACTGCCTGCAATCAACCAACCTGCAGCCGATTGAAACGGCCCGATGTATGCGGCATAAAGTGCTGGCTTACCGATGCGCCCGAGTTCGGTTTCATTGTCAACAGTGGTTGTCATCGCGTCACTAGTCCTTAGCTAAGTACTCTTCGACAGCGGTTTCAACCACTGCGCGGTCATCTGCCGTGATTGATCCATAGCGGATGGTGATAAATCGTTCATTCTTTGGGTCTAGGTTTTCAGCTGTAGCAAACTTGCCGTCAACAATCGTGAATTTGTATTCCGAGGTTCCGAACTCACCGAAATCTTCAAAGGTGGTGAAGGTCGAATCGTTTTCGTCGAACGTGACATCGATGTCGGCTTCTTGCCCCGCTTCTTCGGCCATGCTGAAGGTGTAATAGTCGGCGCAAGCGGTGATTGCGTCAAGCTCCCAAATCAGGCCATAGGTACTCGGGTACTCCAGGTATGCGGCTGAGTAGTCCTTGTATGCCTCGTCTTTATTCAGTGCAACCACAATAAAGTCTTCGCTGCTCTCAACAACTCCAAGTTCTTGGGCTTCGAAACAGCTGTCTTTGGCAATCACCGCGAAAGCCGCCTTGGCCTCGGCTGGCGTCATTGCTGCCGGCTTAGTGGCGCTCGGACTCGAGCTCGCGCTCGCGCTTGGGTTTGGTGCTGGAGCGCTGCAGGCGGTGAGGCTTGCGGCGAGCATCCATGCTAAAACGAGCGCTGAGGCTACTTTGGCGATTTTCATGTTTTCCCCTAACTTTTGAAGTCTCATTCTGAAGAGTAACTCACCTGAGTCCGCCACGGTGCTTCGCTAAGGCAGTTTCGTCCAGTCGACAACCATCAGATAGAGCTGCCCACCTCGGAAAGCGGGCCACAACTTGCCGAGTGCCGACGCGTTGGTGATGTCGGGTCGCGTTCTGGCGACTTCGGTGTGCACCTGAATCGAGAAAACTAGGTAGGTCTTTTTGTCTAACTTGGATGTTCGTAAATGCCGACTGACATCGACAACGCTCGTCAACTCTTCGTTGTTAGTTAGGTAATCGGCCCCGAGGGCCGAAAAGTAGCGCTGTTTCGCGGTAGCCAAAACTGTGAACTTAGCAGTGGCCGGCTGAAAAACAATCAAGCGCGAGCGATGTTCGTTGATGCCCGGGTCTTCTTCGATGAAAATGTTGCCGAACTCGTCGATTTCGAGATTGTCCGGCTTGTTCAAATAGGGCGCTTCTGATCCATCGAGAATCATGGTGAGGTTCGCTCCCGAAAGAGGCTTGGTCACGTCATTGAATCGCAGCCGCCAAAGAGCCCCGCCATCGCGCTTGATTTTGGGTGTCGTGGGGTTTGCCTTGGTCGCTTTTACGTCGCCACGCGACTCGGTGGTAGTGAAGTAGAAATCGTTTGGATTCGATGGGTCGAAAACACCGTCTTCTAAGCGCGACATGGTCGTGCCACCGAGCAGCGCCTCGAAATTCTGGGTGCTGCCATCAACCGTGTTGTCGACCTCGTTGAATCGAACCGCGATCGGTGTGCCTTTTTGCACGGATGCTCGGATGTCGGTGTCATCGGCAAACTCGCCGGCCTCCATCACATAACTCTTCCCGTTGTGCAGACCTGCGCGCTCGAACCATTTGCCGGTGGCTAGTTTTTTTCCAACATAGAGCCGAAGCTGACTGTTGTTGGCTGCGTTGTCTTCAGTGCCAACCACAACGGTAGCGAGTGACGGCTTGAGCGCAGGGGTCAGGTTCTCCCAGGAACCGAGGCCCAACTTCGGCAACTGAACTAGTTGGCCGAAAGAGTTAAGTGCAAATGCTCGGCCTTCATCGCCTGTTTCTTCACCGGTCAAGAACACTCGCCCGGTGTAACCGATCGGCGTGGCCGAGGCTGAAGCTCGGTAGGTGAAAGCGCCGTTCTGGCGCAAGGTCGCCGAACAAAAGCGATCTAGAAACCTTGAGTGCTGGGGTACTCCGGTGAGGTCCACTGGCGCGGCCCCCTCGGGAGCAACAGGTTTTTCGCCGTGCTTCTTGGTCAGGTAGTTGTACCAGAGCACGTCTTTGATGGCGCTTGACGCACTTCTGACCACGCGCGTCTTTGAGTCGAGAACGAAGTGGGTGATCGGCGATCCCTGAGCCTGGCCGCCCGCGTAGTTGAATTTGGCAGTGGATGCTACGGAGTAGGGAAACTCGCTGACGCTGAGTAGATGCAATCCCTGGGCATCGCTGTAGGCACCGGTCCCGTCGAGCAGGCCTGGAACCAAAAAAGATCCAACCCTATCGCCAGCGGTTACCAGAGATTTAAGGGTTGCGGCTCGGCTCGAGCTTTCGACGAATACGGGTTTCGGAATCGCAGCGATGGCACTAGCAGCCGAGATCGCAAACAGAGCAGTGAAAGCACTCAAAAACAAGACCACCCGGGTTGTTTTCTTAGCCATTTTCAGCACGCCTGTTCTTTATTCGAGCTAGTTCAACTATGCCACTTATAGGCATGCGCTACCCGCTCGAACCAGCCCTAGCCTGTATTCTTGTCTAGGGCGAGGTCGCTCTAGGAGCAGATTGAAATGGCCGCAACTTAGGCCCCCGCATCCATAACCAAGGAGAAATCTTGAAGTTCGTCAAGAGAGCATTCAAAAAAGTAGTTCGCACCTTCATGAAGTTGGGCGTTACTCGCAAGGTCGCGCGCCTTATGGCAAACGCCAGCGAGCGCATCCTCTACGTAGGCAACAAGCCATGGAGCAAGAACTCTTTCGACCGCACCCTCACCGACGAACTAACCCGTGGCAAGTCGCTAGAAGACCGCCTGATGGCGCACATTCGCGAAGCCTATGCGTCGAAAAACCGCGTTGGCACCCGTGCCCTTCTGCAGACCCTTGTCGAAGGCCCAACCACCAAGAACCTTGGTTCTCTTGGTTTCGGTACCTTCTTGGCGCTTGACGGCCTTTACGACTCGGCTGCTGGATACTTCAAAGAAGCCGGCGTCGAGATTTCGAAGCAGAAGGCTCCTTTCGAATACTTCGACACCCAACTCACCGTTGCCAAGAAGAAGGCAATTGTTGAGATTCGCGAAATCTTGGCTAACAAAGAGTCACGTCGTTCGAGCGCATACAAGATGTCGCTCATCCGCGCTCTAATCAAGCACGGCGAATACGAAGGTCTACGCCCGATCGTCGAAGGCATCGTTCTCGCCGAGGCTGCCCGCACAACTCTTAACGACGGTCTAAAGGCTGAGCTCGCCTGGTGGCACAAGATGCTTCAAGACGATGGTCGCTCGGTGAAGAACATCAAGGGCGCGATCAACTTTGCGGTCATGGACTACAACATGCTCGACTACTCCAAGACCTCGACCAACCGCGGTGACTACGTTCAGACCCTCGCCGCGATCTCGCACCTGCTTCGCCACCAGAACGTTGATTTCGTTGGCGGCAGCGCGCTTGCCAAGTACCTGGGCAAAATTCAAAAGTTCGTTCACGCAGACCGTCGCCTCGGCGAGAATGCCAAGACCGTCAAGGTTCAGCCGGTTGAACTTCACCGCGACTTCGCTTCTGGCCGCGAGTACCCAGAGAACACCTGGTTGATCAGCAACGGTTGGTTTATGCACCGCGCTTACAAGGGCGAGGTCGACTTTCCGTACCCGAAGAACATCAACCCGATCATGGTCTCGTTCCACATTCAAGACCCAGATGTTCTGACCGAAAAGACTGTTGCCGAGCTAAAGAAGATTGGCCCAATCGGATGTCGCGACTGGACCACCGTTTACCGCCTGCGCGACTTCGGTGTGCCGGCGTTCTTCTCGGGTTGTGTCACCACCACCGTTGGCCAGGTTCTTCCGAAGGCCACCGCCCCTGGCAAGACCCCTCGTCTAGCCGTCGTTGAGGCCAAAGTGCCTCGCAAGTACTTCTTCTGGTGGAAGAAGAAGTTCATTCAGATTGGTGACCACGTTCGCGACTTCAGCCTCGTTGAGGGTATCGAAGACGCTCGCGAAATGTTGGCCGAGTACCACACCTACGGCCACGTAATCACTAAGCGCCTGCACTGCTACCTACCGGCACGCTCGATGGGTCTACCGGTGACCTTCACCCCGGGTAAGCGCTCGGATGTTCGTTTCGAAGGTCTTCTCGAGCTTGACGAGACCGCGTTCAACAAGATTCGCCACGGGCTAGAGCACAAGCTCGAAATCATCACCAGCGCAATCATCGCCGGCAAGAGCCGCGAAGAAGTTATGCAAATTTGGCGCGACCTTGTTGCACCAGACGTCAAGTTTGCAGACGCTTACTGCAAGAACCTCGAACCAATCGGCAAGCCAGAAATCGATCTAAAGACCGTTTACAAAAAGTTCGACTCGCACGTGATGCACCTTGGCAAGAACAAGTTCGGTACCAAGCAGGTTCACCTTGCATTCGCTGTCGACCAGAACCTAAAAGACGAGCTAGCCGTTGTGCTCGCTTCGATCGTGCGCAACACCAAGCGCGAGATCAACGCACACGTGCTAACCCGCGGTTTGGGTGAAGACTATTGGGCTCGCTTGCACAAGCTGTTCCCAACCGTGAACTTCCACTTCCACGACTTCAGTGGAATCGATTACGGAGCCTCGGTGAACCTGATGTCGCACATCACCGTGTCGACCTTCGACCGCCTGTTCCTACCTCAGGTTCTCAAAGACGTTCCGAAGGTGCTTTACCTAGACGTCGACATCCTCGTTCGTGGCGATGTTGGAGAGCTCTATGACTTGAACGTGAAGAACCACGTGTTTGCTGGCAAGAAGAGCCGTCTAGACGGTTGGTCGAACCTAGTTCACGTGATCACACGCGTTTCGCTACGCCTACCTGCTCAGCAGGCTTGGGCACTGCGTCGTCGCGCACACGAAACCGGCAAGCTCACCGCAGACACCTACAACGCCGGTGTCTTGCTCATGAACCTAGACCGGATGCGCAAAGACGAGTTCATCGAAAACCACCTGTACTTGGTCGAGAAGCTTCACCTCAATGACCAAGACGTCATGAACTTCTACTCGAAGGGCAAGGCGCTGCAGATTGGCGACGAATGGAACTACGTTCCTACCCAGGACTACGCGAAAGACCCGAAGATTGTTCACTTCGCGGGTCCGATCAAGCCGTGGAAGCCGCAGAACTCGCTTTACAAGAGCGAATTCCAGGCAATCGCTCGCGAACTCGGCGTCGCAAAGTAACTTGGGTCACTAAAACAAAGGGGTTCTAATGTACTCAAAGCCACGCAAGGCAGTGATTCCGGTTGCCGGTCTCGGCACACGCTTTTTGCCAGCCACCAAGGCCATGCCAAAAGAGATGTTGCCACTGGTCGACAAGCCTGTCATTCAGTATGTCGTAGAAGAAGCCGTCGCTTCGGGCTTGAGCGACATCCTCTTTGTAACCGGTCGTGACAAGTACGCACTTGAGAACCACTTTGACACCTCGGCCGACCTCGAGTCTCGCCTAGAGGCTAAAGGTGACCAAGAGAAGCTTGACCTGGTGCAAGCTCCTACCGAGCTGGGCAACATTCACTACGTTCGCCAGGGCGGCGCTAAGGGTCTGGGTCACGCGGTCAACGCAGCGGCATCATTCACGAGCGACGAGCCTTTTGCGGTGCTACTCGGTGACGACGTTGTTGAAGAAAACAGTGACCTGCTGAAGACCATGATCGAGGTGCACGGCAGCACCGGCGCAAACGTTGTGGCTCTGGTCGAGGTGCCTCGTGAAGAGATTCACAAGTACGGCTGCATCAAGCCGGCTGGACCTGAGGTAGATGGCGTCATCGAAGTTAGCGATTTCGTCGAGAAACCAAAGACTGAGCTGGCCCCGTCAAATTTTGCGGTCATTGGTCGCTACATTTTGAACCCTGGCATTCACGAGCTTTTGGCCAAGCAAGAACCGGGCGCGGGTGGCGAGATTCAACTCACGGATGCACTTGCCAAAGCCGCACGCGAGAAACTCGCCGGTGGCGTGGTTGGCGTTGTGTTCCGTGGTGAGCGTTATGACGCCGGTGACAAGCTCGAGTTTTTGAAGGCCACCGTTTTGCTTGCAACCAAGCGCGATGACCTAGGCCCAGGGCTTATGGCCTGGCTCAAAGACTTCGTGGCCAAGTCTAACTAAGGCTAGTTTTCAACCAACTGCTTTAGAACCGGTGCTAGTCTGCCTTGAACTCGAGGCCAGAATTCAGCCGAAACATCGCCTAAGAGCTCCTTTGCTGTCGCCTTCAGATGCTCGTCGTATTCTCGATCGCCGTTGCCAATAAAGGGCATGTGCAGTTGCAGGTCGATGCTTGCGATTCTGATCTGAAATTCAAGTAGGTTGTTGACATTAGCTTGACCCTTGCCAATGGCCGCCGACAAAACCTTGCGAGTTTTCACCAGCGACTGCAAGCGGTCACGCAGGTTCTCGAACTCCCCAAGTCTCTGGGTAATCGACTTGTTGTCACCAACACGCACTCGCCAGAAATAGACGGCACGATTCAAAACATAAAAACGTTCCGCCTCACAAAACGCTCGCGCCATCAGAGCCATATCTTCGTAAAGCACGCCCTCCGGAAAGCGCAAAGAATGTTCTTTCCAGAAATCCCATCGAAACAGTCGATTCCAAGCGGTCACGTCGCGAATCGCGAGCGGGTCGCCAACGAAGGTGGTTGAACGCGATCCCTTATGTGAATAGAACTGCCGTGCATCCGCGCGCCAACGAAAAGACAAGCCCTTCATGCGCTTCGCAGGCCCAACCACGAATTCAACCTTGTTCTTCTCGGCGGCCTTCACGTAGCGCCACATGGTTCCAAGCGGAAGCGCATCATCGGAGTCAAGAAACATAAGGTAGTCGGTCGAGTCGATACGTTCGAAGCCCGAGTTTCTGGCAGCACCGAGGCCAGCGTTGGTCTTTTGCAAAACGCGGATGTTCATGATTTCGTCAAAGCTGGCGGCAAGCTCAAATGAACCGTCGCTCGAACCGTCGTCTATGACGATCACCTCGAGGTTTGGATAGCGCTGGGCGCGCACGCTGTGTAGGCAGAGCGGCAAGAATTCGCGAACGTTGTAGACCGGAACTACGATGGTCACTTTGGGTGCATCTGCAATGCGCTTAGGTCCAACGGCTGCGGCGAACTTGAATACCACCAACAAAATCGCATCAGAGAACTTAGCAGCCCAGGGTTGACCCAGAACTCTAAACAGTCGCCAAGACACTCCACGTCGAACGCGTGCAACGAGACGATTCAAATTTGTTGGCATTTTTAGAGGCACCCTGCAAAACTACCAAAAATAGTCTGAGCGAGGCTTAGCTCGAGGCCTTGGCGCGCAGTGAGCGAATACTCAACGCGGCCGATACGACTATCGACGCGACGATGACGAACAGCGAAGTGGTCGTATCGATCTCTGGCACCGGCAGGCCCTTGCCTCCATTGATAAACGGCAACTGATTCTCGTGCATCGCATGCAGCACCAACTTGATTCCGATGAAACCAAGAATGAACGCGATGCCATATTTCAGGTACTGAAGCTTGTCGACCAAAGCGCCGAGCAAGAAGTAAAGCTGGCGAAGACCCATCAGGGCAAAGACGTTAGCAGTGAACACAATGAACGGGTCGGTGGTGATACCAAAAATGGCCGGAATCGAGTCAAACGCAAACATCACGTCGGTGGCAGCGATGGCCACGAAGACAACCAAGATTGGCGTGAACATCTTCTTGCCGTTTTCTACTGTGCGAAGTTTGGCTCCGTCATAGTCTTTTGAAACTTGGATGCGCTTGCGAAGCCACACGATGAGCTTCGATTCGGACTCCTCGTCGTCTTCAGCACTTCTGAAAGCCTGGTGCCACGCGGTGTAAATCAGGAAAGCGCCGAAGATGTAGAAGATGGCGCTGAAGGATTCGATGAGAGCCGCGCCAACCAAGATGAATGCGCCGCGAAGAATCAACGAAAGAACCACACCCACCATCAACACCTCTTGTTGATATTTGCGTGGAACTGCGAAGCGATTCATCAGAATCAAAAACACGAAAAGGTTGTCGAGGCTGAGGCTGTATTCGGTGAGCCAGCCAGCATAAAACTCATTCGCGCGTTGAGGACCATCGCTACCACCGTAAATCCAGATTAGGCAACCGAAAATGATTGCCAGGAGAGCGTAGAAACTAACCCAAAGCGCAGATTCTCGATTGCTTGGAATGTGGGGTCGGCTAAAAATGAGCAACAAATCGGCAATGATCAGCACGGCCAATACGGACATGCTGACAATTTCAAAAAGCTCAAAGTTGGGGTTCATCGGCTCAAGTCTAAGGTGGCCCGAGCTCACGCCGCTAAAGTTGTAAGCATTGTTCGATAATTAGGTGAAAATGACCGCAAAAAAGACTTCAGCCAAGCTCGCAGACGGTCGCGACCTGTTTTACTTCGACGATGCCGGCTCACAACTGCCTTCAGAACGCAAAGCAGATGCCAGAAACTTGGATGCACGGCCAGCCGTTGCCGAGATGCGACTCGATGCACTCTCGGGCGACTGGATCTCGGTGGCCGCAAGTCGTCACGGACGCGCGTTCCTGCCGCCAGCATCCGAGTGCCCACTCTGCCCGAGCACTGACACGTTTCTGAGCGAAGTTCCAGACCGCTTCGATGTAGCCGTTTTTGAAAACAAGAACCCTTCGTTCGGGCCCGACTTGGCAGCGATTGACGACAAAAACTACTGGGTCGAGCCAAAACTCCCACTGGGTCTGACCAAGCCATCAATCGGTCGCTGTGAGGTTGTGGTTTTCTCGCCAGAGCACGAAGGCTCGCTGGCCAGCCAGAGCGAAACACGCATTCGCACCATTCTCGATGCTCTTGCCGACCGCACCGACGCAATTATGCGCATGCCGGGTGTGCGCACCGTGTTTCCGTTTGAAAACCGCGGGCAAGAGATCGGGGTAACCCTGCACCACCCACACGGTCAGATTTATGCCTATCCATTCGTCACCCCTACCCAAGAGAAAGTTTTTGCGTCGATTGCTCGTCACGGCAAGGAACTCTTTCAAGACATCCTCGAATTTGAACAGGGCTCTAATCGCGAACTGATTCGCGGCGAACACTTCACCGCCTTTGTGCCTTTTGCCGCCCGCTGGCCGATCGAGGTGTCGATTTTGCCTCACCGTCATGTGCAGAATCTCACCGAGCTTAGCGACGAAGAGCTTGCAGAGCTGACTTCGGTCTACTCGCGTGTGCTGCGCGGAGTAGACGCAATCTATGACACCCCAACCCCTTACATTGCCGGATGGCATCAAGCGCCGAACTTCGACGGTGGCGAGAATTTCAGGCTGCAGTTCAAGCTGACCTCTCCCAGACGAGCTGCCGACAAGCTCAAGTACTTAGCCGGCTCCGAGTCGGCCATGGGTGCTTTTATTGCAGACTTTCCGCCAGAAACTACCGCCGCCAGATTGCGTGAGGTTATCTAGTGCTCGGATTGGCCAAGCAAACGGCCGAAGCATTCGAGTCAAAATTTGGCTATGCACCAACCGGTGTTTGGTCGGCTCCGGGTCGCGTGAACATCATCGGCGAACACACCGACTACAACGAAGGTTTCGTTCTGCCGATAGCAATCAACCGAGCCACCTACGCCGCCATTGCGATGCGCGAAGACAACACCGCACGCGTTGCGTCAACTTTCAGCGACGAAGTTGTCGTGCTAACCATCGACCAGTTGGGCCAGGCCAAGGGTTGGTCAGCTTACCCTCTCGGCGTGGCTCACGTCTTGGGCGCATCCAAGGGTTTCGACCTGTTTATTGACTCGGATGTGCCGGTTGGCGCCGGACTTTCGTCATCGGCGGCCATCGAGTGTGCCGTTGCCCTCGGACTCGACGAATTGTTGGGTCTGGGTAACGATCGTCGTGCGCTTGCTCGCGCCGGCCAGCGTGCCGAAAACGAGGTTGTCGGCGCACCCACGGGCATCATGGACCAATCGGCTTCGCTTCTTGGCAAGGTTGACCACGCGGTATTTCTTGACTGCCAGTCGCTCGCCGTCGAAAACGTCGAACTTGGCTTCGCGGCGGCCGGGCTAGAACTCGTGATTATCGACACACGAGTAGCGCACCGCCTCAACGATGGTGGATATGCCAGCAGGCGCTCGGCTTGCGAGGCAGCATCCGAGGCATTCACAGTGCCAAGCCTGCGCCACTTGAATGTCGAAACACTCGAAGCTGGTCGCGAACTGGTTGACGACGTCACCTACCGACGCGCACGCCATGTTGTGACAGAAAATGATCGCGTTCTGAGCTTTGTGGCCGCGCTGAAACTGGGCGACTTCGCTCGTTGCGGTGAACTCATGGTTCAGTCGCACGCGTCAATGCGAGACGATTTCGAAATTAGCGTCGACGAACTTGACACTGCCGTCGAGACTTCGATGAGGCACGGTGCAGTTGGGGCGCGGATGACCGGCGGCGGCTTTGGCGGAGCAGCCATTGCACTCTGCCCGATCGAAAAGATTAGTGACCTAACCAACTCGGTTTATGCAGAGTTCGAGCTGCTCGGCTATGCCAGGCCAGACATTTTCACTGTCAACGCAGCCGACGGCGCGGCCCGCCTAATTTGATCTGATTGCGGCTTGGTGTTTGAGGCTTGCGGCTCTAGGCGAACGGGTCTGGAGTCATCACGTATTTGGTTTCTAGGTACTCGTTGATACCTTCGAAACCGCCTTCGCGACCCAATCCAGACTGCTTCACGCCACCGAAAGGTGCAGCTGCGTTAGAAACCAAACCGGTGTTCAAGCCGGTCATGCCGGTGTCTAGAGACTCGATGAGTCTTAGCCCGCGCTTTAGGTCTTGGGTGAATGCGTAAGAAACCAAGCCATACTCGGTGTCGTTAGCCAGAGCAACTGCCTCGTCTTCGGTCTTGAAGCTCACGATTGGCGCAATCGGGCCAAAGATTTCTTCACGCAAGATTGCAGCATCAGGCTTCACACCCACGAGCACGGTTGGCTTGAAGAAGTAACCTTCACCTTCACCAGACTCTCCACCGACAACGATCGAGCCACCCTCTTGAACAGTGGTGTCAACCAGGCGTTGCATGTTGCTGCGAGCGCTTTCGTTGATTACTGGTCCGCAGGTGGTGTCGACATCGACTCCGCGACCGAGCTTCAATGAGCCCATCTTCTCTGCAAGCCGGTTACCAAACTCCTCGGCAACCGACTCTTGAACGATGAATCGGTTTGCGGCGGTGCATGCCTGGCCGATGTTGCGCATTTTGGCGAGCATCGCGCCAGTTACCGCGGCGTCTAGGTCAGCATCCTCGAAAACAACAAACGGGGCGTTTCCGCCAAGCTCCATCGAGGTGCGCAAAACCTGATGAGCCGACTGCTCGAGCAGCTTGCGGCCAACCTGGGTTGAACCGGTGAAGGTGATTTTGCGTAGACGTGAGTCAGAAATGATTGGTGCCGAAACCTTTGCAGATGAGCTGGTCGTAATCACGTTGATTACACCGGCAGGAAGGCCAGCCTCTTCGAGGGTCTTTACAAAAAGCAAAGTGGTTAGCGGAGTCAGCTCTGCTGGCTTAACCACCATGGTGCATCCGGCTGCAATGGCAGGGCCAATCTTGCGGGTGGCCATGGCGAGCGGAAAGTTCCACGGGGTGATTGCGAATGCCGGGCCAACTGGTCGCTGAGCGACGAGCATGCGACCGGTGCCCTCTGGCGATGTGCCATAGCGACCGGTTACTCGCACGGCTTCTTCGCTAAACCAGCGCAGAAATTCGTTGCCGTAGGTAACTTCACCGCGCGCTTCGGCAATTGGCTTACCCATTTCGAGGCTGATTAGGGTGGCAAATTCTTCGCTGCGCTCACGCACGAGCTCAAACGTGCGGCGAAGCAGTTCTGCACGCTCGCGAGGTGGCACCTTCGCCCAAGAAGCCTGCGCTTCATGCGCGGCAGAGAGTGCTGCTAGACCATCAGAAACGTCTGCGTTGGCGATCTCGAGCAGGGTTTTTCCAGTCGCTGGGTCTTCAACCGCAATCGGCTTGTCGCCGTGACCCTGAACCCATTTGCCGCCGATGTAAAGACCGGTTGGAACCTTGGCCAGAAGATCGGTTTCGTTTAGCGCCATTGCTTTTCCTTGCACTCGTTCGGATGCTAACAGTCTGCCACAGTCGGGCTAAATGGTGGCAACCACGTTGCAGCCAGCATCAACCATCGTGTCGATTGCCTGTTCAGAGCTGGTGGCGGCCACACCTGCGGTTAGTGCGGTGATCACGGTAACTTCGCGACCGCTGGCCTTAGCGTCGAGAGCTGACGCTAGAACGCAGTAATCGGTGGCAATGCCCACCACGGTGACTTCGGTTATTGCACGCTCTTCGAGCAGCTCGAGCAAGGGCTGGCCGTCGCGAGTAACGCCTTCAAATATCGAATACGAAGGCTTACCCTGACCCTTTTCGATGTGTACATCGACAAAGTTGGTATCAAGGTTTGGGTGGTACTCAGCGCCAACCGAGCCAGCAACACAGTGCACCGGCCAGCTGTTCACGAAGTCGGGTTCTGTCGGCGCGACTGCAAAGTGCCCGCCGTTGTCACCATCGGCAGAGTGCCAGTCGCGTGATGCAATAACCAGGTCAAAGGCATTCGCGTGCTGGTTCAAAAAGGTAGTGATGTTCGAGGCACAAGCCGCTCCCCCAGTGACCGCGAGCGAGCCACCTTCGCAGAAGTCGTTCTGCACGTCGATGATGAAAAGCGCTTTAGCCATCTGTCTGCCTAAGTTCGGTTCGGGTTATAGCTTCGGACTATTCGTTCGAAAGCTGGTCACCACAGCGGTAAAAACCAGTCACCAGGTTGTCGATGGCCTGCTTGGCGTTGTCTTTCACCGGCCCAAGGGCATAGACGGCGAACAGTAGGTTTGTTCCATCCTTAGCGGCAATAATTCCAGCCAGGGTGTAACCGTTGTTGATCCAACCGGTCTTTGCTCGAACCTTGCCCGTGGCATCCGCGTTGTCGCCCTTGAAACGGCTCGCTAGAGAGCCGGTTTCGCCAGCGCTTGGCAGGCCCTCGTTGATGATCTCGAAGTCGCCCCAACCATCGAGCACCATGCCCATGAGCTTGGCCACGAATGTTGGCGACACTGCGTTCAGCGAAGAAAGCCCCGAACCGTCTTTGATTACCAGCGAGCTGGTGTCAAGGTTGGTGCTGGCCAGAGCCTTCTTGAAGGCGATGCCGATCGAGGCGAATGAACCGTCGTAACCCTGGTTCAGAGCCACCAAACGGGCTAGGTACTCGGCCTCGGTGTTGTCTGACTTCTGCAGCATGTGGCGAATCCACTTGTCGATGGTTTGCGACGAAACCTTGGCGATTTCAACTGCACCTGCTGGCAACTCACCTTCGACAACCGTCGCTCCGGTGGCGATGGTGCCGAGGGCTTTCTTGAATTTCGCTCCGGCGTTGGCAACCGGCCTGGTTGAACGCGGTGAGGTTTCTGATGAAGGCACCTTGCGGTCGCCATCTACCTGAAGGGCCGTGACCTCGCTCATGTAACCCTGGGTTTGCTCACTTCGTGCCCACGAAGATTCCCACTTGGATGCAGCGCTTCCGCCAGCGAAAAGCGTCGAGTCGAGCACAATATTGGTCACGGTTAGGCCGTTAGCAACCGACCACTCGTTCACCTTGAGAGCAAGCGTGCTGAGCTTTGGAGCATTGGCATAAACCGACTGCTGCCCGGCCGGAAGTGCCGAAAGTGTTGGGTCGCCAGCACCGACGAGAATCACGGTTCCCGGCTGAGCTGGGTCGGCATAAACCTTGGTTTCAACCACGTAGTTCGGGCCGAGGGTCTGCAGTGCGGCCGCAGCGGTCAGTACCTTCATCACCGAGGCGGTTGCTGCCGGCACGTTGGCGTTGCGGTCGAAAAGAACTTCGTTGGTGCCAGCTTTCAGAACCACGGCAGAAAGGTTGCCAAGTTCTGGAACTTTGCTGAGGTCAGCTACCGAGCAGGTGCGGGCGCTGCTCGCAGAAGCACTCGGTGTTGCACTCTGTGATGTCGAGGCCGAGGGAGTGTTTGTCGGGTTTGCAACCGATGTGCCAAAAGAAGATGCCACGATGAGCAAAATCAGGGCAAGCAGACCGCTGCCAGAACCAATTGCCACTTGCTTGAAGTAGGCAAAACGTGGTTTGTTCTCGCTCAAAGTCGCTCCTCGATTAGGCGTACAGCTGGGCTATAAATCACTCGGCTGAATGCAAGCAAAGCCCCTACAACTGATTTTAGTCTGGCTTGCTGAGCGTAGGCTTGAGTTATGAAGTTCACACAACGTCTAACTGTCGCAGCGGTCTCAATTGCTTTGGGTCTAGGCCTGAACCTAGCGCCAGCATCCGTCGCTTCTGCTCACTCTGATTTGCAGAGCACCTCACCGCTACCCGGCGAAACCGTTGAAGCCGGTCGCATTGATGTGACTCTCAAGTTCAACGAGGAACTGCTGTCTGGCGAAGGTTCTGGTGCTGTGATTTCGGTGACTGGGCCATTCGAAGGTGAGTCAAGCGAGCACTCCGATGGTTGTGTAGACGCAATCAGGGGTTCACTCGTGGTTGAAGGTGTATCGCTCGACCAGGCTGGCACCTATGAGGTCAACTGGCGCGTAGTTTCGGCCGACGGCCACCCGATCGAGGGTGTTTATGATTTCACTGTCGTGAACACGACCGGTTATGAAGCAGCCGGCGTAGGCATTTGCGAAGACTCGCTACTGGGTGAGCCAAAAACCACTACTGAAAACACCGGCGGATTGCCGACTTCGGTGCCGATCACCCCTGAAGAGGGCTTGATTGGCGGTTTGGTCGTGATCACACTTATGGCCATCGGTGGCGCATTCTTGCTGCGCAAGCAAGAACGCCGGATTGCCGAGGCGTCTGAACGCGATAAAGAAAAGTACCGCGGAGAACTTTAGCCGTTTGGTCGAACGAGTTTGTCAACGTCACCCAAGATGGCTTCAAACTCGGCCTCGCTCATGAGCGCAAGTTCTTGAACTACCTGGCGAACGGTCTTGTCTTCGGCCTGAGCCTTCTGAGCAACCGCAGTGGCATTCTCATAACCGAGCATCGGTGAAAGAGCAGTAACCAAACCAATCGACCGTTCAACGTCGCGACGCAGCTTTGGCACGTTTGCAGTGATGTCTTTGACGCATAGATCGGCAAGCACGTAGCAGGCCTGTCGCAGCTGAGTAATGCCCATCATGAGGGCTCGACACATAATCGGTTCGAAGGCGTTGAGCTGCAACTGTCCGGCCTCGGCAGCCATGGTCACCGTGATGTCGTAGCCAATCATCGCGAAGGCAACCTGATTGACAACCTCGGGAATCACCGGATTGACCTTGCCAGGCATTATCGAAGAACCGGCCTGTCGCGCAGGCAGATTAATCTCGCCGAATCCTGCACGAGGGCCACTCGATAGCAGGCGCAAGTCGTTCGAAGTTTTACTTAGCTTTACCGCAACGCGTTTGAGCACGCCCGAGACCATTACAAAAACACCAGCGTCTTGTGTTGCCTCGACCATGTCTTCGGCGACCACGAATGGGATGCCGGTTAGCTTAGAAAGATTCTGGCAGGCAAGCGCAGAGTAGCCCTTAGGAGCGTTGAGCTGGGTGCCAATCGCAGTGCCGCCGATGTTGATTTCACAAAGCAGCGGAATCACGTCGCGAAGACGATCCTCGTCTTCCATCGTCATTCTGGCGAAGGTGGCGAACTCCATGCCGAGTGTCATTGGCACGGCGTCTTGCAGCTGAGTGCGGCCCATCTTGATGATGTCTTTGAACTCTTCGGCCTTACCGCCGAATGCACCGCGCAGGTGAGTCATGGCGGTGATGAGTTCACGCAACTCGAGAATCAGCGCAACCTTGAGCGCGGTTGGGTAAACATCATTGGTCGACTGCGACATGTTCACGTGGTTGAGCGGGTGGCAGTGTGCGTAGTCGCCCTTTTCGCGCCCCATGATCTCGAGTGCGCGGTTGGCGATTACCTCGTTGGCGTTCATGTTGGTGCTGGTGCCGGCTCCGCCCTGGATGGCGTCGACGATGAACTGAGAATCGAACGTACCCTCGGCCACTTCGGCACAGGCAGCCACAATGGCGTCACGGATGCTCGGCTCGAGCTCGCCGACCGAACAGTTTGCCTCGGCCGCCGATTGCTTAACCAAAGCCAGCGCACGGATCAGACTTCGGTAGTGCCCGATGGGCACCCCGGAGATAGGAAAGTTTTCGGCCGCTCGAGCGGTGTGAACGCCCCAGTAGGCGTGGCTCGGCACTTCGAAATCGCCGAGAAGGTCATGTTCTAGCCTCATTGCTGACATGCCTTCAGTCTGGCACGAAAACCGTTCGTAGCCAAACGACACGGGTAGGTGAGTTGCCCTACTGATTCACTCGCCATTCGCTCGAAAGAGAAAAGTGCCCGGCCATTTCGACCGGGCACTTTTCTCTTTGGAAGGTTCTTTATGAAACCATGTCTTTCATCGCTGTCGAGTTGCCCTTGTTTACTGAGGCAACTACGAAGCCGATAACCATCGCCACGAATGGGCTCAGTACCAGCGTCCAACCAAGAGGAGTCAGGTTCCAGCTCTCGCCCGATGCTTCTGGGCTCGGTGCAAGACCAGATAGCAAGCCGAAGCGAGACATTAGCAGGTACAAAGCGCCGATTAGCAGAGCGGCCGACGCCAACGGGGCGATGGTCGACTGCCAGACCGAAGCTCCGCCGTTTTTGCGGAAGAACAGGAACACCGAGATGCTGACCAAGATTTCAACGGCGATGATCGCAACAGCTGTGATTGCGCTCGTCCAGAAGAATAGGTTCAGAATCGGGTCGAGCTTCTGCAGCGCAAAGAGCGCCATAACGGCAACCGCGAGAAGCGAGGTAAGTGCTACGCCCCAAACTGGAGCACCTGCCTTGTTTGTGGTTCCGAATGCCTTTGGCAGCACTCCACCGCGACCTAGCGCGAAGAAGTAACGAGCGTTTGCATTCTGGAAGGCTAGAAGACCAGCGAAGAGGCTAGAAACAACCAACCAGCTCATAACGGTGACCATCCAAGAACCGACGTTGGTCTCAGCTAGGTAGAACAGAACTGCGGCTGGGTTTGCGCCACCCTCAGAAAGCTCGGCAACCTTGTCAACAAGAGTGCTCGAACCTAGACCCGCAACCATTGCGAATGCAACAACGGCGAATAGCGAAGTGATGATTCCGATCGCCCAGTAGGTTGCACGAGGCACCGAACGCTTCGGGTCTTTAGATTCTTCACCGTAGATTGCGGTGGCCTCAAAGCCGATGAACGATGCAAAAGCGAATGCAATTGCGATTCCAGCGCCACCGGTCAATCCGCCGGCAAAAATGTTGGCTGGGTTGAACGCTGCGTTGAAGTCCATGCCGCCTGGGTTGTTCACCAAGATGGCAATACCGGTGATGAACAGGGCCAAGACTTCGGCAAGGATCAGCACGCCGAGAACATTGGCACCGACATCCACGCTAAGCATCGACAGAGCGGTTACAACCACCCAAGCGATGAGCGACCAAGCCCACCAGTCGAGCGTGATGCCGACTGACGCCATTTGGCCGGCCATGATGCCACCGAAGAAGCCATAGATGGCGAGCTGAATGGCCACATAACCAACAACGGATGCGAACGCCGAAGCAACACCCATCTTGGCACCCATGCCGCGACCGACGTAGGCAAAGAACGCACCGGCGTTGGTCACCTTTGAAGTCATTGCGGTGAAGCCAACGCTGAATAGTAGAAGGGTTAAACCTACGAGAAGGTAGGTTCCAGCTGCCGCTGCGCCGTTACCGGCAAGCATTGCCACAGGCACAGCGCCGGTCATACCAACCAGCGGAGCCGAAGCTGCAACTACGAAGAAAACAATTCCAATAACTCCTAAGCGCCCTTTGCGCAGAGTTTGTTGTGAGCCTTGCTCATCCATGTAGAGATCTCCTCATTGAGTTTGAAAATCGTTAGGGGCTAAACGATTAAGGTAAGCGTGGCGGAGTCACCACTCTCGGTCAAGTTCATGAGGGGTCTAATGAACATACTTTTCCGAATCGTTATAAAGGCGTTTTGGGTAATTTTGTTCGGGCACGAACGATTGGTTAGGCTTTTGGCATGAGCGAACTCAACGGATTCATCGCACCACTTACCCCAACCGGCAAATCATCGCTGGTGCCGAACATGCCTTGGTATTACTCGGGTACGTTGCTAACCGTTGAATACCTAACCGACGTGGCGAACGTGCGCGCAATCTTGCCAACCGACCTCGAGCTCGCAGATGAGCATCCTGGTGCTGTTGCCATCATTTGGGCTGACTGGCAGTCATGCAGCGAGGGCGGCGCAGAGCTGCTCGACCCAGTGCGTTCGCAATACCTCGAGGCTTTTGTTGTAGTTCGCTGCAAGAAAGACGGCGTTACCTATTCGCGCTGCGTTGCCATTTGGGTGACCAAAGATTTTGCGATTGCTCGCGGCTGGTTCCAGGGCTACCCGAAGAAGCTCGGCTCGGTTCACGTAACCCGAATCTTCAACCACGGCAAGGCAAGCCCTCGCTTGGCTGCTGGCGCAAAACTCGGCGCTACCCTCTCGGCTTATGACCACCGCCTCGCATCGGCCGTAGTCACCTTGCGCGAGCCAGCGGACAACAATGGCTTCGTCAACGGACACAAGATGCTGCACAGTCGCTGGATGCCCTCGATCACCCCTGGCGCAGGCAACTCACTAGATCAGTTGATTTCGATGGGCGGCGTTGACGCAGACCTAGGCGAACCATGGATGGGCGATGCCGAACTCACCCTTGGCGACAGCCAGTGGGACGAGCTCGGTTCGATTTTGCCGGTGAAAGAAATTCTCGGCGGCTACTACCGTGAGGTCGGCGTGACCTTCAACGGTGGCGTGCTCATCGAAGACCGTTCAAACCCGACCGTTTAGTCGCACGTTTAGTCGCGTTTAGTAAACCTCGAAGTACTCGTCGATCTCCCACTGGGTGACATCGCGGGTCGGCACTGTAACCGCGGCTTCGTAACGTTCAATCTCGTCTCGCTTCATCACCAAGAACACATTGATGAGTTCAGGAGCGATGTAGTGAGTGAGGTTCTTGTTCGCCTCTAGTGCGTCTAGGGCCTCGGTGAATGTCATCGGCAAAACGGGAGCCGACTCATCTTCATAAGTCATACCCTCCGACGCCTCTGGGCAAGGCAGATCGCGCTTGATGCCGTCGAGACCAGCAGCCAGGATGCCCGCAATCAACAGGTATGGGTTTGCAGCGCCGTCACCGACACGAACCTCGAGTCGAGTTCCGGCTCCACGCTCTGGTGGCACGCGGGTCATGGTGCTGCGGTTGTCATAACCCCAGTTGGCTCGGTAAGGAGCCAAGGTGTCTGGCCCGAGTCGCTTGAATGCGTTGACAGTCGGGTTGGTAAAAGCAGTGAGCGCGTGAGCATTGGCGGTCACACCGGCAATCATTTGCATGGCAACCTTCGAAAGGTTTCCGCCACCGTCGTGCATCTGGTTTTCACCAGCTAGATCGGTCACCGAGAAGTGCAGGTGGAAGCCGCTGCCGCCCTCGTCGCTCCATGGCTTGCCGAGGAACGTTGCGTGACGCCCACGTCGAGCCGCGACATCCTTGATGGCAGCTTTGAATTTGAACGTGCGGTCAGCCGCGTCGAGAGCCTCTGAGTGGTACAGGTTGATTTCATACTGGGATGGGCTGAACTCGGCATTGCCGGCAAAGACGCCGATCTGCATCTGGTCGAGCATGCGAATCAGGTGCAAGAAGTCACCGTTCGGGTCGGTCATCGCGCCGGTTGTGTAAACCAAGCCTGTCTTCTCGTGAGTGCGTCGGTAACCGCCGTCTTCGGTGTGGTCGGCAAGGTAGAACTCAAGTTCTGGGCCGACGACCGGCTTTAGGCCTAGTGCGTGGTACTGGTCGATAACCTGCTTGAGCACCGAGCGCGGCGACATTAGGTTTACCGAGCCGTCTGGGTTGTAGGCGTCGGCGATGGCAAAGGCCACACCCGGCTCCCACGGCAGGTCGGTGATCGAGTCTGGCTCTAGACGGCTGACCAAGTCTTGCAAGCCATCGCTGGCGATGTTGTTTGCCTCGAGCACATCGCCGCGGGTGTTGGTAACCCAAACTCCCTGGCAGAAGGCTGGGCCGTTGTGTGCGCCCTTGTCTAGCTGGCTAACCAGCAAGTCTTTCGAGCGAGTCACGCCAAGCACGTCTGAATAAATCAGACGAAGAACATCTACTCCGCGGGCCTTCAGCGATTCTCTGAGTGCGACAAGGTCGGTGGTCATTGCAACTCCTTTGTAACAACTTGGCTCATAACAACAATCGTTAGGGCTCAAACGAAATAATAACCCTATGGTGTTGTTACACACTTCGATGTTTTTCGAATCGTTATAAGAGGTTATGAATGAAGGTTCTGTTCATACAGCACGACCACGTGAGCCCCACTGGGCCAGTCGGCGAGCGCTTTCGCGAACGCGGCTTCGAGACCGAAGAAATTCTTGTCGTTCCAGAAGACCAGTTCGGCCAACCAAACGTGAGCTTCACCTTTCCCGACTTCAGCGACTACGACGTGATTGTTCCCCTCGGCGCCCCTTGGGGTGCTTGGGATGACGCCTGCATCGGCAACTGGCTAACCCCAGAAATCGAGTGGATACGCTCTGCGGTCAGCAGCGGCAAGCCGGTGCTCGGCATCTGCTTCGGCGGGCAGCTGATCGCACGCGCCATGGGAGGTTCGGTTGCGCCGGCACCAAAGGGTGAAATCGGCTGGACCAACATTTGGAGCGAGCGGCCCGACCTGGTTTCGAACGGTCCTTGGTTTCAGTTTCACTACGACCGCTGGCAGCTGCCGCCAGGTGCTACCGAGATTGCGCGCAACCCAGTTGCCTCGCAAGCGTTCTTGATCAACAACTCGATGGCGGTGCAGTTTCACCCCGAGCTAAACGCCGCTGGGCTAAAAGGCTGGCTCGACTGGGGCGGCGACAAAAAGGTGCTCGAAGATGGGCAAGACCCAATCGTCATGATGCGCCAGACCGAGGCAGAAGAAGCGGATGCTCGCGCACGAACCTTCGCGCTGGTCGACGCGTTTATCGACCAGGTGTCAGGGCTTTAGCGCAGGTTCACCTTTACCGGCATGCGTTTGATGCCGTGCACGAAGTTGCTACGTAGGTAGTCAATTTCGCCGTCAACTTCAACCGAGTCGACTCGCTGAATCAGGTCTTCAAACATGATCTTGAGTTCGATGCGAGCAAGTGCGTTTCCGAGACACATGTGAGGGCCACCACGACCAAACGTCATGTGTTCGTTGGGGTTGCGCGTGACATCCATGCGGTTTGGGTTTTCAAAAATGGTCTCGTCGCGGTTTCCCGAAGCGAACCAAGGAACGACCTTTTGACCGGTCTTGATCTGAACACCGTTTAGCTCGACGTCTTTGGTCGCGGTTCGTCTGAAGTGATAGACCGGGCTCGCGAAACGCAAGAACTCTTCGACGGCCCACTCGATCTTGTCTGGGTTCTCTTGCAAGAAGCGCAGCTGGTCTGGGTTCTGAATCAAATTGTTCATGGTGTGGCTGATGGTGTGGCGGGTGGTTTCGTTACCGGCTACGACCAGAAGCAAGAAGTTGGTGTGAAAATCGCGATCGGTTAGCGGCACACCGTCTGACGGCATGGTGTTGACCAGGCGCGAGATGAGGTCGGTGCCGTCTTTGCCCTTGCGCTCACGAGCGAGGGCGTCGCCGTACTCGAACACCTCTAGGGCAGCCGGAGACTTGAACGGAACTAGGCGATACTTCTCGCTTTCGGGGTCGTTGATCAGAACATCAGCGTGTTCTGGGTCGTCGAAGCCGATCATGCGGTTACCCCAGTCGATCAGCTGGCCGGCGTCTTCTTGCGGAACATCGAGCAGGCGAACGAGAACGTTGATCGGAAAGTCGGATGCGACTTCTTCAACGAAGTCGAACGAGCCCTTCGCGAAAGCGTTGTCGAGGGTGGTGGCGGTTAGACCGCGAAGAAAGGTTGCGTAGCGGGCCACGGCCTGCGGGGTGAACTCCCCCTGAAGCAAGCGGCGCAGAGCGCGGTGACGCGAACCATCGGTCTCGAGCAGTGAGCGACGAGCTTCTTCTTGGTCAGCATCCACTTCTTCAAGGTTCGTGAAGCGTTCAGAGGTGAAGGTCTCTGGGTCGCGAAGCACCTTGACGATGTCGTGGTAGCGGGTGACAGAGTAGAAGCCCGAGTTGGGAGCTTCTTCTTCGTTCCAGTGAATCGGGCTGTTCTTGCGAAGGTCTTCAAAAACCTTCCAAGGCGCACCGCCTTCGAAGAGGTCAAGATCGGCAAGGGAAACGCTCGACATTGAGTTCACGTCTGGCTCCTAAGAGATTGTTTGGATACGAATCATTTTTAGATTAGTGATATGTCGAGCATTTTCTAGTCAAAAAACGAAAATGTTATTCATTCGGGACTAAATGATTAGAAAATTGTGGTTTAGTTCAGTTCAAAGAGAAAGTTCTGGGAACCATGGCTGGATTGCACACACTTGCCGAGACAGAGCGCCAAGTAGAGGCCAGGCTAGACCACAAGAACATCGACTTCGGTGCGATGGCAGTGGTGTCAAACCTGTTTCGAGCTGCCACAGCCGTTCGCAATCACCTCGAGAGATCAGTGCTGGCCAAAGAGAATCTTTCTTGGACGGCTTTCGTAGTGCTCTGGGTCACCTGGATCTGGGAACCTATCGAAACGCGCCAAATTGCGGTTGAGGGCGGTTTTTCAAAGGCAACGCTCACCGGTGTTCTAGGAACCCTAGAAGGTCGCGGACTTCTAACCCGCGAGAAAAGCACAGACGACGGCCGCCTCGTGGTCGTGAAAATGACACCGGCTGGGCGCAAGCTCATGGATCGACTTTTTCCGGCGTTCAACACCGAAGAGAAATTTGTGGTTGAAACCCTAGGCGAATCTGCCGAGCGTCAGACCGCCGACCACCTGCGCGAGATTACCCGCCACTTAGAGAGCTGAATCGCTCGAGCGTTAAGACACGCAAGAACTAAATCAACGGCGCGTTTTTCGCCTGCTCGACAAACTTTGCAAACAAACCGGCCTGCTGTGCATTGTCGGCAGCGTTGTCTTCTGGGTGCCACTGCACCGCATAAGCCCAAGCACCGTTGTCGATGGCCATGGCTTCGACGTGTCCCTCTTGGGCACGAGCAATAACGCGAAGACCCTCGCCAAGCCTGTCGATGGCCTGGTGGTGATAACAGGATGATTCAAGTGGTGCGACTCCGACGCCAAGACGTTCGGCATCAGCATCCAAGTGAAGTTGGTGAACCACGTGACGGTGATCGTTTTGCATGTGCTGAACCAGAGTGCCGCCGAAGGCAACATTCACCAGTTGAAAACCTCGGCAGATAGCTAGAAAAGGAACCTTGTTTTCGATTGCCCACTTGGTGAGGCTCAGGTCTGACTCGTCTTGCAACTGGTCGATGCCGTATAGCTCGTCGCTCTCGGGGGCCTGCCCGTAAAGTTCGGGGTTCAAGTCGCCGCCGCCCGGCATCAGCACGGCCGAAAAACCGCGAAGGCGGGTATCCCAATCGGTATCGTTCGTCGGCAACAGAGTGATGGGTTCTCCCCCGGCATTCCAGACCGATTCAACCAGGGAACGGGCGCTAACAACGGCCCTCGAACGAGTCGCGGTAGACCCATCGGCAAAGCGGCCGAGGATGGCGATTCTTGGTCTATTCAAGGCAGTCACCGCTAACTCCAAATCGTTATAAAAATTCACTCGCCAGACTATAAGAATCTGGCGTTCTAAAGAGAAGTATGCCCTAGTCTAAATCATTAGCATCCGAACGAAATTGAAGTTACGCTTGATTTCAAGACGAACAAACGAGGGAGTTTCTCAGTGACCTTTATTGAGGTGGCCGGGGCCAAGGTAGACACACGCCACTACATTGGCGGTCAGCGCGTTGCCAGCACTGAAACATTCACCAACACCTCCCCCGTTGACGGAAGCTTTCTGGGCGAAATCGCTCGCGGCGGTCAGACCGAAGTTGACCTAGCCGTCGCAGCTGCGAATAAGGCATTCAAGGGATGGGCGGCTCTTGGCCCCGTGGGTCGTGGCGAATTGCTCATGAAGCTCGCCGACCTGGTCGAGGCCAACATCGAAACCCTCGCCCAACTCGAAACCATGGACAACGGCTCGTTGCTGCGTTCACACCGTCGCGGCGTGATGCCTCGCGTGGCCATGAACATACGCTTCTTTGCCGACTGGGCAATCAACCACTTGGCACACGAAAAGTTTGAAACTCGCGGCCACACCAACAATATTTCTTGGGACCCATCGGGCGTTTGCGCGCTGATCACCCCATGGAACGCGCCTCTTATGCTTGCCACCTGGAAGATCGGCCCGGCCCTGGCCGCCGGTGACACAGTGGTGCTGAAGCCAGCCGAATGGACCCCGCTGAGCGCATCATTCTTCGCCGACCTCACCAAGCAGGCTGGTATTCCAGACGGCGTATTCAACGTAGTTCAGGGTTATGGCCGCGAAGCCGGCGCCGCACTGGTTGCCCACACCGACATCGCCCGCATTTCGTTCACCGGCTCGGTTCCAACCGCCAAGGTGATTGCCAAGGCCGCTGCCGACAACCTAACCCCGCTTTCGTTCGAACTAGGCGGCAAGAGCCCGCTGTTAGTTTTCGAGGATGCTGACCTAGACCTTGCCGCCGAACTAGCCGTCGAGCAATACGACAACGCCGGCCAGGTTTGCCTGAGCGGAACCCGCATTTTGGTTCACGAGTCTGTCGCGTCAAGCTTTGCCGAGAAGTTCCGCGAGCGCGCATCCAAGATTAAACAGGGCGACCCGCGTGACGAGACGACCGACATCGGCCCACAGATTCACCAGGTGCACTTCGACCGAATCAAGGGTTTTGTCGACCGAGCCAAGGCCGAGGGTCAGACCATCGTGATGGGCGGCGAGCCGAACGAAGAGCTCGGTGGCCTGTTCTTTAGACCGACGCTGATTCAACCGAGTGCTGGTGCCGAGATCGTGACCCAAGAGGTCTTTGGCCCAGTGCTCTGCATGCAAACCTTCAACTCTGACGAGCAAGCGCTCGAGATGGCGAACGGAACGGAGTTCGGTCTGGCCGCAGTGGTTGTGTCGGGCATCCGTGAACATGCCGACAAGATCACCAAAGAGCTGGTTGCCGGAACGATTTGGGTGAACTGCTTCTTCGTTCGCGACCTGCGGGCACCATTCGGCGGCTCTCGCAAGTCGGGCATTGGCCGTGAGGGCGGCAACTGGTCGTTCGATTTCTATGCAGACGTTAAAAACACCGTAGTTTCACCAAATGGATGGAAGGAATAGCGATGGGTGAAGTAGTAGGCGCCGCAATTCTGGCGCACGTGCCAACTATCATGCTGCCTGAGGCAGTTCGATATGACCTCAACGATGGCAAAGAAATCAGCCTCGTTCCAGGTCTAAAGCGGCTTCGCAAAGAGATTTTCGAAACCCTCGATTACGACACCGTCGTGGTGCTCGACAGCCACTGGGCCACCACCGTTGAGTTTGTTGTCACTTCACACGCAGAACGCTCTGGATTGTTCACCAGCGAAGAGCTGCCCCGTGGCATGAGCCAGATTCCTTATGCCTTCAAGGGCAACCCAGAACTGGCAAACAGCATGGCCAAGTACGACGAGAAGAACGGCACCTGGATCACCCCGATCAGCGACCCGCACCTTCCGATTTTCTATGCCACGGTAAACCTTTGGCACTACCTAGGCCGCGGGCTTGACGACAAGAAGTGGGTTTCACTTTCGGTTTGCCAAACCGCCACACCAGAAGACTTCAAGCGTGCTGGTCGTGCCCTAGGCGAGGCCATTCGCGACAGCGACAGCAAGGTGCTGCTTCTCGGTTCAGGTGCGCTTTCGCACACCTTCCACAAGCTGCGTGACCTTCGCAAGCACGAGGCCAGTGACCCGATTCACATTTTCACCCCTGAGGCCTATGAGTATGACAAGAAGGTCATCGAGTGGTTCGAACAGGGTGACCACAAGGCAGTTCTTGACGACTTCGACACCTTCAAGAAGTACAAGCCTGAAGCTGGCTTCTACCACTACCTAGCCATGGCTGGGGCGCTTGGTGAAGAAGACAACAAGTCGGTAGGCCGCCTCTACAGCGAATACGAAAACTCAATTGGAACCGGCCAGGTGCACATCTGGTTCGACAAGCCTGAGGGCGGGTTCCCACGACCGAAAGACCTGGTGCTATCTCGTGACTGAAATTAGACGCATTCTGCTCGACGGCTACCCAATCGAGGTGGTTCGCGACGGTGAAGAGCTGGTTGCCCCTGACGGCCGCCGCATTGCAATCGAAGATGCCACGCACCTCGCGCCATCCGAGCCGACCAAGATCATCGCCGTGCACTTGAATTATGACTCTCGCACTCAAGAGTTCATGACCAAGCTTCCACCGGCACCGACCTATTTTCACAAGCCGATCACCGCGCTGAACACCCACAAGGGTGCCGTCGTGCGACCGTCTGGCTGCAAGTGGCTCAACTACGAGGGTGAAATCGTGATCATCATCGGCAAGACCTGCCGCAACATCTCCCCTGAAGAAGCTGGCGAATACATCGCGGGCTACTCGGTGGGTAACGACTACGGCCTGCACGACTTCAGAGACACCGATGCCGGTTCGATGCTGCGAGTAAAGGGCAGCGACACCTTGGCTCCGGTTGGTCCGGGCATGGTCACCGACTGGGATTTCAGAAACAAGATGATTCGCACCTATGTGAACGGCGTCGTCAAGCAAGAAGACAACACCGACAACATGGAGTGGGACATGCACTACCTGGTGGCCGACATTGCTCGCACCATCACGCTGGTGCCAGGTGACATGTTGTTCTCGGGCACCCCTGCATTCAGCCGTCCGGTTCAGCCTGGCGACGTTGTCGAGGTTGAGGTCGAGGGTCTTGGCCGCTTGACCAACCACATTGTCGAAGGCCCTACCCCGATTCGAACGGATGTCGGTGCCCAACCGACCGAGAGCGAAGAAGTCGTTTCAACCGCACTTGGTGGCGACTGGGAGTTCCGAGGCATTCGCACCCCATCTAAAGACCTTTACCCATCTACCGTGGAGGAAAAATAATGACAATCAAAATCAATGTAGACATGGCAAAGTGCCAGCACTACGGTCAGTGCGTTTTCGAAGCTCCTGACATTTTTCGCCTAAACAGCGACGACAAGCTCGAATACACCGCCGAGGCAGACGAGAGCGAGCGCGGCAACATTGAGGCAGCTATCGACATCTGCCCGATGCAGGCAATCTTCATCGTCGAATAACCTCGACGACTTTAGTTAGGCAAACGTGACTAAGCCGGTAGTAATTGTCGGTGCATCAATGGGTGGTTTGCGATCCGCCGAGGCACTGCGCCGCTTCGGCTACCTTGGCCCGATCACGGCCATCGGCGACGAACCTTACGCCCCATACAACCGCCCACCTCTGTCTAAAGATGTGCTCAAGGGCGAGGTGAGCCACGAAGCGGTGGCTTTTCCGCAACGACCAGCAACCGCGGACGTGAACTGGGTGCTCGGCACTCGCGTTGTGAGCGCGGATGTCGCAAACAGCACAGTCACCGACGACACGGGGCTCGTGCATCCGTTTAGCGCTTTGATTGTGGCAACGGGCCTTCGCCCTAAACGACTTCAAGTTTCGAACGGCGATTTGGCTGGCCGCCACGCGGTGCGCACCCTCGATGACGCCATCGCCCTTCGCGCCGAGCTCGTGCCAGGTGCAAATGTTGTGATTCTCGGTGCTGGCTTCATTGGTTGCGAGGTTGCCGCCACGGCTCGATTGCTCGGATGCTCGGTGACCGTCGTCGCACCTGGCAGTCACCCCATCAATCGGCCGCTCGGCCGCATGTTGGCCGCCGAAATCAAACGTCGCCACGAGGCCGAAGGTGTGCAGTTTCGCATGAAGACCACGGTTGAAGATCTGCTGGGTGAAGACCGGGTTGCCGGAGTGATTCTTGACTCGGGCGAGGTGCTGCCGTGCGACGTGTTCATCGAGGCGATTGGCTCACACGCCAACACCGAGTGGCTCGAGGGCAACGACCTTGACTTGGTCGACGGCGTGCTTACCGACGGCGCACTGCGCGCGGTGCGCAACGATGGCACGGTGGCCCAAAACGTTTTTGCAATTGGCGATGTGGCATGTTTCGCGAACCCGATTTTCGACGATGTGCCTCGTCGCGTTGAGCACTGGAACATTCCCACCGACAGCGCCAAACGAGTGGGCCAGGTATTGGCCGCGCAGCTAGCGGGCGAAGACACCGATGCTCTGTTGGCTGAAGCCTTCGCACCGATTCCGTCGTTTTGGAGCGACCAGTACGACATTCACCTGCTTGCCTTCGGCCTGCTCGGGCTAGCCGACGAGATCAAACTGCTGCACGGCGAGATTGAGGGCGATTGCGTGTTCGGTTACTACCGAGAGTCGAAGATGGTTGGCGTTGCCGGAATCGGCATGCGCAGCACCGTTCAGGGCTACCGTTCGGAATTCAAGTTGGAGGGTTAAATGCACAATCGTGAGTTCGATTTAGACGTAACTTTTGATGAGGGTGACCCAGATTTGTCGGGTTACAGCGAGCAGAGCATCCGTGCCGAAATTGAAAAACTAGCGGATGCACTACGGCCAGTTGCTCAGGCCATTTTGCTCGACAAGCGCACCATGTCAGATGCGTCTCAAGCGCTAGGGCTTCGCCAGGCAGAACTCGTGAACCGCCTGCACCGCGCGAAGTTGGCTATCGCCGAAGCGCTCGGCAACGTCTAGCAAAAACGCTTACTTTACGCGGCTGAACTTTTCGAGTTTGTCTTTTGGCCCGGCCACGATGAGGCATTCACCTTCGCCGATTACTGTGTCTGGTGTAGCCGGAATGTAGTTGACGTCGCCCACGGCAGTTGCGACCACGATCACGCCATATTCACGGCGAATGGCGAGCTCGGTGAGCGATTTGCCAACGAACGAAGGCGCAGCAATAGTCTTTGCCATGGCAAAACCCTCATCGATTTCGATGTAGTCAAGCTGGTCTCCACCAACCGAGTGGGCGATGCGTTTGCCCATGTCTTTCTCAGGAAAAATAACGTGGTCTACGCCGAGTTGAGACAAAATGCGACCGTGTGAGTCGCTCATGGCCTTTGCCCAAATTTCGGCAACACCGATTTCTTTGAGCATTGAAACGGTCAGGATGCTCGCTTCAAGGTCAACACCAATGGCAACCACTACGCGCTCAAAGGTGTCTACACCGAGTTCGCGCATCGCGTCGGCGCTGGTGCTGTCGGCGGTGACGGTGCGGGTCAGCAGCGGTGCAAACTGCTGAACGAGCTCTGCGTTGGTGTCGATGCCAAGCACCTCGTGACCGAGTGACTGCAGCTCGAGTGCCAGGGCTGAGCCGAATCGGCCAAGTCCAATAACCGCAACAGGCGTTTCGACACGCTCGCCGCCCATAGTTCTCAAACGCTTAGCCAATTAGTGGCCTCTCTTTCGGGTATTCGAAATGAACTTTAGTCTGTCGCACCGCTAGAGCGGTAGCAACCACCACGAGTCCGAGGCGACCACCGAACATCAGCGCCATCAGAATAAATTGCCCGAACGGGGGCATCTGTGCTGTGATGCCGGTGCTCAAACCAACCGTTCCGAACGCCGAGATCACCTCGAAGAAAATTTGGTCGGTGGTGAACTTCGTGGTCAAGCTAATCAAAATTGTGGCGGTAATCACAGAAATTGAGGCTAGCGAGATGATGGTCAGCGCCTGGCGCTGAATCGAGCGAGGCAGGCGTCGGCTTCCTACGTTGACTGCAGTCTCGCCACGTATTTCGGTCCAAACGATGAATATCAGCACCGCCGTGGTAGTCAACTTGATACCGCCGGCGGTTGAGGCTGAGCCTCCACCGATAAACATGAGCAAATCAATACCCATGAGTGTGGCGGGGTAGCTGTCACCAATGTTTATTGAGTTGAAGCCTCCACTTCGTGACATAACCGACAGCGAAAAGGCGTTCATGATTTTCACATCATCGGTCATTGGGCCCAATGTGAGTGGGTTTGACCATTCGATAATGGCGATGTAGATGGTGCCAAAGACCAACAAGATTAGTGAAGACCAAAGCACCAAGCGGGTGGCCAAAGTCCAGTGAAGCCTAGACTCGATTGCCCCACCAACCTGCGAAGCTTTTACGCGTCCGAGTGCTCTACGCAAGAGCTCAATCAAGACCGGAAAACCGAGACTTCCCGCGACAACGGCAAAGTTGAGGGGCATGAGAATCCAAGGGTCTGTTGCAAACCGAATCATGCTGTCAGAGTTGAGCGAGAACCCCGCGTGATTGAAAGCGCCGATGGAGTGAAAAACGGCATCCCAGATTGCGTAGCCCAGGTCGTAGTCGTAAGTGAGCCAAAGGCGCACTGTGACAAAGGTCGCCGTAATGATTTCGAAGGCGGCTGCAAAAAGAACGATTTTGATGACGATTTTTTTTGGGTCACCCTGATCTAAGCCCGGAATTTCGGCGCTACCCACCATTCGCGAGTTGAGGCCGACTCGTCTCACCAGCAAGATACCTAGAAACACTGCGAAGGTTACGATGCCAAGTCCACCGAGTTTGATCATGACTAAGATCATTAGCTGACCAAATGGTGTCCAATAAGTGGAGACGTCTACCGTCGATAGCCCCGTCACACAAACTGCCGAGACAGAGGTGAAAGCCGCTTCTAAGAAGCCGCCGAAAGTGCCCGCAGTACGCGAAATAGGAAGGCTGAGCACGAGTGTGCCGGCAGCAATCACTAGCCCAAAGATAGCTGCGACTATTCGCGCCGGGTGCGAACGCCTGGCTTTGACTGGTTTCAAAACAACCCTGATTTCTTGAGGCTGTTGACCGATTGAACGCGGTCAACATTTGAAGTTAGCACGATTTCATGCATTTTGAAAAGAACCAGAGCCACCCAGGAGAATCGAACTCCTGACCTGCTCTTTACGAGGGAGCTGCTCTACCGACTGAGCTAGGGTGGCGAATCTTCTAAATCTTACTTCAAACCGAGCAGTCCGATTCGTTGCAGGCGGGCAAGGGCACCGTCTTCGATCGGGCTTTCTGGGCCGATTAGAACGCGGATGCTCACCAGCACAAATCGCGTCACACCAACCACCCAGCGCCCAGGCTTTTTGAGCCCGAGCAGCTCGCGGTGCTCGTCGCGAAGGCTGTAAACGGCAGCCAACCAGAGCAAGCGGTAGATCGGTCGTACCGGAATCGGCAGCGGTGGTCGCCGAATGAACGAGACCACGCGCAGAGTGGTTTCATCTGCTCGAAGCTGCGGGGCGAAGTCGGCGATCACGCGGTCGAGTTCATCGAGGCTGGTTGGCACGCGAGTCAACCCGAGCGGAGTAACCGATCGGCCCCACTGCTCGACGTAGGCGTCAGCATCCACTTTGTTTTTGCAATAGGTGTTGTGAGCCGAGAGAAACGAGTCGGTGAAGGCCACGTGCACCCAGGCCAGCAGGTCGGTGTCGGCTGCGCGGTATGGCTTGGTGCCCGAAGTGCTCTCGTAGCTGCCAGCGACGCGTTCGTGTAGGCGATTTACGCGACTAGCCTCACCAGCAACAGCGGCGTGCGACCCGAACGTGGTGACGGTGAGCCAACGAATGGTGCCACTCAAGCGGCCGAGCGCATCTTGTTCGTAGCGCGAGTGCTGAGCGACGCCGGCAAGTGAGCCAGGGTGCAGCGCTTGCATCAAAAGCGCGCGTACTCCCCCGACTAGCGTGCCGAAGTCGCGGTGAACCTTCCACGGCTCGTCGGTAGGCAGGTATAGCCCACCGGTGTCACCATCGGCGATTACGGCCAGCCAGGGTGGCGTGCCATCGGCAGCGCCCGAGAGCAGCTTTCGAAATTGAATCGAAAAGAATTCTTGTAGTTTGTTGTTTTTAGTTTTGGCCAAAGCCGATCTCACTTAGCAGGTTGGCTCTGATTCGGGCAGTCTGCCTTCGAGCAAAAAGTCATCGACCGTCTGGTCAACGCAGGAGTTTGAGCGGCCGTAGGCGGTGTGACCCTCGCCATCAAAGGTAAGCAAGAATCCGTTGGCCAGAACGTCGCGGGCAAGCGCCACCGACTGCTCGTAAGGGGTGGCAGGGTCTCCGGTGGTGCCAACCACGAGGATGCTCGGAGCACCCTCAGCGGCAAACGAAGCCAGAGGTTCAACCGGGCCAAAGTCGACCCAGGTGCAAGAAATGTAGCCGTTCTGCCAGTAATCGCCGAACACTGTGCCAATCTTCTTGGCCTTGGCGTTCTGTGCGGCAATGTCTTTTGGCTTGGTTGACGCCTGGCCATCCAAGCAAGAAATAACGATGTTGGCTTCTAGCGTGTTGGTGCTGTAGCGCCCGTCTTCGCCGCGGTCGTTATAGAAGTCGGCCATACGCATCAGGGTTGTCGCGTCGCCGGTTTTCACTTCGTTGAAAGCGTCGGTCAGAATTGGCCAGTAATCGTCTGAATACATGGCCAAAATGACCCCGGTGATGCCAGCCGAGATGGTTAGCTCACGACCATCCTGGGTGGGTAGTGGGTTGGTTTCGAGGTTCTCAAACCAGGCACTAATCTGCTTCAAAACGTTTGCCTTGTTGCCAGAGAACGGGCAGTTCGCCTGCTCAAGGCACCAGCTGGCATAGTTGCCGATTGCCAATTCGAAGCCGCCGAGTTGGTTCAGTGACTGCTGTTCGTCGCTCACGCGGGGGTCGATGGCGCCGTCGAGAACGAAGCGGTCGACGCGCTCAGGAAAGATCGAGGCATAGGTTGCACCGAGCAAGGTTCCGTAAGAAAAGCCGACATAGTCGAGCTTGTCTTGCTCGAGATAAGAGCGAATTACGTCCATGTCTTTAGCCGCCGACTGGGTGTCGAGGTATTTGATGACCTCACCGGTTTTTTCGATGCAGCCCTCGCCGAACTTGGCGGTCAAACCTGTCCAGTACTCGAGATCTTTGGCGTCATCGTTCGGATACGGGCTTTGGCTATACAAAAACTCATCGAGGCCGGCATCATCTAGGCAGGTTACCGGCGAGCTATCACCGGTGCCGCGTGGGTCGAAGCCGATGAGGTTGTAGTTTTCGCGCAGCGCTTCGGTGCCAATGTATTCGAGGTTGTCACGCACAAAGTTGACGCCAGAAGAACCAGGGCCACCAGGGTTGAGCAGAAGGTCGCCGATTGGGTTTGCGCCGGTCGCCTCAGAACGAATCACGGCGATGGTGATGACTTCGCCCTCGGGGTCGTTCCAGTTCATAGGTACCATGACCTCGGCGCAATCGAAGCCGTCGCAGCGATTCCAGTCGATCGGCTGGGTGTAGAACTTGGCGAAGGCTGCGTCAACGTTTGGGTCGAGTTCGCGCGGTTGCGATGCCACCGAGCAGCCGGATGCTGAAACTATCGTCAGCGCAGCGACCAGGCCGAACATCCACTGTCTGAATTTGCGCACGCTACACCTTTCGAATCTGAAGACTTACCGCTAAAGAATCAAGCACCAACTGGTCGCGAACATTCCTAGCGATGCGGGCACGGGCCTGTTCGATTGCCTCAAGTTTGTGAATGGAGTCGGCCGGCTTGGTTTGCGCCGCCACCTCGCGAATTTGATCGGCCAAGTCTTCGTTCACCAAGTCGACGGATGCGTTCAACTGCACGCTGAGCACGTCGCGGTATAGGGCCAGCAGGTCTACCAGCACTCGGTCGAGCCCGTCTCGCTCTGATCGAGTGTTGCGGCGTTTTTGAGCGTCTTCGAGGCGCTTGAGCTCAGACCGCAGGGCCGGTGGCACGGTGTCTTTGTCGGTCAAACCCATGCTGGCTAGCAGGTCGGTCTTCTCTTGGCCGTCGCGCTCGCTACTCATTTGTTCGGCGTCTTTTTTGGCTAGTTCGAGCCAGCGGTCGCTGGTTTTGACCGCAGCCGTCACCGATTTGATTGAAAGTGCCGACTGCAAAACTTCTTTGCGGCGCGCTCGAGCTTCGGCACTGGTGGCGAGGCGAAGCGCCATTCCGATGTGGCTCTGGGCTTCGGCTGCAGCCGATCGGGCGAGCTTGGGTTCAACACCGTTGCGAGTAATCAGCAGTTGGGCAACGTCTTCAACCGACGGCACCTTGAGACCAACGCGGCGAACGCGCGAACGAATGGTCGGAAGCATGTCGACCTCAGACGGTGCGCAGAGAATCCACAGGGTGCCGGCTGGCGGCTCTTCGAGAGCCTTTAGCAAAACGTTCGAAGCCGATTGCGACATGCGGTCGGCATCTTCGATGACCATGATTCGAAAACGCCCAACCGATGAACCCATCACCGATGCCGAAACTAGGTCGCGAACCTCGGCGATGGTGATTTGAACCTTTTCGGTTGATAAAACTTGGATGTCGGGATGAGTGCCTGCCTTGGCTAGCACGCAAGACTTGCAGGTGCCGCATCCCTGTGCTTCACACTGCAGCGCGGCGGCGAAGGCTAGGGCGAGGTTTGAGCGGCCAGACCCGGGCGGGCCGGTGATGAGCCAAGAGTGAAAAACACCGGCGTCTCGGTTTCGAACAGCGGTCTCGATCAGGGCGACTGCCTCATCTTGGCCGAGCAGTTCGTCGAAAATCGGATGTGTCGTGGCGGCGCTCATCTAGCGCCCAAGCAACTCATCAACGCGTGCGCGAATCTTCGACTGAATCTCATCGACTGTTAGGCGGGCGTCGACCACGAGAAAACGTTCAGGTTCGGCGGCGGCTAGTTCGAGGTAGCAGGCGCGAACAGCCTCGAAAAACTCGACTTTCTCGCGTTCGAGTCGATCTGGGGCGTCACCGGTTTTAGCCCGACGAGCAACCGCACTGGCCGCGTCGAGGTCAAGCAACACGGTGAGCGCAGGCAAGAGGCCCTGAATCGCCCACATCGAGAGGTCGCGCACCTCGGTCGCGCCAAGAATGCGCCCGGCACCCTGGTAGGCAACCGAAGAGTCGAGGTAGCGGTCGGTAATTACAACTTTGCCCTCGGCGAGCGCTGGGCGAATAACGGTTGCAACGTGGTGGGCGCGATCTGCGGCATAAAGCAGAGCTTCGGCGCGAGCATCCACGTGCCCACTGTGAAGCAGAAGTTTGCGAATGTCGCGGCCGAGTTCACTGCCACCCGGCTCAAGTGTGCGAACAACCTCGCGCGAAAGACCGACCAGATGAGCTTCGAGCAAATCTGCCTGGGTTGATTTACCAACCCCGTCGATTCCTTCAAACGAGATGAACAAGCGTTACTTCTTCTTTCGGGTGGTTCCGCGCTTCACAGTGCGGGCCGGAGCTGCCTTTTTCGAGCGAGAGGTCTTAGCAGGTGCCTGACCAGGCTCAAGACCTAGTTTTTCACGACGAATGGCTAGAAGCTCGAACGCGCGCTCTGCCGTCATGTCTTCGATGTTGTCATCGCTTGGCACAGTCGCGTTCACGAAGGTGTCGGTGACATAAGGGCCGAACTGGCCAGTCTTGATGGTAACCGCACCCTTGCTCTCGGGGTCTTCACCAAACTCGCGAAGCGGTGTGGCCGCGGTGCGGCGAGCGCCGTACTTCGGCAGCGCATAGATAGCCAGTGCCTGCTCTAGGGTTATCGAGAAAATTTCGTCTTCACTGGTTAGCGAACGTGAATCGGTGCCCTTTTTGAGGTACGGCCCGAACTTTCCGTTCTGAGCGGTGACCTGGTTGCCGGTCTCAGGGTCGATTCCGACCACGCGAGGCAGCGAAAGTAACATTAGCGCGGTGTCAAGGTCGATGTTCAACGGATCCATGCTCTTGAACAACGAGGCGGTCTTAGGCTTGGCAGCCTTTTCATCGTTGATCATGACGTAAGGCCCGAAACGACCGTCTTTGAACAGAATCTCATTGCCAGAGGCCGGGTCGAGACCTAGCACTCGGTCAACTGCTACGGGAGCATCCACTAGTTCTTGCGCTTTGGCCGGGGTCAGCTCGTCTGGTGCAAGACCCTCTGGGATGTTCACAATTCGGCGACCGTTTTCATCGGCGCCGGGCGTGCTCGGGTCGGTGTAAATCTCGAGGTACGGGCCATATTGACCGGTGCGCAAGGTGATTTCGTCTGAAATCGCGATCGAGTTGATGGCTTTCGGGTCTTGATCGAGAATGTGCGTTGCAGTGTGAAGCAGGCCATCGATGTCTTCGCCACCGAAGTAGAAGTGCTTGAGCCACTCTAGGTAGTTCAGCTCTCCATCAGCGATGCGGTCGAGGTCTTCTTCCATCGCCGCGGTGAATTCGTAGTCGATCAGCTTGCCGAAGTTCTCTTCGAGAAAGCGGGTCACGGTGAAGGCGATCCACTCTGGAACCAGAGCCTGGCCTCGCTTGGTCACGTAACCCTTATTCAAAATCGTTGACATGATGTTGGCGTAAGTCGAAGGGCGGCCGATGCCGTCTTCTTCGAGGGCCTTGACCAGGCTCGCCTCGGTGTAGCGAGGTGGCGGGTTAGTGATGTGGTCTTTGGCTACTACATCTGAAATGCCGAGTGATTGGCCGACGGTTAGGTTCGGCAGCTTCGACTCACGCTCGTCGTTGTCGTTTTCGTTGCGCGACTCGTCGTGGCCTTCTTCGTATGCAGCCAAGAAACCTCTGAAGGTGACCACGGTGCCGGATGCGGTGAACTCAAGCGCCTTGCCGGCAACGGGTGCCACGGCGATGCGTGCGGTAGTGGTCGAAACTTTGGCGTCGGCCATCTGTGAAGCCACCGTGCGCTTCCAGATCAGTTCATAAAGGTCGAGTGCGCGACCAGAAAGCTGCGACGAAACCTCGGCGGGAGTTTTGAACACTTCACCGGCTGGGCGAATAGCCTCGTGAGCCTCTTGGGCGTTCTTCGACTTGCCGCTGTAGAGGCGCGGCTTGTCGGCAACTAGGTCTTGGCCGAACATCGATGCAGCCTGGCTGCGAGCGGCGTTGATGGCCTGCTGCGAAAGCGACGGTGAGTCGGTTCGCATGTAGGTGATAAAACCCTCTTGGTACAGGCCCTGAGCGGTGTCCATGGTCTGCTTTGCCGACATGCGCAGCTTGCGCGACGCCTCTTGCTGAAGAGTGGATGTCGTGAACGGCGCAGCCGGGCGTCTGGTGCTTGGCTTTGCCTCTACCGAGGTGACGCTCACCTTGACCGATGGGTCGGTTGCGCCACTGGCCAAGGCCTTGGCGGTTGCTTCATCGAGCAGCAGAACATCGGCGGTCATGCGGCCGTTGTCATCGAACGACTGACCGGTTGCGATGCGCTTGCCATCAACGCTCAGTAGTTTGGCTTCGAATGATGGCTCGTTGCCGGACGGGCTAAATGTCGCGGCGACGTCGTAGTAAGAGGCCGACACGAAGGCCATGCGCTCACGCTCACGCTCTACCACTAGGCGAACGGCTGGCGACTGAACGCGACCTGCGCTAAGGCCACGGTTGATCTTGCGCCAGAGCACCGGAGAAATTTCATAGCCGAACAGACGGTCGACAATTCGGCGAGTTTCTTGAGCCTGAACCAGGTCGTTGTCTAACTCACGGGTGTGGTCTAGGGCTGCGGTGATTGCCTCTTTGGTGATTTCGTGAAACACCATGCGCTTGACCGGAACTTTTGGCTTCAAAACCTGAAGCAGGTGCCATGCGATGGCCTCACCCTCGCGGTCTTCATCGGTTGCGAGATAGAGCTCATCGGCGTTGGTCAGGGCCTTTTTTAGCTCGGATACGGTTTTGCTCTTACCCGCCGAAATGGCGTAGTACGGCTCGAAGTTGTTTTCGATGTTGATGGCAAATTTGCCGAACGGACCCTTTTTTAGGTCGGCCGGAAGGTCGCGTGGCTCAACCAGTTCACGAATGTGACCCACCGAAGCGAGCACTGTGAATTCGTTACCTAGGTACTTTGAGATTGTCTTCGCCTTTGCAGGCGACTCAACGATGACTAGCTTCTGGCTGGTGGCCAATTACTCTCCTGACGTTTTGTGCTTCACGATGTTGTCGCTCTAGCACTTGCGAAATGAACCATACCAATACTTTTGACGCTGACTCTAATCGTGACGCCGAAACCGACAATACGACATTCGTCAAGGTTGACCACATTTAGTTGTGCAACCTTTGCCGCAACTTCACATGGATGCCCTGTGCGAAAGCCGCTAAGCGAGTCAGCGGCCGACAGCGCTGACAGCTCTGCCGCGGTGTCGAGTTGCTCGGCTTCGAAAGCCTGATTTGCGCTAAAAATCACCGGCGTCGCAGCCCCGACAACAAGCACTAATGTTGCGAAAGCCAGAAATGTTCCCGCCCCGTGTTCGTCAGCAAGGGTTTCTACTAGTAATCGCCGACCCAAACACACCTCTCTAAAGACCTTGCTACCCCCGTTTTTGAAACAGCTTTGGCACAGAGGGCGGAGGCTTCTATATAGGAAGTCACGAGATAGTCGCCTAGATGTTGCTTAGCCCAGTTATCAAGAAGCTCTTGGCTCTCGCCTCTAGAAGCGGCCACGACATAACTGGTCAGTGCGCGGATGTCGCTTGCCCCTGAATTGGCAATCTTGAAGCCTGCCAGCAGAATCGCCACGACGACCAGCACTGCAGGAAGCGCAACGGCGAACTCGGCGCTCACGGCTCCGTGATCACCCATGGAGAATTGGCGAAATTTGCTGGTTAGTTTTTGACTAGGCGAAAGAGCATGAATGGGTATTTGTGCTCTTTGCCGTTTGAGGCGGCAACGGCAGCCAAAATCATCATGATCATTAGCAAGATACCGAGCACGGCAACCACAGGAACGACCAAAAGCGCTCCGAACCCTAGTGTGAACAAGGTGAACAGCACCATCACCACTGCTAATGGCAACGAAATGATGATCCACTGCAACTGAAAGTTCAGCGATTCGTTGGCGTGACGCTTGAGGAACTCGTCGTTTGGGCGAATTTGCTTGATGATCAGGGGCGGCAACCAGGTGAGCAGCGCCGGAACAATCGCGAAGCTTCCAACCAGACCAACAACGAGCGGGCCGAGGTGGGCCCACATTGCGAGCGTGTTTGAGCTTGGTCCAGCGGCAGGAGTGGCCGAGTAACCCTGTGGTGTGCCGCAGTTCGGGCAGCTTGCGGCCTGACCGTAATCGTTGCCGCAACTCGCGCAAAAAGCCATGTTGTTCCTTCTTAGAGATTTGTGTAACGAACACTTCAACGATACCTAGCCTTGCGGGGTCAGCGCCGTTTTGACCAGCCCGAGCAAAATCTCTTTCACCTCTGGACTTCTCATGATCACCACCAACAAACCCGCGAAGGCAACCGCCGCCATGGTGGCAATCGCATACTCGGCGGTGGCCGCGCCTTCTTCGCTCTTGAGCTTTATTCTTTCGATTCTCAACATCTACTGCTTCCTTCTTTCTTTGGTTGCTTGCTAGAACGCATTATTGGGTGACATCAGAGAAATGAATAGCGGAATCACTACTAAGAACACGAGCGCGGGAAGAACCGCGGCTCCAAGTGGGATGGTTAGGCGAACCGAGAGCTGCCGAAGGGTGTGTTTGGCGCGGGTAGCGTGTTGTTCGCGAATTGCGCGCGCTCGTGCATCCAGGAGGTCAACCAGTGGGGCACCCGTTGCTCTCGCCATTGCGAGTAGACCCGCTAGGGCGAGACCAGCTTCGTCAACCGACTGGCGGGCAACCGAAAGCGATTGGCCTGATTTCAAAAGCGCGATGAACAGGTTTAGTCCGGCGGCTGGGTCATCAGAGCCGGGGGTTGCCGCTCGCACCATGCGGTTTGACCAACGGTTTGCGACAACCAGCAGCACAAGCCCCGCTATCACCGATAGTTGCGCAAGCAAGTTGGTCAGCAAGGCATCGAGGATGTCGAAACCCAGACCCTGCGCAAGCACGACCACCCCGACCGGTAGCCAGGTGACCAACTTGACGGTGGCCTGCGGGCCGGCCAGTTCGGCAAGCAATTCTTGCGCGGTATTCGCTGCCTGCGCTCGGGCAGATTGAAGTGACCGGAGTGCTTCGAGCATTGGCGCTCCGGTAGTTCGGCAAACGTTTACGAGCTTGGCAACTTCTGCGTCGTCTTCGATTGACACGAGCAACCCTGGCTCTAATCGCTGGCCAGATTCGAGCCGCATGATGAGCTGTTCGAGATTCGAGGTTGCGTTACTCAAGCGGAATCACCTGCAAACCGGTTGGAGTTGCCCGAGGCAGGCCCACTGCCTCGATTTTGTAACCACCGATAGCTGAGACAAAAACCACCAGCCCGATCGCCGACTCGGTAAGCCGCGCAATAACCTGGAGTGGCAACCCCGCTCGAAGACCCAGTGCTTCGATTCGACTGGCAACGTCTTCGAGCGAGTTGGCGTGAATCGTTGCGCCCGCGCCCGAGTGACCGGTGTTGAGAGCATCTAGCATCGCAACCAGTTCAACCGAACGAACCTCACCGAGAGCGATGCGATCGGGACTCATGCGCAGTGCGTGAGTCAGTAGCGAACTCAAACTCACGGCACCGACCCCCTCGGCGTTGGACTCGCGTGAAAGCAAACCGACCGAGTTGGGTAAACCGAGGTTTAGCTCGGCGACGTCTTCGATCGTGATCACGCGTTCGGCTGGGTAACGCCTGAGCAATGCCCTGAGCAAAGTGGTTTTGCCGGAGCCGGCCGCACCCGCGATCAGAACAGACTGCCGAGCATCCATGTGGTGTTTGATTTTTGCCAACAAGTCGATGGAATGTTTATCGGTGAACAACTGATCTGGCGAAGAAACATCTTCGACGCCCGATACGCGCCTGAACGTTATGTTGGTTTCATAGCAAACGCCAAACGGCAACATCGCACTTGTGCGCCAATCGCCAGCGACAAAGCTCGCAAAGGGCTCTTTGAAATTGAGAGTTTGATTTACCGACTCTGCTAGGTCGATAGCAAAATCTTGCATTTCGTTGGGCTCAGAGAAAATCGATTCGGTCGAGAACCAACGACCAGCACTTCGAACCAAAACACTACGAACGCCGTTGAGCACGATATCGGTAATCTTGGCGTCATTCATCAAGTTTTGAAGTGCTGGGCAGAGTTGCATGCATCGAAACTGCCAGAGATTTGAAGCGACCAAACCATCAAAAAGAAAGTTGTGAGTAACTCAGTTTTATACCGAAAACGGCACTTTAGTGAGTACAGGCTCGAGGTTAAAAAGGGGGCGGTAGCCCTTGGGGGAAGGACTACCGCCTGGCGGCACCGCATTGGGGGGAACCGGTGCCGCGGGTCGAGCCGAAGCTCGACTAGATAACTATAAACCGTAAACGTTACCAATTGCATACATTTCAGGTGACTCTCAGCCAAGAACTCGTCAATCAAAACCGCTAGCCTTTTGGTGAGCAATAGAGAGAGACATGGATGTCGCAATCCGACGCAATTGAGAACCTATTCGAAGAGCACCGCGTGTTTGCACCGGCTGCCGAATTCACTGCGCAGGCCGTAGCCCAGGCATCCATTTATGACCAGGCCGCACAAGACCGGCTGGGTTTCTGGGCCGAGCAGGCCAACAAACTTCACTGGCACAAGCCATTCACCAAGACTCTCAACTGGAGCGAAGCGCCCTTTGCAAAGTGGTTTGAAGACGGCGAAATCAACGTTGCCTACAACTGCCTCGACCGTCACGTGCTCGAAGGCCGCGGCGACCGAGTTGCCATTCACTTTGAGGGTGAACCCGGCGACACCCAGACCTACACCTTCGCCCAACTGACCGAAGCGGTGAAGCGCGCGGCGAATGTGCTGACCGGGCTTGGCGTAACCAAGGGTGACCGCGTTGCAATCTACCTGCCGCTGATTCCCGAAGCGATCATCTCGATGCTGGCGGTCGCCCGGCTCGGCGCTGTGCACTCGGTGGTGTTCGGCGGATTCAGTGCCGACTCGTTGGCAACGCGCATCCAAGATGCTGGTGCCAAACTGGTCATCACCGCAGACGGTGGATACCGTCGCGGAAAGCCCTCGGCTCTCAAACCCGCCGTCGACGAAGCCCTCGGCACCAACAACTGCCCAAGCGTTGAGCACGTTCTGGTGGTCAAGCGCACCGAGCAACCGGTGGAGTGGTTTGAAACCACCGACATTTGGTGGCACGAGGCCATGGCCGAAGCCAGCCCAGAACACGAGGCCCAGGGTTTCGAGGCCGAAAACCCGCTCTTCATTCTTTACACTTCGGGCACGACCGGCAAACCAAAGGGTATTCTGCACACCACAGGTGGCTACCTAACCCAGGCGGCGTTCACCCACCGCAACGTGTTCGACCTTCACCCTGAGACCGATGTTTACTGGTGCACCGCCGACGTTGGCTGGATCACCGGCCACTCATACGTGGCTTACGGCCCGCTCGCCAACGGTGCAACCCAGGTTATCTATGAAGGCACGCCCGACAGCCCGCACCCAGGTCGCTGGTGGGAAATCATTCAAAAATACGGCGTGACCATTCTCTACACCGCGCCAACTGCCATTCGCTCTTTCATGAAACTCGGCCGCAGCATTCCAGACCAGTTTGACCTCAGCAGCCTGCGCCTGCTCGGTTCAGTCGGCGAACCAATCAACCCAGAAGCGTGGATGTGGTACCGCGAGGTCATCGGAGGCAAACGTTGCCCGATTGTCGACACCTGGTGGCAAACCGAAACCGGTGCCATCATGATTAGCCCGCTACCTGGCGTGACTCACGCCAAGCCGGGTTCAGCGCAGGTGCCGATTCCAGGAATCAGCGCTCGTGTGGTTGACGAACACGGTCACGAAGTTGGCAACAACCACGGTGGCTACCTAACTCTCACCGAGCCATGGCCGTCAATGTTGCGCGGCATCTGGGGCGACCCAGAGCGCTTCGTCGACACCTATTGGTCTCGCTTCGAAGGTCAATACTTCGCTGGCGACGGTGCCAAGAAAGATGCCGATGGCGACATTTGGCTTCTCGGTCGAGTTGACGACGTGATGAACGTTTCGGGCCACCGCCTATCAACCACCGAGCTTGAATCGGCGCTGGTAGCGCATCCGTGGGTTGCCGAGGCCGCAGTGGTTGGCGCTCGCGATGAAGTTACCGGTCAAGCGGTTGTGGCATTCGTAATCTTGCGTCAAGACCAGCTCGAGGAGGCCGGTGCAGACGCCGATGTTTCTCGAGTGCTGCGTGAGCACGTTGCCAAAGAGATTGGGCCGATTGCCAAGCCTCGTCAGATTCTTGTAGTTTCTGAGTTGCCGAAGACGCGCTCGGGCAAGATCATGCGACGGCTACTTCGCGATGTTGCCGAAGACCGCCCGATTGGCGATGTGACGACCCTCGCCGACAGCGGAGTTATGGGTGCAATCGCCGGCAAGATTTCTGCCGGAGCGCAAGACTAACGCCTAGGCGATCTCTTTAGCGCGCCTCACGGTCTTGCGGGCGAAGAAGAACAACCAAGCAGCAATCACTAACTCGAAGGTGAACCCTGCAAGTGGCTGCATCCAGTGACCCATGAGCATTGCCATCTCCATGTCGTGTTTCCTTTCAAGCAGATACCAGAGCGCGTGAAGCGCCCAAGCGGCTGCCCAAAGATATGGAGATTTGGTTAGGCCGAGCACTGCCAGAAGCACGATGAGCAGAAACACAACAATCTCGAGAAGGTCTCCTGAGTGGGCAAAATTCATGCCCATCCAGGCAGTAAATGCGACCCAGAAGACACGTTGTGCGTCGGCTGGTAGCCAAAACAGAAGCGCAATCAGACCAAGAGCAACCAGCGCGGAAATCCAAATAGCGGAACTAGACATCGTTAGGCTGCCAACCACGAAGATCTCAACCACAACTACAGCCACAAGGTAAGTGGCCACCAAAGTGCGTGACCATCCTGAACGCAACATTTTGCTGGTGGATGCCGGCAGAGCTTCGTTGAAGAATCCGCTGCGAGTTCGCCAGCCTAGATAGAGGGCAATGACCAGGTCATAGATGAGGCAGGCGAGCGGAAGATCGTGCATGTGGTCAGGCAAGTCTCTTGGAATTAGATCCCAAATTGGATGCAAGAACCAAATGGCAGCCAAAAACCAAGGCGACCACAGCACGCCGGCAATCGCAAACAGCATGATCACAACCAACGCGACCAGCTCATAATCGGACGAGCCTAGATACACCGACGAGAGCAGCCAACCGGTGGCCACTGCCCAACCAACCAACTGCGTCTTTGGTGGCAGCCAAGAAAACACGCCAACAATCGCAACACCGAGAGGCAGGGCTAGCCACAGGAGAAGATCGACTTGTGTTGCGACACCGATCGCATAACTGACGCTAAGAGTTGCGAGGGCGACATAGGCGACGTGAAAAATCGTTTTGAGATCTCTTTTTGTAAGCATCTATTTAGACCTAAAGCTGTTTAGGGAGCGAGGATGTTCTACTTGGCGTAGAACTTAACTCTACTTGAACTCGACGATCAGTTCGAGTTCTACTGGCGAATCGAGCGGCAACACCGGCACGCCGACGGCCGAACGAGCGTGAGCGCCGGCCTCGCCGAACACTTCACCCAAGAACTCGGATGCGCCGTTGATGACACCCGGCTGACCAGAGAAATCAGGCGTGGATGCTACGAACCCGACCAACTTCACAACGCGAGTCACTCGGTCGAGGTCGCCGATGACCGACTTCACCGCGGCGA
>JBIKSH010000015.1:0-23282 GCA_044348705.1 Rhodoluna sp. | reverse complement strand
AAGGAGCTAGGTACTTGAAGCCGGCTGGGTCTGATGCAGGCGAAGCCACGATGGTGGTGTACTCCATTGCGCCGGCCTCTTCAAGAGCACCCTTTACAGCTGCGATGGTCGAACCCTTTTGACCGATTGCCACGTAAATGCAGCGAACCTGCTTCTTTGGGTCGCCTGATGCCCAGTTGGCCTTCTGGTTGATGATGGTGTCGACGGCGATTGCAGTCTTACCGGTCTGACGGTCACCAATGATCAGCTGACGCTGTCCGCGACCGACTGGAATCATGGCGTCGATTGCCTTGATACCGGTCTGAAGTGGCTCGTGAACCGACTTGCGGGCCATAACGCCTGGAGCCTGAAGCTCGAGCGCACGACGTGCCTCTGCCTTGATGTCACCTAGACCGTCGATTGGGTTACCCAGTGGGTCAACCACGCGACCGAGGAACTTGTCACCAACAGGAACAGACAGAACTTCACCGGTGCGGTGAACCTCCATGCCCTCCTGGATGCCTTCGAAGTTACCGAGAACAACGGTACCGATCTCGCGCTCGTCGAGGTTCAGAGCTAGACCCAAGGTGCCATCGGCAAACTTGAGCAGCTCGTTGGCCATTGCGCTAGGCAGGCCTTCGACGTGGGCGATACCGTCACCGGCGTCAATCACGTGACCGACCTCGGTGCGCGAGGCCTTTGCTGGCTCATACGACTTTACGAAGTCCTTGAGCGCGTCACGAATCTCGTTCGGGCTGATTTTTAGATCTGCCATCTCGTTCCTCATCTTCTGGGCCGAAACCCGGTTGGTCTTAGTTCGCCTAGGCGAGTTGCAACTTTGCTTGGTTTAGACGAGCAGCAACGCTGCCGTCGATGATTTCTCCCGAAACCTGAACCTTCACACCACCGAGGATGCTTGGGTCGATCTCGACATTTAGGTTTAGTTCAGTACCGTAAGAGGCCGAAAGAGCCGACTCCAGGCGCTTCTGCTGTGCTGCGCTCAATGGTGCAGCGACGGTTACGGTGGCAACCAGACGGTCGGCAACTGCAGAAACCTGCTTGCCGAAGCCCTCTAGAACCTCGCTCAGCTTGTGCTGGCGAGAGCCGATAACCGCAAAACGCACCAACAGAGCGGATGCTGCACTCAACTTGCCCTTGAACAGAGCCGAGACGAGCTCAACCTTGCTCTCGACCGAAGCCTGACGCGATGAAAGCGCCTGCTGCAGGTCTTGGCTTGAGTCGACCACGCTTCGGGCTGCGAAGAGTTGGTCTTCTAGCTCGGCCAGTGTCTTGTCGCGGCTTGCAATCGAAGCCACGACATAGACACCCATTTGCTCGAAGGCAGACACGAGGTCTGAACCCTTCGACCAACGCAAACCAGACAACTTGTTGGCAAATGTCAAAGCGTCTTTAGAGATGGCCTTGCCGAAAACTGCGGCGAGGGCACCCTGCTTTGACTTCTCTTCTCCAGAAGGGTCAGAGAGAAGGTTGCGCAACTGAATCGAAGAGGCGATTGCTGCACCGATGGTGAACAGTTCCTCTGCGAATAGCAGGTCGGCTTTGCCTAGAAGCGGGGAAATCGCTTCTTTGGCTGCGGCCAACGCTTGTCTGGTGGAGCTTGCCATTATTTCTTAGCCTTGCCCTTTGCCTTTGCCGGCACATCACTCGACTCGAGTTCGCTCAAGAAGCTGTCGACAACGCCGGTAGCGACCTTGTCGTTCTTCAGGCTGGCACCGACAACTTGCGAAGCAAGGTCGATGGCCAGTGCGCCAACCTCGGCACGAAGCGAAACTAGCGCGGCTTGGCGCTCTGCTTCGATCTGTGCCTTGGCGGTTGCAGTGATTCGAGCGGCCTCCTGGTTTGCCAGTTCCTTGAGTTCAGTCAAGATGGCGACACCTTCGGCACGAGCCTGCTCACGAATCTCAGATGCTTCTGCACGCGAGTTCTCTTGAGCTTTCTCAATTTCGGCAGTCTTCTCAGCGACTTCAGCCTGAGCACGCTCGGCAGCAGCCAAGCGCCCTTCGATAGCTTCGGTGCGCTCATCCAAGGTCTTCTTGAAGTTAGGAAGAACTCGGAACCAGAAGAAGGTGAGCAAGATCACAAATACGACTGACGACCAAACTAGGTCGTAGTCTGCTGGCAAGAGCGGGTTTTTAGTCTCGCCCTCTGCAGCCAGAAGAATGTTTGTAATCACGCTGTGGATCCTCTACTTGGTTTAGAGATTAGAAAATGAACGGGGTTGCCAGGCCGATAAGCGCAAGGGCTTCGGTGAAGGCGATACCAAGCCACATGGTGACCTGAAGCTTTGAGGCTAGCTCTGGCTGGCGGGCGATTGACTCGATGGTCTTAGATACAACTAGACCTACACCGATACCAGGGCCGATAGCTGCGAGACCGTAACCAAGTGAGGCTAGATCTGCAACGATTAGTGCTGTGCTTTCCATTTTTTATTTCCCTTCTGGAGTAAGAGCTTGGCGGTTGCCAGTCTCTTTAGTGATCATCTGCCAACGACAACTGGATGTAGACGGTGGTTAGCAGAGTGAAAACGTAGGCCTGTAGGAATGCCACCAAAATCTCGAAGAGAGTGAAGGCGAAGCCAAACAGGAGTGTGCCGGCGCCGAAGAGCTTGAAAATGCCTTCGGAGCTGAAGAAGAAGAACTGGGTTGCCGAGAAACAGAGCACGAGCAGCAAGTGGCCGGCAATCATGTTCATGGTCAAACGCAGAGCCAGAGTGACTGGTCGAAGAATAAAAGTCGAGAGAACCTCGATGACGAATACCAATGGCAAGAAAGCACCCGGAACTCCGGCTGGGATGGTTGCCACCTTGAAGAAGCGAATGCCGTGGTGGCGCACACCCGCGTAAATGAAGGTTACGTATGCAGCAAGGGCCAAAACGATCGGTAGACCGATAACCGAGGTTCCTGAAATGTTGAAGCCAGGAATGATGCCCGTGATGTTCATGCCGAGCACGGTGAAGAAAATGGTGGTCAAAAGCGGCAAGAAGCGGTCGCCATCTTTTTTGCCGAGCTGTTCGTGAGCGATGTTGGTGCGCACGAAGTTGAGCGCGATTTCACCCATCAACTGAAAACGGCTTGGTACGAAGTTTTGAGTGGCCTGAGCCTTCTTGAATCGGCTGACCAAAATTGAGAAGAGAACGATTAGCACGGTAACCACAATCAAGCGGATGAGCATGATGCGGTTCAGGGCAAATGGGGTGTCTGCAAACGCGATGATTTCTGGGTAGAACTCGTCGATTGAAGGAGCGTGAAAGCCGCCGTCAGACTCTTCGGATGACGAAGCCGTAATGAGCAGGCTCAAGGCGTTAGTAAGCAGCTTGCAACTCCTGTTTCGGGGCAAGGTTCACCCTTGCGGCGATTTACAGTGTGGTTCACCCGAAAATTCGCTGGGTGATTACGAGAAAGTCTAACAGCAAAATTCTCAGAAAAATCCCGTAAAAAAGCCAGACTTAGCCGATTTGAGCAACTTTTTTTCTTGGCTTCAGCCAAGCTCATCAAAGCGGTGAAAACTTACTCGTCGAAGGTAGGAATTCGTGCTCTAAGAACTGCCAAAGCGTCGATGGTTAGGCCACCTAGAATCGATGCGACCAAGGTGAAGAAAAGGGTTGGTCCGTGAATGAATTCGGCATTTCGAAGCAAGCCGATGACAATGATGAACAGCACGATCTTGAGAATCCAGCCGCCGAGCACCACGCCGTAGAAACCGCCGAGCGGCAACTTGCCACCGATCCAAACGCTGAGTGCGGTCATCCCGTTGAAAACAATGGCGATGGCTGCACCGATTAGAGCACTTGCAGAGCCTGGCTCGCCGGCCACGATGAAGCCGATCGTCACGCCGAAGGTGGCGATGGCAGCACCGAGCAATGTGCCCTGCAACAGCACCTGCTTGAAAAGTTCGTTGACGTTTGTTGGGCGAGAGTTTGATTTAGACATCGGCAGCTTTCTTTTGTTGACGGCGAGAGATTCCTGGCCAGAAGGTGTAGAGGCAGGTGGCTAGCAAACCGAGCGAGAACCAGAGCAGCACCTGAATGCTCGGCAGCCAGAAGAACAATAGGCAGGTAATCGAAACAAGGGCTGTCCAGTAATAGAACACCAAGACCGAGCCGAGGTGGCTGTGGCCGAAGTCTTGCAGCCTGTGGTGCAGGTGCTTGCGATCTGCCGAGAACGGCGACTTGCCCGCGCGAAGGCGGCGAACCACGGCGAGTGAAAAGTCGAGCAGCGGCAGAACGAGGATGCTCAGCGGCAGAATCAGCGGAATCAGCGCTGGGATCAGGTCGTTGCGGGTCACGGTGCCTGGGTCAACCTGTCCGGTTACGGTCAGCGCAGAAATCGACATGAGTAGACCGAGTTGGTAAGCGCCGCTGTCGCCCATGAAGATTTTGGCCTTGTGCCAGTTGTGTGGCAAAAAGCCGGCGCACATGCCAAGCACGATTGCCGAAATCAAACCGGCGAGGCTGAAGTAGTTGGTTGGCGAGGTTTGCTGTGCGAGCAGGTAGCTGTAGGCAAAGAACACGGATGTTCCGATGAAGACAACGCCGGCAACGAGCCCGTCGAGCCCATCGATGAAGTTCACCGCGTTCATGATGAGCACGGTAACGAAAACCGTTGCGATGAGGCTGATGCCGAACGAGCCGATGGTCAGACCCGAGATTGGCAGCGAAACGATTTGCACACCCTGCCAGGCGATGAGGCCGGCCACGATGAACTGGGCTGCCAGTTTGAGAGTCCAGTCGAGGTCGAATAGGTCGTCGAGCACGCCCACAGCTGTCATCAGAGTGATGGCGCCGACGATAGCAAAGACCTGACCCGGGTTGGCAAAAACATTAGAGAACCACCCGAGCGGCCAGGCCACCAGCATGGTGACCATGAAGCCGACATACATGGCAAGCCCGCCGAGTCGCGGGGTTGGCACCTTGTGCACATCGCGTTCGCGAATCTCAAGGTGAAGGTTGCGCTTGGCAGCAACCCTGCGCACCACGTGGGTCGCAAGGTAGGTCACCACTGCGGCGACCAAAAACATTAGAAAATAGGCGCGCACCTAGCTGGCATCGCTCTCGAGCAGGTCGCCAACCACAGAACGAATCTTTGCGGTAGAAAGAGCACCCTTGCGAACGATTCGAATCTTGCCAACTTCAACCTGGTTGCCTTTTGCATCGGTTTCATAGCGAAGGTCGGTGAGGTCAACGATGGTTGACGCCTCACCCTTCGGGCTTGGCCCACCATCCAAGTAAACCTTCACGCTCTTACCCAAATAGCCTTCGGCCTGGGCGCAGGTAACTGCAGCTGGTTCGCCGGTGAGGTTTGCACTCGACACCGCGAGCGGCCCAACCTCCTCGAGCAGAGCTAGTGCGATTTTGTGATCTGGCATGCGCAGTGCAACGGTGCCTTTTGTTTCACCTAGATCCCAGGTGAGCGACGGCTGTGAACGAAGAATCATGGTTAGCGCACCAGGCCAGAAGGTGTTGGCCAGGGCTAGGGCTGCGTCTGGCACGGTTTCGGCGAGCGCACGCATGGTGGCGATGTTTGGAATCAGCACCGGAGGTGGCGACTGTCGACCGCGACCCTTGGCTGCCAGTAATGCTGCAACGCCCTTGGCCGAGAATGCGTCGCAACCAATGCCATAAACGGTGTCGGTTGGAAGCACAACAAGTTCGTGACGACCGAGCGAGGCCTTTGCCAGCCTCATGCCGGTGAGAAGGTCGGTGTCTACCGAGCAGTCATAAATGCGTTCCATGGCTGCCTTTCGTGTCTCTAATGGCTTCGAACTGCCGAAACCGAGCGATCTCTCGAGTTGAAATCTTGGTGGGTTTGCACCTGAGTCCAACCCTTATCTAATAGTAAATGGCGAACCGCTTCGCCCTGCATGTCGGCGTGCTCGATGATTAGGGTTCCGCCCGGGTGTAGCAAGCGAGCGGCAACATCGGCAACCACGCGAACCACGTCGAGGCCGTCGTCTCCCCCATAGAGCGCTAGCCCCGGGTCGTGAAGCGCTACCTCTGGGTAGATCGGCACCATTTGAGCGGGGATGTACGGCGGGTTGCTAATCACAACGTCAACCTTGCCGTCGAGATCGTTTGGAGTATCGGCAACGTCGGCGAGAATCGCACGGCCGTTGGTCGGAGCAAGCGTGGCGAAGTTGCGGCTGGTGTAGCCGAAGGCATCCGCTGATTTTTCGACGCCGATAACCTGCGCGTTTGGCACCTCGGTAGCGATGGCCAAGCCGATGGCCCCTGAGCCGGCACAAAGGTCAAACACGATTGGCTCTGGGTTGGCACATGCGTTGACGGCGTCGATGGCCAGGCCGGTGACCCACTCGGTTTCTGGTCGAGGCACAAAAACGCCTTTGCCAACTTCGAGGGTGATGTTGCGAAAGTGAGCGACTCCGGTTAGGTGCTGCAGCGGTTCACGCGCGGCACGTCGGGCGGCCAGGGTTTCAAACTGCATGGTTTGCGCTTCGTCGAACGTAATCGAGTCGGTGATCAGACCACTTTGCAGTTCGCCACGACTGATGCCGAGCATCCACGCTGCCAAAAGTTCGGCGTCGACTCGAGGAGTCTCGATGCCAGCCTCGGTGAAGGCGGCTTCGGCACGGTCAAGGAAACTAGCCAGCGACATCGGCTACTTGTTTCCGAGAGCCGCCAGACGAGCTTCTTCGTCAACGGTGATAGCCGACTGAACCACAGGCTCAAGCGCGCCATCCATGACCTGGTCAAGGTTGTACGACTTGTAACCGGTGCGGTGATCGGCGATGCGGTTTTCTGGAAAGTTGTAGGTGCGAATTCGCTCTGAGCGGTCGACCGAACGAACCTGCGATTTGCGTGCAGCGCTCTGTTCGGCGTCGATGGCCTCTTGCTGAGCAGCGAGGATGCGCGCACGCAGCACTCGCATGGCAGCTTCGCGGTTCTGTAGCTGTGACTTTTCGTTCTGCATCGCAACGGTGATTCCGGTTGGAAGGTGCGTGATGCGAACGGCAGAGTCGGTGGTATTTACCGACTGGCCACCTGGGCCAGATGAACGGTAGACATCGATGCGAAGGTCATTTTGGCTAATCTCGACTTCTTCTGGTGCGTCAACTTCTGGAAAGACCAGAACGCCGGCGGCCGAAGTGTGAATGCGTCCCTGAGTTTCGGTAACCGGCACGCGCTGAACACGGTGCACGCCACCTTCGTATTTCAGGTGTGCCCAAACGCCCTGGGCGGGGTCGGTGGTGTTTGACTTGATCGCCAGCTGAACATCCTTGTAGCCACCAAGGTCGCTCTCGTTTTTGTCGAGAATCTCGGTCTTCCAACCCTTTGAGTTGGAGTACTGGATGTACATGCGAAGTAGGTCGGCGGCGAACAGTGCCGACTCGGCACCACCTTCACCGGCCTTGATTTCCATGATGACGTCACGGCCATCGTCTGGGTCACGAGGAATCAGCAGGCGACGAAGCTTTTCGGTGTTGGCGACCAACTTCTCTTCGAGACCTGGCACCTCTGCCGCAAACGATTCGTCTTCTTTGGCAAACTCTTTGGCTGCGGCGAGGTCATCGCGCAGTTCATTGACACCGTTGTAGGCGGCAACGATTGCGCTCAGTTCGGCGTAGCGTCGGTTGAGCTTCTTGGCAAGAGCCGGGTTGGCGTGAACCGCGGAGTCAGAGAGTTGCTCTTGAAGAGCCGCGTGTTCAGCCAGCAGGGGCTGGACTGAGTCAAGCATTTACTCTCCGTCTGAACCTGAAGGCACCGGCATCGACTTCTGAACCTGCATCAAGAACTCGACGTTGCTCGAGGTTTCTTTCAGGCGGTTCAGCACGAGCTCGAGGGCCTGCTGCTGCTCTAGACCGGCTAGTGCGCGGCGAAGCTTCCAGATGATCTTGGTCTCGTCTGGAGCCATGAGCATTTCTTCGCGACGGGTACCCGAAGCGTTGACATCGACAGCCGGGAAGATGCGCTTGTCGGCGAGTGAACGCGACAGGCGAAGCTCCATGTTTCCGGTTCCCTTGAACTCTTCGAAGATAACTTCGTCCATCTTTGAACCGGTTTCAACAAGAGCGGTAGCAAGGATAGTGAGCGAGCCGCCATCTTCGATGTTGCGAGCAGCACCGAAGAAACGCTTTGGTGGGTAAAGGGCCGACGAGTCGACACCACCCGAGAGAATACGGCCCGAGGCAGGTGCGCTGAGGTTGTAGGCGCGACCAAGACGGGTGATCGAGTCGAGAAGAACTACAACATCGTGACCTAGCTCAACCAAGCGCTTGGCGCGCTCGATTGCCAACTCGGCAACGGTTGTGTGGTCTTCGGCAGGGCGGTCGAAGGTTGAGGCAATAACCTCACCCTTCACGGTGCGCTGCATGTCGGTAACTTCTTCTGGGCGCTCATCAACAAGCACAACCATTAGGTGAACCTCTGGGTTGTTGGTCGCGATTGCGTTGGCAATGGCCTGAAGAACCAGGGTCTTACCGGCCTTTGGAGGCGAAACGATCAGACCGCGCTGACCCTTACCGATTGGCGAAACCAAGTCGATGATGCGAGTCGAGAGCTTGTTTGATTCGGTCTCTAGGCGCAGACGGGTCTGTGGGTAGAGGGGGGTCAGCTTGCCGAACTCGACGCGGGCCTGAGCCTGCTCGATGGTTAGGCCGTTGACCGAGTCGATACGAACGATTGCGTTGAACTTTTGACGGCCAACACCCTCGCCCTCGCGTGGCTGACGAATTGCGCCAACCACTGCGTCCCCCTTGCGCAGACCATACTTCTTTACCTGGCCGAGTGAGACGTAAACGTCGTTCGGTCCTGGCAGGTAGCCGGTGGTGCGCACGAATGCGTAGTTGTCTAGAACATCCAGGATGCCGGCTACAGGAACTAGCACGTCATCTGGTGAGATTTCTGGCTCGGCCTCTTCACGGTCGTTGCCGTTGCCGCCACGACGGCGGTCACCGCGGTCGCGGTAACGGTTGCGGCCACGGCCACGACCGCCGCCACGACGGTCATCGTCGAAGTCACGGTCGTTGTTGCGGTCACGGTTGCGGTTGTTGCCGCCATTGCTGTTGCGGTCACCGCTGTCGTCGCTTGAGTTGTTCGAGTTGTTCGAGCCTTCGTTGCCACCCTCTGAGCGGTCGCCACCGTTGTCACGGTTGCGGTCGCCGCGGTTGCGGTTACGGTTGCGGTTGTTGCCGCCGTTGCTGCTGCGCTCACCCGAGTTTTCACCCGAGTTGTCGCCTTCGCTTGAACCGCTCGACTTAGGTGCGCTGTCGGCAGCTGGTGCTGATTCGGCCGGGGCCGAGTCGCTCTTGGCGCGGCGGCGAGGTGCAGCCTTTGCTTCGGTTGCGGCTGGTGCGGCAGCTTCGATTGGAGCGCTGCCTGCTTCTGCGGTTACGCGACGTGAACGTCGAACCGGCTGGTCTTGGTTTTGGACTTCATCCATTTTTTATTTAGTAACTCTTTCTTGAGGTTTCGCGGAAGACGGTTTCTTGTTTAGAGGTAGTCCCGCTAACACGCCTTTTAGCGTGATCGCATCATTTGCGAGGATTTCACCAATCGCAGTCGGGGCTAGTGGCCGCCGTTACCTGCATTTGAATCTTGGTGCAACACAACAGTAGCACCTTTAAAGTCAACGGCAAGCAAAAGGGCACGCCATTGTGGAAACTTCTCGGCGGCCAATTTGGCAGCTTGGATGCGCTGACCGGGGTCACTCGAGAGCACTAGCACCGACGGTCCGGCACCCGAAACAACCGCGGCGTGACCGGCTTCGCGCATGGTGGCAACCATTGCTTCGGTCTCTGGCATCGCCGATGCGCGGTAGTCCTGGTGCAGGCGGTCTTCGGTGGCCGCGAGCATAAGTTCTGGGCTTTGGGTTAGCGCGGCGATGAGCAGGGCCGAGCGAGAGACGTTAAACACGGCGTCATCGTGAGGCACCGACTCTGGCTGTAGCGAACGCGCCAAAGAGGTAGACATCTTGTTCAGTGGAATCAGCTCGAGGGGCGAAACTCCTCGGTGCACGAAGAGCTTTTTGTGGTGCGGGCCGGTCTCGTCTTCCCAGGCGATGGTAAGACCACCGAATAGAGCCGGAGCCACGTTATCTGGGTGGCCCTCAAGTTCGGTGGCCAGTTCGAGTAATTGCTGCGAGCTGATTTCAACTATGCCGGTAAGCAAGCCCTTGGCAGCGATGATGCCAGAGACCACGGCTGCGCCAGATGACCCCATTCCGCGGCTGTGCGGAATGTTGTTGTGCGCGGTGAGTCGAAGGTTTGGCATCGGCTGTCCGAATTTTGCAAAGGTGTGCGCGATCGAACGAACCACAAGGTTTGTCTCGTCGGTTGGCACTTCACCAGCGCCCTCACCGATAACTTCAACAAATGTTGGTGCCGAAACTACCTCGACTTGCAACTCATCATAGAAAGAAAGAGCCATGCCGAGCGTGTCGAAGCCAGGCCCAAGGTTTGCCGAAGTGGCGGGAACCTTGACCGTTACGCGACGACCGAGCTCTAGCATCAGGAGAGCCCTAGCCTCTCGGCAACTTCGGCTGCATTGTTCGGAACGATGGTCGGAACAATCTCTTCGCCGCTTTCGGTCTTGAGCGCCCACATTGGGTCTTTCAATCCGTGGCCGGTAACGGTAACCACGATTACCGAGTCAGCCGTCACTTCTCCGGCGCGAGACTGCTTGAGTAGACCAGCGGCTCCGGTTGCAGACGACGGTTCGACGAACACGCCAACTTCTTGAGACAAGAAGCGGTGCATCCACAAAATTTCAGCATCGGTGACCGAGCCGAACATGCCCAAAGAGCATTCGCGAGCGCTCAAAGCCAGCTCATAAGAGGCAGGGTTACCGATTCGAATCGCGGTTGCAATGGTGTCTGGGTTCTTGACCGGGGTGCCGTAGACGAACGGTGCAGAACCGTCTGCTTGAAAACCCCACATCTTTGGCACGGTCTTGATGATGCCGCGGTTGAACTCTTCTAGATAGCCCTTGAAGTAGGCCGAGTAGTTTCCGGCGTTGCCAACCGGCAGAACGTGGATGTCGGGGGCGCGGTCAAGGCGTTCGACAACCTCGAACGCAGCGGTCTTTTGACCCTCGATGCGGTCTGGGTTTACCGAGTTGACTAGGTGAACCGGGTAGTTGTCGGCTAGGCCGCGAGATAGGTCGAGGCAGTCATCGAAGTTGCCCTGAACCTGCAAGATTTGAGCCTTGTGCGCAACGGCCTGGCTTAGCTTGCCAAGTGCAATCTTGCCTTCTGGCACGAGCACAACCGAGGCGATGCCAGCTGCGGCTGCGTAAGCGGCGGCCGATGCAGAAGTGTTTCCGGTGGATGCGCAAATGACTGCCTTGGCTCCGTGCCCAACCGCCTTCGAAACGGCCATGGTCATTCCGCGGTCTTTGAATGAGCCGGTCGGGTTCATGCCCTCGACCTTTAGGTAAACCTGAGCCGCACCAACAAGTTTGGCCAGTGCAGGAGCTTCAATAAGAGGAGTGCCACCTTCGCCAAGCGTGATGATCGGGGTGTTTTCGTCGACATCTAGTCGATCAAAATATTCACGGATGACGCCGCGCCACTGATGTGCCATCAGAGACCTTCCACTCGAATAACTGAGGTGATTGACTCGACGGCTTCGCTGGCGGCGAGAGAGTTTACAACAGAAGAAAGTGAGGCATCGGTGGCCTCGTGTGTTCCAACCATCAGACTAGCGGTTGGCGTCTTGCCTGGTTCGCTAGGGTTCACCGATTGCTCCACGGTTTCGACCGAAACTCCGTGCTCGGCAAAGATGTTTGCGATTTGCGCAAGCACACCCGGCTGATCTTTGGCCTGAATGGTGATTTGGTAGCGGGTGTAGATTCGCTCGATTGGCAGCACCTCGAGATTGGCGTGAACCGAGTCTGCCAAACCTGGGCCACCGGCCACGTGGCGCTTTGCCGCCGAAACTAGGTCGCCCAGCACTGCCGAAGCGGTCTGAACTCCACCGGCACCTGCGCCGTAGAACATTAGTGAGCCGGCAGCTTCGGCCTCGACAAACACAGCGTTGAACGCGCCGCGAACGGCTGCTAGCGGATGCTCGCGCGGAACTAGCGCAGGGTAAACGCGTGCGCTCACACCCTCTTCACCCGAACCATCGGCATCGATTCGCTCGGCAATTGCCAAAAGCTTGATGACGTAGCCGTTTTCACGAGCAGCAGTGATCTGAGCCTTGGTCACCTTGGTGATGCCCTCGCGGTAAACCCGGTCGAGCGGAACCTCGGTGTGGAAAGCGAGTGCTGCAAGAATCGCAACCTTTTGAGCTGCGTCATAACCCTCAACGTCGAGCGACGGGTCTGCTTCGAGGTAGCCAAGCTCGGTAGCCTCGGCCATGGCGGCTTCGAGGGTGAGCCCCGCGGAATCCATGCGGTCAAGAATGTAGTTGGTTGAGCCGTTAACGATTCCCATGATGCGATTGACCTTGTCGCCGGCAAGTGACTCGCGCAGCGGGCGAATGATTGGAATGGCAGCGGCTACGGCAGCCTCGAAGTAAAGCTGAGCGCCAACTTGCTCTGCGGTTTCGAACAGTTCGGTTCCGTGGGTTGCCAGCAGCGCTTTGTTAGCGGTGATCACGTCTGAACCAGAGTTCAGCGCTTGCAAAATGTAGGTGCGAGCAGGCTCGAGGCCACCCATGACTTCGATGACGATGTCGGCGGCAACAATGAGCGATTCTGCGTCGGTGGTTAGCAGTTCAGCCGGAATGTCGGCCGAACGCTTCCCGTTGATGTCGCGCACTGCCACGCCGATGAGTTCAAGTTCGGCACCAACTCGAGCAGCTAGCTCGGCTTTGTTTTCGAGCAGCAGACGGGCAACCTGGGCTCCAACAGAGCCAGCGCCAAGCAGCGCTATTCGAAGCGGTCGATAGTCAATCACGGTTAATCCTTGCCGTTTAGCGTTAGAGAATTCAAAAGCTCTTGGTAGCGCACGTCGCGAGCAAACAAATCGGCCTCGGTTTCGCCACGCACAATCAATCGTGCCTGACCTTGGCGGATTGCCACAACCGGCGGGCGGGTCAACATGTTGTAGTTACTCGAAAGCGAAGAGCAATAAGCGCCGGTTGCCGCCACCGCAACAATGTCGTTGTTGGCAATGTCGGCAGGCAGATAGTCGTCGCGAACCACAATGTCACCGCTCTCGCAGTGCTTTCCGACCACGCGAACCAAAGCTGGCTCAGCGCTGCTGGCTCTAGAAGCCAATCGAACCGTGTAGGCAGCGTCGTAGAGGCTTGGTCTGGCGTTGTCGCTCATGCCGCCATCGATGCTCACGTATTTGCGAACGGCTTCAGCGCCCTCTTCGCTCAGCGCGACATCTTTGATGGTTCCAACGGTGTAAAGGGTTACTCCGGTTGGGCCAACGATGATGCGACCCGGCTCAAACGCCAACACCGGCAAGTCGATGCCCAGTTCGGCACACTCGGCCGCGACTCCATCGGCAATCTTTTGGGCGATCGATTCGATGTCTGGCGCTTCATCGGCTGTTGTGTAGTTGATTCCGAAGCCACCGCCAAGATTTAGCTCGGGCACTTCGCCAAACTTCAACAACTCGGCTTGAATGGCAAGCAATCGCTTAGCCGCTTCGATGAACCCGTCGGCCTCAAAAATCTGTGAACCGATGTGCGAGTGGAGGCCAAGAAATTTCAGGTGCTTTTCGGCACGGATGCGCGCAACAAGTTCTGGCACGTCGGGACGCGCCAAACCAAACTTCTGGTCTTCACGAGCGGTGGCAAGAAATTCGTGGGTGTGGGCGTGCACGCCCGCGTTCACGCGCAGGCGAACCGGTTGCACACGACCTTGGGCTTGTGCGGTAGATGCGATGCGCTCAAGTTCGATTTCGCTGTCGATCACGATGGCACCGACGCCGGCTGATACGGCGCGACCGATTTCGGACAAAGATTTGTTGTTACCGTGCAGACCGATGCGTGCCGGCTCGACTCCCCCGGCCAGAGCCGCGGCAAGCTCGCCACCTGAGGCGACATCGAGGTTGAGCCCGAGCTCGGCAATCCAGCTGGCCACCTCGGTGGTGAGCAAAGCCTTGCCAGCGTAATAAACCTTGGCGCTGGTGCCAATCGACTCTGCCGCCACAGAAAGTGCGTTCTTGACGCGCGTTGCTCTGGCGAAAAAGTCATCTTGGTCAATTACGTAGAGCGGAGTACCAAACTGCGCACCAAGATCGGTCACGCCGATTCCGCCGATTTCGAACTCACCGTGGTTTGAACGGTGCAGGTTAGCTGGCCAGAGCGCAGCATCCACTTGGTTTAGGTCTTTGGGCTTCTTGAGCCACTCTGGAGAGATCGCCATGGCTACATACGCTCCGGTGCGCTCACGCCGAGCAGGTTTAGACCGTTGCGCAGAACTACACCGGCGGCGTCGTTTAGCCACAGTCTGGTGCGGTGGATGGTCTCAACCGGAGCGTCTCCCATTGGAGTCACGCGGCAGTTGTCATACCAGCGGTGGTAAGCGCCAGCCACTTCTTCGAGGTAACGAGCGATGCGGTGTGGCTCTTTGAACTCGGCGGCCGTGACCATCACGCGAGGTAGCTCAATAAGTTTGGCGAGCAGCTCTTCTTCACTCGCGTGGGTCAGCAAGGCTGGCTCAAACTCGCTGCGGTCGACGCCGAGCGATGCTGCGTTGTTGGCTACTTGAGCGGTTCTAGCGTGGGCGTACTGCACGTAGAAAACCGGGTTGTCGTTGGTCTTCTTTTCGAGTAGGGCCAAGTCGATGTCTAGCTGGGAGTTGATTGACGAGCGAACCAGCGCGTAACGTGCGGCATCGACGCCAACGATCTCGACGAGGTCTTCCATGGTCACAACGGTGCCGGCGCGCTTAGACATGCGAACCGGTTCACCGTCGCGCACTAGGTTGACCAACTGGCCGATCATGATTTCAAGGTTCACGCCAGGCTCGTCGCCGAATGCGGCACACATTGCCATCATGCGCGGCACATAGCCGTGGTGGTCAGCGCCAAGCATGTAGATGCAGCGGTCGAAGCCACGACCACGCTTGTCGAGGTAATAGGCAAGGTCGCCGGCGATGTAGGCCGCTTCACCATCGCTCTTGATGATTACGCGGTCGCGGTCATCGCCAAACTCGCTCGAACGCAACCAGGTCGCACCATCAGCCTCAAAGATGTGGCCAAGCTCACGCAAGCGCGCGATCGCCTTGTTTACGGCACCCGACTCATAGAGCGAGTTCTCGTGAAAATAGACGTCGAAGTCGACACCGAAGTCGTGCAGCGATGCCCTGATTTCGTCAAACATAAGGTCGACGCCAGCGGCTCTGAAAGCCTCTTGAGCATCGGCTTCTGGAAGCGCAAGAATGTCTTCGGCTGTCTCAGCCAATACTCGAGAAGCGATCTGGTCGATGTATGCACCGGCGTAGCCGTCTTCAGGTGCATCCACTTTGCGAGCTGCCGCCAAGAGGCTACGAGCAAAACGGTCGATCTGCGCACCGTGATCGTTGAAGTAATACTCGCGCGTAACCGAAGCCCCCTGCGCCTGAAGAATTCTGGCTAGAGAGTCACCGACGGCTGCCCAGCGGGTGCCGCCGATGTGAATTGGGCCGGTCGGGTTCGCCGAGACAAACTCAAGGTTCATGTTTAGACCAGCCAAGGCAGAGCCCGCTCCAAAGCTGGCACCCTGTTCGACGATTTGCTTGGCAATCGCGCCAGCGGCTGCGGCTGAAACGGTGATGTTGATAAAGCCGGGGCCTGCGATGTCGACCTTGGAAATACCCTCGGTGTTAGCCAGTTCGGTTGCAATCTTTTCGGCAAGCGCTCTAGGGTTCTGACCAAAGCGGCCAGCGGCCTGCATGGCGATGTTGGTGGCCCAGTCTCCGTGTTCGCGATTCTTTGGGCGCTCGATGACAACCTCGGTTGGCAGGTCTCCGGCAGGCAACTCACCGGCAGCCTGAAGCGCGCCAAGAATGCGCACGATAGCTGCAGATAGTTCGGCAGGAGTCACGGTTCAACCTTCGAGATTTGTGGTGTTTCGGGGATCAACTGTGACCACATCCGAGTCTCTTGAATTCTACCGCCAAGCCATAGGTGGCGATAGGTGAGTGCCAATAAAAGAAGCGGCGGGCCAATCGACCCGCCACTTCAGATAGTTCGGTTTTGGCTACTTCACAGCACCCGCAGTTAGGCCGCGAACAAAGTAGCGCTGCAGAGCAAAGAACACAATCAGTGGAAGAGCCAGCGAAATAAACGAGCCGGCGGCCACATCTTGCCAACCCTCGCCATACTGGCCAAGCATCTTGAGCAGGCGATAGGTCATGACCGACTTTTGCTCGCCGACAAAGATGAAGGCAATCAGGTAGTCGTTCCAGACCCACAAGAACTGGAAGATTGCGAACGAAGCAAGTGCAGGCACCGACATCGGCATGACCAAGCGCCAGAAGATCTGGTAATAACTCGCACCGTCTACGCGAGCCGCTTCAATGAGTGAAACCGGCAGCGACAGCATGTAGTTGCGCAAAATGTAAATGGCTAGCGGCATAGCAAAAGCCGCGTGGATGATCCAGGCACTCGGGTAGTTTCCGGTGAGCTGAAGCCCTGTCGCCTTCTGGAATGCAACCATTCCGCGCAGCACAGGAATCAGTGCCGACTGAAGAGGAATGATCATCAGACCCACCAGAATCGCGAAGTAAATCTCACGGCCCTTGAACTCGATGAAGGTGAAGGCAAAGGCGGCGTTGGCGGCGATAATCAGCGGCAAAATCACCGAAGGAATCGTCACAACAAGCGTGTTCACCAAAGAATCCAGCATGCCTGTTTCGAGTGAATTCGAGTAGGCATCGATTGACCAAGCTTGGTTCAGTGGATCTACGAATACCTCCCACCAAGGCGAAGTTTCAGCCTGGTCGCGACGGCGTAGAGAGGTGATCAAAAGACCGACAGTTGGAATCGACCAAATTGCAGTCAGAACCAAAAGAATAATGGTGCTGCCCAACTTGAATTTGCGCAGTTTGCTTAGAAAAGTTTTCATCGCATGGTCTCCTGGTGGCGCACGGTTCTAATCTGCAGAATCATCAGCGGAATGATGAGCAACAGCAAGATGGTAACTACAGCAGATGCTGGGCCAACGTTTGAGTTCTCAAAGAACTGCTTGTAATACTCGAAGGCGAGAACGTTGGTGTTGAAGTTTCCTCGGGTCATGGCAAGCACGATGTCGAAAACCTTCATGACCAGAATCAAAACGGTTACGAATACCGACATGATGGTTGACCAAATTTGCGGAACGATGATTCTGAAGAAAACCTGAGCACCGTTTGCACCATCGATGCGCGCTGCTTCGATGGTTTCTTCTGGCACTGACTTGATGCCGGCAGAGATGATCACCATCGAGTAACCAACCTGAAGCCAGACGACTACAGCCATTAGCAAGAAGGTGTTTAGGCGACCGGCATCAATTTGCAACCAAGGCTGAGATTCGAAGCCAAGTGCGTTGGCGATGTTGTTTAGAAGACCAATCTCTGGACGACCTGGTGGCACGTAGACATACATGTATGCCCAGATGGTCGATGCCGAGACGAAGCTGATGGTCATCGGCATGAAGATGAGTGACTTAAGGATCTTTTCGCGGGTAGGGCCGACTTGGTTTCCGAGGGTGGCGAAGAGCACACCGAGCGAAACCGTTACAGCCGGAACGACTGCAATCCAGAGAAAGTTGTTGATGAGGATGCTGATGAACTCAGCTGAGCCGAAAAGCTCGGCGTAGTTTTCAATGCCGACGAACTCTTTGCCGCTGTCGTTCATGAATGACCAGATGATGGTCTGGAACATCGGCATTAGTAGAACGAGAATGACCAGCACGGCTGCTGGTAGCAAGAAGGCGGCCGATTTGAACTTGTCTGCAAGCTTGGCTGGCAACAGGTTCACAAGCTTGTCAAGGGCCCAGTAGAGGCCATAGGTTCCCGCGGCGCCGAGGACTACTGCGAGAAGCCCGAAGAGAATGTCGCCCATTTGAACTCCGATTGGTGTGGGCTTTACAGCCAGTTGATGCGGGTGATTCTGGTGTTGCTTGGTGGTTCTACTTTAGGAAGACTACTGCCGGGGAGATTTCCTCCCCGGCAGTAGCATCCACTTTGATTCTCAGCTACGAAAGCTGGGAGTCGTTTTGGTTAGTACTTGCTGTCGATTCGAGCAGCAGCTTCTTCCCAAGTGATACGTCCTGCAACGTAGTCGGTGCCGGCAGCCCAGAATTCAGCGTTTACTTCTGCTGGCATCTGGTCTGAACCGTCGAAGCCGAAGACTGCAGCAGCAGCCATAGCTTCACCGATCTTGCGGTTTAGGGCGTTAGGGTAAAGCGCTGGGTCGAAGGTCTTGTGTGGCGAGATTGCACCGTTCGAGACCATCTTGGTTAGCACCTTGTCGCTGAAGATGAACTCAGCAACCTTGGCTACGTCAGCGTCAACGTGACCCTGGAACACAGCACCTAGGTCTCCACCACCAATAACACCGGCGTTGGCACCTTCAGGAGCAGGTAGTGGGAATACGTCTGCGTTGGTGTAGTCCTCAGCAGCAAGCTGTTCCTTGATGTCGTCAGGGAAGAAGCCGCTGATGAATGAGCCCTGGCGCAGCATGAAGCACTGGCCCTTCTCTTTTCCACCGGTCTCGAATAGAGGAGCAGTGTTACCGAATGAGTCAGATGCCATTGCGACACCGCCACCGTTAACCTGGCCCTCGGCGAGTAGACGCTTCGAAACCTCTTCAGCAGCCTGAGCTACCTCTGGGCTTGCGAAGTCAACGTCGCCTGCGATCCACTGTGCGTAAACATCTGCACCGTGGAAGTCAAGAACGTACTGTTCCATCCAGTCGGTGAAGGCCCATCCGGTGGCTCCACCAGACTCGATACCTGCACACCATGGGTAACCGGTGCCGTCAGCCTTGATCTGCTCTTCTAGAGCAACAAGTTCAGCGTCGGTGGTAGGAACGGTGTAACCATTTGCAGCGAATGCAGATGGGTTGTAGAAGACTAGGGTCTTCATGTTGGCTGAAACTGGAAGACCATAGATCTTGCCGTCAACCTTGGCTAGGCTGTCCCAACCTGGAACTAGGGTCGAGGTCGACTTGGTAACGTCGAATACCTCGTCTAGTGGAACTAGGTTGTCAACTAGACCCTTTAGTCCACCTGGCTGTGGCCAAAGTGCGATGTCTGGCTCTTGACCAGCTTCGATCTTCACCTTGATGTCCGTGTCGAACGATGCAAGCGAAGTGAAGGTGATTTCGATACCGTTAGCGTCACCGAACTCGGTTAGTGTCTCTTGAAATGCCTTTGCATCAGCTTCACCGTAGCCACCAAAAATGGAGACTTTGCCGTCGCCGGCAGGGGTCGATGGAGCACAGGCAGCCAATCCGACGGTTGCGAGCGAAGCTGCAGCAGCAGCTGCGACTAGGCGCATACCCTTCTTCATGTGGTTTCCTTTCCTAAGAAAACGGCAGAGCTCTTGCAAAGCCGTCTGCCAAAAATCTAAAGCACTTTGTAAGCGTTTTTAGTTGCAAAACGTGAACGTTACCGAAAAGTTGTAAACGCTTACAATTTTTACAAAACGGCTGGCGGCAGACAAATTTTTTACAACGGCGAATGCCAGCGAGCTGGAAGTAGCGAGGGCTAGCGTCGCACCAAACCGGCTTCAACCGTGGCGGTAACCGGGACCGGGTCACAAAGTTCGCCAACGAACTCGCCGTCAACCTCGTTTACAAAACCGATTAGATACCAACCGTCTCTGCCCTTGATGATTCGGGCCGCGTAGACCAGCGGGTCTTCAAAGGCTTTGGCTCGGTTGAAATCGACCTCAGTTAGATCGGCACTGACCGCAACCGAATAGGTGGCATCCCGCTCACCGAATGCCGACCGGCGCTCTTCGCTCAGTTCACGCCATCCGCAGCAGAACACCAGCACCGGCACACCGTCGACAAGTTCAAACTGAAAAACCTCGAGCTGACCAAAACCTTGGCCCGGCGTCGAAAGCGGCGGTTGAACATCCCAGTGCTTTAAATCAGCGGATGTCGCGTGCCCGAGCACACCGCGAGTGGCAGGGTCGCCATGGTTGGCGCGAGCGGTGACCAGCATGTGCCAAGTCGATGGGTCGTTGTCGAAGCGAAAAACCCAGGGGTCGCGCCAGGCTTCGTCGTGCCAAATGGTCTTGTCGAGCTTTTCATACCAACGGGCATCGGCCGACACCATCGGCTCGCTCGAAAGTTTGGTCCACTCCATCAAGTCGGTCGAGGTGGCCGCGCCGACGGTCTGCACGTCTCCCCCGTCTTCGCGACTGGTGCCGGTGTAGAACATCCACCAGAGTCCGTTGTCGTCGCGAATCACCGAGCCGGTCCAGGTGGTCCACGAGTCGAATGCCGGCGAGTCAGAGACGATGAGCGCATCACGCACGACAGTCCAGTTGGTTAGGTCGTCTGACACTGCGTGACCAATGATCGGGTTTCTGTGACGACGCACTGGGTCGCCGAGTGCTCGGCTCGCGTGCAGGTAGAAGGCGTGATAGCGCTGGCCGTCAAAGGCATACCAAGAATCCCAGATCCATTTGTCTTCGAGTCGAAGTGCCATGTGATTCTCCTTGGATGTTCCACCGTCGTGTTTGCCTAAAAGCCTAAGTGACGCCCGCTGGTAGGCTAAAACCAACCCTGGCCCCTATAGCTCAGGGGATAGAGCGTCGCTCTCCGGAGGCGAAAGCGCAGGTTCGAATCCTGCTAGGGGCGCATGTTCGGAATCGACTGGCTAGACCCTCACACGCTCATCCGTGACTACGGAAACATTGCCGTGTTCATCACCTGCATCATCGTGTATGTCGAGACAGGCCTGCTGGTCGGCTTCTTCTTACCCGGCGACTCGCTGCTGTTCTTAATCGGCCTGTTCTTGGCCACCCCGAACGCACCAATGCCACTGTGGCTTGCCTGCATACTCATTTCATCCAGCGCGTGGCTTGGCGATCAGACCGGCTACTGGATAGGCCGCAAAGCCGGACCAGCCATCTTCAACAAACCTGACTCGCGGTTCTTTTCTCACCGCAACGTCGAGGCCACTGGCCGCTTTTTCACCAAGTACGGGTCGAAGGCAATCATCGTTGCGCACTTCGTTCCGATCATGCGCACCTTTGTTCCGGTAGCTGCCGGCGTTGGCAAAATGCCGTATGGCAAGTTCTTGCGCTTGAACATCGTTGCGGTAATCGTTTGGGGCACCGGAGTAACCTCTCTCGGTTACTTCCTCGGAGGCATTCCGTTCGTCAATGAAAACGTCGAACTGGTCACCCTGAGCTTCATCGTGATTTCGTTCATTCCCATTGCGATGGAGTTGTACAAAGCGTGGCGCGAACGCCGCGCATCCAAGTAGCGGTTTAGCCACTTCACGAGTTTGAAAACTCGGATGCTCTTTTAGCGCGTTTTTAGGTAATCGATGAGTGTCGACAGAGCCTGGGCTCGATGGCTTAGCGCGTTCTTTACCTCTGGGTCGAGTTCGGCGGCAGTTACTTCGAATCCTTCTGGAATGAAAACCGGGTCGTAGCCGTGCCCGTGTTCGCCACGCTCGGCGAATGCGATCGTGCCCGGCCAGTTGCCCGTGAAGCAGAGTTCTTCGGTTTCAGAAACCAACGCGATGGTGCAGACGAAGGCGGCTGAACGGTGCGCGGGACTAATGTCGGCCAGCTGACGCAGAAGCAGCTGACGGTTCTGAACGTTGTCGCGGCCGCCGGCCCAAATCGCAGTAAAGATGCCTGGTGACCCGCCAAGAATGTCTACGCAGAGCCCTGAGTCGTCGGCAATCGACGGCATGCCGGTGTGTTCGTAAGCGGCGCGAGCCTTTATCAAGGCGTTTTCGGCGAAGGTGGTGCCGTTCTCTATCGGCTCAGGGCCGGTGTAGCCGATCAGGTCTAGGTCGGCGACTGCCGGTTGCAAGATCGCGCGCAACTCGGCTACCTTGCCGGGGTTGTGGGTGGCTAGAACAAACTTCACGAGCCCATGCTCCTTTTGATCGAGTCTCGGTCTACTTGCCCAGCGCGGCGGCCTGCATGGCGGTTAGTTCGCCGGTGCCCTTGAGGGCTAGGTCGAGCAGCTTGTTCAGCTCGTCGCGGTCGAAGGCCTCGCCCTCGGCGGTGCCCTGAACTTCAACGAACTTGCCTGAGCCGGTGACGACCACGTTCATGTCAGTTTCGGCACGAACATCCTCGGTGTAGGCCAGATCAAGGTAAGGCTCGCCGCCGATGATGCCGACCGAGATGGCTGCGACAGAGTCTTTTAGAACCTTGGCGTTGGCCGGAATGTGCTTTTTCGACTTCGCCCACTCGATTGCGTCAACCAGTGCAACGTAAGCGCCGGTGATTGCCGCGGTGCGAGTGCCGCCGTCTGCCTGAAGCACGTCGCAGTCGATGACGATGGTGTTTTCACCGAGAGCTTTGACGTCGACAACTGCGCGAAGGCTACGGCCGATGAGTCGCGAGATTTCGTGGGTGCGGCCACCGACCTTGCCCTTCATCGACTCACGGTCGCTGCGGTCGTGGGTGGCGCGAGGCAGCATGGCATATTCGGCGGTGACCCAGCCCTCACCCTTGCCAACCTTCCAGCGCGGAACTCCCGGTGTGAACGACGCGGTGCAGAGCACGCGGGTTGCGCCAAAGTGAATCAGCACCGAACCCTCTGGGTGGTCGCTCCAAGCGCGCTCGATCTTGATTTCGCGAAGGTCATCAACCTGGCGGCCGTCTACTCTGGTCATTTTTGCCTCTCTTGGCGTTGTGAAAATCTGGGCGGATGCTCTACCCGAGCTGCTCGACGCTGGCAACCTCTGGCCCCAAGAACCTTCTGGCCAGCTTGCCGAACGAGCCGGCGTCACCGGTGGCTTGAAAGCGCAGGGTTGGTGCCTGGTCTGCGGTGCGCAGTAGTTCGTGGGCCACAAGGGTTCGATAGACGTCTTTGGCGGTTTCTTCGGCGCTCGAAACCAGGGTGACGGTGTCGCCCATGACATACGAAATCGCGCCGGTAAGCAGCGGGTAGTGCGTGCAGCCAAGCACCAGGGTGTCCACGCCGGCGGCTTTGATTGGAGCCAGGTATTCTTCGGCTGCGGCCATCAGCGCTGGGCCAGAGGTCACTCCACGCTCGACAAAATCAACAAACTTTGGGCAGGCCTCACTGGTGATCTGCAGGTCGACTGCGGCTGCGAAGGCGTCGTCATAGGCACGCGATGTGACGGTGGCATTGGTGCCAATAACGCCGATTTTGCGATTGCGGGTTGAGGCGACGGCGCGGCGAACTGCCGGCTGAATAACTTCGACCACTGGAATGCCGCGGCCTTCGGTGTAGCGC